>JBBROS010000029.1:0-47239 GCA_038229135.1 Acetobacterales bacterium
GGTCCACCTCCAGCGACTGGTGTTCGACGATGCCGGGTTCGGCCTGGCCCGCCTGGACTCATCCCTGTTCGAGAGCACCCGCGCCGAGGAGGAAGCCATCATCGCCGAGGCCTCCGCCATCGGCACCGCGCTCGGCGTCACGCTCGACGCGTCCGGCGCCACCGAGCCCGGCCTCAGCCTCAAGCAGCAGGCCGGCGAGAAGCCCTGGGCCACCTGCCGCCGCCCCTGGTCGCTGATGTACTTCACGGCCCACGGCCGAGCGCTGCCCTGCTGCATCGCCCCCTTCAGCGCGCGCGGCTACGAGAACTACACCCTCGGCGACGCCACGCAGCAGAGCCTCCGGGAAATGTGGAACAGCCCCGCCTACCAGGGCTTCCGCACCGCGCTGGTGAGCGAACAGCCGCCGAAGCCCTGCCAAGGCTGCGGGCTCCGCTGGAGCCTCTGATGGCGCTCCATCAGGTGGCCGTCGTCATCCCCACCTGGAACGAAGCCGACGCCATCGGCCCCGTCGTGGCGGAAGTGCTGGCCCAATGCCCGGGCCAGGTCATCGTGGCGGATGGCAACAGCACGGACGGCACCCAGGCCCGCGCCCGCCAGGCCGGCGCCACCGTGGTGGACGCCGGGCGCGGCTACGGCCGGGCCTGTGCCATGGGCGCCGCCGCCGCCAGCCCGGGCTGCACCATCATCGCCTTCATGGACGGCGACGGCGCCGACCGTCCCGACCAGCTGCATGCCCTCTGCCGCCCGCTGCTCGAGGGCACCCACGACTTCACGATCGCCTCCCGCACCCGAGGAAAGCGGGACCCGGGGTCCATGCTGTGGCACCAGGTGCTCGCCGGCCAGGTCGCGGGCCGGCTCATGGGCGCCCTCTACGGCGTGCGCTACACCGACATGTGCGCCCTCCGCGCCATCCGCCGCACCACGCTCGAGGCGCTCGGCATGACCGAGATGACCTATGGCTGGAACATCGAGATGCAGATGAAGGCCGCCCGCGCCGGCCTCCGCATCCAGGAATTCCCGGTTCCCTACCGCAACCGCGCGGCTGGGCACAGCAAGGTCGCCGGCTCCCTCGGCGGCACGCTCCGCGCCGGGTCGAAAATCGTCAGCACCTTCGCCCGGGTGGCCGCAACGCCCGCTTCCCCCCTTCCCTTGCGGGAAGGGTGACAACGGGCACGAACCCACACCGCGACCAACCGACATCGAAATGAGATTGGACGGTCACCCAATCCGCGCCGATGGTGCGGAGAACCGGGGAGAACACCGCCATGGCCGATCCGCTGAGCGCCGAACCCGGCTTTGACACCCTTTCCGTCCGCGACCTGCTGGAGGCGCGGGACGTCTACCACAACCACCTGCTCGGCAAGCCGAACGTCGTCGGCACCGCCATCGGCCGCTACCTGATCCGCGACGCCGACCACCACGCCCGGCTCGAGCACCGCCCGGTGCCCGATTACGGCGCCGAACGCCGCCTCGATAACGCCCACGTTCAGGACTATTCCTGGCCCTGCATCCTCGCCTTCGTGCGCGACTGGATGCACCCCTCGAGCTTCGGCCCCGGCGGGATGCGCCCCGACTTCTCGATCCCGCTCCGCCTCTACATGCCCGATGGCCGCATCGTCCCGGTGTGCGTCGTGAAGGTCACGCCTGCCGAAGCCGCCCCCGCGCCCCCGCTCCGCCACGCCTTTCCGGACTCGCTCGCCGGCGGCGGCTACCCGCTCGTCGTAGAGGTCCAGGGCGCCGAACGCGTCGCCAGCGTGGGGTGCCTCGTCAGCGACGGCCACCTGACCTACGCCCTCACCAACCGCCACGTCGTGGGCCAGCCGGGCGAGCCCGTCTACACGCGCCTTCGCGGGCAGCGCATGCGGATCGGCCAAGCCAGCGCCAGGCAGCTCACCCGCCTCCCCTTCGCCCAGGTCTATCCCGACTACCCCGGGACCCGCACCTATTCGGCGTTGGACGTCGGCCTCGTCGAGCTCGACGACACCAGCGGCTGGACCTCCCAGATCTACGGGATCGGCACCCTTGGCGAGTTGGCCGACATCAGCGAGCACACCATCTCCCTCCGCCTCGTCGGCGCCCCAGTCACGGCCTTCGGCGCCGCCTCCGGGCCGCTGGCCGGGCGCGTCAAGGCTTTGTTCTATCGCTACAAATCCGTGGGTGGCTTCGATTGGGTGGCCGACTACCTCATCGCCCCCGAGGACGACACGAGCCCCCAGACCCACCCGGGCGACTCCGGCACCATCTGGTGCCTCGAGCCGGCCAAGCCCGGCGGCCGCGTCCGCCCGATCGCCATCGAGTGGGGCGGCCAGGCCCTGCTCGCAAACGACGCGACCACGAAGGTGAATGTCGCGCTGGCCACCTCGCTCAGCACCGTCTGCAACCTGCTCGACGTGGACGTGAAGACCGACCACAACACCGGTGTGCAGCCCTTCTGGGGCTCAGAGGGCCACTACACCATCGCCGCGATCGCCCTGCAGACCGTCGCCGACCCGGCGCTCCGCACCCTCATGCAGGCCAACGCCGCCCGCATCGCGTTCGACACCGCAAGCCTCGCCCCGGACGCCATCAAGGGCGCCCTGCAACAGGCCAAGGACAACGCCTTCATCCCGCTCGCCGACGTGCCGGACATCGTCTGGAAGCAGTCCCCCCGCTCCGTCCCCGGCGGCCGCGACACCCAGTTCAACGCCGTCACCCACCGCGCGACCGGCCCCGAACACCCCACCCACTACGCCGACATCGACCAGCCCGGCCCAGGCGGCCAGACCCTCCTGCAGGCCTCGCTCGCCAACCCGGCCAACGTGACCCCCGCCTTCTGGCAACACTTCTACGACCAGGCCGGCCAGACCGAGTCCCGCTCCCGCGGCCTCCTCCCCTTCCGCGTCTGGCAGTTCTTCGACGCCATGGTCGCCGCCGTCCGCGCCCACGACGCCGCCCGCTTCGTCTGCGCTGCCGGCATCCTCTCCCACTATGTGGGCGATGCCTGCCAACCCCTCCACGGCTCCATCTTCTCCAACGGCAAGCCCGCCGGCGGCACCACCAAGACCGTGAACCACCGGGACGGCACCACCAGCGAGGTTAGGGTCAAACCCGGTGAAGGCGTCCATTCCGCCTACGAGGACACCATGATCGACGCCCACGCGAAGGACCTGCAGGCGGCCATCCCCGCCGTACTTCGCCGCGCTAAGCCCGCGCCCCGCGTCGCCAACGGCCAGCAGGCCGCCACCGCCATCCTCCGCCTCATGCAGCGCGCCGCAACCGCCATCCCGCCCGAGGCGCTCGTGGACGCCTACATCGCAGCCGGCGGCGGCAAGTCCCGCCGGACCATCGACGCCCTCTGGTCCGCCTTCGGCCCCCAAACCGTGGGTGTCATGGCCGACGGCGCCCAAACCCTCGCCATGCTTTGGGACAGCGCCTGGCACGAAGGGGGCGGCATCCCCCGCGCCACCGCCGCCATCCCCGAACCCGCCCTGCAACGCCTCTATGAAGACCCGGCCTTCATCCCCTCCCTCGACCTCGACCACATCGCCCCTGCCCTGGTCCTACCCCCTGTCGCCAAGACCCCTCCTCCCCCCTCCCCTCGCGGCAGGGGCCGGGAAAGGGGGACCACGAGCAGCAACCTGGATCCGCCCAAGGATCTGCCACCGCGAGCCGCAAGCGTGGCGATGCAACGGCCAGCACAGCCAACCCCGGCCACCAACAGACCACGACGAAAAATCACGTAGGGACCGTTGCGGTGACGATCATATCGCGTTAGCCCACAGGCATGCTCCGAGCTGCCGTCCTTCTAGCCCTGATCGCAACCCCAGCCCTCGCCGCGCCGGCACCGATCAACGACCCCTTCCCCCGCATCCAGCCGAGCGGCCTCGCGCTGCGCATGGTCCCATTCGTCACCATCCCGCCCGATGGCGCCGTGACCGGCCCTGCCGCCCTCATCCAATACGTGACGGTGGCACCCGACGGTAGCCGCCGCCTGTTCATCAACGACCTCAACGGCACCATCTTCCGCACCGACCAGGCTGGGACCGCCCCGGTGCAATTCCTCGACGTGCGCACCACCGTCCCACAAGCCTTCAACTACTACGTGCCCACCGGCCCCGGCCTCGCAGGCCTCGCCTTCCACCCGAACTTCGGCACCGACCCCGCCAAGCCCGGCTTCGCCACCTTCTACACCGGCGGCTACGTCCACGACGACGGTGCGCTCGCACCAGCCAAAACGATCGGGACGGCCAGCCCCAACGGCAGCACGGACCTGTTCGAGGTGCGGGAATGGACGGCCACGGACCCCGCCGCCGCTACCTTCCAGGGCACGTCCCGCCCCGTGCTGCGCGTCAGCGGCGGCGCCAGCAACGCCATGATCGCGTTCAACCCCACCGCCGCACCCGGCACGAGCGACTATGGGAACCTGTACATAGCGCTCAGCCAGAACGAGGAGAACGACGCCAACGCCGCCGCCCGCAACCTCGCCCTCCCCTACGGCAAGCTGCTGCGCATCAACCCCCTCGCCCAAGGCGCCGACGGCTACACCGTCCCGGCCGACAACCCTTACGTCCTGACGCCGGGCGACCTGCCCGAGATCTACGTCAGCGGCCTGCGCAACCCGCAGACCTTCGGGTGGGATAAGGCGACCGGCACGATGTATATCAACGACCTCGGCGAGGCTCGCATCGAGGAGGTCAACGTCGGCATCAAGGGCGCCGATTACGGCTGGTCCACCCGCGAGGGCCCCTACGCCACCGGCGCTGCCTACGGCCTCGTGGACGATTACAACATCTACCCCCGCATCTCCTCGGCCCCCGACGGCACGGCCGATCCCGTAGCCTGCTACAGCCACAACGAGGGCTACGCCATCGGCAGCGGATACCTCTACCGCGGCAGCGCGCTCCCCAGCCTCTACGGCCACTACATCATGGCCGACATCGTCCTCGGCCGCATCCTCACCTTCGACCCCGCCCAGCCCGGCGGCGGCACCTGCGCCACCACCACCGTCACCGAGATCGCCCTCACCGGCCCAAGCGGCGGTGCCCAACTCGACCTCACCCAACTCTACGGCTACCCCGGCTGGTTCAACTCCCCCCGCGTCGACGCCCGCCTCAGCCCCGACGCCGACGGCGAGCCGCTGCTCCTGCTCAAGGCCACCGGTGTCGCCTACAGCCTCCTCGCCCAGGACGTGCCAGAGCCTGCCACCCTGGCGCTGCTCGCACCCTTGGCCCTCCTGGCCCGGCGCACGCGGGCTGGCACCGTGGCTAAGCGGAAGGCAGAGTAGGCGCCTACCGCCCGGAGTCTCCGATGCTGCCCCGTCATACCATTGTCTCCCTCGCCGCCTTGCTGGCCGCCTGCGCGCCCGGCCAGCCCGGCAGCCCCACCGCCATCCGCGAGCCCGGCCGTGCCGCAAACCCCATCTTCGCCACGCAGATCGCCGGCCCCTCCACCTTCCTCGCCCCCATGCCCACCGCCATCGTCGTCCTCACGCCCGGCGACCTCAACCGCAACCGCGCCTTCTGCACCGCCATCACCAGCCGCCTGCCCACCGCCCAGCAGGCCCTCGCCGCCTCCGTGGTCGCCCCCAGCCTCGTGCTCACCAGCTGGCTCGTGCAGCTCCCCGAGGTGCCGGCGGACCGCGCGACGGACTGCGACTTCCTCGTCGGCACCTACGACTATGCCCGGAGCGCCCGCCTGCTCTCCGCCGTGCAGCTCTCCGAAGGCCAGCTCTCCGGCCCCGGCCCGTTCCTGCTCATGGTCATCCCGGACCGCGCCGGGCTCCACGTGGCCGGGCTCGACGGCAGCCGATATGCCGCCACGGACTTCCCGCAATTCGTGGACAGCTGGGGCAGCGCCCTGCGCCAAACCGAAGCCCAGGTCACCCGTACGCCCGACGAGCCCGGCATCGTCCGCAGCCTGTTCAACCTCGTCGGCGCCATCCTTCGAACCGTCGTCGGAGTCGCAGGCGGCGTCGTCCGCGGCGTCATCCTCGGGCTGTAGCCGCCCGATCCCGCCCGATCAGCGCCAAACCCTCGGCCACGCTGACGAACTCCCCCCCGCCCGTCACCCGGCGCTCCCCGAAGCGCCGGGTGAACACGGCCCGCACGGCCGGCACCAGGGACGTGCCGCCCGTCAGGAACACGCGGTCGATCCGCGCATCCTCCAGCCCCGCCTGCGACAGCGCCGCATCGGCGGCCGCCTCGATGCGTGCAAGCTCCGGCCCGATCCATCGCTCGAACTCCCCCCGCCGGATGGTCGCGTCGATCCGGAACCCCTCGTGCTCGAACCGCAACGCCGCCTCGTCCGCCCCGGAGAGCGCCGCCTTCACGCCCGACACGGCCCGATACAGCGCGTACCCGGCCTCGTCCCGCACCAGCCGCAGCAGCGCCTGCAGCTGCTCCGGCCGTGCCGCCGTGCGCGCCACCGTCTCGATGTCCCGCATCATCCTCGGCGCCCGCATCACCGAAAGCCGATGCCAGCGTGCGAAGCTCGAATAGTACTCGGCCGGCACCGGCATGTCCTTCCCGAACACCCGGTAGGTGCTGCCCTTACCCAGTAGCGGCGCCACCACGTGGTCCATGATCCGCGCGTCGAAGCTGTCCCCGGCCACGCCCACGCCCGCATTGCCCAGCGCCTGGACCGGCCCGCCCGGCTCGAACCGCAGCACCGAGAAATCGCTCGTCCCGCCGCCGAAGTCCCCGATCAATACCGTCGCCGCCCCGTCGAGCGTGCGCGCGAAGCGATAGCCGGCCGCCTCCGGCTCCAGCGCCGTCTGCACGCCTCCCCACCCGACACGGGCATAGGCCCCGCGAAGCCGCGCCTCGCCCAGCGGATCGTCCGCCGACTCGCCCGCGAACCGCACCGGCCGCCCCGCCACCAGCACGTCCCCGCCCGCCGCCTGCGGCACCACCGGCCGGAGGAACAGCGCCACCAGGTCCTCCAGCCCGTAGCGCTGCCCGAACACCGTGGTCTCCGAAAAGCTCCGCTGCGCGAGGTAGGACTTGAGCGACATCAGCAGCCGACTCTCGAGCGGGTCGTCCAGGTAGGCCTCGATCGCTGCCGGGCCGACCGCGTGCTGCACGGCCAGGTTCCGCGCGCTGCCCTCGTTCCAGAAACACAGCAAGGACCGCACGACGTCCAGCTCCGCCGCCCCGAACCGGTGCCGCACCGTCTGCGCCGAGCCGTCCGGCAGCAGCCGGGTGACCACCGTGTTGGTGGTGCCGAAATCCACGCCGATGACCGCCACCCGAACCCTCGCCCCCCGGCTCCGCCTAGCGGCCGAGCGGCGGTGTCTAGCGTTGCGGACGGTCCGGCGCCAGCCGCCTACGCTTCCACGAACCGCATCGCCGCCCCGCGCCGCATCACGTAGCCCGCATCGCCGCGCACCACCTCGAAGCTCGTCGAGCCGTCTGCCTCGCGCTTGAACGCCAGGTCGAACATGTGCCGCCCCACCCGCAGATCCTTCAGGAGCACGTCCGGCAGCCACTCGGGCAAGACCGGGTTGACCACGAGACGATCCTGCGGCGCATCCGGCTCCAACCCCAGCATGGCCGTCAACAGCGCGAACACGCTTCCCGCCGCCCAGGCCTGCGGCACGTTGGCGCCGAGGTATTGCACCGGAAAGTTCGTCTCGTCCCGTTGCACGCCAGAATAGAGCTCCGGCAATTGCCGCTGCGTGAAGAACCCGGCTGCCCGGTGGACGTCCAGCGCCACCAGCCCGGCCTCCTCGGCAAACCCATACTTCGCCATCCCCTCGGCGATGATCCCGTTGTCGTGCGGCCAAACGGATCCGTTCTGGTAGGAGTAAGGATTATAGCTCGGGTTCAGCGCGCTGAGCGTGCGGATGCCCCAGCCGCTCCACATGTCGGGCGCCATCAGCCGAGCCACCACCCGCTTGGCCCGTGCCGGCGGCACGATGCCGCACCACAGCAGGTGCCCCGGGTTGCTCGCCACCGTCAGAACCGGCTTCTTCGCGCCATCGAGGCAATAGGCGTAGAACCCCTCCGCCTCGTTCCAGAACGCATCGTTGAACCGCTTGTAGAGCGCGTCCGCCTTGGCCGTCAGCACGGCCGCCCGCGTCGCGTCCCCCCGGTGCGCATACACCGAAGCCATGCCGCGCCAGGCCGCATACACGTAGCCCTGCAGCTCGCACAGCGCCTTCGGCCCGTGCACCAACGAGCCGTCGGTGTCCACCACCGCCTCCCCGCTATCCTTCCAGCCCACGTTTTCATACCCCTGGCCCGAGCGGGTGCCGTATTCCTGGAACCCGTCGCCATCCCGGTCGCCATAGTCGTCGATCCAGGCGAGGCATCCTTCGGCCGCCGTCATGTGCCGCTCCAGCAGCGCGTCGTCGCCCGTCGCCCTCCAGGCCGCGTGCAGCACCATCAGATACAAGGGCGTCGCGTCCGCCGTGCCGTAGTAGGGCGTGTGCGGGATCAACTTGAGCGCCGCCAGCTCCCCCCGCCGCAGCTCGTGCAGGATCTTCCCCGGTTCCGCATCCCGGAAATCGTCCCGCTCCGTCGCCTGCCAAGCCCCCAGCACCTCGAGCGTGCCGCGTGCGAACTCCGGGTTCACGAGCATGGTCTGCAGGCTCACGATCAGCGTGTCCCGCCCGAACAGCGCCACGAACCAGGGCAGCCCGGCCGCCGGCACCACGGTCGAACCGCCCGCAGGCGCCCCACGCACCTCGATGGGCAGCCGCAGCGCCGCCATGTCCTCCACCGCCTGGTCGAACAGCCGTTCGAATGCGGCCACGCTCGTCTCCACCTTCAGCAGCCCTTCGCGCCAGGCCAGCAGCTCCCGCCCGGCCCGGCTCTCGCCGTTCAGCATGCAGTCCGGCGGCGGCTCCATCACCGTCTCGCCATCCAGCAGCGCGCATCGCAGCGCGCCGCGCCAAGTGGCACCGGGGGCCAGCCGGATCATGAACGAGAGTCGCCCGTTGGCCGACACCGCCGGGCTGTTGCCGGTAGCCACGATGCGCAGGCCGCGCATGAAGGCGCCGTTGCTGTAGCTGGTCGTGAGCGTTCCGGACTCCTCGTCCCACGTCGAGCTGATCCGTCCGCGGCGCACGATCTTCTGCGCCTTGACCTCGAACACGTCGGCGAAATCGCTCCGGATCGACACCTCGTGGTTGAATACCAACGTGGTGGGCCCGTGGTTCGTGATCTCGTGGGTTTCATGCATGCCGCCGTCGATGGCCCGGCTCAACACGAAGCTAAGCGTTCGCGGGGCCACGGCACCGTGCTCACTCGGGAAGGCGCGGTTGGTGCAGAAGATGCGCGCCCCATAGTAGGAGGGCGCGCCGCTGTTCAGCAGCTCCCACGGCATGCCGTTGGCATACACCGCATAGGCGCTGACCAGCCGGGTGTCGGCGTAGTAAAGCCCCTTGTCGGACGGCCACCCCACCGTCCCGTCCGGCTCGGTGACGAACACCGTGAACCCCTGGTGGATGGCGAGCTGCGGCGGACCGACCTTGATCTCGACGGGCATGGACGACGACCTCCTGCGGGCGTCTTCAGCGCCCCACGGCACCGTCGCCTATGCCAGCGCCGCGCGGAAGTGCCTCCTGGTCATGCATTCCATGCTGGCCCGCGCCGGGTGGCCATATGCCAGGTGGCCTTATGCCAGGTGGCCTATGCGGGGTGGCCCTATGCCGGGTGGAACGTCAGCGCGACCCCATTCATGCAATGGCGCTGCCCCGTGGGCGGCGGCCCGTCCGGGAACACATGGCCCAGATGGCTGCCACAGTTGTTGCAGTGCACCTCGGTCCGCACCATCCCATACGTCCGGTCGACCGTCTCGCCCACCGCGCCGGGTGCGATGGCCTCGTAGAAGCTCGGCCACCCGGTTCCGCTCTCGAACTTGGCCTTCGTGTCGAACAATGTCTGGCCACACCCGGCGCAGGCATAGGTGCCGGCCCGCTTCTCGGCATTCAGGGGGCTAGTGCACGCCCGCTCCGTCCCGTGGCTGCGCAGGACGCGGAACTGCTCGGGCGTGAGGCGCTTCTGCCACTCGGCATCGGACAGGGCGAACGGAAATTCGGCGGTCATGGACATGCGGATCGCTCCAGCTCTTGCTGACCTGCATATGGGGCACACCCCGCCCTACAAGAACCCCGTTGAAAACCATGGCACCGCCGCCACCACGACCAGCCCGACGACCAGCGCCGCGAGGTAGGGCCAGATCCGCCGCATCGCCGCATCCGGGCTCACCCGCCCGATGGCGCAAGCCGCGTAGTACCCCACCCCGAACGGCGGCGCGAACAGCCCGATGCCCATCGCCAGCACCACCACCATGGCATAATGCACGTCGTTGATCCCGAGCGCCTTCGCGATCGGGAACGTCAGCGGCCCGAACAGCACGATGGCGGGGATACCCTCGAGGATGCTGCCCAGGATCACGAACGCCACGATGCTGATGGCCATGAATCCGGCCGCCCCACCCGGCATCTGCGCCATCGTGATCGCCAGCTGGCGCGAGAACCCGCTTTGCGTCAGCGCCCAGGCCATGCCCGTCGCTGTCCCGATGATCAGCAGGATCGCCCCCGAGAGGCACGCCGTCTCCACCAGCATGGGCTTCAGCCGCCGCCAGTCGAACTGCCGATACAGCAACAGCCCGGCCAGCACGGAATACGCGATCCCTATCGTGCTCACCTCGGTCGCCGTCGCCACCCCCTCCACCACGGCGGCGCGGATGAGGAACGGCAGCACCAGCGCCGGCACCGCCACAAGCAGCGCCCGCCCCACCTGCCGCGGCGTCGCCCGCACCACCTGGCTCACATCGTCGTTCCGGCAGCGCACCCACGCCACCGCCGCGAGCGCCACGCACAGCACCAGCGCCGGCACCAGCCCCCCCGTGAACAGCCCGGCGATGCTCACCCCGGTCACGCTCCCGATCGTGATCAGCACGAGGCTCGGTGGGATCGTCTCGCTCATGGCCCCCGAAGCCGCGAGCAGGCTCACCAGCTCCCCCTCCTGCGCCCCACGCCGCTTCATCTCCGGGAACAACACGGGCGCCACCGCCGCCATGTCCGCCGCCTTGCTGCCCGAGATGCCCGAAACCAGCACCATCGCCCCCAGAAGCACGTAGTTCAGCCCGCCCCGTACATGCCCCAGCAGGCTCGCCAGGAACGCCACCATGGCCAGCGCCATCCCCGTCATCTCGATCAGCAGGCCGAGGAACACGAACAGCGGGACCGCGAGCAGGATCAGCGCGCTCATCCCCTCGTCCATCCGCGACACGATCACGGTCAGCGGGGTCGACGTGGTGGTGGCCAGGTAGGCCAGCGTCGCCAGCCCGAAGCTGAACCCGATCGGGACCCCCAGCAGCACGCCGCCGCCCAGCAGCACCACGAAGAACAGTGCCAGGTTCCATGCCCCGAGCGCCTTGATGCCGGGCGCGCCCAGATGCAGCGCGGCCCAGAGCAGCCCGATGGCCACCACCATGGGCAGCAGCTCCACCAACCGAACCGACGCCAGCCGCACCAGCGCCACCGCCAGCATCAGCCCCACGCCCACCGGGATGGCGCCGGCCCGCACCATGTTGGACCAGCCGAGCGCAGGCGTCTCGATGAACCACTCGTCCTGTGCATACTCGACCGCATGCGGCAGGATCAGCCCCAGGAACAGTGCCGACGCCGCCACCGCGAGCGCCTCGATCCGCCCCCGCCACACCGGCCGCATGCCGCCCACGATGGCGGTCAGCCGCATGTGGCTGCCCCGCTGCAAGGCGATGACACTGCCCAGCATCGCAAGCCAAAGAAAAAGGATGCTCGCGAGTTCGTCCGTCCACACCAGCGGGCGATGGAAGCCGAACCGCGCCACCACGCCCACGAACAGGATCACGATCTCGGCCAGCACCAGCACCGCCGCGGCCGCCTCGACGACGGCCGCCAGCATCCGCTCGGGCCAGACGACCCGGGCCGGGGCCGCTTCGGCTAGCGCTGCCACATCAGCTCACCGCGCCGACCGCGCCCTCGAGCACGGCCCACGCCTCGTCGCCATACTTGCCGCGCCACTCCTTGTAGAAGCCCGCCTGCTTCAGCGCGTCCCGGAAGGCCGTCGTGTCCACGTCGTTGAACACCAGGCCCCGCTTCTCGAGCGTGCCCCGCACGTCCGTGTTTAGCTTGGCGATGTCCGCCCGCTCGTCCACGGCGGCCTGCGCGAACTCCTTGCTCACCACCGCCTGCACGTCCGCCGGCAGCCGGTCTAAGGCGCGCTTGTTGCCCAGCAGCCAGAAGCCGTCCCACATGTGGTTCGTGAGCGAGCAATACTTCTGCACCTCGTACAGCTTGGCCGTCTCGATCAGGCTCAGCGGGTTCTCCTGCCCATCCACGATCTTGGTCTGCAGCGCCGAATACACCTCGGAGAAGTTGATGCTCGCCGGCGACGCGCCGAGCGCCTGGAACATGCTCGTCCAGAGCGGGCTGACGGGCACCCGGATCTTGAACCCCTTCAGGTCGTCCGCGCTCTTGATCGCCTTGCTGCTGCTCGTGATCTGCCGGAACCCGTTGTCGAACGGCCGCTCGAACGCGTGCAGCCCGCGCTTGCCGATCTCGCTACGCACATAGGCGCCGAGCTTGCCGTCCATCGCCGGCCACACCTGGTCGTAGCTCTTGAACGCGAACCCCACGCCGTTGATGGAGGCCGCCGGCACCAGCGTCGACAGGATCAGGCCCGAAAGGGAGAAGAACTCCACCGCACCGGACCGGACCTGGCTCAGCGTGTCCGTGTCCGAGCCGAGCTGGCTGTTGGGGAACACCCGCAGCTCGAGCCGCCCGCCCGTGCCGGCCAGGATGCGGTCCGCCGCCTCCTGCATGCGCAGCGTCAGCGGGTGCGTGGCCGGCGTGTTGTTGGCGAGCTTGTAGCTGAACTCCGCCGCGTGCGCCGGGCGCGTGCGGATGGCCACGAGCGGCAGTGCTGCAAGCGCGGCTCGGCGCCCAAGCTTCGGCAGGGAATGGAACATGGACGGCCTCCGACGGTTCTTTTCGTTGCCCGATCGCTACCCCGTCCGCGCCCGCTTGCAAAGCCCGATCACGACTTCGCGCTCAAATCGCATAAACCGTTGATCGAAACCACTTGCACCCTCGTTTCACAAATGAGAGTTGGTCAGAGCTGATTTGCGCCCGGAGGACTGAGCCTGGACCAGCCCACCGCCCTTGCGGGATCCGACTCGCTCTTGCGCTTCGGTGCTTACACGCTCGACCGCACGCATCGCCGCCTCGTGGTCGATGGTGGCCCCGTGCAGCTCGGCGCCCGGGCGTTCGACCTGCTGCTGGCCCTCGTGGATGCGCGGGACCGTGTGGTCGCCAAGGACGAGCTCATCCGCCGAGTCTGGCCCGGCACCCTCGTCGACGAGAACAACCTCACCGTCCACATCTCCGCCCTCCGCAAGGCCCTGCACGACGGCTCGGCCGAGCAGCGCGTCATACGCACCGTGCCGGGCCGCGGTTATCGGTTCGTGGCGAACCTGGCCGAGCTGCCGGCCTCGCCACCCGCCGTCCTTCGCCCCCACGCCGTGCCGCCCAAGCCTTCCATCCTCGTGCTGCCCTTCACGGACATGACGCGGGACGCCGGGCAGGAACACCTGGCCGACGGCATCACGGAGGACATCATCGCCGAGCTGTCGCGCAACCGCTGGCTCACCGTCATCGCCCGCAACACCGCCTTCACCCTCAAGGGCACCACCCGCGCCATCCCCGAACTCGCCGCCCTGTTCGATGTGCACTACGTGCTCGAGGGCAGCATGAGCCGCTCCGCAGGGCGCCTCCGCTGCCGCGTGCAGCTCATCGACGCGCAGAGCGGGGAGCACCTGGTCGCCGAGCGCTACGACCGGCCCATCTGCGAAGTGTTCGAGCTGCAGGACGCCATCACGGCCGCCATCACCACCCTCGTCCGCCCGGCGCTCGCCGAGGCCGAGCAGGCCCGCGCCATCCGCCGCCATCCGGACAGCGTGGACGCGTGGGCTGCCTACCAGCGCGGCATGTGGCTGTTCAGCCGCATCGGCAACGGCACCGCCGCCGAGGCTGCAGCCTGGTTCCGCCGCGCCACCGCCATCGACCCGAACTACGCCCCCGGCCATTACGGCCTGGCGCTCACCCTCCTGCACGACGGCTCCGCCTTCATCCCCGGCGCCCCGCCCGACTGGCAGGCCCAGGGCGAGGCGCTCGTCCAGAAATCGATCGCGCTCGACCCGCGCGACGCCGCCGCGCACGGGCTGCTCGGCCTCGCCCGCATGGTTCGCGGCGACCACGAGGGCGCGCTCGCCGTCTGCGACGCCGCCCTGTTGCTCAACCCCAGCGACGCCACCGTGCACGGCGCACGCGGCGCCGCCCTCGTCTTCACCGGCCGCCCCCGGGAAGGCCTCGAAGCACTCGCAACCTCACTCCGACTGAGCCCGCGGGACCCGCGCCTCCACATCCGCCTCGCCCATGTCGGCCTCGGCCACTACTTCAACGACGACCTGCAAGCCGCCGAAACCGCCGCCCACCAGATCTGCCGCGAGTTCCCCGACTA
Source organism: Acetobacterales bacterium (assembly GCA_038229135.1). GTDB lineage: Bacteria > Pseudomonadota > Alphaproteobacteria > Acetobacterales > Acetobacteraceae > JBBROS01. The sequence goes on from JBBROS010000029.1 coordinate 14,493, forward strand.
CTCCTTCGGCCCCCGCCTGCTGGCCATGGTCCACGCCGAACGCGGCCGCCCGCCCGAAGCCCGCGCCGCCCTCGACCGCGCCCGCACCATCTCGCCCGACCACTTCACCGACTTCCGCCACGCCCGCATGCCCTGGTATCGCGAAACGGACCACAGGCGAGTGGTCCGTGCGCTGCTTCGGGCGGGCCTCGATCCGGCGGCGGTGGGATGAGCCCTTTCCCCCCTGCCCTTGCGGGAGGGGCCGGGGGAGAGGGAGGGCGAACCTCGCTCACCGTTGCCGCAGACTCCCGCTGACCGCCTTGTCCAGCAATGCGTCCCGCCGCCGCCGACGACCGCAGGGCCGCACGCCGCATCACCCCGGCGACCAGCTCTCCGCCCCCTCGGCCGTGAAGTGCACCGCCCCCGCCGTGCCCCCCGCCGCGTTCAACGCCCGGATCACCTGCATCCGCTTCGGCGGCGGCACCAGGAACATCATGAACCCGCCGCCCCCCGCGCCCGACACCTTACCGCCCCTCGCCCCAGCCACCCGCCCACACTCCCACAGCGTCTCGATCAGCTCCGTGCTGATCCCGCTCGCCGTCCGCTTCTTGGCCTCCCACGAGCGATTCAGCACATGCGCCATGTGCTCGATCTCACCCCGCAGCAGCGCCTGCTTCATCTCGATCGCGTCCGCCTTCAGCTGGTGCAGGTCGTCCAGGTTCTTGCCCGGTCCCGTCATCCGCGCCGTCTGGTCCTGGATGATCGTCTCGGACCGCCGCGACACGCCCGTGAAGCAGATGACGGTGCTCGCCTCGAGCTCGTTCAGCTGCCCCGCCGGCACCCGCAGCGGGTTCACGATCACCCGGTCCCGATCCAGGAACTCGATGAAGTTGGCACCCCCGAACGTCGCCGCATACTGGTCCTGCTTGCCTCCCGCGAGCTTCAGCTCCAGCCGCTCCACCTCGAACGCCGTGTGCGCCACGTCGTAGCGCCCGAGCGGCAACCCCAGATACGTCCGGAACGCCTCCACCAGCGCCACGACGAGCGCCGAGCTGCTGCCCAGGCCCGAGCCCGCCGGCGCATCCACGAACGACGTGATCCGCAGCGGCGAGATCCGCCCGCCACAGAACTCCCGCGCCATCCGCGCCAGCACGCCCGCATGCAACTGCAGCTTCGCCCCGGCGATCGCCTCGAGCTCGGGCGCGAACACCTCCTCCGCGTCCATGTCGGGCGCCACGAAATGCACCTGGCCATCCTCGGCCGGCTCGATGAACGCATAGGCATACCGGTCGATCGTCACGTTCAGCACGGCCCCGCCATGCTCGTCGCAATAGGGGCTGAGGTCCGTCCCGCCCCCCGCCAGGCCCAACCGCAACGGCACGCGGGCCCGCACCACCGGCGAACGAGGGATCATCGCATGCTCTCCAACAGGGGCCGCACGAACCGGGCCAAATTGCCGCCCGGAAACCGGTGCCCGCGCACACCGGCCGCCCCGGCCGCCTGCATGTCGGTCGGCTGGTCTCCCACCATCAGGCAGCGCGACGGCTCCAGCTGCCAGGCGCGCGCCAGGTCCAGGATCATGCCCGGCCCCGGCTTTCGCCAATCGTTCACCCGGCGATATGCCTCGAGCGGCGCCTCCGGATGGTCCGGGCAATACCGCCAGTCGTCGATCGTGCCCCCCGCCGCCAGCGCCTGGTCCAGCACCCAGCGATGCAGCCCGTGCAGCGCCGCCTCCGTGTAGTGCCCGCGCGCCACGCCAGACTGGTTCGTCACCACGAACACGTGGAACCCCATCCGCGTCGCCATCGCAATCGCGTCGAGCGCCCCCGGCACCCACTCCCACCGCTCCCGCGTGCCCACCCAGCCATGGTCCACGTTCAGCACTCCATCGCGGTCCAGGAACAGCGCCGGGCGCGCAAGCTGGCGCGGCAGCTCGGTCTGCGCCCGCTCGAGGTCCGCCGGGATCCCGATGTCGATGAACCAGCCCTCGCCCACCGTCCCGCGCAACGCGCCCTCGGCGGCCAGCGCCGGCAGCACATCCTGCTCCAGCGAGGACTGCGCGCCCGCCCGCTCGGCCACGGCGCGGCTCAGCCCATAGACCCCGCCGTTGATCACCCCCGGAGCGGCACTGTCCGGCCGCGCCCGGAACGCCTCCACGCGACCGTCCGACCAGTCCACCACCCCGTAGCGCGACGCATCGGGCACCGCCCGCAGCATCAGGTGCCCGAGCGCACCCGCCTCCGTCAGCGCCGCGGTCGGCGCACAATCGAACAGCGAATCCCCGTTCATCAGCAAAAAACGCTCGTCCAGCAGCGGCAACGCGTGATGCAGCGCCCCACCTGTCCCGGCCCGCACGGGTTCCCTGCTCACCACCAGCCGCATCGGCCGCGGCAACGAGGCCGCGAGCGCCGGCAACGCCGCCTCCACCACCTCCGACAGATGCCCCGTCAGCAGCACCGCCTCCTCGATGCCGAAGCGCGACGCCTCCTGCAGCAGCCAGCCCAGGAACGGCCGCCCCGCCACGTCCAGCATCGGCTTCGGCACGTCGGCCACGATCGCGCCCAGCCGCGTGCCAAGCCCACCCACCAGCACCGCGCATTGCCGGATGCTCACGACCGAAGCTCAGCCGTTGCGCGGAAACATCGCCCGCTCGACGAGCCCGCACACCAGGTGCGCCGCCGTGATGTGCACCTGCTGGATCACCGGCGTCCATGCCGACGGCGCCCGCAGCAGCAGGTCCGTGCAGGCCGCCATCGCGCCCCCACCCGCGCCGGCGAACCCCAGCGTGCCCATCCCCCGCGTCCGCGCCGCCTCGAGCGCCCGCACCACGTTGTTGGAGCTGCCGGAGGTCGAGATACCCCACACCACGTCCCCAGGGCGCCCCAGCCCCAGCACCTGGCGCTCGAACACCAGGTCGAACCCGTAATCGGTCCCGATCGCCGTCATCGCGGATGTATCGGTCGTCAGCGCCACCGCCGGCAGCGGGTCCCGGTCATACATCAGCCGCCCGGTGAACTCGCCGGCGATGTGCTGCGCGTCGCCTGCACTGCCGCCATTGCCCATCAGCATGAGCTTGCCGCCCGAACGCATCGCGGCCACCACCATGTCCGCCATGCCCGCCAACAGCCCCAGCGTGCCAGCATCCGCCACGAACGCATCCAGCGCCGCCTGCGACTGCCGGAGGTAGTCGTGCACGAAATGCCGATCGGCGTCCGTGATCATGGCCGTTGTCCCGTCTGCAAGCATCGCTCGGCCCTCATCGTGTTCCGCCGCGAACAACACCACGCTCGCTCGCCCCGTCAATCCTGCCCCGATGAACTCCGACAAACCCTACCGCAGCCCGACCCGACAGTCTGCCCGCTAGAACACCGCCTGCACAGCAAGCCACAGCATCCACCACAGCCCTAGCGATAACCCGCCCATCACGCACAGGCACACGCGCACCGGCAAGCGCCGGGCTACATAGGCATGCTCGCGCCAGACCATCGACCGAGCCACGAGCGCCCGGGAGTCGACTCCACAGGCCTCGACCGTCGAACCACCCATCACCGCATCCCGCATGGCGTCCTCCTGTCTGAGGAAGCAAGCCTAGCGCGGAGCGGTTAACACAAGCCTAGCTCACACCGTGCCGCCCGGCCGCAACAGCCGAACCATCAGCCCGCCATACACGACCGCAGGAACCAGCAGCGCCAGCCCGAAGAACCCGATCGCCACCAGCCGCCGCGTGAACGGCACCGACGCCGCTAGCATCGACACGCCCCCAACCACCGGGAAGCCGAGCTGCCGCAGGTCCTCCGTCGAGTGGAACGACTGGTCGAGCTGCACCAGCAGGAAAGCCAGCGCCGCCCCAGCCGCGAGCCCGGCGATCAGCACGCCCGACACCAGCAGCACACGCTTCGGCGCCACCGGGATCTGCGGCACCTGCGGCGGGTCGATCACCTGGATCTTGACCTTGTCGCCCTCGGCATCCGCCGCCGTCGAGATGCGCATGCTCTCCCGCCGGGCCGTGAGGTCGTCATAGTTCTTGCGCAGCACCTCGTAGTCGCGGTTCAGGTTCACGAACTCCGCCTGCAAGCCAGGCGCACCTTTCGCGATGTCCTGCAGGCGGTCCCGTTCCTTCTGCGCATCGGCGATCTGCCGCTGCAGGCTCGCGATCACGCTGTCGTTCTCCACAACGCGAAGACGCAGCTGCTCGAAAACGGGGTTCGACGCCGTGCGGCTCCGGGCCGGGCCGGATGCTGTCCACCAGGTTTTTCTGCGCCACCACGTCCGGATGACTGTCCGTGAAGCGCAGCTTCATCTCCGACAGCTTCCGCTCCTCCTCGCGCAGCCGGGGGTTGCCCAGCGCGCCGCCGCCGGCCGCCACGGCCGCATCTGTCTCCGTCACGACCATCTGTGGCGTTGTCGACAGCTCCTTCGTCAGCGCCTCCCGCCGGGCCAGCGCATCCTGCAGCTGTCCCTGCAGCTGCCGAACCGTCTGTTGCTGCTGGTCGAGCTTGTTGGCACCGCCATCGCCGGGCAGCAGATCCACATACCGCGCCCGGAAATCCGCCCGGCGCCGCTCGGCATCCCGCAGCTGCTTTTCGTAGCTCGCAATCTGCTCCGTGAGGAACTTGTTCGCACTCTCGATCTCGGCCCGGTTCGTGCCCGTCTTGCTCTCCACGAACGTCGCCAGCATCGTCCGCACCACGTCGTAGGCCAGGCGCGGCGACTTGTTGCGGTAGGTGATGCTGAACAGGTTGCGGGTCTGCGGCACGAGCCGGATGTCGGTCGCGAGCTTCTCGATGAGCCCCTCCCGGTCCGCCGGGCCCTGCAGGTCGAGCTCGAGGTCGGTCTTCGAGATCAGCTTGTCGAGGTTCGGCCGGCTCAGCAGGGTCCGCTGCAGCATGTCCAGCTGCCCGGCACTCGTCGTGTCCACGGCAAGCCCGCGCAGCAGTGGGGTCAGCACGGCGTCCGCATCCACATACATGCGGGCGCTGCTTTCATAGGTGTTGGGGATCGTGAACACGAACGCCCAGCCCAGCGCGCACACCAACCAGGTGAACAGCACCGCCTGCCAACGATAGTGCCAGGCCGCCGAAAGCTGGCGCTGGATCATCACCCGCATGCCGTTCATCGCACCGCCTCCACCTTGCCCACGCCGTGGGACCCAGCTCGCTTAGAAATAACTCTGCGGGATGATCACCGTATCGCCAGGCAGCAGCGCCACGTTCTGGTCGATCTCGCCATCCTTGATCAGGTCCGCGAGCCGAAGCCGATACGTCTCGCGCTTGCCACCCGCGTCGCGCACCAGCAAGGCGCTGTTGCCGGCCGCATAGCGCGTCAGCCCCTTCGTCGCGATCATCAGGTCGAGCACCGTCAACCCATCCCGATACGGGATCGCCAGCGGCTCGGTCGCCTCCCCGATCACCCGCACCTGACGATTGAGCGGACCCTGGAACCCGCTCACCATCACCGAGACGTTCGGCTCCTTGATGTATTCCCGAAGCCGGACCTCGATGTCCTTGCTCAGCGCCGTGGGCGTCTTGCCGGCGGCCACGATGTCCGGGATCAGCGGCAGGCTGATGGACCCGTCCGGCCGCACCGCAAGGCTGCCCACGCTGAGCTGCGGCGACTGGTAGACGAACACGCTGAGGTTGTCCCCCGGCCCGATCAGATAGGGCGTGCTGCCCGGCGCGAGCGCCAGGGGCGCGGTGGGCGGCGGCGACGGCCCGCGGAATACGCTGCACCCGGCCGTCGTCAGCGCCGCAACCAATGTCGCAGTCATCACCACCGCACGGCCCACAGAACCCACTCGCGTCGTCATTGCCCTATCCCCTCGCGTATCGTCGTTCGGTAGGCGCGGAAGGGAATTGAACCCCCGGCCTCTGCCATGTGATGGCAGTGCTCTGCCACTGAGCTACGCGCCTCCAGGGCGCGCACCCATACCATCCAAGTTGCTGTCAAGACAAGCATTAGGCCCTCACCAGCTTGCTCTGCGCAGCGATGCCCTGCAGCGTCCGCTCGAGGCCCGCCGCAAGGCCGGTATGCGCTACGACGCCCAGCGTCGTGATTGCCCGCGATGGGTCACCCACCGAACGGCGGACATCCCCCGCGCGCGCCGGGCCGTGCAAGAAGACCGGGCGGCGCTGCAGCAGCTCGCCCATCGTCGATGCAAGCGACCGGACGGAGCATTCCCGCCCGGTGCACGCATTGAACACCGCCGCCTCCGCATGGTGCGCAGCATGCCGCATGCCGGCAAGGAGATGCGTCACCACGTCGCCCACGTAGATGAAGTCCCGCGACTGCTCCCCGTCGCCATGCAGCACGAGCCCACGACCCTCGAGCAGCGCCTGCGCGAACAATGAGATGACGCCGCTGTACGGTGAGCGCGGGTCCTGCCGCGGCCCATACACGTTGAAGAACCGAAACCCCACCGAGGGGACGCCGTGCACCACGGCCCCGGCCCGGGAATGCAGCTCGGAGCCGAGCTTGTCCGCCCCATAGGCGGACAGCGGCGCCACCAGGCTGTCCTCGGCCAGCGCCCCGGCTTCGCCCGCCGCCCCATACACGGCCGCCGACGACGCATACACCACAGGAACCCGCCCGAGCCGCCGAGCCGCCTCCAGCACCGCGATCGTCCCGCCCAGGTTCACACGGTGCGTCCCCAGCCAGTCCTCGTTCGCCCGCGCAACCGAGGCCACGGCGGCCAGATGGAATATCCCGTCGGCCCCTTCGGCCGCCGCCAGGACCGTCTCGGCCTTTGCCACGCAACCCACCACCAGCTCCGCATTCGGCGCAAGGTTGGCCCGGCGGCCCGTCGAAAGGTCGTCCAGCACCTTCACGCGGTGCCCACCCGCGAGCAGCGCGTCGACCACGTGGGAACCGATGAAGCCCGCGCCGCCCGTCACCAGGTAACAGCTCATTCGACCGTCACCGACTTGGCCAGGTTCCGCGGCTGGTCCACGTCCGTGCCGCGCAGCACGGCCGTATGGTAAGCCAGCATCTGCACCGCCACCGCATACAGGATCGGCGCGACGAACGGGTCCACCGTCGGCAGCTCGAGGCACTCTGCCGCGATGCCCCGCAGCTTCGCGCACCCGGCCGCATCGCTCAGCACCACCACCTGGCCGCCCCGCGCGCCCGCCTCCTGCACGTTGCTCGCCGTCTTCTCGAACAACGGCCCGCTCGGCGCGATCGAGAGGATCGGGACGTGCCGGTCGATCAGCGCGATCGGCCCGTGCTTCATCTCGCCCGCGGCATAGCCCTCGGCGTGGATGTAGCAGATCTCCTTCAGCTTCAGCGCAGCCTCGAGCGCGATGGCATGGTTGGCGCCGCGTCCCAGGCACAGCACGTCCCGCGAGGCCGACATCCGCTCGGCGAGGCGCTTGATCGGCCCCTCCAGCGCCAACACCTCGGCCGCCCGGCTCGGCAACTCGAGCAGGTGGTGCACCAGGTGAGCCTCGTGGGCCGCATCCAGCGTCCCCCGCGCCCGCCCGGCCCCGATCGCCAGGCACGCCATCACGGTCAGCTGCGCCGTGAACGCCTTCGTGCTCGCAACCCCGATCTCAGGGCCCGCCACCGTCTCCAGCACCACGTCGCTCTCGCGCGCCATGGTGCTCTCGGGCACGTTCAGCACGCTCAGCACGTGCTGCCCCTCGCCCTTCATGTAGCGCAGCGCCGCCAGCGTGTCGGCCGTCTCGCCGCTCTGGCTCACCAGCAACGCGAGGCCGCCACCGGGCAGCGGCGGCGTGCGATACCGGAGCTCGCTTGCAAAATCGATGTCGGACGGCAGCCGCGCCAACTCCTCCATCCAGTGCCGCCCGGCCAGCCCGGCGAAATAAGCCCCGCCGCACGCCGCGATCGTCATCCGCGGCACGTCCGCCCACGCAAAGGGCAGCTCCGGGAGCGCGACCGTCCGGCTGCCTGCATCCAGCATGCGCGCGAGCGTCTGCCCGATCGCCGCCGGATGCTCGTGCAGCTCCTTCTCCATGAAGTGGCGGTAGCCGTCCTTGCCCACCACGGCGCCCGTCTGCACCGTCAGGCGCACGGGCCGGTGCACCGCCTCCCCGGCCGGGTTGAACACGGCCGCGCCCTTGGCCGAAACCACCGCCCAGTCGCCGTCCTGCAGATAGGCGATCCGCCGCGTCATCGGCGCCAGCGCCAGGCTGTCGCTGCCGAGATACATCGCGTCGTCGCCGAACCCCACGGCCAGCGGTGCCCCGTGCTGCGCCCCGATCATGAGCCCCGGCTGGTTCGCGAACACCATCGCCAGCGCATACGCGCCCTCCAGCCGCAGGAACGCCGCCCGCGCCGCGTCCACCGGCTCCATCCCCCGCTTGAGGTTCAGGTCCACCAGCTGGGCCACCGTCTCCGTATCCGTCTCGGTCTCGAACACCTGGCCCTCGGCCTCCAGCTCGGCCCGCAGCTCCGCGTGGTTCTCGATGATGCCGTTATGCACCACGCTCACACGCTGGGTGCCGTGCGGGTGCGCGTTCCGCTGCGTCGGCGCCCCATGCGTCGCCCAGCGCGTGTGCCCGATCCCGGTCGTGCCCTCCAGCGGCTCCAGCCCCAGCGCCTCGGCCAGGTTCACCAGCTTCCCAGGCGCGCGCCGCCGCTCGATCCGCCCGTTCACCAGCGTCGCGATGCCCGCGCTGTCATACCCGCGATACTCGAGCCGCCGCAGCGCCTCCAGCAGCAGCGGCGCCGCAGGTTCCGATCCGATCACACCGACGATGCCGCACATCTACTTCGTCTCCCTCGACCCAGCCTTCAACTCGCTCTTCAGTCGCCGGTAATCCGCGGCCCGGCCCGGCTTCTCGACCTGTGCCGCACGCCCGATCGCCATCGCGTCGTCCGCAACGTCGCGCACGATCACGCTGCCGGCCGCCACGAACGACCCGTCCCCCAAGCTCACCGGCGCCACCAATGTCGCGTGCGTTCCCACGAACACGCCCGCGCCGATCCACGTCCGATGCTTGGCATACCCATCATAATTACACGTTATCGTTCCAGCCCCGATGTTAGTACCTGCCCCGACGTCGCTATCCCCTAAATAGCTCAGATGATTGGCTTTCGCCCCAGCCCCAAGCGACGTCGCCTTCAGCTCCACGAAGTTGCCGACATGCGCGCCAGCGCCCAGCACCGTGCCCGGGCGCAGCCGCGCATACGGCCCAACCACGGCGCCAGCCCCCACACGGGCCCCTTCCAGATGCGAAAACGCCTTGATCTCAGCCCCACTCTCGACATGCACGCCCGGCCCGAACACCACGTGCGGGCCGATCACCACATCCGGCTCCAGCACCGTGTCTGCGCACAACATGACCGTGCCTGGTGACGTAAGTGTGGCACCGTTATCCATGGCTGAACGCCGCAGCCAGCCCTGCACCGTCGCCTCCGCCTCCGCCAACTCCACCCTCGAGTTGACGCCGCGCAACTCGGCCTCGTCCGCCTCCACCGCCACGACCCGGGCGCCCTCGGCCACGGCGCCGTCCACGCAATCCGTCAGATAGAATTCCCCCGTCGTGCCACTCGGCCGCACGCCCTGCAGCCAGCGGCGCAGGTCCGACGCACCCGCGCAAAACACGCCGGCGTTGCACAGCCCCACCGCCCGTTCGTCGTCGGAGGCGTCGTTCCACTCCACGATGCGCCGGACGAGCCCGTTCTCGGTCAGCACCCTGCCATACTTGCCAGGGTCTGCCGGCCGCATCGCGAGCATCGCAAGCCCGGCTCCCGCATCCCGCGCCGCCACCAGGCGCCGCAGCGTCTCGGGCCGGATCAGCGGGTTGTCGGCATACAGCACCGCAACCTCGCCATCGCCGAACAGCCCCTCCGCCTGCAGCGCCGCATGGGCCGTCCCCAGCCGCTCCCCTTGCACCACCGTGGCATGCGGCGCAGCCATCGCCGCCAGCGCGCCCATGTCCGGCCCCACCACGACCACCGCGCGGTCGAACACCTGCTCCACGCTCGCCAGCAGATGCCGCAGCATCGGCCGCCCGGCAATCCGGTGCATCGCCTTGGGCAGTCTCGACGTCATGCGGGTGCCCATCCCCGCCGCCAGAAGGATCGCGACGCGTGCCATGCAGCGTGGCTAGCGGCCTGAACCATCCTGTGTCAAAGCCCAATGTGTCAAAAAAAGTGACACTTTACCGTCCGGAGCCGAAACCCCCCATGAACAGATGCCTCGCCCTGGACCTCGATGGCACGCTCATCGACTCCGTCCCGGACCTGCTGGCCAGCGCCAACCGCGTCATGGCCTGCCGCAGCCTCGCCCCCTTCGCCCGCGCCGAGGTCGTGCCCATGATCGGCGACGGCGCCCGTATCCTCGTCCGCCGCCTCATGGCAGCCCGCGGGATCGAAGCCCAGCCCGCCGACCTGGCCGCGTTCATGGACGACTACCTGGCCCACGCCGCGGACCTCACGACCCCGTACCCCGGCGTCCCCGAAACCCTCGAGCGCCTCGCCCGCGACGGCTGGACCCTCGTCGTCTGCACCAACAAGCCCGGTGCCGCGGCCCGCGACGTGCTCCCACGCCTGGGCCTCCTCCCCCACTTCGCCGCGGTCGGCGCCGGCGATACCTACCCCATGCAAAAGCCCGACCCGGCCCACCTGCTTGCCACCCTGGCCGATGCCGGGGCCGACCGGGCGCGGACCGTCATGGTCGGCGACCACCACAACGACATGGCCGCCGCCGCCGGCGCCGACATCCCGGCGCTGTTCGCCACCTGGGGCTACGGCCCGCCCTCGATGGCCGGCGCCGCCCCCCTCGTCGGCGCGTTCGCCGACATCCCGGGCGCCGCGTCCGCCCTGGTGGGCTAGCTCGCCCCGATCCAATACATCGTGGCCTCGCCGAACCACCGTGTCCGGAAGGCGATGCGCACCGGGATCATCGGCCCTCCCGGCTCCACCTGGCCGAACCACGCCGTCCCTTCCTGCGGCCGGGCAAGCTTCGCGCGGTCCTCGTCGAGCATGAAACCGGCCAGCTGCCGCCCCACGAACGCGCAGCGCAGCGTCGGCCCCGAGAACGCCGAGCGCGACGACGGCTCGAGAACCTGAGGCCCCTCCGTCCGCGCCGACAGAGTGCTCAGCCGCCGCCCGTCGAACGTCGTCACCTGGCCTTCGCACCGTCCCGTCCGGTTCACCTGGCGCACCAGCTCCGCCATGGCGCTCAAGCTGTCGACCGTGTCGGCCTGCTGCGTCTCGGGCACCCGCTCCCGCTCCGCCTCGGGCGCCGGAACCAGCTGGCGCACCACCGGCTGCCCGCCCGGGTAGTCGATCGCCGTTGCCCTCGGCTCGCCCCGCAACGTCCCGCTGCTGCGGAAGCTGGTCGGCACGGGCCGAGCCCCGGCAAACCGACCCTCCGCCACGCTCTCCGTCATGCTCCGCGCCAGCAGGTTCACCGCGCCCAAGGTGCGGAACGCAATCCGCACCCGGTATTGCGCCTCCATGACATCCCACGTGGCCCGCATGTCCAGCACCGCTACGCCCGCCGCATACGCCTCGTAATGCGCCTCGACAGCCCGCGCGGGCGGGGCAATGAGGGCAACGGACAACGAGGCGGCAGCGAGGAATGTGCGCATCCGGCAACATTGGGTTCGCCCGTCCCGACGCGCAACTTGACGCGCGAACACGGAAGCGCGAAAACGCCGCCCCTGCCTCGGGCCAACCCGAGCTCGGCGGGCGCGTAGCTCAGCGGTAGAGCATTCGCTTCACACGCGAAGGGTCACAGGTTCAATCCCTGTCGCGCCCACCACCCCCTGCCCGGCGGGACCGACTTGCTCAACCCGTCCTCTCCCCTGCAACGCCTGCTCGACGCCACGGTCCGCCCGGGCCGCGTGGTCTGGCTCGGCCTCCGCCCCGCCCGGCACGCGCCCATGGTGGCGCCCGGCACGCTCGAGCTCGCGCCCGGCATCGGCGTGGTGGGTGACCACTACAGCAGCCGCACCGGCGCCGCTCGCGGCATCACCCTCATCGAGCAGGAACAGCTCGCCGCCATCTTCGCCTATCTCGGGCGCGATGCGCCGGACCCCACGCTGCTCCGCCGCAACGTCGTCACCCAGGGCATCAACCTGGACGCACTTCGCGACCGCACCTTCCGCCTCGGCCCTGCCCTCCTGCAATGGACCGGCGCCTGCCACCCCTGCTCCCGAATGGAGCTCCTCCTCGGCCCTGGCGGCTACAACGCCGTCCGCAGCCGAGGCGGCATTACCGCTCGCGTCCTCGAAGGCGGCACCATTACACTCGACGACGTGGTGACCCGCCCTTCTCCCCCTCCTCTTGCGGGAGGGGGCCGGGGGGAGGGGTGACAGCGAGCACTCACATCCGCCGCATCTCGAAGTACGTCTTGCCCCCCCGCTCGAACCCGGCCCGCTCATAGAACCCCAGCGTCGCCTCCCGCCGCGAGCGCGTGGCCAGCGACACCTTGTGGCATCCCGCCGCCCAGGCCCGCGCCACCGCCGCCGCCAGCACCGCGCGCCCATGCCCCTGCCGCCGATGCTCGGCATGGGTCACGACGTTCTCGATCACGCCATAGGGCCGCAACCCCCGCGACAGGTTGGGCACGATCGCCAGCGCACAGCTCGCCACCACACGGCCAGCAGCCTCCGCCACGAACACCGGGGTCGACGCGTCGGCGACCATCGCAGCCCACGCTGCTTCGGTCGCCAGAGGATCCGGCCGAGGCTCGTCAGGATGCAGCTGCTTGTATAGGACGAGCACGGCGGCCAAGTCCGGCACCCCCGCCAAGCGAACTGCGGCCTCGCTCACACCGGCCGCCCGGCCGCCTCCCCCATGTCCCACCAAAGCCCCGCCATCGCGGCCACGCCTTCCCGCGCCGGGGCCACCAGCAGGTGCTCGTCCGGCCCGTGCTGCTTGCATCCGTTGTAGCTGTGCGGGACCCACAGCAGCGGCACGCCCAGGATGTCCATGAACACGTCGTTCGGCAGCCCGCCGCCGCTGTTCGGGATCACCTGCACCCGCTTGCCCAGGCTCCGCTCCATGCTCGCCACCGCCCAGCCGACCCACGGGCTGTCCGGGTCGCTCCGCCGCGCCGGCATCCGCACCGGGTAGGCGTCCACCTTCACCTCCGGGAACCCGGCCGCGTCCAGATGGCGCCGCAGGCTCGCCTCGAACGTCAGCGGGTCCACGTCCACCGTGTAGCGGATCTGGCAATGCGCCACCGCATTCGGCGCCACCGCGTTCACCGGGTTCTCCGGCCGCCCGCTCAGCATGCTGAGCACGATGAAGCTGGTCCAGCCATACACCTTTTCGGCGTCCGTCAGCCCCGGCTCGCCCCAGTCCGGGTCGATGGTCGCCGCCCCCGCGTCGCTCTCCAGCGTGCAGCCGCGCAGCACGTCCCGCACACCTTGCGGGATCTCCTTCGGAAGCCAGTCCCGCACCAGGATCCGCCCATGCCGGTCCGCGATGCTGGCGATGGCGTGGCTCAGCACGATGGCCGGGTCGGTCGTTATGCCGCCCCAGTTGCCGGAGTGCACGCCGCCCGGCCGCACGTCCACGCGCAGGTCGAAGTGGAAGCTGCCCCGCGTCCCGGTCGAGAGCGTCGGCACCGCGGCTGCACAGCGCGGCCCATCGCTCGCCAGCAGCACGTCCGCTGCCAGCCGCGACTTGTGCGCCTCGACAACCTCCCGCAGGCCGGCCGACCCCGTTTCCTCCGCCATCTCGAGGATCATCTTCACGCTGAACCCGAGCCGCCCGCCCCGCTCCGCCAGCACCGCCTCGAGCGCAGAGAGGTTGATCGCGTGCTGCCCCTTGTTGTCCGCGGTGCCCCGGCCATACCACCGGTCTCCCTCGCGCTGCAGCCGCCACGGGTCGAGCCCCGCCCGCCACTGGTCCTCGAGCCCCCGAACCGTGTCGCCATGCCCATACGTCACCACCGTCGGGCCGTCCGCCTCCAGCCGCTCGGCCAGCAGCACCGGGCCTTTTCCCGCAACCGGGTTCGGCAGGATGTCGAAGCTGAACCCCAGCCGCGCGAGCCACGGCCCCACGCCCTCGGCCAGATACCGGCCCAGCTCGGCCGCATGCACTACATCCTGGCTCGTGCTCCGGATCGCCACCAGATCCGAGAGCACCCCCTCGAACCCGGCGTCGAACGCCGTCCGCGCCCGATCGATCGCGCCCTGCCTGCTGCCCACCACCTGTGTGTCCATCGCCGTGCCTCCTGCTCCCGCCAGCGTCGGCCGGACGAGCCGAGGGGTCAACCGCCTGATCCCCCTCCCCCCGGGGAAGGGCCGGGGTGAGGAACGGCCGGCAGGCGTCCACCTGCCCGCCTTGCCGACCTGCCCGCCTTGCCGAGGCCACGATCCACACGGTCTAATGTCTGGAACGCCCCGAAGAGCGACCCGGAAGGATACCCCAATGCGCCGCGCCCTGCTCCCCGCCCTCCTGGCCCTCGCCGCAGGCGCCGCCGCCGCACAGGCTCCCGCGCACGCCCAGGCCTGGCTCTACGAATCGGCTCAGACCGTCCCCAGCACCGATACCGGATGGGACTACATCACGCTCGACCCCGCCTCATCCCGCCTCTTCGTAGCCCGCCGGAAGGACGGGCTGCTCGTCTGGAACACGAAAACCCGCGAGGCCCGCACCGTCGAGAACAGCGTCGGCGCGAACGGCGTGGTGCTCGTCCCCGAGTTCAACCGCGCCTACGTCGCCATGACCGACGGCACCGTGCTCGCTGTGGACCTTGCCACGCTGGCCCCCCTCGCCCGCACGGACCTCGGCATCGGGGACCTCAACCAGGGCTTTTACGAACCCACGCAGAAGCGCGTCCACATGATTGCCGGCGCCCGCCCGGACAAGACCACCTGGGTCAGCCTCGATGCCGCAACCGGGGCCGTCCAGGGCCGTACCGAGTTCAACAGCCGCAAGATGGACACCCCCGCCACCGACGGACAGGGCAACATCTTCGCCCCCATGCGGGACCGCAATCTGTTGCACCTCGTCGACGCGAAGGACCTCTCCATCACCAAGACCTGGCGCCTCGGCGACTGCGTGCAGCCCGTCGAAGTCCATTGGGACCACGTGGCCGAGCGCATCCTGATCGCCTGCCGCGGCGACAAGCCCGTGTTCGTCGCGCTCAACCCTGCCGCCGGCATCGTCGCAACCTTGCCCATCGGCCGCGGCGTGGACGGGATGGTCGTCGACGAGCGCCGCAACCTGATCGCGACCGCAGGCGGCGTCGACGGCACCCTCAGCGTCATCCGGCGCGACGGGCCAGATTCCTACAGCCTCGTCGAGACCATCGCGACCCGGCCCATGGCCCGCGTCGTGCAGTTGGATCCGGAAACTTCCCGCCTGTTCACCGTCTCCGCCAGCTACACCCAGCCGATCGGGGCCGCGGGCGTCGACGCCAAGCCGCCCTTCTACCACCCGGACAGCTTCACGATCCTGACCTATCGCGCCCCGTAGCAGTGAAGCCGTTGCGGTGCTGGTCAAGCGCAGCTTCACCCTCTCGGGCCACCGCACCTCGGTGGCGCTCGAGGCCGAGTTCTGGGCGGCCCTGGACCGGCTGGCGGCGGCGGATGGCATTGCCGCCTCGGCACTCGTGGCTCGGCTGGATGCCGGGCGCGCTGCGGGGGAGAACTTGGCCTCACGCCTACGTGTACATGCCCTGCATGCGGCACAATCCGGCCGTTAACCTCTCGTCAAAGCCAGCCCGGCACTCTCCCGCGTGCTGAAACAGCACATTACGCCGGAGAAAACCCGCATGTCAGACCTCGTCGCCGCCTCTCCATCCACGCCTTTCGTCCGTGCCCCGCTCATAGCGGGCTTCCCACCCCGCCGACGCCCGCTCGCTAAGCGTCCGGCCTTCGCCGTGTCCCCGCTCAGCCTGGCCGACCGCATGATCAGCCTCGCCCAGGATGCAGACCGGGCGGGATACCGCGACGCCGCGGCCAGCCTCGTGACCTTGGTCTATGCCGTGCTCGATCAGCGGGCCGTCAGCCCGCGCCCCTAGTCCTGGCCGATCGGGCCTATGGCGACGGCGCCCGGCCTTCGTCGCGTGAGGCCTGCCACGCCAAAACGGCGCTGAGCTCCGGCACCCGGACCACGCGGTCCCACGGGCCGCTGAGCCGCACGGGCACGTCGGGCAGCCCCGGGCCCGGCTGCAGCCTCACCACCAGCCCGGCCGTGCCGCCCACCAGGTCCAGCGTGCCCCTCACCGCCGCACCGCCCGGCTGGGCCACAAGCCGCACATCGACCGTCGCCACCCCGCGCTCAATGCTCACAGGCCCCTCCACGGCGGCGAACGCCGTCGTCCCGCCCGTCGCCGCACGGCGCACCCCGTCGGCCAAGGACGCCCCCCCAGCGCCGTCGGACACCCGGGCGAGCGCACCCCGCAGCGCCCCCAGGTCGAATCCCTGCGCCACCCCGTCCCGCACCCGCACCATCCCGCGCCCCTGCACCGTGGCGAGCAGCGCCGCCGGGCTGTAGCCGCCGGACGAGAGCTCCACGGCCGCGTCCGCCACCCCGCTCAGCCCAGGCACCTCCCAGACGCCCTCCAACGCCACACCCGCCACCCGGGCCTGCAAATCAGCCGCCGGCGGCTCGGCCCCGGCATTGAGCGAGAATCCGCCCGCCAGCGTCCCGCTTCCGAGCCGGGCCACCCCGTTCGCCACCCGCAACACGCCGTTCTGCAACGACAACTCACCCGCCGCCGCCTGCGCCACCGGCTCCTGCCCCAGCAGCACCTGGCCCGCCTCGAGCCGCACGGCCCCCTGCCATGGCCGCAGCGCCGCGAACGGCAGCGGCTCCGCCGAGCGCAGGTCCAGCGCGGGCAACGGCAGCGTCTCCGCAACAAGCGCCCCCGTGACACGCCGACCCTCCGCCGCCAACCGCCCCGTCACCCGCAGCGACCCGGCGGCCAGCGTCGCCCCCTCCAGCTCCACTCGGGCCTCCCTGCCGCCTCCTTGGCCGACACCCGCCTCGCCCCGCTGCACCGCCGCCTGCCCCACGAGCGAGAACGAGCCGTCGCCCAGCCAGGCTCCCGTCCCTGCCCATCCCAGCCCCGAGAGCAGCCGCGCCGCCCCGGGGTGATGCACCGTCAACGATCCCGCCCAGCGCCGCCCGCCGGACGTAACCGTCGGCTGCGCCTCGAGCCGCGCATCGCCCAGCTCCGCAACCATCCGACCCGTCACCGCCTCGAGCGGCCCGGCCGCCTGCGCCGCGAGCGTCAACCTCCCCTGCAACGCCCGGCCCAGGTCGGCCCCCAAAACGGGCCGAAGGGCCGCCGCGTCGGCGAGCGCGAAGTCCAGCCGTCCGTCGGCCAGCCGTGCCTCCGCACCCACGCCCAGCACCTGCGCCGACACCGCGAGCCGCCCGCCGAGCGGCTGCACCTCGAGCCGCCGCAGCGCCACCCGCGCTGCCTCGGATTGCAGCTCGAGCGTCAGCGCGCCGAGCTGCAGCGTCGTCGGCGCCACCCCGCCCCACTCGGTCTGCGCCACCCGCAGCCGCAGGTCCCCGTCGATCGTCCGCAGCGCCGCCAGCGCCGTCGCAGCCGCCCCGACCCCGTCCTCGAGCGACACCGCACCGGGCTGCAGGCCGGGCAACCAGGCCTCGAGCGCCATCCGCTCGAGCGTGGCCGCCAACGTCAGCGCAGGCCGCCCCGGGGCCCCGGCCTGGGCGGCCTGGCGCAGGCTCCCCGCCACCGTCGCCGCCCCGCCATCGAGCGTGCCCGACAGCTCGACACGCCCCTGCGCCGGGCCGGACAGCGCCGCCGCAACCCGCCCCTGCAGCACCCCCGCCCGCAGCACGCCGGGCGGCAGCCCGAGCACCCAGCCCGGCAGCCCCCGCTGTGCCCAGCGCAGCGTCGCCCGCACGTCCGGCGCCACGATCCGCACCGGACCCTCGAACACCGGCACGCCGATGCTCGGCGTCTCGGGCCACCAGAAATCCTCGTGCGCCTCCCCCGCGCGGCGGATCCGCCCCGACAACGACAGCTCCGCCTCGCCCGGCAGCACCGCCGTCACATCCCGCAGCATTACCCCGTCGGGCAGCAGGTCGAACGCACCGCGAAGCCGCCGCAGCGTGCCACCGGCCAGCGTCGCCGCCTCGGCCGACAGGTCGATCCCCGTCGGAACCGTCGAGAGGCCCGCAGCCCCGGCGACCCGCCCCTGCCCCAGCCCCTGCCCTTGCCCCTGCCCCTGCCCCAGCCCCGGGCCCGGGCCCCACGCCACCAGCGCCGGCAGCCAGGCATCGAGGTCGAGCCGCCCCGCCGCGATCGCGATGTCGAGCCGCACCTCCGGCAATAGCCGCAGCGCCACCGCCCCCCGCGCCGGCGCCCCCCCGATCTCGAGCGCCAGCTCGTCGGCCACCGCGAGGCCACCCGAGGCGGAGAGCCGCCCATCGCCCCGCCACGGCAGCGCCGGCGCCGCGAGCAGCAACGACAGGTCCGGCCCCCGCCCCGCGACCCGCCCCTGCAGCGCCCCGTCGGCGCCGAGCACCCCGGAGAACGTGCCGCCCGTGTCCCGCAGCCGCCCATGCCCGTCGAGGCTGAGATCGAGCGCCGCCGACCCGTCCCGCCCCGGCCGCCCGAGCCGCGCCGTGAACTGCCAGCTCTGCCGGAGCCCCGCGTCCCGCCCAGGCCCGTCCCGACCAGGCCCGTCCCGCCCAGGCCCGTCCCGACCAGGCCCGTCCCGACCAGGCCCGTCCCGCCCCGCGTCCGCCGGCCCGCTCTCGCCGCGCCCGGCGATCGAGAGCGTGCCCGTGTCCGCATCAGTCGAGACCGTCGCCTCCACCCCGCTCAGCACCAGGCCGCCGACCTCGAGCCGCCCGCCCTCCACCCGCGCCTGCAGGCCGGACAGCCAAGCCGGCGGCCGCTGCACCATCGCCCCGGCCGGCGGCGGCCAGGGCAGGTGCAGCTCCGCCCCCTGCAGCGTCAGCTCCCGCGCATCCACCTGGCCGCGCAGCAGCGGCACCAGCGCCACCCGCAGCCGCAGCGCGCGGGCCCGGAGCGCGATGCCGTCGCCCGCGGGCGGGGCCGACCCGCCTGTCTGGCTGGCACCCGTCTCCAGGGTGCCGGGCACCGCTCCCTCCACCACCACGTCCGACGCCGTCAGGATCGGCTGCGGCAGCAGCTGCAACGTGACGCCCCCGCCCACATGCACCCCGCGCCCGAGCTGCAGCGACGCCAGTTGCGCGATCTCGTCGCGATACCGGTTCCAGTCCAGCATCCGCGGCGCGAGCCATGCAGCCGCCAGCAGCGCCGCCAGCAGCCCCCCGAACCCGACCAGAACCAGCCGTCCGCTTCGCACCAGCACCCATCCTCCGAGGCCCGACCCAACATACTTGATCCAACACACTTGACGTTGGCCGGGTGAGTTGGGCCTAGGGTGCGGGGTATGAGCTATTGGGGCAAGCTGCTCGGCGGTGTGGCCGGGCTGATCGTGGGCGGGCCCCTGGGCGCCGTCGTGGGCGCGGCGTTCGGGCACAAGGCCGATGGCGGCGGCATGCCGCGCTTCGACCTCGGCAGCATGCTCGGCGGCATCACCCCGGCCCGCCTCGCCGCCACCCTCGGGCGGGACCAGCTCTTCGCCACCTCCGTCGTGGTGCTCGCCGCCAAGCTCGCCAAGGCCGACGGCCCCGTCGTCCGAGCCGAGATCGACGCCTTCAAGCGCCAGTTCCGCATCCCGCAGGAGAGCGTGAAGGACGTGGGCCGCCTGTTCGACGCCGCGCGCGACAGCCCCGACGGGTTCGGGCCCTACGCCATCGAGCTCGGTGTCGCCTTCAAGGACAACAAGGGCCTGCTGGAGGACGTGCTCACCGCCCTGTTCGCCATCGCGCGCGCCGACAAGCCGCTGACGGTGGGCGAGCAGGACATGCTGCACCAGGTTCACGCCGCCTTCGGGCTCGACCGCCTGGCCTGGGACCAGGCGAGCGGAACAACACCCCGCACCGCCCGCGACACGGCCGTGAACGACCCCTACGCCGTGCTGGGTGCGAACCGCTCGGACACCAACGACGCTTTGCGCGCCGCCTGGCTCAAGCAGATGCGCGAGAACCACCCGGACACGCTCGCCGCACGCGGCGTCCCGCCCGAGTTCGTCGCCCGCGCCAGCGACAAGGTGGCGACGATCAACGCCGCATGGGACCGCATCAAGCGCGAGCGCGGCCTGTGATCGAGGCGCCGAGCCCCAACCAGGACGACCGTCCCGTAGACCCTGGGCCTCACCCGATCGACACGCTGCTGCTCCACTACACCGGCATGCAGAGCGCCGAAGCCGCCATCGACCGCCTCCGCAGCCCGGCCGCCCGCGTGAGCTCCCACTACGTCGTCGACGAGGACGGCACCGTGCTCCGCCTCGTGCCTGAGCACCGCCGGGCCTGGCACGCCGGCATCAGCCACTGGCGCGGCACGACCGGGCTGAACGACGGCTCGATCGGCATCGAGATCGTGAACCCCGGCCACGAATGGGGCTACCGCGCGTTTCCTGCGCTGCAGATGGCGGCCGTGGCCGACCTCTGCCGCGGCATCCTCGCCCGCTGGCCCATCCCGCCCAGCCGCGTGGTCGGCCACAGCGACGTGGCGCCCGACCGCAAGCAGGACCCAGGTGAGCTGTTCGACTGGCCGGGCCTGGCGACGCTCGGCGTCGGCCTCTGGACGGACGCGGCCGGCCCCGAAGCCGCCGACCCCGAAGCGGTGCTTCGCGCGATCGGCTACCCCATCCCTACACTCGAGTTGGCCCTGCTCGCCTTCCAGCGCCGCTGGCTGCCGCACCACCTCACCGGCCAAGCCGACCCGCCCACCCGCGCCAGGCTCGGGGCCGTCGCAGCCCTCATGGCCCAGCCGTAGCCGACCCTTCCGGCTTGACGCCACCCACCCCGGCGCGCATCACCCCCCGGCCAGGCGGCTGGACGGCCGCTGCCCGCAAGGGTGGAGGAAAGTCCGGGCTCCACGGGAACACGGTGCCGGCTAACGGCCGGCGGGGGCGACCCTAGGGAAAGTGCCACAGAAAACAAACCGCCCACGCGCTGAAGGCTTCGGCCCGAAGCTCGCAGGCAAGGGTGAAACGGTGCGGTAAGAGCGCACCGCGCCCCTGGCAACAGGGGCGGCAGGGCAAACCCCACCGGGAGCAAGACCGAATAGGGGCGGCCGGCGAGGCGGGCAACCGCACGACGCAGGGGCGTTTCCGCCCCGCCGCCCGGGTTGGTCGCGTGAGGCGCACGGCAACGTGCGCCCCAGAGGAATGGCCGTCCAAGCCCGCAAGGGCAGGACAGAACCCGGCTTACAGGCCGCCTGGCATCTACTCGTCATCGTGGGACGAACCTTCCCCCTTCCCTTGCGGGAGGGGCGGGGGAGGGGTGGCCGCGCGAACGACCTCGGCCGACCTGGCGCCGGCCGAATCCCACATTCGAACCCAACCATTCCCTTTGACGCCCACGAAATCCCATGGTAGCCCATGGTCACCCAAACAGCGGTGCCCGAAAGGAGGAACACAGCGCCATGAGCCAGTTCCTCGGCACCCACCAGAACCGCATCGACGCCAAGGGCCGGGTCTCCATCCCCGCCCCTTTCCGCACCGCGCTCCGGAGCGATTCCGCAGCCGCCATCGCTCTCGTCCTGCGCCCATCGCACACTCATGCGTGCATCGAGGCTTGGCCCCCCGCCATCTTCGAACGACTCACCAACCCCTTGGAAAAGCTCGATCTGTTCAGTGAAGACGCCGACGACCTGACAACTGCCCTTTACGCCGACGCCTGGCCCGTGGAAGCAGACAAGGAGGGGCGGATCGTCCTCCCCGATTCTCTAGCGAGCCATGCAGGCGTGACCGACAGCGTCGTCTTCATGGGCCTGGGCCGACGCTTCCAGATTTGGGAGCCGCAGGCCGCCGCCGCCCGCACCGCCCGCGCCCGCGAACGAGCCCGCGAGCGCGGCCTCAGCTTGCCCGGTGCCGCATGATGGGTGCCGCATGATGGGTGCCGCATGACGGGTGCTGTCTGATGGGCCACATCCCCGTCCTCTTGCCCGAGGTGCTGCGCGCCCTCGCGCCTCGCCCCAACGCCACCTACCTGGATGGCACCTTCGGCGGCGGCGGCTACGCGCGCGCCATTCTCGAGGCCGCCCCCTGCACGCTCTGGGCCATCGACCGCGACCCGGCCGCCATCGCCCGTGGTGCCGCACTGGCCGCAAGCCACCCCGGCCTCCACCTCCTCGAGGGCCGCTTCGGCGACATGGTCGACCTCCTCGCCGCCCAAGGCGTCGACACGCTCGACGGTGTCGTGCTCGACCTCGGCGTCTCCTCCTTCCAGATCGACCAGCCCGAGCGTGGCTTCAGCTTCCGCTCGGATGGCCCGCTCGACATGCGCATGGGGCCCCAGGACGAGACGGGCGGCCCCACCGCCGCCGACCTCGTCGCCACCCTTCCCGAGGCCGAGCTCGCCGACACGCTCTACCAGCTCGGCGAGGAGCGCCTCTCCCGCCGCATCGCCCGCGCCATCGTCGCCGCCCGCGCCGAGGCGGCCATCGCCACCACCGCGCGCCTGGCCGAAATCATCCGAGGCGCCGTCCCGCGCGACAAGTCGGGGATCGACCCTGCCACCCGAAGCTTCCAGGCGCTCCGCATCCGCGTGAACGATGAGTTGGGCGAGATCGAGCGCGCGCTGGCGGCCGCCGCCTCGCTGCTGGCGCCCGGCGGCCGCCTCGTCGTCGTGTCGTTCCACTCCCTCGAGGACCGGCTCGTGAAGCGCTTCATGCAGGACGCCGCCGGCCAGTCGCCCGGCCTGTCGCGCCACGACCCCTCCCGGCTGCAGCGCGGCCCAGCCGCCACGGCCGCCTTCCGCCTGCTCGCGCGCGGCGCCGCCAAGCCCTCCGACGCCGAGGCCCGGGCCAATCCCCGCAGCCGCAGCGCCCGGCTCCGCGCCCTCGAACGCCTATCCTTTGAGGACCGCCCATGATCCGCCCCCTCACCTGCGTCTGCATGCTGCTCGCCGCCGGGTCCGGCCTTTATCTCTACCAGACGAAGCACCGCTCCCAGATGCTCGACCGCGAGATCGCGCGCACGCTGAAGCAGACGGACGCGGCGCGGGACCGCATAGGCGTGCTCCGCGGCGAGTGGGCGCTGCTCAACGAGCCCGAGCGCCTCGCCGACCTGGCCCGCCAGCATCTGGTGCTCCGCACTCTGGCGCCCACGCAGTTCGTGGCCGCGTCGGACCTCGGCGCACGGCTCCCCGCCCCGCTGCCGCCGGGCAGCATGCCGCCCGCCTGGGCCGACGAGCCCATCGTCGCGGCCGCCCCACCCGCGCCGGCTCCCGCGGCCGCACCCGCCACGAAGCTGGCCCTCGCCCCCGCCCTCTCCTCCATGCCGTCACCGTCCCCAGCCGCACCGGCGGTTCTCCCGACGCCTCCGGCCACCCAGGTGGCGCCCGCCAACCCCGCTTCCCAGGTGGCGCCCGCGAACCCCGCTTCCGCCCAGGCCAAGTCGGCGCCGAAGCCGGCCGCCGTCGCGGAACGCGTCGCGAAGCCTGCGCCCAGGCCGGAGGCGCCCGCGTCCCTTGCCGCCGCCCCCACGCCGAACTCGACGCCTGGCGCGGTGCAGGTCACCCACTCTGCCAGCGGGTCATCGGGCAGCGGCGCCCCGGGTGCCGTGGCCAGCCCCGCGACGGGCCAGCCCTGGCCCGCGGCCCAGCGCTTCACCGCGCCGGTCGTCGCCGTCGCCGCCCGCCCGGCCGAGACGGCCCGGCCGTTCGTCGCGCCGGCTGCCACGCCGGTTTCCGTGCAGGCCGCAAGCTCGAGCCCGCAAGCCAGCGCACTCGGCGGCTCCCGCTCCATCGCCCTCCCCGCGCCGGTGCCCTTCGGCGCGGCCAGCGCCCGCTAGCCCCGCTTGACCGCGCCCCAGGCCCCGCCGCCCGACGCTCCCCCGCCCTCGCCCGGCGCGCGCCGGCGCACGGCCGGCACGCGCTCCGGCACGCAACACGATACGCGGCCGAGCACGCGCCCGGGCCCGCCCTCCCCGCGCGACCCGCTCGACCAGACCCGGTCGCGCCTGCTTCTCGCCGCCGGCGGCTTCTCCATCCTGTTCGCCGCCGCCGCGGTGAAGCTGGCGCTCGCCACCGTCATCGTCCCCGCCCAGCCGCGCCGTGCCGAGCGCCCCCGCCTGCCCGAACCCAATGCCGCCATGGCACCCGGCCAGCTCGCCTCGGCCAACCCAGGGGCCACCCCGGGCGACGCCCAGCCCGCCTCCAGCCCAGCCCCGCTCGCCAGCCGCCCCGACATGCCCCGCACCCGCGCCATGATCGTGGACCGCAACGGCGAGATCCTAGCCCTCTCCCTGCCGACCGCCGGGCTGTATGCGAACCCCCGCGAGATGATCGACCCGGCCGACGCCGCCCGGCGCCTGAAGCAGGCCATCCCGCGGCTCGACCTCGAGGTGGTGCGCGCCCGCCTCGGCGCTGAAAAGCAGTTCGTCTACCTGGCCCGCAACATCACCCCGCGCGAGCAGCTCGCCGTCAACAACCTCGGCATCCCCGGCATCTACTTCCAGGCGACCGAGCGCCGCCGCTATCCGCAGGGCCGGGTCGCTGCCCACGTGGTCGGCGCGGTCGACGTGGATGCCAAGGGCGTGGCCGGCGTCGAGCGCTTCTTCGACCAGCGCCTCCGGGAGGATCAGGAGCCGCTGCGCCTCTCGCTCGACGTCCGCGTCCAGGCCGCCGTGCGGGACGAGCTCAGCAAGTCCATGGCCGAGTTCCAGGCCATCGGCGCATGCGGCATCGTCATGGACGTCCGCACCGGCGAGGTCATCGCCATGGTGAGCCTGCCCGACTTCGACGCGAACAAGCCCGGCGAGGCCAAGCAGGAGGAGCGGTTCAACCGCGCCGTCACCGGCATGTACGAGCCCGGCAGCACCTTCAAGCTGCAAACGGCCGCCATGGCGCTCGACGTCGGCAGCGCCCAGCTCTGGTCCATCTTCGACGCCGCGCACGACATCAAGATCGGCCGGTTCACCATCCAGGATTTCCAGGGCAAGAAACGCGCCCTCGCCTTCCCCGAGGTCATCGCCTACTCGTCCAACCTCGGGGCGGCCCACATGGCGCAGGCTGTCGGCTCCGAGCGGCAGCGCTCCTGGCTGCAGGCCATGGGCATGTTCACCCGCGTCGGCATCGAACTGCCCGAGCAGGGCCAGCCCATCGTGCAGCGCGCCGAGAACTGGAAGGAGATCGCGACCATGACGGTCGGCTTCGGCCACGGCATCGCAGTCAGCCCGCTGCACGTCGTCCGCGGCACCGCGGCCCTGGCCAATGGCGGCCTCGTGCTCCGCCCCACCATCCTCGCCCCCGAGCCCGGCGGTGCCCCCCGCGAGGGCACGCGCGTGATGAAGCAGGTCACGAGCGACACGGTCCGCAAGCTGATGCGCCTCGTCGTCACGGACGGCTACGGCAAGCCGGCCGACGTGGCGGGCTACTTCGTGGGCGGCAAGACGGGCACGGCCGAGAAGACGACGGCGCACGGCTATAAGAAACACGCGAACATCAGCGCCTTCATGAGCGTGTTCCCCATGAACGCGCCGAAATACGCCGTGTACTTCATGCTGGACGAACCCAAGGGCAACGCCAGCACCGGCGGCTACTCCACCGCCGGCGCCGTCAGCGCCCCGGGCGCCGGCCGCGTCATCGCGCGCATCGCCCCCATGCTGGGCCTGATGCCCGAGACCACGACCGCCGCCGCCACCCAGGCCACCCTCGCCATGCCCATGGCCCCCGGCCGCCCCGCCGGGTTCCGGGACCCCCCGAAGGAGGCGCCCGTCGCCCGCGCGCCGAAGTCCGCCGCCCCCGTCCCGGCCACCACCCCGGCGCCGGCAGCACCCGTGCACCAGCGCGAGGCCCTGCTTGTCCCCGCAATCGCCCGCTGAGATGCTGGCCGCACTCGGACTCGTGGCCCCGCCGGGCCTGCCGCCTTGCCTCACCGGCATCACGGCCGATAGCCGCCAGGTCCGCCCCGGCATGCTCTACGCCGCGCTGCCCGGCACAAGAGCCGACGGCCGCAGCTTCATCCCGCAGGCCGTCGCCGCCGGGGCCGCCGCCGTGCTGGCGGCGCAGGGCACGACCTGGCCAGAGGGCGCGCCCACCCGCCCCTTGATCGAGGCCGCCGACCCCCGCCAGGCCCTTGCCCGCCTTGCAGCGCTCCACGCCGGCCCGCAGCCGCGCAGCCTGGTGGCCATCACCGGCACCAACGGCAAGACCAGCACCGCCGAGTTCACCCGCCAGCTCCTCGCGGCCGCCGGGGTGCAGGCTGCAAGCCTGGGCACCCTCGGCACGATCGGCCCGGACGGCCCGCGCGGCCCTGGCCTGACCACGCCCGACCCCGTCACCCTCGCCGAAACGCTTGCTGCCCTCGCCCGCGAGGGCGTCACGGCCGCGGCCCTCGAGGCGTCGTCCCACGGCCTCGACCAGCGCCGGCTGGACGGCGTGGCACTCACGGCCGCCGCTTTCACGAACCTCACCCGCGACCACCTCGACTACCACGGCAACATGGAGACCTACCGCGCCGCCAAGTTGCGCCTGTTCGACACGCTGCTCCCCCAAGGTGCCCCCGCTGTCGCGAGCACGACACTCGATGACACCACGCTTGCGGCCCTCCGCGCCATCGCCGCCAGGCGCGGCCTCTCGCTCCGCACCGTCGGCGAGGGCGGCACACACATCCACCTCGTCTCCGCAACGCCACGCCCCGACGGCCAGGCCCTCGTGCTCGAGGCCGAAGGACGCCGCCTCGACCTCCTGCTGCCGCTCCCCGGCCGCTTCCAGGCCGACAACGCCCTGGTCGCCGCCGCCCTTGCGGAAGCCGCCGGCGTGCCGGACGCCCTCGCCCTGCTACCCCGCCTCCAGGGCGTCCGGGGCCGCATGGAGCGCGTCGCCACCCACGACGGCGCCACCGTCTACGTGGACTACGCCCACACGCCGGACGCCCTCGACCGCCTCCTTGCGGCCCTCCGCCCGCACACGCCGGGCCGCCTGGTCCTCGTCTTCGGCGCCGGCGGCGACCGCGACCCCGGCAAACGCCCCCTGATGGGCCAATCAGCCCGCGCCGCGGACGTCGCCATCGTGACCGACGACAACCCCCGCACCGAGGACCCGGCCGCCATCCGCGCCGCAATCCGCACCGCCATTCCGGACGCGCAGGACATTGGAGACCGCGCCGAGGCCATCGCCGCCGCCCTCGCCCTCCTCCGCCCCGGCGACACCCTCGCCATCGCCGGCAAGGGCCATGAGCCCGGCCAGACCATCGGCACCACCACCCACCCGTTCGACGATGCCGACACCGTCCGTGCGCTGGTGTCCCGATGAGCCTCTGGACCAGCGCCGCCATCGCCGAGGCCACGGGCGGGCACCTCACGGCATCGTTCGAAGCCTCCGGCGTCTCCATCGACACGCGCACGCTCCGGCCTGGGGACCTGTTCGTCGCCCTCGTCGCTTCGTCGGACGGCCACGCCCACGCCGCCCAGGCCCTCGGCCTCGGCGCCGCAGCCGTTCTGGTCGTGCGCACGGACACGCTGCCCGCAGGCGCACCGGCCGTGGTGGCCCCGGACACCCTTCATGCCCTCACCGCCCTCGGCCAAGCCGGCCGCGCCCGGTTCGCGAACCCGGTCATCGCCGTTACCGGCAGCGTGGGCAAGACCACCACCAAGGAGATGCTCCGGGCCGCCCTGGCCCCGTTCGGACCCGTCCACGCCGCCGAGGCCAGCTACAACAACCACTGGGGCGTCCCCCTCACCCTCGCCCGCCTGCCGCCCGAGGCCGCCGCCTGCGTCGCCGAGATCGGCATGAACAACCCCGGCGAGATCTTCCCCCTGGCCCGCCTCGCCGCACCGCAGATCGGCATCGTCACCGCCATCGCCAGCGCCCATATCGGCCATCTCGGCAGCCTCGACGCGATCGCCCAGGAAAAGGCATCGCTCCTCGCCGCCCTGCCGCCCTCCGGCACGGCCGTCATCCCGCACGCCTCCCCGTTCGACGCCGTGCTCCGCGCCGCCGCCCCCGCCACAGGCCGCGTGCTCACGTTCGGCACCAGCGCGGCCGCCGACGCCCACCCGACGTCGCTCGAGTCAGGCCCCGACGGCACCACCGTCCAGGCCGACATTGCCGGGCAACCGGTCCGCTTCCGCCTGCACGCCCCGGGCGCCCACATGGTGGCCAACGCACTCGCCACCCTGCTCGCCGCCCACGCCGCCGGGCTGGAGCCGCAGCGCGCCGCCGCCGCCCTCGAGGCCTTCCGACCCGGCCCCGGCCGCGGCCTCCGCCGCCAGCTCTCCGGCGGCATCACCCTGCTCGACGAAAGCTACAACGCCAGCGTCGCCTCCATCCGCGCCGCGCTGGCCGTCCTCGCCACCCTCCCCGCCACCCGCCGCATCGCCGTCCTGGGCGACATGCTCGAGTTGGGCGCGTTCGCACAGACCGAACACGAATCCCTCGCCCCCGATGTGGCGCGCGCCGCCGACTTGCTCTATGCGTGCGGCCCCCACACCCGGGCGCTTTACGACCGGGTGCCGCCCGCCCTCCGCGCCGCCCATGCCGCAAGCGCCGAGGACCTGGCGCCCATCGTCGCCCTGGCCGTGCGCCCGGGCGACGCGGTGCTGGTCAAGGGCAGCCTCGGCAGCCGCATGCGCGTCATCGTGCAGGCGCTCGAGGTCCATCATCCTCATGGAGCGCCCGGCTAGTGCTGTTCAACATCGCCCGCGGCTTCACGGACCAGTTCATCCTGGCCAACCTCGTCCGCTACATCACCTTCCGCTCGGGCGCAGCCTGCCTCACCGCCCTCGTGCTCAGCCTCGTGCTCGGCCCCGTCGTCATCCGCTGGCTCCGATCCGTCCAGCGCGGCGGCCAGCCCATCCGGGAGGACGGGCCCGAGCGCCACATCATCGAGAAGAAGGGCACCCCCACCATGGGCGGCGTCCTCATCCTCCTCAGCCTCACCTTCAGCACCCTGCTCTGGGCGGACCTCCGCAACGGCTACGTCTGGGCCGTGCTCGGCCTCACGCTCGGCTACGGCGCGATCGGCTTCGCCGACGACTTCCTGAAGCTCTCGCGCCGCAACACCAAGGGCGTATCGGCCCGCGTGAAGCTCGCGCTTCAGCTCGCCATGGGCCTGGTCTGCGCCGTGGTCATCATGCAACTCGGGCGCGGCCCCCTGGCCACCGGCCTCACCATCCCGGTGTTCAAGGAAGTGCTGATCCCGCTCGGGCTCGCCTTCCCGCTGGTCGGCATGGTCGTCATGGTCGGATCCAGCAACGCCGTGAACCTCACCGACGGGCTCGACGGCCTCGCCATCGTGCCCACCATCATCGCCGCGGGGGTGTTCGCGCTCATCGCCTATCTCGTCGGCAACCGCGTCTTCGCCGATTACCTGCAGCTGCACCCCGTGCCGGGTGTGGGCGAGCTCGGCGTGTTCCTGGCAGCCCTCGTGGGCGCCGGCCTCGGCTTCCTGTGGTTCAACGCACCGCCCGCCGCCGTGTTCATGGGCGACACCGGCAGCCTCGCCCTCGGCGGCGCCCTCGGGGCGGTGGCGGTCGCCACCAAGCACGAGGTGGTGCTCGCCATCGTGGGCGGCCTGTTCGTGGTCGAGACGGTGTCGGTCATCATCCAGGTGTTCTGGTTCAAGCGCACCGGCCGCCGCGTGTTCCTGATGGCGCCGCTGCACCACCATTACGAGAAGAAGGGCTGGTCCGAGCCCACCATCGTCATCCGCTTCTGGATCGTGTCGATGATCCTGGCCCTCGTCGGCCTCGCCACGTTGAAGATCCGATGACCTGGGGCCCGATCTTCGCCGGCCGTCGCTACGCCGTGGTCGGCCTCGGCCGCAACGGCCTGCCTGCCGCACAGGCGCTGGCCGCCATGGGCGCCGACGTGGCCGTGTGGGACGATCGTGGCAGCCCGACGGGGTTTCCGGCCCACGACCCGGCGCTGGGCTACGCCGGGTTCGACGCGCTGGTGCTGAGCCCCGGCATCCCGCACACCCACCCGGCGCCGCACCCGGCCGCTGCAGCCGCCCGCGCCGCCGGCATCCCGATCCTCTCGGACGCCGAGCTCCTCTTCCAGGCCGTCCGCGCTGCCGGCAGCCGCGCCCGCTTCGTCGGCATCACCGGCACCAACGGCAAGAGCACCACCACGGCGC
Organism: Acetobacterales bacterium; assembly: GCA_038229135.1. Taxonomy (GTDB): domain Bacteria; phylum Pseudomonadota; class Alphaproteobacteria; order Acetobacterales; family Acetobacteraceae; genus JBBROS01. Next base: position 44,563 of record JBBROS010000029.1, read on the forward strand.
TGCTGCACCACATCTTGCAACAGGCTGGACAAGAGGCTGGCTACGAATCCGCGGCAGGCGGCAATCTCGGCCCCGCCGCCCTCGCCCTGCCCCTGTTGAGCGACGCCGGCGTCTATGTGCTGGAGATGTCGTCCTACATGCTCGAGCGCCTGACGACCCTCCGCTTCGACGCCGCCGCCCTGCTGAACGTCAGCCCCGACCACCTGGACCGCCATGGCGGCCTCGAGGGCTACGTGGCCGCCAAGCGCCATGTCTTCGACCGCCAGGGCCCGAACGACACCGCCGTGCTCGGCATCGACGACCCCGTCTGCGCCGGCCTCGCCCGCGAGATGCCGCACGCCGTCACCGTCTCCGGCCACGCGCCCGGCCTCGACCTCTCGGACGCCCCTACCCTCCCAGGTCCGCACAACGCGCAGAACGCCGCCGCTGCCGCCGCGCTGGCCCGCGCCTTGGGTGTTTCCGACGCTGCCATCGCCTCCGGCCTTCGCAGCTTCCCCGGCCTCCCGCATCGCCAGGCCCGCATCGCCACCCGGGGCGGCATCGCGTTCATCGACGACAGCAAGGCCACCAATGCCGATGCGGCCGCCCGCGCGCTCGCCTGCTACCCCCGCCTCGTCTGGATCGCCGGCGGCCAGGCCAAGGCGGGCGGCATCGAGTCGCTGGCACCCCTCTTCCCGCGCATCGCCCACGCCCTCCTGATCGGCCGCGACGCTCCCATGCTCGCCGCCACGCTCGAGGCCGCCGCCGTGCCCCACACCATCGTCCACACGCTCGAGGCCGCGGTCCCCGAGGCCGCCACCCTGGCCCGCCGGCTCGAGGCACCCACGGTCCTGCTCTCCCCGGCCTGCGCCAGCTTCGACCAGTTCTCCGGTTTCGAGGCCCGCGGCGAGCGCTTCAGCCGCCTCGTGCACGCCCTCCACCAAACCTCCGAGCAGGCCGCCTGATGCCCGCACTCTCCCGCGCCGATACCTCCGTCCTGGGCCGCTGGTGGTGGACGGTCGACCGCTGGACGCTGTTCGCCGTCGCCACCCTCATCGGCTTCGGCTACGTCATGATGCTCGCCGCATCCCCGGCCGTCGCCGAGCGCATCCACCAGTCGCGCGACATGTTCATCCTGAAGCAGGTCGTGTTCCTGGCCCTGGCCGGGGCCGTCGTCGTCGCCGTCTCCCTGCTCTCGCCCCGTGGGGTCCGCCGCCTCGCGCTGCTCGGCTGCCTCGGCGCCATCCTGTTCACCGCGCTCACCCTCGTCATCGGCACCGAGATCAAGGGCGCCCGCCGCTGGATCGCGCTGCCCGGTTTCTCGCTGCAGCCGAGCGAGTTCCTCAAGCCCTGCCTCGCAGTCGTCACCGCCTGGCTCATCAGCGAGGGCATCCGCTCCCGTTTCCCCGGGCGACTTCTCGCCTGCGGTGTCTTCGCCCTGATTGCCATGCTGCTGAAGTCCCAGCCGGACATGGGCATGCTCGCCGTCGTCGGCGTCGTGTTCTTCACCCAGCTCTTCGTGGGCGGCCTCAACGTGGTCCTGGTCGGCGTGGGCCTGGGAGGGATTGGGGCCGCCGCCGTCGCCGCCTACTCGCTCTTCCCCCACGTCCGCAGCCGCGTCACCCGCTTCATCGACCCGGCGTCCGGTGACTCCTACCAGGTCAACACCGCCCTCGAGGCGTTCGGCAATGGCGGCCTGCTCGGCCGCGGCCCCGGCGAGGGCCGCGTCAAGGACGCCCTGCCCGACGCCCATGCGGACTTCGTCTTCGCCGTCATGGGCGAGGAGTTCGGCCTCGTGCTCTGCCTCGTCGCCCTCGGCCTGTTCGCCTTCATCGTGCTCCGCGGCCTGCTCCGCCTGCTCGCCGAGCAGGACCTGTTCATCGTGCTCGCCGCGGCCGGGTTGGTCACGAGCTTCGGCCTGCAGGCCTTCGTGAACATCGCAAGCTCGCTCCACCTCATCCCCACCAAGGGGATGACGCTCCCGTTCGTCAGCTATGGCGGCTCCTCGGTGCTGGCCGTGGCCCTCGGCATCGGCATGCTGCTGGCCCTCACGCGCCGCCGCACGCGCACGGAGGATTGGCGATGATGGCCCTCGCCACACGCGCCCAGGCCCAAGCGCGGGACGAGGACGTCCGCACCATCGCCGTGGCGGCCGGCGGCACGGGCGGGCACTTCTTCCCCGCCGAGGCCCTCGGCGCCGAGCTCCTGGCCCGCGGCCACCGCGTGCTGCTCATGACGGACAGCCGCAGCGGCGGCGAGCGCTCCCCCGTGTTCCAGGGCCAGGCGCACGTGCTGCCCGGCGCCGGGCTCGTCGGCCGCTCCCCCGCCCAGGCCGCCGCCGCCGCCTGGGCGCTGGCCCGCGGCACCGCCCGCGCCCGCCGCATCCTGGCCCTCGTGCAGGCAGATGCGATCGTCGGCTTCGGCGGCTACCCGAGCGTGCCGCCCATCCTCGCCGCCCGCACCCTGCATCGCCGCCCGGCGATCATCCTGCACGAGGGCAACGCCACCCTCGGCCAGGCCAATCGGGCGCTCGCCCGCATGGCCGACCACCTCGCCCTCGGCATGGCGCACACGGCCCGCCTGCCCCCGGGCCGCCCGGCCACCGTCACCGGCAACCCCGTCCGCCCGGCCATCGCCGCCCTGCACGGCCAGCCCTACGCACCCCCCGAACCCGGCGCCCCCATCCACCTGCTCGTGA
>JBBROS010000030.1:0-45658 GCA_038229135.1 Acetobacterales bacterium
CGGCGGCCGCCTCGCCGAAATCCTGCACCACCGCGAACACCACGTCCGCCGTGCGGGCCGCCAGCGCCAGGCCGGGCTCGGACGCCCCTGCCTGCAGGATCACCGGTCGGCCCTGGGGCGTGCGGCTGGTGTTCAGCGGCCCGCTGACGGTGAAGTAGGGGCCGGCATGGTCCAGCCGGTGCACCTTGGCCGGGTCGATGTATTGGCCCGTGGCCCGGTCGGCCACCACGGCGCCGTCCTCCCACCCGTCCCACAGCCCGCACACGACGTCCACGAACTCCTCGGCCACCTTGTAGCGCTCGTCATGCGGAGGGTGCCGGCGCCCGAAATTGCTGGCGCCGTCGGGGTTGGAGGATGTCACCGCGTTCCACGCCGCCCGCCCGCAGCTGATGTGGTCGAGCGAGGCGAACGCACGCGCCACGGTGAACGGCTCGTTGTAGGTGGTCGACGAGGTGGCGCCCAGGCCGACATGGGTGGTGGTCGCGGCCAACGCGGCCAGCATGGTGATGGGCTCGAGCCGCGTGGTGAACGACGGATGGGCGCCGGGGTCGGCCGAGAGCCCGTCACCCAGGAACAACAGGTCGAACCGGCCCCGCTCGGCGGTGCGCGCGATGGCTTGCACCACGGGCAGGCTCTCGAACGTGTCGAAGGCCCCCGGCATGCGCCAGCCCGCGATGTGGTTGCCGGTGCCGAGCACGAACACGCCCAGATGCATGCGCCGGCCCGCCTCACCCGCGGCTCTCCCAGTGGCAGGCCCGACCCTCATCCCCTTGCGAGAGAAGACTGGGAGGGGGGGTGGTCAACCGCGCCGGCTTTGGCCGCAAACGGGCTGACGGGGATCGGCAACCCCAACCGTCCCCGCAACGTATCGCGCCCCTCGCCACGAGACCGCGCCCCGACCTCGTCCAGCCGATCGGCCGGCACGAGGAAGCCGTCCGCCGCCCAACCCGTCGCCCGGCCGGCCGCCGCGTCCGCTCCGCCCGCGGGCAGATCCGGCAGGATCGCGAGGGCCGCACGCGGCCGGCCGTTCGCCTGCAGGCGCGCCGCCATGTCCCGCTCCAGCGCCTCCGCCTCGGCCATCGTCAACGCACCCGGGAACAGCACGTCCCCCCACCGCGCCGCAAGCGCCCGCACGCCGTTCCCCACGCCATCCCACACGCGATCTCGGGGGCCGGACAAGGCCAGCACCGGCTTGCCCTGCGGCGACCGCGTCACGTTCAACGGCCCGCGCACGCGGTAATGCGCGCCACGGTGGTCGAGCACATGCACGCGATCCCGGTCGAGATACAGGCCCGACGCCTTGTCCCGCAGCAGCGCACCCTCCTCCCACCCATCCCACAGCCCGTGGACCACCTCGAGGAACTCCCCGATCCGCGCCTCGCCCCCTCCCTCTTCCTCGCCCGGCGCCGCCGTCGTCCCATGCCAGCCGCACCGCCCCCGCGCCACGTGGTCCAACGCCGCGAACCGCCGGGCGACCGTGTAGGGCGGGTGCGACATCGGCATCGCGCCGATCAGGCCGATCCGCGAGGTGATGGCGCCAAGGGCCGCCATCAGCGCCGTCGTTTCCAGAACGCCCCCGTCCGGCAACAACAAGGCGTCGAACCCCGCCGCCTCGGCCCGGCGTGCGGCGGCAACCGCATCCCGATAACCAACTCCCGCCGCCAGCACTGCCACGAGCCGGGTCAAGGCGTCGCGACGCCGAGGCTCTCGCGCAGCGTCGTGCCCTCGTACTCCTTGCGGAAGATGCCGCGCCGCTGCAACTCCGGCACCACCAGGTCCACGAACTGCTCCAACGGCTTGGGATAATGCGCGAAAAGGAGGTTGAACCCGTCGCACGCCCCGGCCTCGAGCCATGCCTGCATGTCGTCGGCCAGCATCGCCGGGGTGCCCCACAACACCCGGTGCGCCTGCGACATGCCAAGCACACGGCCGATCTGCCGGATGCTGAGCCCCCGCTTCCCCATCGCGATGATCATGTCCTGCCGCGCCCGGGCCGCGTTGCTGGGCGGCAGCTCCGGCAACGGCCCGTCAGGGTCATGGGCGTGGATGTCCAGCCCGCCGCAAAGCCGCGCCACGCTGCGCATCCCGATGCCGTCATCCACCAGGTCCCGCAGCCGCTCGTATTCCGCCCGCGCCTCCGCCTCCGTCTCCGCCACGATCGGCATGATCCCCGGCAGCACCACCACGTCGCCCGGCGCCCGGCCATGCCGCACCGCCCGGGCGCGGAGGTCGGCGCAGAAGGCCTGGCCTTCGGCGATCGTGGTCTGCGCCGTGAACACCATCTCGGCGCTTCGGGCCGCCAGCTCCATCCCCACGCCGGACGAGCCGGCCTGCGCCACCACCGGACGCCCCTGTGGGGACCGCGCGACGTCGAGCGCGCCCCGCACCGTGAAGTGCTCGCCCCGATGGTCGAGCGCCTCGCCATCCCAAAGCCCCCGAACCACGTCGAAGAACTCGGACGCCCGATCGTACCGTGCCCCATGCTCCAGATGCGCGTCGAAGCCGTAATTCAGCGCCTCGTCCTCGGCCTGGCTCGTAACCAGGTTCCATCCCACCCGGCCGCCGCTCACCTGGTCGATGGTGGCGAAGCGCCGGGCGAGGTCGAACGGCTCGTGATACGTCGTGGTGCAGGTGGACACGAGGCCGATATGCGACGTGAGCGCCGCCAGCGCCGCGATGGCCGTCACGGGCTCGATATGGCACTGCCGCCCGTTGCGGACGTTGAACGGCTGCGTGCCGTGCAGCCCGGCGCTGCCCACCACCGCCGCGCTGTCCTGGAAGAACATGGCATCCAGCCGGCCGCGCTCGGCCACCTGGGCCATGTGGGCCAGCATGCCGAAATCCATGTCCGACGTCGGCACCGCGTCCGGGTGCCGCCAGCCTGTCGGGTGGCAGCCGGGCACGCTCATGAACGCACCGAAGTGCAGCATCCTACCCAAGGGCGGCGTCCAGCGCGCGGTTGGCCTGGCGGAGCGCGTGCTGCAGCCGGTTCTGCGCGCGTGTGGCATCCACCATGGCAAACGGCAGCAGGTCGGCCGGGGTGGACGCGAGCGCCCGGATCGGGTCCAGCACGGGCCACGGTGCCTGCGGGAGGGCCGGGTCGTGCAGGAAGCGGTCGCCGTTCGTGTAATCCATCGGCACCAGCGCGCGGGAGAGCTGCATCAGCGCCCGGTTGGCCCGCTCGGGCGCGACCGCCGACGTGCGCAGCCGGATCGCCTTGTCGCGCAACGCGGCCGTGGCTTCGATCAGCGGCGTCAACGGCAACGGGCCGTCCAGCTTCGCGAGAGTCGCCAGCAGCGCCTCGGCATGGGCCGCGTAGTCGAGCGGCAGCACCTCCTCCGTCAGCAGCCGCCACAGCACCCGCACGAACACCCGCGTGTCGCGCACGAGGTTCGCTTCGTCGATCTTGTCCAGCGTGTCGCCCGGCGTGTGCCACCACCAGCCGAGCGCGTTGCGCATCTTGAGGTCGGACGGCGGCTGGTGGCTCAGGCTCCCCAACATGCTCGGGATGCCAACGCCCCAGAACGTCATGTCGCTGTTGCGGGCGTTGCGCTTGCCTTCGTGCAGACCGTTCGTTTCGGCCCTGATCGCCTCGGCGGCAACCGCCACCAGCTCGGCCGCGGCCGCCGCCTCGCTCAGCACCGTGGCCCCCACGCCGCCGGTGCTGTCCACATTGACGTGCACCGCGCACCGCGTCTCGAGCTCGTCCCAATGGTTGTCCACATACCAGCTTGAGCCCGAATACCGGCCGTGCGAGTGGCCCGACCAGAAGCAGAGCCGCAACCCCCGGCGCCATGCGGTTCGGCCTTCGGCCAACACCCGCGCACACTCCACCATGGTCGCGTTGGCGCTGCCGTTGTCCATCACCCCGAAATACCAGGTGTCGTGGTGGCCGCTGAACAGCACGAACGGGCCACCCGCCGCCGCCGCATCCATCTCCGCCACCAGGATCGGCGTGGGGCGCCAGCCGGTGTCCACCGCTGCGTGCAGCGTCACGCGCGGCGCCTCCCCGGCCGCCAGCCGACCCCGCAGCGCGCTCCCATCGGCCTGCGACACGGTGCACGCCACGCTGGTGGGCAGCTCCGCCAAGGTCGACAGGCCGGGGCTGCCCCACACCGGGGAAATGCACATCTCGTGCAGGTGCTCGTGCGGGCTGATGTGCAACTGCCCCGCCGCTCCGCCCCGGCGTGCCCGGTCCGCAACCGCCGGGCTCGCGATCCCCTCGGCGAGGACGATCGTGCCGTGCAGCGGCCCCGCCTGGGCGAACTCGGCCGCGGTGCCCTCCCCGACATAGACGAGCCGCCCCGTGAGGCCGCCTGGGGGGGACGGCAGGCTGAAGGAGTGCGTGATGGCCTGCAGCTCCACCCCGTCAGCCTCCACGCGCGCCGCACCAGGCAGGCTGATATAGGCGTCGTGGCTCAAGAGCCGGGTGCGGTAGCCGAAGCCGTCGAGCTGCGCCCGGATCGCCTTCATGCTGGCCAGCTCGTCCGGCGTGCCCGAGAGCTTCATGCGCTCGGCCATGACCCCGCATGTGGCCATGAGCCGGACGCCATCGACCAGATCGACTGTGGCTTGAGCGGTCAAATCGGCACCCGATGCTGGCTAAGCCGAACATCATGCACAGTCCATGCCCCACGGAAAGGGCCGGCCGTGCCGGTCGAACATGAACGCGGCACCTGAGCCGGTCCAAGCGACGATACCGCAGAGCAGGATCTTGATACGCCGTGCACCGGCCACCGGGCTGAGCGCGCTCTGTTGCGCGCAAGGGGTGCCTGACCTACGACCCGAGTGTTTTCTGACCCACTCGCCCGAGCATCTGACTCGTCAGAGAATTGGCGGACCCGATACGATTCGAACGTACGACCTCTGCCTTCGGAGGGCAGCGCTCTATCCAGCTGAGCTACGGGTCCGTGGCACCCGTCATAGCCCGCCCGCCCCCGCCTGCCAAGCGGCGGCTGCGATGTCGGCACCCGAGGGCAGGAACCCAGCCGGGTCGTCCATCCAGGCCAGCACGTCCCGCGTCGGCGCCGCACGCCCGCGGTCGCGTAGCAGCAGGTGGTAGCCGGCCGGGTAGTAGGCCCGGCGCACGGCGGGCGGCATGCGCGCCCAGGCCCGCGCGGTGGCATCTGCCGGCACCAGCGTGTCCCGCGCGCCATACAGCACCAGCGCGGGTGCCCGCAGCCGGGGCGCGGCCGCCTGGGCCAGGTCCATGGCGTCCGTCAGGCCCCGCAAGGCGTCGAACCGGGTGCGCCTGATCGTCAGCGGGTCCCGCGCGAGGCGGATCAGCGCGTCCCGGTTGTCGCTCGCCATCACGCGCAGCGGCACCTCCGTGCCCGTGACGCTCAGCCCCGGCGCCACGCTGCTCACGAGCCACAGCCCGCTGCTCAGCACCACCCCCATCTGCTGCCGCCCCCACACGGCCGGGCTGAGCAGGACCCAACCGGCGACCGGCGGCGCGTCCGGCCGCGCCGCGAGCGTCATTAGCACCGCCCCGCCCATGCTCTCGCCCATGGCAAACAGCTTCGTGCCCGGATACCGCGCCGCCAGGGTCTGCAACGAGGCCGCTGCATCGTCCGCCAGCTGCTCCGCCCCCGGCCAACCGCCCCGCGCCGGCGCTGCCCCGAAGCCCCGTTGGTCCGGCGCGAACATCGCCACCCCGGCCTTCGCGAACGCCTCCCCGGGGATGTCCCACGCATTCTTGCTGTCGTTGAACCCGTGCAGCGCCAGCACCACCGCCCGCGGCGCCCCATCGGGCAACCAGCGCTTCACCGGCAGCCGCGCGCCATCCCCCATCACGAACACGTCGTCCGCCACGAGCGCCGTCTCGGGCAGCGGCGGCAGCTCCACCCCGTAGCGCGGCAGACCAGTGCAGGACACGAGCCCCCCCGCGAGCAGGGCGACCGCAAGGAGCAGGAGCGCCGCGCGCCGGGCGAAGGTTGAACTCACAGCCGCCAGGGTTATCATCCCGGCACCGCCCACGCCACTCACGCCTTCACGAACGGACCCCCCTTCATGGCCGGCCCCACCCCCATCGGCTCCGACACGCCCCACCCCGAGCTCGGCTTGACCGAGACCCTCCACGTCGACAGCCGCACGGTGGCCTGCGACGGCGGCGACGGCCCGCTCGGCCACCCGCGCGTGTGGCTGCACATCGAGCACCGGCAGACCTTCTGCCCCTGGTGCTCCCGCATCTACGTGCTGAACGAAGGCGCCGGCGACGACGGGCACTGAGATGGACCTGGTGCCCGACACTGTCCCGGATGCCTTGCCCGAGACCATCCCCGAGCCCCCGCCCGAAGCGGCCTCGAGCGCGCCCCCGCACCTGATCCTGATCGACGGCTCGGGCTTCATCTTCCGCGCCTTCCACGCCCTGCCGCCCATGACCCGTGCCGACGGCTTGCCCGTCAACGCCGTGTTCGGCTTCACCAACATGCTCGCGCGCCTGCTCGCCAACCACGAGGGCACCCACCTGGCCGTGGTGTTCGATGCCGGGCGCACCACCTTCCGCAACGACCTCTATGCCGACTACAAGGCCCACCGCCCCGAGCCGCCGGACGAGCTGATCCCGCAATTCGCACTCGTGCGGGATGCCACCGCCGCCTTCGGGGTGCACGCCATCGAGCTCGCCACATGGGAGGCCGACGACCTCATCGCGAGCTACGCCTGCGAGGCCACGCGCGCCGGGTTCCGCACGACCATCGTGAGCTCGGACAAGGACCTGATGCAGCTGGTGGACGACCAGGTGATGATGCAGGACCCCATCAAGCAGAAGCCGATCGGGCCGGCCGAAGTCATGGAGAAGTTCGGCGTGCCCCCCGCCCAGGTGGTGGAGGTGCAGGCGCTGATGGGCGACAGCGTGGACAACGTCCCGGGCGTCCCGGGCATCGGGCCGAAGACGGCGGCCCAGCTGATCCAGGAGTTCGGCACCGTGGAGGCCGTGCTCGCCGCCGCCCCCGCCATGAAGCCCGGCAAGCGCCGCGACGTGCTGATGGCCCACGCCGACGCCGCACGCATCAGCCGCCGCCTGGTGGAACTGTGCTGCGAGGTGCCGCTGCCCATGACGCTGGACGACCTGGTGCTGCGGGAGCCGGACCGCCCCACCCTCGTCGCCTGGCTCCACGGCATGGGCTTCGCCAGCACCGTCCGCCGCCTCGGCCTCAATGGACCCGCCGCCCTGCCCACGCCCGACCCGGCCCCGTCGCCCGCCGAGCAGCCCCCCTTCGGCCCCTATGAGACCGTGACGGACCGCACGCGCCTCGAACACTGGATCGCCGAAGCCACGCGCCTCGGCATGGTGGCGCTGGACACCCAGAGCGACTCGCCGGACCCGCTCCGCGCCACCCTCATCGGCGTGGCACTCGCAACGGGCCTGGGCCGCGCCTGCTACGTCCCCCTCCGCCACGTGAACGCCCCCCCCGCCCAGCTGCTCCTCGAGGGGGACGCACCCCCGGCGCCCACCCAGCTCGACCCTGCCGAGGCCCTCGCCCTCCTCCGCCCCCTGCTCGAGGGCAAGGCGGTCTTGAAGATGATCCACAACGCGAAGCCGGACCTGGTCGTCCTAGCCGGCGCCGGCATCGCCGTGGCCCCGGTCGACGACACCATGCTCGTCAGCTACGCCCAGGCCACGGGCGCACACGGCCACGGGCTGGACGAGCTCGCCCTCAAGCACCTCGGCCACAAGCCCACCAGCCTCGACAGCATCACCGGGACGGGCCGCGCCCGCATCCCGTTCGCCCAGGTCCCGCTCGACCGCGCCACCGCCTACGCCGCCGAGGACGCGGACATCGCCTGGCGCCTCTGGCCCATGCTGAAACCCCGCCTGCGCGCGGCAAGAAGCCTCGCCATCTACGAGCAGATGGAGCGCCGCCTCGTGCCCGTGCTGATGGCCATGGAGCACGCCGGCATCCGCGTGGACGAGGCCGTGCTGCGCGACATGAGCATCGAGTTCGCCGGCCGCATGGAAGTGCTCGAGGCCGAGATGCACGGCATGGTCGGCCGCCCCTTCAACCTCGGCAGCCCCAAGGTGCTGGGCGAGATCCTGTTCGACGAGATGAAGCTCCCCGGCGGCCGCCGCACCCCCTCCGGCACCTGGGGCACGGATGTCAGCGTGCTGCAGTCGCTCGCCGACGAAGGCCACGCGCTCCCCGCCCGCATCATCGACTGGCGCCAGATCAGCAAGCTCCGCAGCACCTACACCGAAGCGCTCGTGGAAGAGATCGACCGCACCACCGGCCGCGTCCACACCAGCTACGCCCAGGCCGCGACCAGCACCGGCCGCCTGTCCAGCACCGAACCCAACCTGCAAAACATCCCCATCCGCACCCAGGAAGGCGCCCGCATCCGGGAGGCCTTCATCGCCGAACCCGGCCACGTGCTCATCAGCGCCGATTACAGCCAGATCGAGCTCCGCCTCCTCGCCCACGTGGCCGACATCCCCACGCTGAAGGAAGCCTTCGCGACCGGCCAAGACATCCACGCCCGCACCGCGAGCGAGGTGTTCGGCGTGCCCATGGAAGGCATGGACGCCAGCACGCGGCGCCGGGCCAAGGCCATCAACTTCGGCATCATCTACGGCATCAGCGCCTTCGGCCTCGCCCGCCAACTCCAGATCGACGCCGGCGAAGCCCGCCTCTACATCGACGCGTACTTCCAGCGCTACCCCGGCATCCGCACCTACATGGAACGCACCAAGGAACAGGCCCGCATCGACGGCTACGTGCTGACCCCCTTCGGCCGCCGCTGCTGGGTGCCGGGCATCGCGGAAAAGAACGCGCAGCGCCGCGCCTACGCCGAACGCCAGGCCATCAACGCCCCCCTCCAGGGCGGAGCCGCCGACGTCATCAAACGCGCCATGGTCCGCCTCCCCGCCGCCCTCCAGGCCGCCAACCTCTCCGCCCGCCTCCTGCTGCAAGTGCACGACGAACTCCTGCTGGAAGCCCCCGAAGCCGAAGCCGCCGCCACCGCCGCCGTGGCCAAACAGGTCATGGAAGGTGCGGCCACCATCAGCGTCCCCCTCGTGGTGGAGACCGGCACGGGCCTGACGTGGGGCAGTGCGCACTGAGACACCCTAGCTACCTCAATTTGGCTAAATAGGTTTTAAGAGCTTGGCATACAACATCTGCAATACTAGGATTGGGAGCTGAGACAGACATGAAGCGAGTCGTGGGAACATTAACAGTGAATTCGGTTCTGAGTGCGATGCTTGGAAAATTCCATGTCGGTAGTGCGGCCGAAGTGATGCAGCTGTTACCTGACGATAGTATAGATCTGATTGTTACGTCGCCGCCATACTGGACAGCGGTTGAGTATGATGGCGATAGCCCAGGGTGGAGCAGCTACGAGGCATATCTCGACGACATGCAGCGTGTTTGGGACCAGTGCGCCCGTGTTCTCCGTCCAAATGGGAAGTTGTGCATCAACTCGCCGATAATGCCAATTCCAAAAGTTGTTATCGAGCAGCATACACGGCATTTAAAGAACATAGCATTCGATATGGAGGCGCGTATCCTCCAGGCGACGGATTTGGAGCGTTACAGTTTATTCGTCTGGCAAAAGCAGACGTCCAAGATGATGTTTGGAAGCTACCCACAACCCGGAAATATAATTGAGAACAATACTATTGAATTTATAAATGTGTACGTGAAGCCGGGCAAGCCACCCAGGTTCGCAGACGAGGTCAAAGCGGCAAACCGGCTGACTAGGACCGAATGGCTCGACCTCGCGCAACAGGTTTGGTTTATGTATCCGGAGGACGTGAAGCGAGAGGAAGGGCACCCTGCTCCCTTTCCAGAAAAACTTCCCGCTAGACTTATGAGGCTATATACAAATGGCATGGCAGACGGCTTTGACGGCGAGATTGTTCTTGACCCCTTTGTCGGGACGGGCACGACGTGTGTAGTGGCGAAGCGCATGGGCCGGCGCTGGATCGGTATCGATGTCAGCGAGCGCTATCTTGACTATGCACGTCGACGTATGACAACGGCCGACGAATCCGAACCGCTGTTGCTCGTCGGTCGGGCCAAATACCCCAGCAAGGAAGAGCTTATGACTCTAGCGACTGAAGAGGCGGGCACCGCTGGAAAGGGCGCTGCCCTTAAACACCGTCGCAAGACATACGGTCGCGCCGCGCCCGAAAATGACAACGACGGACAGATGCTGCTTGTATAATGATAATTAGAGCGGCGCGGCCCATACTCCCCGTAGGATGGCATCGCTTCGTACGCGGTTATGTCAGTGACCATGCATACTGGTATCAGCCAAAAGGCCTCGCAGTCACGGTTGAAGCGGTTTGCGACCGTCTAACGCCTCTGGTTGACTTTGAGGGTACCCGGTCATGGCGAGACTGTCAGGCCGACTATGTCGCTCGCCTAAATGAGCTGGGTATTTCCGAGGCTGAAGGCCCGGCACTCGCTAGGATGCTGAAGCAGGTTGTCGGTACACTTGGCTTAGCTTGGGTGGATCCGGACGATTTGATTGAGATTACCCCGGCGGGTCGCAAATTCTTGCAGGTCGCAGATAAGGCCAGCGTATTAGCCTTACAGTCCCGTCGCTATCAATTTTATAATCCTTCGATCGGGTCTACCGTCCATCGAGCAGTCAAGCTGCATCCCGTTCCCTTTCTTGTGCGCCTTTTGCAGTCATTGCAACACGGGATCTCTAGCATTGAATACACGCTCTTCGTATCAAAAGCCAAACAAATCAGAGATGTTGACCTTGTGCTTTCTCAGATCGAGTCCTTCCGCGAACTAGAGCAATAACAGCGCGTGGAGATAGTGCGCCTCTGCGACTCCCACCAGATCGGCGGCGCGAAGCGCGGGTCGCTGTTCAACACTGTCCGGCTTAATCGCTCATATGCGATGAAGACGTGGCTTCTTTCTGGGCTATTTGAGCTTACGAAAGAACACGTGCTCCAGCTTCGAAGGGGCGCGATACGCGGTCACACGCGGACGTGGATAGAACATTATGCCACGAACGGGACCTATATTTCGTTCGAAAGTGAAAAGTCTTTTTTCGCCTGGATGGGGGACCCTTCAGCCATGCCGGATCGAGAGACTGCATTAGACATATATACGTCGCGAGGTGATGTGGTTGCAGCAACGGAGGTAAAGAAAAGCCTGGGCGCAAGCCCTGCCGACCTAAAGCGCTTTCAAAATATGCTACTTTCGGAGAAAATGCTGGAAGATGCAATCGAAGCCAATTTCGCAGCATTTACAAAGTCTGTTCAGCGCCCACTAGAGTTCATTGGACGGCAGTATGAAACCACAATTGGCCCGATTGACATTCTCGCTCGCAACACCGTGACAGGACAATACGTCGTAATAGAACTCAAGAAGGGTCGGGCCGCGGACAAGGTTTTCGGCCAGCTGTCACGCTACATGGGATGGGTCAAAACGAATCTTGCGAAAAATGGGGATGTGGCGGGCATGGTTGTTGGTTCTACTATCGATGACAAGCTGATCGCGGCGCGTCATGCCCATTCCACTAAGATCGATCTTGTCACATACACCGGCCAACTGACGTTTCAAGTGCAGTAGTTGGGCAGCTTGCCCTCAATCACCCCCCAACCCCGCCGCCTCCGGAAAGAACAAATCCTCCAGCCGCCCCGGCGCCTCCCGGATCGAGCCCACCTTCGCCATGAACTGCGCCGTCGCCAGCACCTTCGCCGGGCGCAGCGTGTAGGCGTAGTCCTTGTCTCCGATCATTCGCACCAGGTCCGCCTCGGTGTTCTGCTTGTCGCCGGACATCGCGAGATACAGCCGCGCCGCCGCCGGCTTGTCGGCGTTGATCGTGTCGATCGCTTCTGCCATCCCGGCCAGGAAGGCGCGGAACACGCCCGGGTTCGCTTCACGGAACTTCGTGCTCGCCGTCAGCACGAGCGCGGTCGCCGGGCCGCCGAGAATGTCGTAGTTGGTCGTGATCAGCCGAACGCCGGGCGTCTTCATCTCCTGCTCGTAGAAGGGAGAAGAACTGAAATGCGCGTTCACCCCCGCCGTGTTGTTGATCAGCGCCACCGTCGCGTCGGGGTGGCTCAGCGAAATCGTCAGCGGGTCCAGCCTAGCATAGGCCGCATCCCCCCACGCCTTCGCCGCCGCCATCTGCAGCATGATCGCCTGCGTGCTGATCTTCACCGACGGCACCGCAATCTTGTCCGCCGGGCCGAAATCCTCGATGGAGCGCACCGCCGGGTTCCGGGTGATCAAGTACAGCGGATACGTCGTGATGGCGGCGACGCCCTTCACCCCCACGTTGCGCCGCGTCCTGTCCCACAGCGTGATCATGGACGGCGCCCCCTGCGCCGCGAAGTGCAGCGCGCCCGAGATCAGCCCGTCGTTCATCACGCTCGGCCCGGCCACGGCAGCGTAGTTCACCTTCAGGGTCAGCCCGGCCCGCGCCGCATGCTTTTCCGCCAGCGCCCCGTGCTGCATCACCATCAACGGCAGCACGGACACGCCGAACTGCTGCGCCACGTTGATCTCCGCCACCTCCGCCCGGGCTTGATGAGAGGCGGCAGGGGACGCCAAAAGCAGCAACGCGAACAGCACTCTCATGGCGCACTCCGATAAGCAGGCAGCAGGGGCAGCAGGGCATCCGGCACGTCCACCGTCAACGATAGCAGCCGGAACGAATGCGTCTTGCCGTGCATGTCCAGGTTGAGGCTCGCATTCACCCCGCCCTCCAGCACGTCGTCGATCACGTAGTTCACCGCCAGCAGCCCCGGCACCGGATAGCGCCGCACCGCACTCGCCCCCCGGTGCGCGAACAGCGCCAGCACCCGCGCCTCCGTCACCTGGTCCAGCAGCGGCCACAGCTCGGCATGGTAGGCCACCAGCGCGATGTTCAGCCGGTTCCCCTTGTCCCCGGCCCGCGCGTGGGCAACCTCGTGCAGCCCAACCTCTTGCACCAGGGTCATGCCCACCTCACCGTCGGGGCCACCCGGTTGCGCGGCACCAGGTAGGACAACGTCCGCACCCGGCGCCGCACCTGGCTTCGCATGCCGCCGCCCCCGGCCGGGCCGCAGCACAGCAGGGCCAGCACCTCCTGCACCGCCGCGTCCACCGGCCCGCGCGTGGTGCCGGACACGGCCAGCCGCATCCGCACCTCGCTCCGCGGCGCCAGGTCGTCCGCCGCCAGCTGCCCGGTATCGTCGTCGAACACGCTCGCGGTCCCGATCAGGTCCAGCCGCCGCCGCAGCATCAGGCCCCGCCGGTCCAGCCGCTGCCCGATCACCTGCGCCGCCAGCCGCGCCCGCGCCAGCGCGTTCGGCCCGGCGTACGATATCTCCGCCTCCCCGATCCAGTCGCCCTCGAAGCTCACCGTCGCCTTCAGGCTCGGCGGCGCCGCCCGCCCCCGCGCGCCCGACACGCGCACCCGGTCCATCCCCGCCGCCTCCAGCCGCACCCCGGTCACGTCCAGCACCACGTCCGGCGTCAGGTATGCCGCCGGGTCGTGCACCTCATACAGGATCTGCTCCGTCACGGTCCGCCGCGTCACGCACCCGCCCGTCCCCGGCGGCTTCGTGATGGTGAACGCCCCGTCCGCATCCACCTCCGCGATGGGGAACCCGATACCCGCCATGTTCGGCACGTCCTTGAACCCCGGGTCCGCGAAATACCCGCCCGTCACCTGGCTCCCGCACTCCAGCAGGTGCCCCACCAGCGTGCCCGCCGCCAGCCGGTCCCAATCGTCCCACCCCCACCCGAAATGCGCCACCAGTGGCCCAAGCGCCAACGCCGGGTCCGCCACCCGCCCCGTGACGACGATCTGCGCCCCCTGCAGCAGCGCCTGCGCGATGGGCTGCGCGCCGAGATACACGTTGGCCGCGATCAGCCCCTCGAGGCTCCGCCCCAGGGACGCATCCGTGTCCGAGACCTCGAGGTCCGCCACCTCGATGTGCCCCGCCACGTCGTCACCCTCCACGATGGCGATCCGCGGCCGCGCCAGCCCGGCCTCCTCCGCCAGGCGCAGCAGCAGCGCCGCCGCCGCCTGCGGGTTCGCATTGCCGAAATTGCCCACGATGGGGATGCAAGCCGCCAGACACGCCGGCAGCACCGGCCCCACCAGCTCCGCCAGCAGCGGCTCGTAGCCGAGCGCCGGGTCCGCCCACCGCGCCACGTGCCCCAGCGCCAGCGTCCGCTCGGCCAGCGTCTCGAACATGATCGCCCCCGGCCGCCCCGAGGCCGCGATCGCCGCCACCACGGGCCCGGGCGCGTCCACCCTGTCCCCCGAGAACCCGGCCCCGCACCCCATCCAGAACGGTTCGCTTCCCCCCATCAGTCGATCACACCCGGGGCCGCCGGACCTGTCGACCCGGCCGACGGATGCCGTGAGAACCGGAAGTCGCAGTGGGTCGCTCCGCCAGCCAGTGTCTGCGTCCGCTCGAGATGGATGCCCCGCGCGGCGTAGGCGATGAAGTCCAGCCCGCAGATGTTTGGCAGGATGTCCCGATCATCGTGACGAGCCGCGAACTTGCAGAAGCCACAAGCTCTATAGTCGATGCCGAACTCGAAAGCGTCGCCCGGCCCCGGCTCGATGAAGTCGTAGACGAAGTCCTCCGCAAACTCGCCCCGATGGCTCCGCGCCGCCTGTTCGCGCAACACGGCCTGGTTCTCGGCCGACATGAACGCCCGCCCCGCGGCCAGACGCTCCGCTTCGGGCGTGGCCAGCAACTGCGCCTCGTACGTCTCCCGCTCGATCTCCCCAATGACGGACGGCGCCACGCCGCGACGGCGAAGCACCCGGCTGATCGCCATGAAGCCCAGCAGGCGCATGAAGAAGTCGCTCATGCGGTTGGCCGCTCCGCCGACATGGGGCATCTGCGCCAGCACGATGGCGAACTCGTCCATCACCACCTGCCCTATCCCATCGGCGGTCGAAAGCTCCGGACGCCTCCGCAGCAGCGGGTCGGCCAGCTCGAGACGCTGGCGCATGGCGGCTTCCATCGCACCGCGATGCTGCTCGTAATAGGGATGAACGGGTTCGGCCACGGGACACCTCTCGCCTTCATCTAGCCCATGTCGGGCCGATGCGCGCGCCAGATCGGCCCCCGTGGCCACTCGGTCACCCCCCTGCTCGTCCCAGCCCTCCAGCGCTACGCGCAGCCTACCAATACCACCCGCATCCTCGCGCCGCTCCAGGCCTGCTGCGGCAAAGCCACCTGTGTCCCAGCTACCGACGGCCTACGCCGCCCGCCGCAGCTCCGGCGGCACCGCCCGCGCCAGCACGCGCTTCACGATCCCCTGGTTCGCAGCGTCCATGCGGAACACCAGCCCCGTTCGCCCACCCTGGCCGAACACCACCCGCGCAAACACCGTCTCGGTCTCGCCGGGCAGCAGCACCGTCACCACTGTCCCGCCCGGCAGGCCGAGGTCCATCCCGAGCCCGACCTCGCTCTCCGACATATCGAGCACCTGTGCACTCTGCGACCCCCGCTCGCTCGTCACCGTCACGCCGAAGCTCACCTTCTCGCGGCAGAACCCGCGCCGCTCCTCATCCCACTCGCGCATCGCGGTCAGGAACTGGTCCACGTCCATCCGCAGCGTCGCGGCCTGGTCGGCGACCGTCCCCGCCGCTTCCGTGACGCCGACGGCGGTAATCTGCGAAGCCCCGGCCGCCTGCGTCACCGTGTCCATCGCCTGCGCCGCCCCGGCCGTGGCCGCCGACACGGTCGCCACGCTCGAGGCAATCTCCCGCGTAGTCGCGCTCTGCTCCTCCACCGCCGCTGCAATCGCCGCCGCCACCTCGTCCACGCGGCGGATGCTGGCGCTCAGCACGGACACGTTGTCCACCGAACGCCGGGTCAGCGCCTGGATGTCGGCGATCTGCGCCGCGATCTGCCCCGTGGCCTCCGCCGTCTGCGCGGCCAGGCTCTTCACCTCGCTCGCCACCACCGAGAAGCCACGCCCCGCCTCCCCGGCCCGCGCGCACTCGATGGTCGCGTTCAGCGCCAGCAGCTTGGTCTTCTGCGCAATGCCCTCGATGGTCGTCGCAATCGCCCCAATCCGCCCCACCGCCTCGGCCAGGCCCTGCACGCTCTCGCTCGTCTGCGCCGTCCGCTCCACCGCGTCGTGGGTGATGCTGCTACTCTCGGCCAGCCGCGCGGCGATCTCGGACACCGACGCGCTCAGTTGCTCCACCGCCGCCGCCACCGTCGTCAGGTGCCGGCTGCTCTGATGCGCGCCCTCCGTCGTCTGCACCGCCTGCGCGCCCGTCGTGTCCGCCGCCGCCGCCATCTCCCCGGCCGACGCCCGCATCTGCGCCGAGCTCTCGCTCAACGAGCTCATCACGCCCGAGATCACCTGCACGAAATCCTGCACGTGCGCCTGCATCGAAGCGTTGCGCTGGTCCTGCCGGCTGCGGCCCGCCGCCACCTGCTCCTCGGCCGCAGCCCGGCGCCGCCCCTGGTCGCGGAACACCAGCACCGCACGTGCCATCTCCCCGATCTCGTCCGGCGCCTCCGTGTCCGGCACGTCCCCGTCCCCATCCTGCGCCAAGGTCACCATCGTCGTCCGCAGCCCGCCAAGACGACCCATCGCCCGCACCTGCTGCAGCATGGCAACGACGCTGAGCCCCACAGCGAGCGCGAGCAGGCCACCCGCGCCCAGCGCCCAGCGCCAGCCCTGTGCCGCCTCCCTGTCCCACCCAGCGCCGATGGCCACGTTGGACGCATGGACCACCGCCTCCGCCTCGTCCAGCGCCGCGGAGGACACGGCGAAGAACCGCTCGAACGGCACCGCATAGGCCGGCACGGACCTGGCAGCCTCCGCGATCAAGCCCTCCCGGACCGTACGATAGCTGCCGAAATACCCACGCCCCAGCGCCTCGATCGAGGTCCGTACTCCCTCCTGCCTGGCCAAGGCGCCCGACCCGACCAGCCGGCCAATGTCACCCCACGCCTCCAACGCCCGCTGGTGCAGCTGCGCCATCTCGCGCACCACCGCTGCATCCACCGGCTGACGCGTCGCGGTCGCAATCGCCAGATAGGTCCGCTCCCGGCCGCCGAACTCCCTCACCTCCCAGGCCGCGTCCCGCACCTGCTCGAGCGCCAGCACCTCCTGCGGGATCTCGCCGCCGCCGTCGCGCAGCAGCAGCCGGAGCGACTGCATGGACGCGATCGTCGCCTTGAACTGCAAGATCAGCGCTGCAGCCTCCCCGGCATCGCGCGCAGCGAGGCCCTGGCCCAGCGCCTGGTCGAAGCGCTGCCGGGCCCGCCCGATCTCGCCCCGCGCTTCGGCCAGCGCGCGCAGTAGCGCCTCCACCCCGGCCGGCCCACCCTTGCCCGCCAGCGCCGTCGCAGCCTCATCCGCCCGGTCCAGCGCGGCGGTGCTCAACTTGCGTTGCCGGTCGATCGCGGCCAGGGCCGCAGCGCTCGCCGGCTCCGCCAGCGCCAGGCCCACCTGCGTCAGGCTCCGCTCCAGCGACAGCGCCAGCACGCCTTCCGTCAGGCCCTGCCCCACCCGGCCACCCTGCTGCATCCGCGCCGAAAGCTGCATGGTGCTCACGCCGGTCGTCAGCGGCAGCAGGCCGAACCCGACCGCCAATGCGGCCACGAGTCCGAGCAGCGCCACCAACCGTAGGCGTAGGCTCTGCCAAGGCCGGGCAGCCGGGACGGGATCCGACATCGGGACGTTCCTCTTGAAGTCGTCACGCAATCGTGCCGAACAGACCTGAACGAATGACTAAGCCGGATCACGGAGCACGCCGCCGCCCACCCCTGGCCCTGCGCCCATCCCCCGCTATGCTCGCCAGCAGGAAACCACCCGGGGAGAACCGCCTTGAACCAGCTCGACCTCAACGGCCGCGTCGCCGTCGTCACCGGGGGCGCCCGGGGCATCGGCCGCGCCATCGCCGAGCGCATGCTCGCCTCCGGCGCCCGCCTGGCCTTGTGGGACGTCGACGCCCCCGCGCTTGCCGCCACGGGCCTCGAGGCCAGCACCCACGCGCTCGACCTCACCGACGAGCATGCCGTCCGTGCCGCCACCGAGGCCACACTCGCGCAGCACGGCCGCATCGACATCCTGGTCAACAACGCCGGCATCACCGGTGGCAACGCCCCCACCTGGGAGCTCACGCCCGACATCTGGCGCCGCACCATCGACGTGAACCTGGTCGCCCCCATGCTCACCTGCGCCGCCATCGTGCCCATCATGGCCAAGGCGGGCTACGGCCGCGTCGTCAACATCGCCTCCGTCGCCGGCAAGGAAGGCAACCCGAACGCGAGCCACTACAGCGCGAGCAAGGCCGGGCTGATCGCACTCACGAAGTCCCTCGCCAAGGAGCTCGCCACCACCGGCGTGCTGGTGAACTGCATCACCCCGGCCGCCGCCCGCACCGACATCTTCGCGCAGATGAGCGAGCAGCACATCGCCTACATGCTGTCCAAGATCCCGATGAACCGCTTCGTCGAGCCCGCAGAGATCGCCGCCATGGCCTGCTGGCTGGCGACCGAGGAGTGCTCCTTCAGCACCGGCGCCACCTTCGACATCTCGGGCGGCCGCGCCACCTACTGAGCCGCGCCTCCTCCGAAGCCGCGCCTCCGACCGGCTCCGCCGACAGACGCGCTTCGGGCCGCCTGCGAGGTGGACCCGTCCGGCTTTGGGTTTGCTATCAGGAGTGTCCCCATGAAGGCATTGTTCGCCGTCACTCGAACGCGCGGGCCGGCGTGGAAGGCCGACAAATCCATGGAACAACAAGCGAGTTGGAGGCCGCACGCGGATTTCATGAGCTCTCTTCAGGATGAAGGGTTCGTCGTGTTGGGAGGACCTCTGAACGGCACGACTGAAGTTCTGCTGATTGTACGCGCAAACACCGCCGAGGAGATCACTAGACGTCTGGCGGAGGATCCGTGGGGACCGGAGATGTTGACACTGCCAGAATAGCGGCGTGGACATTACGGCTTGGTCGTCTCGATTGAACGTCCGCCCCCGAAACCCGTCCCTATGCCGCGCCCGACACCAGCAGTGCCACCAGCGCCTGGTCGCCGGCGCATGCCGCCCGCCAGGGGATGTGGGCCGGGACGCTGAGCAGGTCCCACGGCCCGAGCGGCACGCGGACCTCCTCTGCGCCGCGGTTCAGCCGCAGCAACGCGCCGCCTTGCTGGACCATCAGCACCAGCGCCGACCCGGGGACGAAGGGCCCCGCCATGCGCCCGGGTTCGAGCCGCAACCACTCCACCGTCACCCCGGCCGGCCCTGCCAGCGCTCCCGGCTTGCCGCCCAGACCCCCGCCCGACACCGGCGCCAGCGCACCCTCGCCGAACGGCGCACCCCCCCACACCCGTTGCCCCGCCCGGAGCGTGTCGGGGGAGTGGTCGGGCCCGGCTGCCGGCGCAGTCCCGGAGGCAGGCTCGGGCACGTCAGCGACCGCACCCCCGATGGCGAACGCCAGCGCCCCCTCGGCCCCGCCCAGGCTCGCCCGCCACCCGCGCGGCGCCACCGCCACGTCCCCCGCCGCAAGTTGCACCGGGGCCCCCCTGGCGAGGCCCTGGGCAGGCCCATCGCTTCGCCGCAGGCTCGCGCGGCCGCGGCCCACCACGATCAATGCCGGGCCGGACCAGGTCGGCAACACCTCCCCGGGATCGGAAACCCCCGCCTCCAGCAACGCCGCCTCGAGCCGGAACCCATGCGCGCCCTCGATCACCGCGCCCGGCCCGGCCCCTGCAAGCAGCACGGCCACGCGGCCCGGGAAGCGCGCACCGAACCGTACCAACCGCCCGCGCGCCGCAGCGTCGGCCAGGACGGACGCGGGCGCCCCGGCGATCACCGGAGCCGGAACCGCTGCAGCTTGCCGCTCTCGGTCCGCGGTAGCGCGTCGCGGAACTCCACGAGGCGGGGATATTTGTAGGGAGCGATCTCGGCCTTCACGAAATCCTGCAGCACCTTCGCCAGCGTGGCGTCGCCCACTTGCCCGGCCGTGGGCACCACGACCGCCTTGACCACCATGCCGCGCGCCTCGTCGGGCACCCCCACCACGGCGCACTCCGCCACGGCCGGGTGCATCAGCAGCACCGCCTCCACCTCGGGCCCTGCGATGTTGTAGCCCGAGCTCACGATCATGTCGTCCGACCGCGCCTGGAACCAGAAATAGCCGTCCTCGTCCTGGTGGAACGTGTCGCCCGTCACGTTCCAGCCGTCGATCACGTATCGTGCCTGCCGCGCGTCGGCGAGGTAGCGGCACCCCGTCGGCCCCCGCACGGCCAACCGCCCGGTGCCGCCCCGAGGCACGTCCCGCCCCTCGTCGTCGATCAGCTTGGCCTCGTAGCCCGGTACCGGCGTGCCGACGGAGCCGGGCCGCACGGCCTCGATCGGGGCGGCGATGAAGATGTGCAGCATCTCGGTGCTGCCGATGCCGTCCATCAGCTTGAGCCCGGTCGCGTCGTGCCACGCGTGCCATGTGGGCGCCGGCAGCGTCTCGCCGGCGCTCACGCAGATGCGGAGGCTGCCGGTGTCGCCGGGCTGGAGCGCTGCGAGCATGCCGCGATAGGCGGTGGGCGCCGTGAAGCACACCGTGGGCCGCTCGGCGCGGATAGTCGCAAGCAGCGCCTCGGGCGAGGCCTGCTCGAGAAGGACCGTGCTCGCCCCGATGCGCAGCGGAAACAGCACGACCGCGCCGAGCCCGAACGTGAAGGCGAGCGGCGCCGTGCCGATGAACACGTCGTCCGGCGCCGCCCGCAGCACCTGCGCGCCGTAGCAGTCGCAGATGGCGAGCATGTCGCGGTGCATGTGGATCGTGCCCTTCGGCTGCCCCGTGGTGCCCGAGGTGAAGGCGATGAGACACGGATCGTCGGCGCGGGTGGCATGCGCCTCGAAGGCGGCAGGGGCGGCCGCCATCAAAGCGTCCAATGCGCCGCCACCGTCCCCCTCGGCGCTCATGCCGACCACCCGGCACCCGCCCGGCACACTGGGCCCCGCCTGCGCCACCGCCGCCTCGAGCTCGTCCAGCAGCCGGCCGTCCGACAGTGCGATGCCGATCCGCGCCTTCGCCAGCACGTAGGCCAGCTCCCGCGCGCGCAGCAGCGGCATGGTGGCGACCGCGATCCCGCCCGCCTTGATGACGCCCAGGTAGGCCGCCACCATCATCGGCGTGTTGGGCGCCCGAAGCAGCACGCGTCCCCCTATGCGCAGGCCGAGCCCTCGCAGTGCATGCGCCACCCGGTTCACCCGGCCCTGCAAGTCCGCGTAGCTCCAGCGCACGCTCCCGAACCGGATGCAGGGCCGCCCGCCCTCGCCACGCTCCACCCAGCGGTCCAGCAGCTCGGCCACGCAGTTGAGTTGATCGCCGTATCGCGTCGACGGGCCATCGAGCAGGAGAACCGGCCAGGCATCGGCAGGCGGCAGGTTCGCGCGGGCAAAATCGTCGCGAGCCGACCCCACCTGGCCGTCGATCTCGTCCTGGTCGATCCGGTCCATCGGTCCCCCTGGGCGCACCCTGCTGGAGCTTGACGGGTCGTTCAAGTCTTCGCGGGGTACGCCATTGTCGCAAGACAAACGCTTCCTAACATCGCAACGGTCTGTCGTGACATTTGCGGACGTGCACGATGTTTTTACCTTTTCGTTTGATACCGCAGGTCGGGAACGCGAGCAGGCAACGCGAGCCCGGTTTCGCGTCGCCCGCCACGGATACCATGTCGATGACCTACGCCGCGGCCACCTCCGAGATGCATTCGATGGTCGGCAGATCCGGCGATGCCTCCTCCGGCGTGGGCGGCCTCGAACGGGTTGCTGCACTGCTCGGGCTGGTGCTGTTCCTGCCCTTAATGCTTGTAATCGCTGGATGTGTGCTGGCTGGGACACCAGGGCCGCTGTTCGTCCGCACCTACCGTGCATCACCCGGCGGACGGCTCGTCCGCCCCCTCGCCTTCCGCACCCATCGCCTGTTCGACCCTCAGGTGTTCGACGGCCGGGGCGGTGAGACGTCCACCTTCACCGGCCGCCTGCTCATCTCGTTCGGCATCGTCCGCTTGCCAGCCTTGGCCGACGTAGCCGCGGGCCGGATACCGCTCTCAGCGTTGGTTGACGCCTGACAAAACCTGACATGTCAGGCAAGCACGGTCGGCGAGCCGGACTCAGTGAGTCCAGTTCTCCGCACGTCCATAGCGGAAATTGTCCGCATACGCCTTGGGCTTGACCGGACGGGTGGCGGGCGGCGTCTCCACCTCGTAGAGCACGCCGTTTGCCTGGGCATACGCCTCCGCAGCCTCACGCGTGTCGAAGCGGAGGCGGACCTGGCCCTGCATGTGGCCGCTGCCCCACCAGCCCATCATCGGGTCATTCACCTCCCGCTCGGCCGGCTCGTAGTCGAGCACCCAAACGCCCGCCCCGGCCTGGCCGGACTGCGTGGCGGTCTTCGGCCGCTGGAAGATGCGGGCCCTCGGGTTACGGTCCATCGCTCAACCTCAAACACTGGTCGGGGCGGCCGGACTCGAACCGGCGGCCTCCTGTACCCAAAACAGGCGCGCTACCAGGCTGCGCCACGCCCCGACAGCGTACAACCGGTATAAGCGGTTCCCCCCGCTTGCGCCAGTCATGCGCGCCACCCTCGCTCACTTGAACAGCCGGCTCTCCACCCGGTCGCCCGCAGGGATGTCGAGCCGCCGCGCGGTCCCGGCCGCCAGCTCGAGCGTGGCCCGTACCGGGCCGCGGCTCTCGATGATCGCCAGGCTTTCGGGCACCGTGTTCTCCACCACCCGCCGGATCGTCCCGTCGGCGTTGATGAACAGCATGTCCAGCGAGCTGATCGTGTTGCGCATCCACATCGTGCTGTCCCGCGGCGTACCCCAGTCGAACAGCATGCCTCCATCCGCCGGCACGGACGGGCGGAACATCAGCCCGACCGACTGCTGGTCGGGCTGCAGCGCCATCTCCACGTTGAACACATGCCTCGCCCCGGCCCGCGTCACCACCGTCAGCGCCTCCTTCGGCAGCTCCGGCTGCGGCCCGGTCTGCGCCCAAGCGGGCAACGCTACCAGGACGGCCAAGGCCGCCAGAACCGAACGTCGCGTCATGCAAGCTCCCTCATGGCAAGATCAGCCACCCGCCGGACCTCGTCCCGCACCTCGCCCTCGCGGGGCGCGTCGCGGATCGTCGTGAACCAATGCTCCGGCGGGTTCCGGCCCGCGGCCCGGTTGTACACCAGCCCTCGCAGCACTGCCTCCGCCTCGGGCGTCGTGCGCCCGGGGATCGCGATCCCGTTCAGCGTCGCCCACACCCCGGCCCAACACCGCCCGACCGTATAAGGGTTGTAGCCGCCCCCGCCCGTGACGACCAGCCGCGGCGCCCCCCCGTCCATCGCCAGATCCTGCACCGCCCGCACAGCCTCCCAATACGCATTGTTGGACAGCGCGAGCCGCGCCAACGGGTCCTCCAGCAGAGCATCCGCCCCGGACTGGAAGAACACCGCCTGCGGCCGGAACCCGCGCAGCAGCGGCAGCACCGCCTGCTGCATCACCCACCGCATCTCGCTGTCGTTGAACCCCTCCGGCACGGGCAGGTTGCGCGCGAGCCCGCCCGCCCTGTCCTCCACGCGCCCGGTGAACGGCCAGCGCCCGGCCTCATGCACGCTGATCGTCAGCACCCTCGGATCGTCGTGGAACGCGTCCTGCACCCCGTCGCCATGGTGCGCATCGATGTCCACATACGCCACCCGCTCCAGCCCGGCCTCGAGCCAGCCGAGGATGCCCAGCACCGGGTCGTTCAGGTAGCAGAACCCGCTCGCACGGTCGGGCCGCCCATGATGCGTGCCGCCGCCCGGGCAGTGCACCACGCCACCCCCGACCGTAAGTTCGCATGCGAGCATCACGCCGCCCGCGGAGGTCATGGGCCGGCGCCATATCTCCGGATACACCGGGTTCCCCTCCGCCCCGATCCGGAACCGCGTGCGGTCGGCCTCGCTCACGGCCTGCGTCGCCTCCGCCCGCTCCAACGCATCGAGGTATTCGGGCGCATGGAACCGCTCCACCGTCGCCCGCTCCGCCATGGGCGCCACGCGATACTGCTCGTCGTCCAGCCACCCCATCGCCCGGCACAGGTCGGTGCATATCGTCACCCGCGGGATCGCCAGGGGATGCGTGGGGCCGTAGGTCGAGCGGCGATAGATCTCGCTGCCGATGTAGAGGGGAACAGGCACGCCCACCCATGTGCGCGCGCCACCCACCTGGTCAAGCTCCGCCGGGTCGAAGGGCGGGAAAGCCGGGCGATCCCCCGGGGCGGTGGTGTCATGCGAAAGGCGACGAGCGCCGCGGTGGCGCCAGAGACGCACCCGCAACGATTCGATGCCGTGGCAAACGCATTTTGCTCACGAAGAATTGACGATCGATCCAACTTAGCATTTGGCTGCTCCGCCCGGCATCCGCACGGGCGAATCCAGTCTCGGAGCGTCCGGTGCCATATACGTCCAATACCACCTACGTCGGCGGCCTGCCCGTCACACTCATCGCTGGCAACGATGGCACGGTCGTAACGCCGGGCACCCCCGCCGTGCAGGAGTTGCTGATCACCGGCAACCGCGACGCCGTCACATCCAACGCGACCCGCCTGGTCGCCATCGCCGAGGGCGACGGGGACAGCGTCACCACCGCCTCCAGGAACATGACGTTCGTGGCCGAAGGCGCCGATGCCACGCTCACCCTGCTGAGCACCGGCGGCACCGCGCTGATGGACCTTACCGATGCAACGACAGGGGCGGCGGCCGCCACCACGCTCGTTTCGAACGCCAACCTCGTGCAGTTCACCACGGCCTACGGCGCTCCCGAACGACGCTGCGGTCCAGGCAGCCTACACGGCAGCCTGGCACTGACACGACAGGCCACCCTTCTTCCGCCCTCCCCTTGCGGGAGGCGCCGGGGGAGGGGTGGCCACACGCGTTCAGCCCCGTCGTCCAGCCCTAACGCTCCGAGGTGATCAACCGGGTGCCGCGGCTGAACGTGAGGTAGGCCCAGAGCCACTGCACCAGCACCGTCGCCCGGTTGCGCCCGCCCACCAGGAACAGGATGTGCGCGGCCCCCCAGAGCCACCAGGCCACCGCGCCCCGCACCCGCACGAACCCGAAATCCGCCACCGCCGACTGCCGCCCGATGGTGGCCAGGCTACCGAGGTGCCGGTAGCGGAACGGCCCAGGCGCCCGCCGCCCCCGCAACCGCGCGCCCACGACCCGGGCCACGTAGGCACCACCCTGCTTGGCCGCGGGCGCCAGGCCGGGCACCGCCTCGCCCGCCCATGCCATGGAGGCCGCCGTATCCCCCACCACGAACACGTCCGGCAGCCCGGCCACGCTCAGGTCCGCCTCCACCGGTACTCGCCCGGCCCGGTCCGCCGTAACGCCCAACCAGGCTGCGGCCGGGGAAGCCATGACGCCGGCCGCCCACAGCACGGTCCGCGCAGGGATGGCCTCGCCGCTGACCATGACCCCCGCCGCGTCCACCGCCTCCACCTTGCGGTCCAGCTGCAATTCCACTCCCAGATGCCGCAGCGCGCGGCTCGCCTCGGCCGACAGCGCCTCCGGAAAGGCCGGGAGCAGCCGGGGCCCGGACTGCACGAGCAGCACGCGCGCGCTCGAGGGCTCGATGCTGCGGAACTCCTGCTCCATCCCGTGCCGCGCCAGCTCCGCGATGGCGCCGGCCAGCTCCACGCCCGTGGGGCCGCCGCCCACGATGACGAAGGTGAGCCACGCCGCACGCTCCGCCTCGGTGGCTGCCGACTCCGCCTCCTCGAACGCCAGCAGCAGGCGGCGCCGGATCCCGGTCGCGTCCTCGATGCTCTTCAGCCCCGGCGCGAACGCGGCCCAGTCGTCCCGCCCGAAATAGCCGTGCCGCGCCCCGGTCGCGAGCACCAGCGTGTCGTAAGGGATGCGGCTCCCGCCCAGCAGCACGGCCTTGCCAGCCACGTCCACGCCCGACACCTCGCCCAGCAGCACGCGCGCGTTCGGCTGGTCCCGCACCATGCCGCGGATGGGCGTTGCGATGTCCGCCGGGGACAGCCCGGCCGTGGCCACCTGGTAGAGCAGCGGCTGGAACAGATGGTGGTTGCGCCGGTCCACGAGCGTGACGCGGCAGGCGACATGGCGTAGCCCGCGCACCGCCGCGATCCCGCCGAAGCCACCGCCCACCACCACCACATGCGGAGACCCCGCGCCCGGCACCGGCGCCATCCGCCGCCCGAGCCAGGCCCCCAACCAGGCATCGAGCGCAAACGGCCCGGCCCCATGCACCACCACCAGCCCGAGCGCCAGCACCCAATACAGCCGCGCATCGCCCAGCATCAGCGCGCTGAACGGCACCAGCAGCGCCAGGGCGAAGGCAGCCAGCCGTGCCCCGAGCCCGAGGGCGAGCATCGCCGCAAGCACCACCGCCACCCCAGGCGCAAGCCCCGCCACCATGGAGGGCACGTGTGGCAGCCCGGGCACGTCGCGCGAACCCATGGCGCCGAGCGCAAGCCCAAGCGGCGCCACCGCGAGCCAGAGCCGCAGCCCCAGCGCATAGACCGGCCCCAGCACCCGCGTGGCCCAGCCGAACGCCGACTGCACGGCCTGCACGCCTGGCACGGCCAGGCTCTCCGCCCCACGGTGCAGCGCCCGGTCGACCGAAAGCGGCCCGGCGCCATACACCGCCACTCGCAGCAGCAGCGCCGCCCAGAACAGCGCCGTGTCGCCCGAAGCGGCCCCTGGCATGAGGGCCACCTGCAGCAACAGCCCCACCGCCGCCGGCCGCGCCAGCAGCCCCAAGGCCAGCAGCACCGGGCAAGCCGCCTGAACCAGCATCCCGAGATCGGACCCCGCCACCGCCTGCATCAGCCCCGGCCCGGGCGCCCCGCCTCCCAACGCCCCGGCTCCCAACGCCCCGGCTCCCAACGCCCCGCCTCCCAACGCCCCGCCTCCCAACGCCCCGCCTCCCAACATCGAGCGGACCTGCAGCGCCAGGAAGGCCTGCGCCAGCCACAGCCGGATGCCCAGCTCGAGCCACGGCCCTGCCAGCGCCCCCAGCAAGCCGACCGTGCCGGACGCGGAGCGCAGCCACCCCACGATGCGGCTCATATCAAGTGCCGCGTCATGTCATCGTCTCCCACCGCGCCCCGTGGCGCCGCCAGGAGAGCAGCACCTCCACCAGGAACCCCGCCAGCGCCCCGGCCGTGCACAACACCGCCGCCCCGAACGAGACGAACAGCGCCGTCGCCACCGCCGCATCCTGAAGCCCGCCCAGGAACAGCGTGAACGTGGCCGCGCACACCCCCACGCCCGCGAGCGCCGCAAAGCCGCGCCCCACGTCCAGCACCCAGAGCTGCCGCCGCAGCAGGCGCAGCCGCTCCACGATGGCCGTGGCCTCGCTGGACATTTCCGCCTCGTCGTCGCCCGCCACCAGATCCAGCCGCGCATGCAGCGCGTCCGCCTGGTCCGCCACCCGCGCCAGGCGCGCGTTGAACACGTTCATCAATGACGCGATGCCGGACATCAGGAACACCGGCGTCAGCGCCACCTGGATGATGTGCGCCACGCTCTCGAGCGGGACGCCCATGCCCACCATGGCACCCACCCTGGCACCCACCCTGGCAGCTGCCGCCGCCTCCTCCATGCCCGGCGTGCCCGGCTACAGCCCGAACCCGACCACGAGCCGCTGCAGCATGGGCACCATCGCCATCATCTCGGGCCGCACCAGGGCCACGCCTACGAGCAGCAGCAGCAGCCCGCCTGCGATGGTGGCGGCGATGCGGAGGGCGGGGGAGTGTTGCGTGAGTGTCGACATGGAATGTCTCCTCGATCGGTCTGCCGGCCAATCCGGCCCCCGAACAATCGGCCCGGCGCGCCCCGGGCGGAAATGGCGGTTGGGCATGGTATCGATGCGCCTCAGGGTGAGGCGCCTACGCGGAACGGCACGCTCCCCTGCAGCACGGCCCCGTTCGTGCCCCGCGCCGACCAGTCCAGCACGTAGGCACCAGGCGGCAACTGCCCCACCGACCCATAGAGCACGTTCGGCTGCGCCCCGAGCCGCACTGGGATGCTCCGCGCGGCCCCGTTCGCGACCAGCATGAAGCGGGACGCGTTGTGGTCGACCGGGTGGTCGAACCGCAGCGCGAACGCGGTGCCGGAGCCCGACACCACCTGGTTCGGCACCGGGTCCATCCCCATGAGCCGCATCGCCGGTTGCGCGTGCGCCGCCCCGGCCCAGGGCAAGGCCATTGCCAGGAGCAGCGCCACACGCCGCGCGAGCACGCTACCGCACGCCCTATTGCACTCCCTACTGCACAAGCGCGTTGTCGATCGGGTAGACCACCCCGTTGTCGCAGGGGATCGCCGGCCCGGCCACGTGCACGTCCGCCATGATGCGCATGCCCGACAGGTTCACGCTGTTGCGGCTCAGGGTCGACAGCGTGATGCCGCGCTGCCCCGTCCCGTCGATCGCCAGCCCCGTGCCCGCCTGCGTGCTCAGCTCCACCTTGCCCCGCATCTGGCTCTCCGGATGCACGCCGCCCACCAGGTGCGCGCGCACGAGCGTCTGAAGCTTCGGGAAGTCGGGCGAGGCGCTCGTGGCCGAGCTGTTGAGCATCTGCGTAACCGAGGACAACGGCTCCAGCGCCGCATTCGTCGGCGCGAACACCGTCACCTGCTGGTTCGTCACCACCGGCGCCAGGCCCGAAACCTGGACCAAG
The DNA here is from genome assembly GCA_038229135.1 of Acetobacterales bacterium. GTDB lineage: Bacteria > Pseudomonadota > Alphaproteobacteria > Acetobacterales > Acetobacteraceae > JBBROS01. The sequence continues at coordinate 28,632 of JBBROS010000030.1, forward strand.
GTCGCGAACTTGCTGAACCGGCTATCCGACAGCAGCACGCCATCGCACGTGGCGGCCTGCACGGCCCCCGATGCCCCGGCGGCGATCGCCAAGGCGGCAAGCGTGGTCTTGAAGAGGTTGGGCATGTTGGTGCGCTCCCGTGCCATGATTGGCAGCGGGAGCGTGCCGGGGCGGGGCACCCCGGGTCCAATAGCGTTGGTTCATGGAATGGATAGCGGCCCCGCTACAGCCCCACCCCCCGCAGGAAGCTGAGCGACGGCGCGAAGAAGTACTCGCCACCCTGCATATGGACGAATTGCTCGAAGCTCAGAACGTGCTTGTCCGGGCTGTTCGTCCAGCCATCCTGGTAGGTGTGCTTGCGCTCGGCCGCGTTCGCGGTCTGCCCGATCACCGGATCGGCCCCGGTTGCCGGGCGCCCCTTGGCCGCATCGATGTTGCCCGCGAACACCGGGTTGTCGGCCCAGGATTGCTGCGTGAACTCGAACTGGTCCTCGATGCTGGCCATGTAGGCCATGAACAGCAGGCCCGAGTTCGCCTGCGGCTCGTGCCCGCCATCCGCGAACTCGCTGCCATCGGCGCTCTTGGGCCGCTCCGGGCCGTAGGTGATGCCGCGCCGGGCCATGATGGGCGTGCGGCCATGCGCCTCGTTCTCGTCGTGCAGCGCCCGCTCGATGTCGCCGCGAGGGTTCGTCTTGCGAATGTGCGCGTGGAACGGGCAGCGGGCGCCCTCCGCGTCCCCGGCATAGGTGAAGTCGTTCGGCACCTTCGCCTTCAGCTCGGTCGCACTCAGCGTCAGCGGCGTGCCGTCCTCGAAGCGCCCCACCACCATGGCCCCTGCCCGGTCCCGCTGGTCCTGGTTCGCCCCGGCGCCGAAGATGGCGCGGCCCAGCGTCTCCTCGGCCGCGTTGAAGCCCCGCACGTCCTGCTCCAGCTTGCGGAACACGAAATAGCTCCCGGCCGACAGGCGCGAGCGCCCGTTCGGGTCCCGCACGATGAACTGCGACGGGTTGAACCGCGGGCTCCAATGCACCTTGGCCGAGGGCAGCGTCCCGGCCGGGTCCTCCGGCACGCCCTCCTTCGCGAGGTCCTCGGTGAGGAACAGCGGCTGGCTGCGCCCATCCACGTAGCCGAAATGCTCCACCCCTTCGTCCACGCCGGGCCGGAACCGCCGCGTCTGCTGGAGCCCGCGCTCGATGAACAGAACCTGCACCCCGGTCCCGTTCAGCCACCCCTCGATCGCCTCCAGCTCCGGCTCCAGCGGCCCCGGCGTGCTGTTCGCCAGCAGCATCATCGCGTCCGGCGGCGCCCCCCGCCACCCCACCGCATTCCAAGCCGACCGCGGCGGGTCCGCCAACACCCCGCCCCGCGCCCCCATCCCCGCCTGATACGCCGCCCCGCCCGGCACCTCCGCCCCCAACGCCCGATACCCCGAGGCCGCCAGGACCAGGCACCGCACGATCCCGCCATCCGTATGCGGCGGCAGCTTCCGGTTCGCCCGGAGCTGCGCAAAGGCGCTCGTGCACCGGTTCCCCAACAGCCGCACCACCCCCGCCACATCCGCCGCCGGCATGCCCTGGAAGCCGAGGAAGAGGTTCACGGTATGGTGTCGGCCATGCCCCTTAAGGATGTTGGCCTGCAAATCTTCGAGGAAGTGCCGCAAATCCGGGTTCGTCGCGCTGTCCCCCCAGGTGATGGGGGCAGCGAGCAGGGTGGCGAGGGTGGACATGGAGGTTTCCTCCTTGGGCGTTCGATCTCCCTACTGATAATCGTAGCTTAATCGGAACGGGATGTCATTGCATTTCCGGACTGGTGTCGGACATGCCTCACCCCACCACCCCCGCACCCTCGGCCAGATGCTGCGCTTCCAGGTAAGTCGGCCTCCCCCGTCATCGCGAGCGAAGCGTGGCGATTCAGGGGCCGCGCAGAGCAGGCCCGACGCCCCCCTGGATCGCCACGCCCTCGGCTCGCGAGGACGGGCTTGTTCCGTGCCCAGCGCGGGCGGGAGGCGGGAGACCAGTTGGGCAATCAAAAACCGCAGGCTCAGTCCCTCACCCCACCACCCCCGCCACCGCCCCGCTCAACAGCGTCGCCACCGTCCCCCCGACAAGGCTCCGCATCCCCAAGCCCGCCACCTCCCCCCGCCGCTCCGGCAGCATCACGGCCAGGCTGCCGACCAGGATGCCCACGCTGCCAAAGTTGGCGAACCCGCACAGCGCGTAGGTCATCACGACCCGGCTCTTGGGCGAGAGCGCCCCCTCCGCCACCCCAGCCAGCTGCACGTAGGCGACGAACTCGTTCAGCACCGTCTTCGTCGCCAGCAGCAAAGCTGCCACCCCCGACTCCTCCCACGGCACGCCCACAGCCCAAACCACGGGGCGCAGCGGCCAGGCGAGTGCGCCTTGCAGCGTCCAGGGGCCGCCCGGCAGCGCCAGCGCGTCGGCGGTTGCGCCCAGCGCCATGTTGGCCAGCGCCACCAGGCTCACCGCCACGATCAGCGCGGACGCGATCCCCACCAGCGGCCCCACCCCATCGGCCGTGCCGCGCACAAGCGCCTCGAGCGTGCCCGAAGCCCGGTCCGTCTCCAACGGGGCCGCCGCCGCTGCCCCCGGCTCCCACGGCACCATCAGCGCCGCCACCGCCAGCGCCGCCGGGGTGCTGATGATGGAGCTGACGATGATCGCCCCGAACGCATCCGGCAGCACGCGCGCGAGGATGGTGCCGTAGATCACCATCACCGTGCCGGCCACCCCCGCCATCCCGCAGGTCATCATGGCAAACAGCTCCCCTCGCTGCATGCGCCCCAGGTAGGCCCGGATCAGCAGCGGCGCCTCCGTCATCCCCACGAACACGTGCACCGCCGCAGCCACGGCCAGCGGCCCGTCCACCCCCAGCGTCCGGCGCAAGCCGGCCGCCAGCACCCCCACCACGCGCTGCATCACCCCCCAGTGGAACAGCACCGCCCCCAGCGCGCTGATGACCAGCACCAGCGGCAGCATCTTGAACGCGAGGATGAACGCCGCCCCCGGCGCCACCTCCACGAACGGCAGCGCACCCCCGGCCAGATACCCGAACAGGAAGCCGGCCCCCGCATCCGTCGCCCGCTGCACCGCGTCCGCCCCCGCCGTCAGCCACAGCACCCCCTCGCGCGCCACCGGCACCCGCAGCAGCAGCAGCGCCAGCCCCCATTGCAGCGCCACACCCCCCACCACCGTCCGCCACGGGATTTTTCCCCGCCGCTCGCTGAGCCCCCACGCCAGCGCCAACAGCGCCCCATACCCGATCAACCCCTGCACTCAGCATCCCCCACCCACATGGCAGACTGGAATGCACGCGCCATGCCTGCAACAATGCCTGCCATGCGAACCGTCCTTCTGCTGCTGGCCCTCGCCCTCCCGCTCCACGCCCGAGCCCAGCCCCAGCCGCACCCCCCGGCGCCCGACCCCGTCACGGCCTGGACCACGCTCGCCGACCGCATCGGCCTCGGCGGCGCCAACTGGCGCACGCTCGCCATCATGCACCAGGCCATGCACGACGCCCGCAACGCCGTCGAGCCCCGCTACGAGCGCTGGTTCCCCCCCGCCTTCGACGAGCCCAAGCCCGGCACCGCCGCCCCGGACGACGCCATGGCCGCCGCCGCCATCCGCGTCCTGATCGAGATCCACCCGGATCAGCGCGACTGGATCATCGAGACCGCGCGCGTCCTGCTCGAGCTGCCGCCCAAGGACGACGCCCGAAACCTCGGGGCCGCCATCGGCATCGCCGCCGTCCGCCGCCGCCTGGCCGACGGGTACGACGTCCGCCGCGCCTTCAAGCCCGGCCCGGGTGTCACCGGATGGCAGCTCACCCCCACCGCCTTCATCACCAGCAACACGACCGACACCCGCCCCTTCCTCGTGCCGCACGAAGAGAACCCCGCCCAGCCCCCGCCCGGCCCGGAGGATCAGCGCTTCAAGGCCGGGTTGGCCGAAACCCTCCGCGTGGGCGGCAGCGACAGCACGGCCCGTACGGAGGACCAGACGGCCGCCGCCTACTTCTGGGCCTACCAGTCCAGCCAGCGCGGCTTCGTGGCCCTCGGCACCCGCCTCCTGGCCGACCAACCCCCGCCCGGCGGCACGGCGGAGGCGGCGCGCATCATGTCAGTCCTCACCGGCGCCATGGCCGACAGCGCCATCCTCGTCTGGTCCGAGAAGGAGCGCTTCAGCTACTGGCGCCCCATCACCTCCATCCGCACGCTGGTGCCGAACGAAACCGACTGGTCCCCGCTGATCGAGACGCCGCCACACCCGGAATACCCCTCCGGCCATGCGAGCGACTGCTACACCGGCGCCTTCACGCTCGAGCGGCTGATGCCCGGCCTGCGCGGGCCCTTCAGCTACCAGATGCAGCTCGGCATGCTGCAGGACAGCGACGTCGGCATGGGCCAACACGCCCAGGCCCGGCCCGGCATCAACCAGGACAACGCGCCTCGCCGGAGCTTCCCCACCCTCACCGCCGCTGCCCGGGAATGCGACAACGCCCGCATCTGGGCCGGCGCCCACCTCCGCCCCGCCAACGACGAAAGCAGCCGCATCGGCGCCATGCTGGCCGAGCGCGGGGCCGGCATGGTCCCCCCGGTCAAGTAGGCGCCAGCAGCCCTGGACAACCCAGCCCCGATCGCCACCTCAACGCTATGATAACGACCTTCGCCATCCTCACCGGCGCCGCCATGCTCGGCGTGCTCGGCACCTTGTTCGCCGGCATGCTCGGCCTCGTGCGCGACAGCGGCAACCCGGGCCGCTCCAACGCGCTGATGCGGTGGCGCGTCATGCTTCAGGGCGTGGCACTCGGTCTGTTCGTCATCCTGCTCATGCTGCTCCGCCAGCAACCCTAGCCCGCCCCGGACGCTGCCCCCTGGCGCAAGCCCGCACCAGGCGGTAGACCCCGGCATCCTCCGGCGCACCGCCCACTTGCGCGCGCCCGGCTCCAGCCTCCACCCGGGCAGCGCCCGGCCTCAATGCAATGGTGCCCCATGAAGCTCCTCGTCCCCGTCAAGCGCGTCGTCGACTACAACGTGAAGGTCCGCGTGAAGGCGGACGGCACGGGCGTGGAGACGGCCGGTGTCAAGATGTCCATGAACCCGTTCGACGAGATCGCCGTCGAGGAGGCCGTGCGCCTCAAGGAGAAGGGCACCGCAACCGAGATCATCGCCGTCAGCATGGGCACCGCCGCCTGCGCCGAGACCATCCGCACCGCGCTGGCCATGGGGGCCGACCGCGGCATCCTGGTCGAGACGGACGTGGAGCTGCAGCCGCTCGCCGTCGCCAAGCTGCTGGCCGCCCTCGTGAAGAAGGAGGGTCCCGGCATGGTCGTCATGGGCAAGCAGGCCATCGACGACGACATGAACGCCACCGGGCAGATGCTCGCAGCCCTCCTCGGCTGGCCCCAGGGCACCTTCGCCAGCAAGCTCGAGATCGACGGCAATGCGGCCACCGTCACCCGCGAGATCGACGGCGGCCTCGAGACACTCAGCATCGACCTGCCCTGCGTCGTCACCGCCGACCTGCGTCTCAACGAGCCGCGCTACGCGAGCCTCCCCAACATCATGAAGGCGCGCAAGAAGCCCATCGAGACCATCAAGCCTGCCGATCTCGGCGTCGACCCGGCGCCCCGCCTGAAGCTCGTCCACGTCGCCGAGCCGCCGCGGCGCCAGGCCGGCAAGAAGGTAGGCTCGGTCGCCGACCTGGTTTCCAAGCTCCGCACTGAAGCAAAGGTGATCTAGCCATGGCATCCCTCGTCCTGCTCGACCACGAGAACGGCCTCATCAAGCAGCCCTCCCGCAGTGCGGTCGCCGCCGCCACCAAGCTCGGCGAAGTTCACGCGCTGATCGCCGGGCACGGGATCGACGCCGCCGCCCAGGCCGCCGCCAAGCTGCCGGGCGTCACCAAGGTGCACGTGGCGGACCACCCCTCGCTCGCCCACTCGCTCGCCGAGCCGCTCGCCGCCCTCCTGGTGCGCATGGCCGGCCACCACGACCACCTGTTCGCCGCCAGCACGGCCATCGGCAAGAACGTGATGCCCCGCGTCGCCGCCCTGCTGGACGTGCAGCCCATCAGCGACATCGCCTCCGTCGAGGGCCCGGATACCTTCGTCCGCCCCATCTACGCCGGCAACGCCATGGCGACCGTCCAGTCCTCCGACGCGAAGAAGGTGATCACCGTCCGTGCCGCCAGCTTCGACCCGGTGCCCGCCGAGGGCGGCAGCGCCACCATCGAGGCGGTGAACATGGAAGAGACGCCGGTCACCTCCCGCTTCGTGTCCGCCGAGCTCAGCAAGTCCGAGCGTCCGGAGCTCACCGCCGCCCGCGTGGTGGTGTCCGGCGGCAGGGGCATGCAGAACGGCGAGAACTTCAAGCTGCTCAACCCGCTCGCGGACCAGCTCGGCGCCGCCGTCGGCGCCTCCCGCGCGGCCGTCGACGCCGGCTACGTGCCCAACGACTACCAGGTGGGCCAAACGGGCAAGATCGTGGCGCCGGACCTCTACGTGGCCATTGGCATCTCGGGCGCCATCCAGCACCTGGCCGGCATGAAGGACAGCAAGGTCATCGTCGCCATCAACAAGGACGAGGAGGCGCCGATCTTCCAGGTTGCCGATTACGGCCTGGTGGGCGACCTGTTCACCGTCCTTCCCGAGCTCCAGGCAGAGCTGGAGCGCACGGCTTGAGCATCACCCGCGTCGGCATCGTCGGCGCCGGGCAGATGGGCAGTGGCATCGCGCATGTGTGCGCACTTGCCGGTCTGGACGTGACGTTGGTGGACGCGAAGGCCGAGGCTCTCGAGAAAAGTCGCGCCACCATCGGCCGCAACATCGACCGCCAGGTGGCGAAGGGCACCACCACGGAGGCAGACAAGCAGACCGCCCTCGCGCGGATCACCATGGGCACGGACTTCGCCGCCTTCGGCACCGCCGGCATCGTCATCGAAGCCGCTACGGAAAAAGAGGACGTGAAGCGCGCCATCTACAAGGCCGTAACGCCTCATCTGGCCGCCGACTGCATCCTGGCCAGCAACACCAGCTCCATCAGCATCACCCGCCTCGGCGCCAGCACGGACCGCCCAGGCCGCTTCATCGGCATGCACTTCATGAACCCGGTGCCGGTCATGAAGCTCATCGAGGTCATCCGCGGCATCGCGACGGACGAACCCACCTTCCAGGCCGTGCAAGCCCTTTCCGAACGCCTGGGCAAGACGACGTCGGTGTCCGAGGACTTCCCGGCCTTCATCGTAAACCGCATCCTGGTCCCGATGATCAACGAGGCCGTCTACGCCCTCTACGAAGGCGTAGGCAGCATCGAGGCTATCGACACCGCCATGAAGCTGGGGGCCAACCATCCCATGGGCCCGCTCGAGCTCGCCGACTTCATCGGCCTCGACACCTGCCTCAGCATCATGCAGGTGCTCCACAACGGCCTGAGCGATAGCAAATACCGCCCGTGTCCGCTGTTGGTGAAGTATGTCGAAGCCGGCTGGTACGGCCGCAAGACCGGTCGCGGCTTCTACGACTACACGACCCAGCCACCCAGGCCGACGCGGTAGGCCGGCACGCGCAGGCCTGCCGCAGGGCCTGAACGCCGTCCGGCGCTCAACCCGGCTCGTAGAGCTCCTCGTACGCCCCCGGCACCTGCACCTTGATGTCCGGCAGCCGGGACTCCGCGAAAGCCGCCCGCACACGCGCGGCTGCGGCCTTCGAACGTGCTGCTGCTGCGTCCTCCATCGTCAGCCGCTGGCGCCTCAGCACGGCCCCGACAGCGTCCATTAACCCCTCCTGCGCGGGAGGATCACACGATCACCCCGCGAAACGCCCCTCGAACACCGTCTCGCTCAGGGGCTTCCGCCCGCTCGGCATCTCCCGCGCCGCCAGCCCCTCGGGCAGCATGGACTTGTCGCCAGGACGCCCGATCACCAGCGCCATCTCCACCCGGAACCCCGGCGGGATCCCCAGTTCGGCCCGCGCCCGCTCCATGTCGAACCCCACCATCCCATGCGCCTGCCAGCCCAGCTTCGTCGCCTGCAGCGCCGCGTAAGCCCAGCCCGAGCCGGCATCCGCCGAATGGCTGTGCGACGGCACCGGCGTGTCCTTGCCCGGAACCATCATCGTCTCGCTGCTCGCCAGCACCGCCATCGCCGCCGCCCGCTCGCACCAGCTGCGGTTGAACTCGTTGAGCAGGCTCAGCATCGGCCCCCAATGCGGCGTGTCGCGCCGCGCATACACGAAGCGCCAGGGCTGCGAGTTGTAGCTGCTCGGCGCCCACCGTGCGGCCTCGAAGATCGTCATCAGGTCGGCCTCTGAAATCGCCTCCCCCGTGAACGCCCGCGGCGACCAGCGCTCGAGGAACGCCGGGTCGATCGGGTGGTCGGACGTGCGCGGGCCTACGGTGGTCATCGGCGATTGCTCCGTTGTATCTGGGATGGTTCTAACGCGACCGTCCGGCGACGCAATCCCAACGTTTCCGCGAGGCCCTTCTTGCGCCGCGCCCTGCCCTGCCGCACACATACGGCCACACGCCGCAGGGAGCGGCAGGGCCTGGAGGACACCCAAGATGCCGACCCGCCCAGGGCACAACTCCACGCTCGAGCCCCTGCACATCGCCGACGAGCTCGTCCAGCGCGACCGTGACCTGCAGCCGCCCTTTCACACCCCGGACTACAAGAGCACCGTCCTCCGCTCCCCCCGCATCCCCCTCTGGTCCCTGCAGAACTCGCTCTCCGAGGTCACCGGCCCGGTCTTCACACCCGACGAACTGGGCCCGCTCGACCACGACCTCATCCGAAACTACGCCCACGAGGGCGACCCGATCGGCGAGCGCACCATCGTCCACGGCTACGTCCACGACGGCAACGGCCGACCCGTGGCCGGCGCCCTCGTGGAGATCTGGCAGGCCAATGCCGGAGGCCGCTACCGCCACCAGAACGACACCTACCTCGCCCCGATCGACCCCAATTTCGGCGGCTGCGGCCGCCTCCTTTCGGACGCGGACGGCCACTACGCCTTTCGCACCGTGAAGCCCGGTGCCTACCCCTACCGCAACCGCGTCAACTCCTGGCGCCCTGCCCACATCCACTTCTCCCTCTCCGGCCAGGCCTTCGGCCAGCGCCTCATCACCCAGATGTACTTCGAGGGCGACCCGCTCATCCCCCACGACCAGATCCTCGCCACCATCCCGGACGCCGCCGCGCGGGACCGCCTGGTCGCCCGCCTCGACCTGGACGCCGCGCTCCCGCTCGACAGCCTCGCCTACCGTTTCGACATGGTCCTGCGCGGCCGCCGCCAGACCCATTTCGAGAACCGGCTGCACGGAGGCTGATGATGCTGAACACCCGCAACCTGCCCGAGACCGCCTCCCAGACCGCCGGCCCCTACGTCCATATCGGCCTCATCCCCAAGCAGGCCGGGTTCGACATCTTCGAGACCAACTTCGGCAACGTCCTGACCACGGACGCCACCGAAGGCCAGCGCATCCGCATCGAAGGCCGCATCCACGATGGCACCGGCGCGCCCATCCGGGACATGCTGGTCGAGCTTTGGCAGGCCAACGCCCATGGCCGCTACGCGCATCCGGCGGACCGGCAGGACAAGGCGCTCGACGCCGGGTTCCGTGGCTGGGGCCGCACCGGCACCGACTTCAAGACCGGCCTCTGGCACTTCGACACCGTCAAGCCCGGCCCTGTCGTGGGCCGCCACGGCCGCCCCATGGCCCCCCACGCAAGCCTCTGGATGGTCTCCCGGGGCCTCAACATCGGCCTGTCCACCCGCCTCTACTTCGACGACGAACCGGACCTGAACGCCGCCGACCCGGTCTTCACCCTCGTCGACCCGCCCCCTCGCCGCCAAACCCTCCTCGCCCGCCGCGAGCAGCGTGACGGCCTGGTCGCCTACGTCTTCGACATCCACCTCCAAGGCGACAGGGAAACCGTGTTCTTCGACGTGTGAGATGATCCGTCAGTACGAGCATCAGCTTCAGGACTCCGCCATCGCGAGCCGCAGGCGTGGCGAACCAGGGGCCGTGAACCTGCTCTCGGCCGCCCCAGGGTCGCAGCGCTTCGCTCGCGATGGCTCAAAATACCCGCGCGTAGTCCTGAACCGCCGATGGAATGCTTCGCCTCCGGCTCGCACTGACGGGTGCGCCTGATGCCCCTTACCCTCGACTCGCTCCTCACGGCCCCCCTCCTCACCACACAAGCCATGCAGGCCGCCCTCTCCGACACGGCCCGCCTCGCCGCCATGCTCCGCGCCGAGGCCGCCCTCGCCCGCGTCCAGGCCAGCGCCGGCCTGGTGCCGGACGCACTCGCCACGGCCATCGACGCCATCGACCCGGCCTCGCTCGACGCCGCCGCCATCGGCCAGGCCACCGCCCTCTCAGGCGTCCCCACCATCCCGTTCGTCCGCGCCCTCCAGGCCCGGCTCCCCCCGGAGCTCGAGCGCCACGTGCACAAGGGCGCCACCACGCAGGACATCCTGGACACCGCCACCGCGCTCCAGCTCCAAGCCGCCACCGCCCTCCTGCGCACGGACCTCGAGGCCACCATCGCGGCCCTCGCCATCCTCGCCGACACCCATCGCCGCACCCCCTGCGCAGGCCGGACCTATGGCCAGCACGCCGCCCCCATCACCTTCGGCTTCCGCGTCGCCGTCTGGCTCACAGGCCTCGCCGAAGCCGCCGCGAACCTGCCCCTGATCGCGCTCCCCGCCTCCCTCGCAGGCCCCGTCGGCACCCTCGCCGGGTTGGGCGCGCACGGCCCGGCCATCGCCGACGCCTTCGCCCAGGAGCTCGGCCTCGCCCCCGCCCCCATCGCCTGGCACACGCGTCGCCACGCGGTCGCGCAGGCCGGCTTCCACCTGGCCGCCCTCGTCGGTGCTTGCGCCAAGATGGCCACCGACGTCGCCCACCTCGCCAGCACCGAGGTCTCCGAGGCGGCCGAACCCTACATCCCGGGCCGCGGCGGCTCCTCCGCCATGCCGCACAAGCGCAACCCGGTCTCCTGCACCGTCATCCTCGCCGCCCACGCCGCCGCCCCCGGCCACGTCGCCGCCCTCCTCGCCGCCATGGCCGCGCAGCACGAGCGGCCCCCCGGCCTGTGGCACGCCGAATGGCACGCGCTGCCCACCCTCCTCTCTTTGGCCGCCGGCGCCCTCCACGAGGCCGGCACCCTGGCCCAAGGCCTGGAGCCCGACCCGGCCCGCATGCGCCACAACCTGGACGCCACCAACGGCCTCCTCTTCGCCGACGCCGCCGCCGCCCGCCTCTCCCCCTTGGGCCGCGAAGCCGCCCACAGCCTCGTCGAACACGCCGCCACCCAGGTCCGCGGCACCGGCCGCCACCTCCGGCACATCCTCGCCGAGGACCCCCGAACAGCCGGCATCGACCTCGCCCCCGCCTTCGACCTCACCCCCGCCATCGAAGCCGCCCAACCCTGGATCGACCGCGCCCTCGCGCTGGCGAAAAACTCGCCTCACCCTCTCCGCTTGGGAGAGGGCCGGCGTGACGGCCGGGGCCACGAGCACAAGCCCTGACACTCACGGAGCCCCCATGCCCCTCATCAACGCCCTCGGCACCCACCTCTTCTACGACCTTACCGGACCCGCCGACGCCCCCGTCATCGTCTTCAGCAACTCCATCGGCGCCACCCTCGAGATGTGGGACGAGCAGGCCCGCGACCTCGCCCCGCACTACCGCGTCCTCCGCTACGACACACGCGGCCATGGCCGCTCCCCGGTCGCGCTCAAGGACGGCGCCCCCGCCCCCGTCACCATGGACACCCTCGCCGACGACCTCGCCGGCCTGCTCGAAGCGCTCGGCATCGCCCGCGCCCACGTCGTCGGCCTCTCGCTCGGCGGCATGACGGCCCAGGCCCTGGCCACCCGCCACCCGGAGCGCGTCCACGGCCTGGTGCTCATGGCCACCGCCGCCTGCATGCCGGGCGACAACCCCGCCAAGGACTGGGCCGACCGCGCCGCCCTCGTCCAGACCAAGGGCATGGAGGCCATCGCCGCCACCGTCATGTCCCGCTGGTTCACGCCCGCCTTCCACACCCACCCCCGCGCCCTCGCCACAGCCGAACGCTTCCGCGCCACCCCGCCTGAAGGCTACGCCGCCTGCTGCCACGCCATCGGCGCCATGGACCTGCGCCCGGGCCTCCCCGGCATCACCGCCCCCACCCTCATCGTCGCCGGCGCCGACGACCCGGCGACACCCCCCGCCAAGGCCGAGGAGATCCGCGCCCTCATCCCCGGTGCCGAGCTGCTCGTGCTCTCCCGCGCCGCCCACATCCTCAACATCGAGCAGGCGGACGCCACCAACCGCCACCTCCGCGCCTTCCTGGACAGCCTCACCCCGGACGCCGCCGCCAGCACGTCCGGCTTCGACGCCGGGCTGGCCAACCGCAAGGCCGTGCTGGGCGTCGAGCACGTCGAACGCTCGCTCGCCAACGCCGGCCCCTTCGCCACCCCCTGGCAGGAGTTCATCACCCGGACCGCCTGGGGCGAGATCTGGGGCGATCCCACCCTCCCCTGGAAGACCCGCTCCCTCACGACCCTCGCCATAACCCTCGCGCTGAACCGCGAGGAGGAGTTCAAGCTCCACCTCCGCCCCGCCCTGCGCAACGGCGTGACCCTCCCCGAGCTTCGCGCCTTCCTCCTCCACTGCAGCGTCTACGCCGGCGTCCCCGCCAGCAACGGCGCCTTCCGCTGGGTGCGGGACGTGCTCGGAAGCGAGCTGGACGCCGCTCCCTCTCCCCCCGGGACAGGGCCGGGGTGAGAGTTCGGCCAGCATGGGCTTCCGTTACCAAGCCTCGGCCGTGCACGCCCACCGCGACGCTCCCGCCAAATCCGATGTGCTCGCCTGGCGCACCCGGATCGGCACGAAGTACCGCGATCAGCTCGGCGCGCCGCTGGCATGGGACGAGGACAGCGCCTTCATGGACTACGCCGTCCCCTACTACGCTGCGCAGTCCGCGTTGCTGACCTTGGCCGCCGTGCTCACCGTGCGCAAACCAGGCGAGACCCTCCCCGGCCCTGGCGCCTGGGTGCAGCCCGACATCCGGGAGGTGCCAGCCATGCGGCCCGAAGTCGCGCGTCTCGGCTTCGCCGGTCCCTATCCGCAGCTGCTGCTCGACGCGACCTTCTGGTTTCCGTTCGAGCGCAACATGATCATCAGCGAGCCGGACTGGGCCGGAACGCCTGCGCGCTGCGGCTCCCTCGCCCGGCTCCTGGACGAGCTCGACGAACTCCGCCTGTTCATCGCACGCACGAACCGCAACGCGACCACGGTGGACGACGACGACGACTCGCCAAAGGACATGCTCCAAGGCGCCTGGCAGGCCAGCTCGGCCCTGAAGCGCCTGTGCACGGCAGCAATCGCCAACCGGGTCCCGGTCATGTTGGTCGAGTGACCCTCGTCCGCCACCACGACATCACCGCCAGCGGCAGCATTATCGCCCCGCCCGGCGCCGGCACATCCACTGCCGCATCCAGGAAGCGCGCATACACCACCGGGTCCACCCCCAGGTCGGCAGGGTCGCCCAGCTGCATGTCCGCCGGCGCCGGCCCCCCCGGCCCGAATGCAGCCCCGTCCACAACCGAGAGCGCGATAGGGTCGGTCGAGCTGAACCCTGTCCCGTCGAACCCCGCCGTGCTCACGATGCCGTTGGTGAAGGTGTACTGCACGGAGAAGGGCTGGATGTTCGGCCCCACGTCTTCGCCAAAGAACACCTGCAGCACCAGAAGCCGGTCGATCGTGCAGCCGTCCGGAAAGGTCAGCTGCACCTCGCTGTTGCCGCCGGGCAGCGCGGTCGTCACGCCATCCACGGCGTAGCACCCGGGCGAACCCCCGTTGAAGATGCTGTTGATCGACGCAGAGATGTCCTGCCGCCCGCGATAGCGGATCGCAACCGACCGCAACTTCTCGGCCCCGCCCCCGGCATCGAAGGACAGGCGTCCGAAGCAGCCTGGGATCGGGTCGATGCAGAAACCGGTCAAAACCGAAAAACGTGCGCTCGCGAGGTCCACGGTAAACGGCTCGCTCCGCACTTTTGCGATCTGGTTCGCCAGGCCACGTCCGCCCGCGGCGTCGGAACGCCGCCGCTCAGCAGCAACAAGCTCAGCAGCAGCGCACGCATGGGAGGCTCCGGTTCATGGGTGTGCGCAACTTGTATCGTCCCCTCACGCCATCAACCACAAAGGCGCCTGGATGAAGGACCCCTCCTCACACTGCCAAGTAAGCCCGCCGCACCCGCTCATCCGCCCGAAGCTCGGCCACGCTTCCCGCCCAGGCCACCCGCCCGGCCTCCAGCACCGCCGCCCGGTCCGCCACGCGCGCGGCGAAGTGCAGGTTCTGCTCGGCCAGCAGCACCGCCACCCCCTCGGCCTTCAGCGCCAGGATCGCGGCCGCCATCTGCTCCACGATCACCGGGGCCAGCCCCTCGCTCGGCTCGTCAAGCAGCACGAGCGCCGGGTTGCCCATCAGCGTGCGCGCGATGGTCAGCATCTGCTGCTCGCCCCCGGACATGCGGCCCCCGGGCCGGTCCCGCATGGCGCCGAGGTTCGGGAACAGCGCGAACAGCCGCTCCGGCGTCCATGCCGCCACCCCCGGCCGCGGCGCCTGCCGCCCCACCTCGAGATTCTCCATCACCGTCAGGTCCGTGAACACCCGCCGATCCTCCGGCACCCAGCCCAGCCCGGCGCGCGCAATTCGGTGCGGCTCCAACCCGGCCATGTCGACCCCCCGCAGCACCACCCGGCCCCGCGCCGGCCGCACCACGCCCATCAACGCCTTGAACGTCGTGCTCTTCCCCGCCCCGTTCCGCCCCAGCAGCACCAGCACCTCGCCCGCCGCCACGGCGAGCCCCACCCCGTGCAGGATGTGCGCCCGCCCGTAATAGGCATCGAGCCCCTCCACCAGCAGAAGCTCAGTGCCCGCCACTGGTGTCCCCGCTGCCCAGATACACCGCCCGCACCGCCGCATTCGCCCGGATGGCCGCGGGTGCCCCCTCCGCAATCACGCCCCCGCGGTCCAGCACCACGATCCGGTCTGCACAGCCGAACACCACGTCCATGTCGTGCTCGGTGAACAGCACCGCGAGCCGCCGCGCATCCGCGAGCCCCCGCACCAGCGCCATCAGCGCCGTCCGCTCCCCCGGCGCCATGCCGGCCGTCGGCTCGTCCATCAGCAGCAGCCGCGGCCCGTTGGCCAGCGCCACCGCCAGCTCGAGCCGCTTCAGGTCCCCATAGGCCAGCACCCCCGCCCCACGCCCGGCCTGCTCCCGCAGCCCCACCTGGTCCAGCAGCGCATCCGCCTGGGGGGCCAGCATCCCCCGCGCCGCCCGCCACGCCCCCCAAGCCCGCCCCGCATGCGCCAGCAGCGCCACCTGCACGTTCTCCCGCACCGTCATGCTGCCGAACGTCGCCGTGATCTGGAACGTCCGCCCCACCCCCAGCCGCCACACCCCCCGCGCCCCCAGCCCGGTGATGTCCCGCCCCGAGAGGAGCACCCGCCCGGCATCCGGCCGCAGCTGCCCGCCCACCATGTTGAAGCACGTGCTCTTCCCCGCCCCGTTCGGCCCGATCAGCGCCAACATCTCGCCCGGCCCCACCCCGAAGCTCACCCCACGAACCGCGGCCACGCCCCCGAATGCCTTGGCCAGACCCTCAACCGCCAGCACGAGCCTCCCCCTCCCCTTGCGGGCTTCGGTCGCGGAGCGGACCAAGGCCGGGGGGAGGAGGGCCGTCGAGCGCCGATGCCACGGTCCGTAGCTCCCATCGTCGCTGCACCGCCCCCGCAATCCCGTCCGGGAACAGCAGCACCAGCCCCACGATGCTGGCCCCGAGCCCCAGCCGCCAGAACTCCGTGGCCCGCGTCAGCCCGTCATACAGCCCCACATAGGCCAGCGCGCCCACGATGGGCCCGCTCATGGTCTGCACGCCCCCCAGCAGCACCATCAGCAGCGCGTCCACCGATTTCGGGATGCTGATGTAGGTCGGGAACACGCTGCCTTTCGCATAGGCATAAACGCCCCCCGCAAGCCCCGCTGCCGCCCCCGCCAGCGCAAACGCCGCGAGCCGCACGCGCGCCACCCCGATCCCCACCGCCTCCGCCCGCAGCGCCGAGTCCCGCGCCGCCCGGATGGCGTAGCCGAGCGGCGCATACAGCACCCGCCGCAGCACCATGGCCCCGCCCACGCACAGGGCCAGCGTCAGCCAGTAGAACGCTGCCGGCCCCGCCCATACGCCAGGCGGCCACACGCCGAGGATGCCGTTGTCGCCCCCCGTCCAGTCCACGCTCTGGAACGCCGCCGCCCACACGATCTGCGCGAACGCGAGCGTCAACATGGCGAGGTAAACCCCCGACAGCCGCACCACCACGGCCCCCAGCAGGAGCGCCGCCAGCCCCGCCGCCAACGGCGCCCCGGCCAGCGCCAACGGCAGCCCGGCCCCCGCCTTGGCCAGCATCGCCGCCGCATACGCCCCGATGCCGAACCACGCTGCGTGCCCAAAGCTCGCCATGCCCCCCGGCCCCATCATCACGTGCAGGCTGGCCGCAAACAGCATCAGCACCAGCGCCTCCACCAGCACGCTGAGCCCATACGTGCCCAAGGCAAGCGGCGCCGCGGCGGCCAGCGCGAGCGCCCCCGCCGCCACCCAGCGCATCACCGGGGCTGCCGGGCGCACCACGGCCAGCGCCTCGGGGGCCCGCGCCTCCGCCTGCGCTTGCCCGAGCAGCCCCCGTGGCCGCACCAGCAGCACCAGCGCCATCACCGCAAACACCAGCACCAGCGTCGCCTTCGGCACCAGCGCCAAGCCGAACGCCTGCAGTAGCCCAAGAAGCAGCGCCGCCAGATAGGCGCCGGGCAAGCTCCCCCACCCCCCCCCCCCCACCCCCCCACAAACAAACCTGATCAAGGCCCCAAACAAACCCCCAATCGCCGACCCCCCCCGGACGCAAAACCCCCCCCCCCGCCCCCCCCCCGCCCCCCCGAGGCCCAAAACCCACCGGGACA
>JBBROS010000031.1:0-43906 GCA_038229135.1 Acetobacterales bacterium
GAAAAGCGTGTAGTCCATCGCCGGCCCGCCCATGTAGGTCGAGTTCGAGAGCGGCGGATACAGCGTCCAGCCCGGCCCGGCGCCGTCCCCCGTGAACAGTCCCATCATGATCAACACGAACGCCGGCACCAGCAGCCAGAAGCTGATGTTGTTCAGGCGCGGGAACGCCATGTCCGGCGCACCGATCATGATGGGCACGAACCAGTTGCCGAAGCCCCCGATCATCGCCGGCATCACCATGAAGAAGATCATGATGAGCCCGTGCGCCGTGACGGTCGCGTTCCAGTCCGTCCCGCTCTTGAAATAGGCCAGCCCCGGGTTCTGCAGCTCCATGCGCATGTGCACGCTGAGTGCCACACCCACGATCCCCGCGATCACGGCGAAGATCAGGTAGAGCGTCCCGATGTCCTTGTGGTTGGTGCTGAAGAGCCAGCGGTTCACGAAGCCCGGGGCGTGCCCGTGATCCCCATGCCCCTGGCCAGTCTCATGTGTGGTCGCCGACATCGTCATGCCCTTTCCGCGCTACCCACGATTTGGGTCAACGCCCCGTTTCCACAACCGCCGCCAGCCGCGTCGCCCCATCGGACGAGCCCCCGTCGGCGAACTTCTTCTTCGCGCTCTCAACCCAGGCCGCGAAGTCCTGATCGCTCAACGCCTCGATCGAGATCGGCATCAGGCTGTGGTTCGTGCCACAAATCTGGTTGCATTGCCCATAATACACGCCGGGCTTGTCCACCTTCACCCAGGTCTCGATCGTCCGTCCCGGAATCGCATAACGCTGCACACCCAGGGAAGGGATGAAGAAGCTGTGGATCACATCCCCGCTCGTCGTCAGCAGCCGCACATTCTTATTCGCGGGAACCACCACGCGGTTGTCCACGTCCAGGTTGCGCAGCTGATCCGGCGTCCGCTTGTCGTCGGGGATCGGGTAGGAGCTGAAACTTAGCCCGCCCTGGTCGGGATACTGATACTCCCAATACCACTGATGCCCGACAACCTTGATCGTGAGGTCGGCCGCCTCCGTCCGGTCCTGGAAATACACGATCCGGAACGACGGGATCGCGATCACCACCAGGATCAGCACCGGCAACACCGTCCACGCGACCTCGAGCGCCGTATGGTGGCTCACCCGGCTCGCGACCGGGTTGCGGGAGGCGCGATATCGCCACACCACGTAGGCTAGGAGCAACGCCACGAAGATCGTCACCAGCGCCATCAGCCACAGCACCATGCTGTGCAGCCCCTCGACGCCCTGCTGCACCGGGCTGTGCGCGGTCTGGAACCCGAGCTGCCAGTTGCGCGGCTGCTGTGCCCATGCCGCCCCGGCCGGCAGCGCGGCCCCGAGGGCCAGCAGGACGCGCTTCAACGCTTGCACCATCAATTTCATTCCGCCTCGTAGCCGCATTCGTGCCGGGCCATTTGCCGGCCATGTTCACCGTGGGGTGGGCCTATCGGAGGTGGGCCGTTTGTTCAAGACGCCAAGGCCCCCCAGGCGCCCCGTACATGGCCGCGCATGCGCCCCAGGCTGCCCGGCGCCGCACCTCAGTTCGGCAGGCGAACCAGTGTGAATAGCCCGAAGGGCGGCACCGCGCTGAACGTCGCCTCCTTCATGTCCACATCCGTCAACAGCGCCTGCGGGGAAAAGTCCGGATGCCAGCCCAGCTTGCGCGAGGCCGGGGCGAGCGTCCGCTCGGCCCACCAGCGGGGCCCGCGCTCGGCGGCGAAGTGGTTCACGAACAACAGGTGCCCGCCCGGCCGCACCACCCGCCGCATCTCGGCCAGCAGCCGACGCGGGTTTGGCACGACGGAGGCCACGAACATCGCCACCGCGATGTCGAACCCGCCAGTCTCGAGCCCCGTTGCCTCCGCGTCGCCCACATGGAGCGCCTCCACGTGGCTCAGCCGCTCGGACGCCACCCGGGCCCGGGCCCGCTCCAGCATCTCGGCCGACAGGTCGATCCCCGTGATCCGCTTCGTCCGCGCATACCTCGGAAGCGCCAGCCCGGTGCCGACGCCCATCTCGAGCACCCGTGTTCCCGGCAGCGCGTTCACGGCAGCCACGGCGCGCCGCCGCCCCGGGCCGGACACGCCGCCGAACACGGCATCATATACGCCGGCCCACCTCGCATAGGCGGCGCGCACGGCCTCGGCGTCGAGCGCAGTGTGCGGCAATAGGGTGGCGCGGCGGTCTACGGCGTCGTCGATCGGAGGCATGATGCTCACCCCCTACGCCCGCACTCCGGCCCGATCAAGCCACGAACTCGTCACGAAGCGCCACCTGTCCAGAAAGCTGCCCGCGTTCCTCGATGAGATCACGCCGCATCCTCGCGCCGGTCCCGCACCCGCACGTAGGCCAACGAGGCATGCTCGCTACAGTACGGCTTCCCGTGGATCGCCCCATCGCTGCAGAAGCGGAAGCTGGGCGTGCCAGGCTCGCCGATGGGCCAGCAGCAGGCCGAAACCCGCCCGGACGGACGCAGCGCGGGCGGCACGGCCCGCAGTCCCGGCGCCCGAGTCGGCTCGCGACCGGCGTCACGAACCGGCAGCGCCCGAGTCGGCTCCGGCCGGCCCAAGTCGGCCCGCAGCGGTGCCGAAGCCGAGGCCAGCGCCGGCAGCGTCGGGCCGCTCACCCGCCGTACCGCAGACCGCCGCGCGACCACCGCCCCGCCAGCAGCCCGCCGGATCGGCGAAGGCCGCGCAGGCAGGTTCAGCCGATGCGCCTTGCCCACCACCGCATTCTTCGTCACCCCGAGCCGCCGCCCGATCTCGGCCGTCGAGTGCCCTTCGTCCCACAGGTTGCGCAAGCGGAGGATCGTCTCGTCGGTCCAGTCCATCGCACGGCTCCCAGTGGTGGCGTGCGTAAACGCTACAGCGTTTGAGTCCGCTACCGCTAGTCCGATTCGCAGGCTCGCCCACAAAATGCTGTGGATAACCGGCTCGGTCCCGACTCAACCCACAAGACGTTACGACTCAGAACAGGACGCCCTTCCGTAGCAGGCCGTGCACGCCCTTTTCGCCGTTCACCGTCTGGGTCACGTGGAAGTCGACCGCCAGCGAGCAGAACTGGTAGGCCTCGTCCCGGCTCAGGTTGGTCCGGGCACAGATGAACGCGATCATCTCCCGCAGCGCCTGCTTCATGGCCAGGTCCAGGTCCTCGTTCATGCCCATGGACAGGTAATGCGTCGGGCTCTCCCCACGCGGATGCACCAGCACCGGGTCCCGCCCGCCGCCACCCTTGTGCAGCACGAGCGTGAACGTTCCCGTCAGGCACATCTCGAGCGCGTTGATGCAAACCTCGCCATCGCCCTGCACCCCATGGCCATCACCCGCCGAAAACCGCGCGCCCTCCACGAACACCGGCAGGAACAAAGTGCTCCCAGCACCCAGCTCCTTGTTGTCGAGGTTGCCGCCATGCTCCCGCGGCTCCTTCGTCGAGATCGCGCCATACGCCGGCTTCGGCGCCACGCCCATCACGCCGAAGAACGGGCTGAGCGGCAGCTCCGTCCCCCAGGACATCCGGCAGGTCCGCGCCGCCCGGTCCACGGGGATGATACTCAGAAACCGCTCGGGAAAGTCCTCCGGCAACGTCCCCGCAAGCGGTCGATGACCGCAGAACCCCCATTCGGCGCCGAGCTCGATCGCGTCGATGCGGACCTCGAGCATGTCGCCCGGCTCCGCGCCGCGCACCGCGACAGGACCCGTCAGGATGTGGGGCCCGAGCCGCGGCGGGTTGGCCGCATGGATTGCAGCCAGCGCCGGGGGCACCACCAAGCCGGAGCCCGGCGGCGGCATCACGTCCGGCGCGCCCGAGACGCACTCGAGAACCACCGTGTCCCCGCTCTCGATCGTCAGGACCGGCTCGTAGGCGGCACTGAACGTCCCCCAATGAATGGTATCGGGGGTGGCAGGAACGCGATGCGTGGTCATGCGGGGCTCCAATTCAGGTGCCCCGCATTCCGGCCCCTCGAGGGGCCGACGTCAACCCACTCTGCCCAGACCGGTCGTGTGTCTGCTGTCCAGAGTGGGGTTTGAGGTCAGACGGGCCGGGCCGTCGTCGTGTGCGGCGCTGCAGTGCCAGCCGGCGTGCCCGGGGCCGCGATCGTGCCCGCCGGCCGCGCCTCGGCGCTCGCCTCCATCGAGGCGTCCGGCTCCTCGGCCATGTTCTTCTTGAACGACTTGATGCCCTTCGCGAAGTCGCCCATCAGGTTGCTCACCTTACCACTGCCGAACAGCAGCAGCACGACCAGCAGCACGACGGCCCAATGCCAGATGCTGAAGCTACCCATGATCCCCTCCGCAACCGTGCGGGCCCTCTCGCAAGCCCAGCGTTCAGCCTCACATGGCCCGCCGCCGCGCGGCATGCAAGCGGTTTGCAGAGTGCCCTGCGTTCTCCCCTCCAGGTCCGCACGGCGGCGTTTCAACGACCGCCATTGCAAAGGCTCCGACGTATAGCATATGCTATGTTCACGACCGAAACATCCTCGAGGTCCGATGCACGACGTCAGCCTGCCCGAGATCCACCGCACGGTCCGCATACCCCAAGGCGCCGCGCTGGTCCGTCGCCTGCTCGCCTTCGTCGGCCCCGGATACCTGGTCGCGGTGGGCTACATGGACCCCGGCAACTGGGCCACGGCGCTCGCCGGCGGCTCGGCGTTCGGATACTCGCTTCTCGCCGTCGCCCTGCTCTCCTCGCTCATGGCCATCCTGCTCCAGGCCTTCAGCGTTCGCCTCGGCATCGCCACGGGTGCGGACCTGGCACAGCTCTGCAGCCGCAGCGTCCCACGCCCCGTCGGCCTCCTCCTCTGGCTCATGGCCGAGATCGCCATCTGCGCCACCGACCTTGCCGAACTCATCGGCACCGCCATCGCGCTCCAGCTGCTGTTCGGCATTCCCATCTTCGCCGGCGTCGTCCTCACCGCCTTCGACGCGCTCCTCATCCTGTGGCTGCAGAACAAGGGCGTCCGCTGGCTCGAGGCCTTCGTCTTCGCCCTCATCGCCCTCGTCGCCGCCTGCTTCACCCTCCAGGTCGCCCTCTCGAGCCCGGTCTGGGGCGACGTGCTGCGCGGCTACATCCCGAGCGCCGCCATCGTATCCAACCCGGCCCAGCTCTACCTCGCCATCGGCATCCTCGGGGCCACGGTCATGCCCCACAACCTGTACCTCCACACCGCCCTCGTGCAGTCCCGCGCCTTCGTGCGCGACGAAGCCGGCAAGCGCGACGCCATCCGCCTCGCCACCCTCGACTCCACCATCGCCCTCGGCCTGGCGCTGCTCATCAACTCGGCCATCCTCATCACCGCCGCCGCCGTGTTCCACACCGCCGGGCGCACGGACGTGGCCGAGATCGGCGACGCCTACCAGCTCCTCTCCCCGCTCGTCGGCGTCGCAGGTGCAGCCACCCTGTTCGGCGTGGCGCTCCTCGCCTGCGGCATCAACTCGACCGTGACCGCCACGCTCGCCGGGCAGATCGTCATGGAGGGTTTCCTCCGCATCCGCCTGCCGCCCGTGTTGCGCCGGCTGCTCACCCGCGGCATCGCAATCGTCCCGGCGCTCGTCATCACCGCCATCCAGGGCGAGCACGGCCTGGCCCAGCTCCTGCTGCTCTCCCAGGTGGTGCTCTCGCTCCAGCTTCCCTTCGCCGTCGTGCCCCTCCTGCTCCTGGTCGACAGCCGCACCCGCATGGGCGCCCTCCGTCCACCGCGGTGGCAGATGGCCCTGGGCTGGGCCACGGCGCTGGTCATCGTAGCCGTGAACCTCAAGCTGCTGACCGACATGGCATTCGGCTGAAGCGAGTTTGCACCCTCCCCTTGCGGAAGGGGCCGGAGGAGCGGTCGCAGCACGACCGAACACTTGCCGCACGCAGCGAGACTACTCCGCCGTCGCGTAAACGCCCCGCCCGCCACCAGGGCCAATGAAACCATACGTTGCGTATACCGTCGTCCCCAGCCCCCCGCTCGGCGCCCACCACACCCGCACCTGGCTCCAATCGTTGCGCGGCGACACGTCGACCACCGGCTCGTCCCGCCCCACCCGGCGATGCACCCAATTGGCCTGCTCCACTCGGATCTCGCGCGACGAAACCTGCCGCGCCACCACCGAAACGTGCCCATACGGCAGCCGTCCGGCCCGCCGGAACACCAGTACGCCCCCTTCCACCGGCGCCCGCCCGCGCGGATATTGCCCGGCCGCCTGGTCCCACCAATCCGCCGCGTGCCCATACAGCGCGATGCCCGTCACCTGCCGCGCATAGGGCGCGCACTCCAGCGACGTGGACGCCCCCCCGCCCCGCACGGGCCCCCGCGACCCCGAGCCACACCCCGCCAATGCGAACAACATCGCGAGCGCAGCACCCCGAACCCAAACCCCCATCTGAGCTTCACCCCACATACCGCTGATTACAGACGGCGCCAGGTAAAAAGCAACGACCATCACGCACCCGGTTCCCCCGCCCCCCGCGGCGCGCTAGCCTCCCGCGCATGCCGACCCCCGACACGTCCGACCCCGACACGTCCGACCCCGACATCTTCGACTACGTCATCGTCGGCGCCGGCGCTTCAGGCTCCGTCCTGGCCGCCCGCCTCACCGAGGACCCCGCCCTGCGTGTCTGCGTGCTCGAAGCCGGGCCGCCGGACCACAACCCGTGGATCCACGTCCCCGCCGGCTTCGTGAAGCTCCTCTCGGACCCCTCTTGCACCTGGCAGTTCCGCACCCAGCCCGGCCCCAACACCGGGGGCCGCGGCATCGCCACCACCCAGGGCCGCACACTCGGCGGCAGCTCCAGCATCAACGGCATGGTCTACAACCGCGGCCAGCCGGACGACCTCAACGGCTGGGCCCAGCGCGGCAACCGCGGCTGGGGCTACGAGGACTGCCTACCCTACTACAAACGCACCGAAGGCCGCATCGGCACCTCCGGCCCGAACCGCGGGACCGAGGGTGCGCTCCCCGTCACCGACGCGGACTTTCACCACCCGCTCTCCGAGGCGTTCATCGCCGGGTGCGTCGCCGCCGGTATCCCGCGCAACCCGGACTACAACAGCGGCGACCAGGCTGGCGTCGGCTACTACCAGCGCCTCATCCGCCGCGGCCGCCGCATCAGCGCCGCCCGCGCCTTCCTCATCCCGGCCAAGGGCCGCCCCAACCTCGAGATCCGCACCAACGCCCGCGCTACCCGCATCCTCTTCGAAGGAACCCGCGCCGTCGGTGTCAAGTACCGCCGCACCCGCACCGGCCCCGAGACGGAGGTACGCGCCGCCCGCGAGGTCATCCTGTGCTCCGGCACCGCCAACACGGCCCGCCTGCTGCAAATCTCGGGCGTGGGCCCCGCCGAATGGCTGGCCGAACTCGGGGTCCCCGTCGTGCTCGACGCCCCTGTCGGCCGCAACTTCCGCGACCACTTCGCCGTCCGCCTCGTCATGCGCGCAAGGGCCGGCACAATCACCATGAACGAGCTCGCCCGCATGCCCCGCCTCGCCGGCCAGGTCGCCCGCTGGGCCACGGGCCGCCCGAGCATCCTGGCCCAGGCTCCAAGCCAGGTGCACCTCTTCTGGAAAAGCTGGGACGGCGCGGACGCCCCCGACCTGCAAGGCGTCTTCACCCCCGGCAGCTACGCCGTGGGCCGCACCTACGTGCTCGACGACTACCCCGGCATGACCGCCGGCGCCTGGCCCCACCGCCCCCAGAGCCACGGCTTCGTCCGCGCCACCAGCACGGACCCGTGGGACGACCCGATCCTGCAGCCCAACTACCTCACGGACTCCATCGACCAGCGCACCACCCTCGGCGGCATCCGCCTCATCCGCCGCCTGCTCCACTCCCCCGAGCTCGCCCCCATGGTCGAGAACGAAAGCCTCCCCGGCCTGAACGTGGAGTCCGACGACGAGCTGCTCGACTACGCCCGCGGCCACGGCACCACCACCTACCACCTCATCGGCACCGCCCGCATGGGCCCGGCCACGGACCCCAGCGCCGTCGTCTCCGACCGCCTCCTCGTCCACGGCCTCCAGGGCCTCCGCATCGCCGACGCCAGCATCATGCCCGCGATGCCGAGCGCCAACACCTACGCCACCACCATGATGATCGCCGAACGTGCCGCGGATTGGATCAAGACGGGCGAGTGATCCTCTCCCACCCTCCCCTTGCGAGAAGAGAAGGGACGGGATGGCCGCACGCCGCGCGCGGGTCAGCACGCCGCCAGTTCCGCCCGGATCTCCGCCAACCCCCGACGAGTCGTCCCGTCCGGCTGCAGGTTCGCCTCGTCCAGCCACGCCGCCAGCGCGTCCCGCCGAAGCGGCCACTCGTCCTCGAGCATGCTGAAATAGGCCGTCGACCGCAGCCGGCCCTTGATCACGTTCGTCGCCCGCAGCGTGCCCTCCTCCACGAACCCCAGCCGCGCCGCCGCCCGGCGCGAAGGCGCGTTCAGCGCGTTGCACTTCCACACCAGGCGCCGATACCCCAATTCGTCCATCACCATCCGCATCAGCAGATACATCGCCTCCGTCGCCGCCCGCGTCCGCTGCATCCGCGGCGCGAACCAGATGTGTCCGAGCTCGATCGCCGAGTTCTGCGGCTGGATGTCCATCAGCGTCAGCCAGCCGCTCACCACACCCGTCGCCACGGGCCGCACCGCCCAGGCCATCGGGTCGTGCTGCGCCGCGAACCCGGCCACGAACGCCTCCAAGGCGCCGGCATCGGCGAACGGGCCGTAGCCCAGATAATCCCAACTGGCCGTGGCCGCCGGGGCCTGCGCAGCCTCCCAAAGCTCCGCCGCATGCCGCCGGTGCAAGGGCTCCAGCACCACGGTGCGCCCCCGCACGGGCACACGGGCCGGCAATTGCCGCGGCAACGGGTCGACTTGGGGCCCGATCGGGCGGTCTGGATCGCTCATCTCACGATCATGCCATGATGCATTATTTCAGCCAAACCTCCGGAAACGATGCAGACATGCGCCCGACGCCGCGCCATGATCCAGTTGTGACGCAACGATCTCCCATAAGGAAAACGCCCATGATCCGTCTTGCCATCCTCGCCGCCGCACTCGGCGTCACGGCCTGTGCCTCGCCCATGACGTTCCAGGGCCCCATGAGCGGCGCCTACGAAGTGCCCGCCACCGCAACCCGCGGCGTCGGCACCGTCGTGGCCACCGTCTATCCCAGCACGAAGGCGATGACCTACACCGTCGAATACAAGGACCTGAGCGGCGCCGCGACGGCCGCCCACTTCCACGGCCCCGCCGCCGTCGGCGCCAACGGCCCGGTCGTCATTCCCGCCACCGTGAGCGCCTCGCCCATCAAGGGCGGCGCCACCCTGACGGACGCCCAGTTCGCCGACCTCCAGGCCGGCAAATACTACTTCAACGTCCACACCGCCGCGAACCCCGGCGGCGAGATCCGCGGCCAGGCCCTCCGCGCGCAGTAACCTTGCTTCCCCATCCCCTTGCGGGAGGGGACGGGGGAGGGGTGACGGCGCGCAACAACCGCCGTCACCCCAAGCTCTCGTACACCAGAACCCGCTCCCCCCCGCGCTCGAACACCTCCGCCTCCCGCATCCCGATCGCCCCCAGCACCATCCGGCTCGAAGTGTTGCTCTCCTTCGCGACCGCGATGATCCGTCCCAGCCGCCCCCGCTCATGCGCATGCCGCAACGCCGCCCCTGCTGCCTCACGCGCCAGCCCCCGCCCCCGGCTCTCGGGCGTGAATGCGAAGCGCAGCGCCAGCCCCCGCCCGTCCGGCCGCTCATGCACCCCCACGAGCCCGATGGCGTCCGCGCCCTCCTCCGGCCGCACGACCCATATGCCCGTGCCGTGCCGAGCCCAAAACGCCGTATCCTCGGCCAGCTCCGCCGCCACCTGCGCCGGGCCGCGCACGCCGCCCAGCATCTGACCGAACACGCGCGGGTCTTCCTTCAGCCGCTGCAGGTCCTGCAAGTCCCCCCACGCCACCGGCGACAGCACCAGCCGGCCGGTCCGCAGGACGCGGGGTGGGATCACGCTACCTCTGGAGCGGTCGATACTTGATCCGGTGCGGCTCCGTGCTGTCCGCCCCAAGCCGTCGTCGCTTGTCCTCTTCGTAGGCCTGGAAGTTACCCTCGAACCACTCCACGTGGCTGTCGCCCTCGAAGGCCAGGATGTGTGTGGCAAGCCGGTCCAGGAACCAGCGGTCGTGGCTGATGATCACGGCGCACCCGGCGAACTCCGCCAGCGCCTCCTCCAGCGCCCGGAGAGTATCCACGTCCAGATCGTTCGTCGGCTCGTCGAGCAGGATCACGTTGCTCTCGCTCTTGAGCATCTTGGCCAGGTGCACCCGGTTCCGCTCACCGCCCGAGAGGATGCCCACCTTCTTCTGCTGGTCGCTGCCCTTGAAGTTGAACGCACCCACGTAGGCCCGGCTCTGCACAGCCCGCTTGCCGAGGTAGATCACGTCCGTCCCCTCACTGATCTCCTGCCAGACCGTCTTGTCCGGATCCAGGCTGTCCCGGCTCTGGTCCACGTACCCGAGCTTCACCGTCTCACCCACGCGCAGCTTTCCGCCATCCGGCTCGTCCTGCCCGGTGATCATGCGGAACAGCGTCGTCTTGCCCGCGCCGTTCGGCCCGATCACCCCCACGATCCCGCCCGGCGGCAGCTTGAAGTCCAGGTCGTCGATGAGCAGCCGGTTGCCGAACGCCTTGCGCAGCTTCTCCGCCTCGATCACGAGCCCACCGAGCCGCGGCCCGGGCGGGATGACGATCTCGGCCACGCCGCCCACCTTCTCCTGGCTCTGCTGCAGCATCTCCTCATACTTCGCTATGCGCGCCCGGCTCTTGGTCTGCCTCGCCCGCGGGCTCGACTGGATCCACTCCTCCTCGGCCGCCAAGGCCCGGCTCCGGGCGCTCTCCTCCTTCTCCTCCTGCTGCAGCCGCTTCCGCTTCTGCGACAACCAGTTCGAGTAGTTGCCCTCGAACGGGTAGCCCCGGCCGCGCTCGATCTCCAGGATCCAGTTCGTCACGTTGTCCAGGAAGTAGCGGTCATGCGTGATGATCATCACGGTGCCCGCGAAATCCCGCAGGGTCTTCTCGAGCCACGCCACGCTCTCCGCGTCCAGGTGGTTCGTCGGCTCGTCCAGCAGCAGCAGGTCCGGCTTCTCCAGCAGCAGCCGGCACAGCGCCACGCGCCGCCGCTCGCCGCCCGAAAGCCGCTCCACGTTCGTGTCCGGCGGCGGGCAGCGCAGCGCATCGAGCGCGATCTCCACCTGGCGGTCGAGGTCCCACCCGTCCTCCGCGTCGATCTTCTCCTGGAGCTCCGCCTGCTCGGCCAGCAGCACGTTCATCGCATCGTCGTCCATCGGCTCCGCGAACAGCTCGCTGATCGCGTTGAACCGGTCGATCGCATGCTTCAGCGGCCCGAACGCCTCCATCACGTTCTCGGACACCGTCTTGCTGTCGTCGAGCTTAGGCTCCTGCTCCAGATACCCGATCCGCACCCCCTCTGCGGCCCAGGCCTCCCCGCCATACTCCGTCTCGACCCCCGCCATGATCTTCAGCAGGGTCGACTTGCCCGCCCCGTTCACCCCGAGCACCCCGATCTTCACACCGGGCAGGAACGACAGCGTGATCCCCTTGAACACCTCCCGCCCCCCCGGGAAGGCCTTGGTCACGTCCTTCATCACATAGACATACTGATAGGCGGCCATCGAACGGCTCCTGAGGCGAGGCGAGGCAGCGTTTTAGGGGCGCGAGGCCTGGGCAGCAACCGGGGGCTTCACGCCCAGGCGTCGGCCCGGACAGCGCCGCCCGTCCCCCCCCCCCGTCATCGCGAGCCGCAGGCGTGGCGATCCAGGGGCCACCAGCCCGTCAGGCCAAGTCGGAAGCCGAACTGTCCCACAGCCCAAGCACGTCCGCATACAAATCACGCCACTGCGGATTAACCGCCTCGATCAACGCCAGCTTCGTCGCCCGCCGACCGGCCTTGAGCTGCTTCTCCCGACCGATCGCCGTCAGCATGTCCCCGCACTGTTCGTAGTAGACCAGCAGCCTGCAGCCGTACTGCCCCGTGAACCCACCAACGCCGGTCCGGTGCTGCCAAGCACGCTTACCGAGGTCGGAAGTAACCCCGACATAGAGGGTCCCGTTCCGCCCACTCGCCATGATGTAGACGGCCGGCTGTACGGCGCGCCTACTCACAAGGACCGTCCGCCTGGCCCTGGATCGCCACGCTACGCTCGCGATGACGTAGTAGTCTGCCCGCCATCAGTCACACCCCGTCATCGCGAGCGAAGCGTGGCGATCCAGGGGCCACCGGGCGCACACCCCGCGGCCGTCAATAACGCCCCCTACATCGTAGCCCCCAGCACCCAAGGCGCGAACTCCGCCTGACCGGCGTCGAACCCCTCGCTCTTGGTACGCGCCCCGCTCGCCACCGCCACCATCCGCTCGAAGATCCGCGCCCCGCACGCCTCCACGCTCTCGGCCCCGCTCAGGATCGTGCCGCAATCGATGTCCATGTCGTCCACCATCCGCTCGTACATCGGCGTGTTGGTCGCCAGCTTGATCGAGGGCGAGGGCTTGCACCCGAACACGCTCCCGCGCCCGGTCGTGAAGCACACCAGGTTCGCACCCCCCGCCACCTGGCCCGTGGCCGCCACCGGGTCGTAGCCGGGCGTGTCCATGAACACGAAGCCCCGCGCCGTCACCGGCTCCGCGTAGCCCACCACGTCCACCAGGTTCGTCGTGCCCGCCTTGGCCATCGCGCCCAACGACTTCTCGAGGATGGTCGTCAGCCCCCCCGCCTTGTTCCCGGGGCTCGGGTTCGCGTTCATCTCCGCCCCCTCCCGCGCCGTGTACTCCTCCCACCAGCGCATCAGCCCCACCAGTTTTTCCCCGACCTCCGGCGTAGCCGCGCGCCGGGTCAGCAGGTGTTCGGCGCCATACGTCTCCGGCGTCTCGGATAGGATGACGCTGCCGCCATGCCGCACCAGCAGGTCGCTCGCCGCCCCCAGCGCCGGGTTGGCGGACACGCCGGAATAGCCGTCCGACCCCCCGCATTGCAGCGCCACGGTCAACTCGCTCAGCGGCGCCGGCTCCCGCACCACCGCATTCGCCTCGTCCAGCACCTCCCGCACGAACGCGATGCCCGCCTCCACCGTCTTGCGCGTCCCACCCATCTCCTGGATGTCCATGCTCCGCACCCGCCCGGCCAACCGCTGCTCCTGCAGCAGCCCGCCGATCTGGTTCACCTCGCACCCCAGCCCGATCACCACGATATGGGAAAAGTTCACGTGCCGCGCATAGCCCGCGAGCGTCCGCCGCAGCACCCTCAGCGGCTCCCCGTCCGTCATGCCGCACCCGGTCTTGTGCGTCAGCGCCACCACCCCATCCACGTTCGGCCACGCCGCCAGCGGATCCGGACGGTCCCCGAACGGGTCCCTCCGGAACGCGTCCGACACCAGCCCGGCCACGTGCGCACTGCAGTTCACGCTCGTCAGGATCCCGATGTAGTTCCGTGTAGCATACCGCCCGTCCGGCCGCCGGATACCCTGGAAGATCCGCTGCTCGTTGGCCATCGCCGTCGGCCGCGCATCCTGGCTGTAGGCATAGTCCTTCGCGAAATCCCCCATGCCGATGTTGTGGACGTGCACATGGTCGCCAGGCGCGATGGGCTGGGTGGCGAACCCGATCACCTGGCCATACCGCACCACGCGGGCGCCGGGCTCGATGGCACGGATGGCCACCTTGT
The DNA here is from genome assembly GCA_038229135.1 of Acetobacterales bacterium. Classification (GTDB taxonomy): domain Bacteria; phylum Pseudomonadota; class Alphaproteobacteria; order Acetobacterales; family Acetobacteraceae; genus JBBROS01. The sequence goes on from JBBROS010000031.1 coordinate 13,712, forward strand.
GCCCGGCCGGGATGCGCGTGCGCGTCACCACGCCCGGCGCCACCTCCACCCCTTCCATCAGCGTGCTGCGCGCGATCAGCACCGCGTCGTCGGCATGGAGCCGGATCGTCAGGCTCATTTGGGCCGGGCGGTCCCGATCGCCGCCTTGGCCGCGTTCAGCAGCAATCCGCTATCGTTGCTGAGCGTCACCAGGTTGAACCCCATCGCCAGCATCCGCTGCGCATACTCGGGCTTGCCCGTGTGGATGCCCGCGTTGATGCCCCGCTTCTTCGTGGCCTCCAGCACCTGGTGGTACGTGTCCATCGCCTGCTGCCCCTCCTGGTCCAGGGTGGGCGAGCCGCCGCGGGAGAAGCTGAGGTCGCTCGGCCCGATATAGACGCAGTCGATCCCGGGCACGTCCAGGATGGCGTCCAGGTTGTCCACCGCCTGCTGCGTCTCGATCATCGGCATGCACAGGATCCGCTCGTTCGCGGTCGACTGGTAGGCCGTGCCCTCGCCATAGATCCCAGCCCGGATCGGCCCGTTGCTCCGCGCCCCCTTCGGCGGGTAGCGCATGTAGCTCACCAGGTTCTTCGCATCCTCGGCCGTGTTCACCATCGGGCAGATCACGCCCATGGCCCCCGCATCCAGCACCTTCCCGATGATTCCGGGCTCGAGCCACGGCACCCGCACCATGGGCACCACCGGATGCACCTGCATGGCCTGGAAGCACGCCACCATGCTCATGTAGTCCTGCACGCCATGCTGCAGGTCCACCGTGATGCTGTCGAACCCGGCCTGCGCCATCACCTCCGCACAGAACCCGCTCGGGATCGCCAGCCACCCGTTCACGGTGCCCGTGCCTTTGTCCCACAACGTCTTCAGCGTGTTCGGCATGGTTCGGCGCTTCCCTCGGTCTATTTGAGGTGACGCTAGGCGCGGGCCCGGCCCGGGTCAAACTCGACCATTGTGAGATCGACATAAATAAAGGTGAAAAGAAATAAAACGCACGGCCCCGTGAGTGATCGTTATTGACTCGTCGTCACGCCGGCTGTTAATCACATAGGAAGGTATCACGGCAATGTCCGGCAAGTCGTCGGCAATGAACGTGTAGTCGTGCCGGCGGCGGAGCAAAGTCATGAGCTTTCTTGACCTCAACTATAACATCAACAACTACACGACCTCCAAGAGTTCGGCCATGACGAGCCTGATCAGCTCGGGCGGCGGCGGCCTCCGCCTCGTCTCCGGCGCCCCCACCCGCCTCACGCTCGATGAAACCAAGGGCAGCAAGACCAAGGCCCATATCGGCTACTCGAACTTCTGGGACGACGCCTACACCAACGGCCAGATCAACGGCATCGAAGGCTTCGCCCCGCAGAACCTCACCTCCGTCAGCTACAAGCTCCACCTCGCCGCCGGCGACCAAATCCGCCTCAACTACGATTTCATCCCCGGCGACAACAAGCACAACGACTTCGCCTTCGCCCTTCTCGCCAACTCCGCAGGCATCATCACGCCCCTTCGCCTGGCAGACGTGAACGCCTGGATCACCAGCGGCCACAACACCCACTACACCGCCGTGCTGCCCATCGGCGCCAGCGGCGACTACACGCTCCTGCTCGGCGTGTCCGACGCCGGGGACAAGGTGGCCCCCTCCGCCCTCGTGCTCCGAACCCTCACCATCGAACTGCCGGTCGCGACGAACGCGTTCGCCCTGAAGCCCAACGGCTTCCTGCTGGCCGACGGCTCCCTGCTGTCAAAATCCTCTCTCGCCGCGAATAGTCAGAGCGCCCTCGTCTCCCTCAACGCCGCCCTCGGCGCGGGGCTCATCAGCCAGGATGGTGCCGGCCTCATCGCCCAGGACGGCGGCGGCTTCAAGCTGCCCAACAACGTGTCGCTGATCGCCCAGGACGGCGGCGGCCTGATCAGCCAGGATGGCGCCGGCCTCATCGCCGCGGGCGCCGGAAACTTCGGGGTAGCGGGCGCAACCACCTTGGTGTTCTCCACCGGCGATACCGCATCTCTCGCCAGACAAGCCGCCGACTTCAACGCCGGCCAGGCCGCCGCCGCCCTCGCAAAGTCGGCGAGCGTGGTCTCCAACGATGGCGGCAGCTTCATCAGCCACAACGGCAGCGCACTGATCGCAACGGGCGGCGGCAACTTCCACGTGCTCGGCTTCAGCAGCGTCGCCCCCCCGCCCCCGGTGCTGGCCGACGCGCCGGACGTCGGCACGGACTTCACCCTCGGCAACGCCGCCACCGCGGTCAACGCGCAATACAGCCCGGCCATCGCCGCCCTCGCCAACGGGCGCTTCGCCACCGCCTACGTCTCGGAGTCCAAAACCGGCAAGACCAGCATCCAGGTCCAGCTCACCGCCGCGAACGGCACCAAGGTCGGCAGCATCCTCACCCTCTCCGGCTTCAGCAACGAACTCGGCGTCTACGACCCCAGCATCGTCGCCCTCCTGGACGGCGGCTTCGCCGTGGGCTGGACCACCGTCGGCCTCGGCACCCAGGCCGACGGCACCGGCGGCCTCGACAGCGACATCCGCCTCAACCTGTTCGACGGCAACGGCACCCAGGGCGCCAGCTACGCCGGCAGCGCCAACGGCAACCAGGGCCAGACCAGCCTCGCCGTGCTCGCCAACGGCAACATCCTCATGACCTTCCGGGACGACAACCAAACGGACGGCACGAACACCCTGCGCTACCAGACGTTCAAGCCAAGGAGCCTCGGCGCCGGCATCGCCGCCACGGCGCTCACCAACCCGGCCGGCACCAGCTATGCGTTGAACCCGGCGGCCGCCGCCCTGCCCGACGGCCGCTTCGCCATCGCCTACTCCGACAGCAACGGCTTCCCCTCCGGCGACCAAACCGGCATCTACGTCCACGTCGTGAACCCCGGCGTGTCGGACACCGTCTACCAGGTCAACACCACGGCCACCGGCACCCAGGACTACCCGGCCGTCGCCACGCTGGCCAACGGTAACCTCGTCGTCGCCTGGCTCGATGAGAACGCGCCGTCCGGCAGCCCGGTCGGATACGTCCGCGCCCAGATCATCACCCCCGCCGGCGCCAAGGTCGGCGGCGAGATCCTCGTCTCCGACAACATCAAGCTCGGCAGCGTCGCTCCCAGCGTGCTCGGCCTGCCCGATGGCCGCTTCATCGTCAGCTGGTCGCCCACCACCACCTCGGGCACCACCATCACCTCCACCTTCGTCCGCGCGACCATCTACAACGCCGACGGCACCGCCTCCACGGACCCGTTCAACGTGGAAAGCGGCTCCAACACCTCGCAGCCCGACCTCGCCCAGGCACCGGACGGCACGATCTACGTCGCCTCCAACCATGCCGTCGGCACCTCGTCCGACATTCGCGTGGCCCCGCTCACCCTGCCCGGCACGCTCACCCTGCCCACACTCGCGGCCGACATCCGCGTGGGCGACGCCGCGAACGGCGGGCAGGACAGCCGCACCAGCGCCATCGCCGGGCTGCCCGGCGGCAAGAGCGTCGTCGTCTGGCAGAGCAACCCCACCACCAACGGCGGCGGCGCCTTCGCCATCTACGGCCAGCTCCTCAACGCCGACGGCACGGCCGCGGGCAGCGTCTTCACCATCAGCGCCAGCACCGGCTTCGACCAGGTCGCCCCCAGCGTCACGGGCCTCCCCGGCGGCGGCTTCGTGGTCGCCTGGGCCAACCGGCACCTGACGGACACAGGCCGCTCCTACGACATCAGCGCCCGCATCTTCGACGTCGCCGCGGCCCCGGTCGCCTCTCAGTTCTACGTGAACACCACCCTCACCTACGACCAGGTGGCCCCCAACGTCGCCTCGCTCGCCACGGGCGGCTTCGTCGTCACCTGGACCAACGGCTTCCAATACAGCAACGGCGCCGCCGCTTCTGTGGGCTATGGCGCCCGCGGCCAGCGCTACGACGCCGCGGGCACGGCCCAGGGCGCCGAGTTCCGCGTGGGCGCCGCCCCGGTCAGCGGCCAGGAGCCCACGCAGGGCCAGAACACCGTCTCGACCGGCACGCCCGACGGCGGCTTCGTCTCCGTGTATTACGGCGTCAAAATCGGCACCACGGGCGTCTCTGGCCTCTACGGCCAGGTGTTCAACGCCGCGGGCACCGGCGCCACGCCGTTCGCCATCACCACAACCGGCTTCTACCAATACGCCTCCGTCGCCGCCCTGCCCGGCGGCGGCTTCGTCGTCGCCTGGTCCGAGATCGACAACAGCGTCCCGGGCGCCCTCGCCGAGGGCTACCTCGGCGCCATCCGCGCCCAGGCCTTCACCGCCGCCGGCGTCGCGACATCGGCGGTGGTCACCGTAACCACGAACGCCGACGTCGCCACCGACCGCCCCGCCATCACCACCCTCTACGACGGCCGGGTCATGATCGCCTGGGACAGCTACGTCCGCAGCTTCGTCACCGCCTCCGGCTACCAGGAGGACGTGAAGGCCCGCCTGTTCAACGCCGACCTCACCCCCTCCGGCCCCATCATCGACGTGGACACGCCCAACCGGCTCTACCGCACCTCCGCCCCCGCCATCACGCAAACCGAGCAGGGCGGCATCATCATCACCACCACCCGCGGCAACGGCGACACGGCCGAGAGCGGCGCCCAGGCCACGAACTCGGACAGCATCACCGAGGAGGTGCACGTCACCACCTTCGACCCGCCCAGCGCCGCAAGGCCCGTCAGCCTCGTCCGCGGCACCCTCGTGGACGGCTACATCTTCGGCGCCACCGTGTTCGCCGACACCAACGGCAACGGCGTGCTCGACGCAGGCGAGCAGTCCGCCATCACCGGGGAGAACGGCGAGTTCTACCTGACCAGCACCGCCAAAGGCCCCCTACTCTCGATCGGCGGCCGCGACGCCGCGACCAACGTCCTCTTCACCGGCAAGCTCACCGCGCCTGAAGGCAGCGCCTCCATCACCGCGCTCAGCACCCTCGTGCAACGCATCGCGGCCACCAACGGCGGGGATGTCGGCGCCGCCATCGCCCGCGTCAACACGGCCCTCGGCCTGCCCGCGGACGCCGCCATCACCGCCATCGACCCCATCCAGGCCACCCTCGGCTACTCGAGCACCGCCGCCGACGCCTTCCTCGCCAACGCCAACCTCTTCGGCAGCGTCGCCCTCGCCAGCGCCGCCGGCGCCACAGGGGACCTGTTCGCGAAGCTCGCCAACGCCATCGGCTCCGGCACCGGCACCTTCGACCCAACCAGCGTCGCCACCATGACCACCCTCGGCCTCACCGGCCAGGTCGCCACCGACACCGCCGCCATCGCCACCTCGCAAAAGCTCTTGCTCGCCACCAAGCTCGCCGCCCACCCGAACGACCCCACGGGCCTCGTCTCCGACATCTACGCCGTCGAAACCGCCGTCCAGGCCCAGGCCGCCCCGGCGCTGCAGACCGCCGCCGCCAACGGCACCACCGCCAGCGTCGCCGGCACCTACACCGGCAACAACCTCACCGCCATCGCGGGTGCGGCCGCCGACACCGCCGCCGGCAACGCGCCCACCATCTCCTATACCGACACCGTCACCAACACCGTCGGCTACGCCCGCGCCGACACCTATGCCGGGCCGGTCGACTACCTCCAGAAGCAATACATCTGGGGCAGCAACAACGCGGTCGCCCTCCGCGCCGCAGCCCCCAACGCCTTCATCAAGGGCGGCTCCTCCGGCGACGCCCTCGTCGCCACCGGCGGCAAGAACGTGCTCGACGGCGCCGGCGGCTCCAACTACCTCATCGGCGCCGACGGGTCCGATGGCGGCTTCGACACCTTCTTCGTCGACGGCCGCGGCAGCGTCGAGACCTGGTCCACCATCATCAACTTCCACTTCGGCGACCAGGCGACCATCTTCGGCTTCCACCCCGGCCTCAGCACCATGCCCTTCACCGAGAACGAGGGCGCCGCCGGGGCCACCGGCCTTACCATCCACTCCGAACTGAACGGCCCCGGCACCGGCATCCTCGCCAGCATGACGTTCACCGGCCTCACCAAGGCCGACGCCGACGCGCATTTCAGCATCACCACCGGCACCCTGCTGCCAGGCACCGCGGGCGCCATCGACTACATGCTCATCCAGTACAACCGCTAGCTACGGCCTCACCGCACCTTGCGCCGCCGCATGGAGGCGAGCGCAAGGCCGGCCCCGAGCAGCACCAGGCTCCCCGGCTCCGGCACCACCAATGCGGCCAGCGGCTCGGCGTAGATGAAATCGTCCATCACCACCACGTCGTCGACCGGGTTGCCCAAGACACCGTCCAACACGATCGTGTTGGCCCCAGAAACGATCCGCACCCGCCCGATCGACCCACCGCTCACGGTGAGGCCCAGGAAGCTCAACGACTGGTTGCCCGCCGATGGCACGGCCCGCGACTCGAGCAGCGCATCCGAGGCATCGTAGAACTCCAGCCTGCTGGAGGTCGGGAGCTCGACGTCCACGAACAACGCCCCGAACCCCGTCGTCGTGCCCGCGATGCTCGTCCCGGGGACGAAGAAGCGCACGTCGGTGATGTTGCTGTTGACCGCCGTGAACAGCTTCTGCGGGCTGAACGTCTGGAAGTCGCTCGGAAACCCGAACAGGGTGGGCGTCCCGAGCCCGGCATTCGCGCTCACGAGGAATCCGGTGCCGGGCGTCGTGAACACGGCACCCCGCGGCGAGGTGGTGTTGAAGAAATTGCCAGGAAGCAGGTTCGGGTCCGAGAGCGAGGCAGGCACCCCGTCCCAGTTGATCTCGCGCCGAAGCCCGCCGAACGAGCCGTTGGCGCCGGCCACCGTCCCACCCCCCACGGCCAAGCGGAACGTGTCCCGCACCGGGGCGATGCCCGCCGGGTCCGCCGCGCTGCCCTCGTAGAAGGTCAGCACAGGCACTGCCCGGGCCGGGCCTGCGCAAAGCACGATGAACGCAAATAGTATCGACGCGGATGCCGATGCCCCTCGAGCCATGACCCACCTCCCCTGCACGACCGCGGTTTAGTCGTTAACCGCAACGAAGCATCGCGCGGCCGGGGCGTCAACGAGGTTCTCGGTTGTCCTGTAATCGCCACTTGTCAATGTTAGCCCCACGGAAACGTGCATGTGCCTCGCGGGAGCCTTCCCGCCCGCCAGGAGTAATGGGTGCCACCAACCCAGAGGCCTCCACCATGTCCCGCACCGTCACCGCCTTGTTCACCTCGCGCGACGCCGCCATGCGCGCCGCCGACATGCTCGCCACCGAGCTCCGTATCCAGCGCAGCGATGTCCGCGTCACGCCCGGCGAGGGCATGCTCGACACCGGCTACGACAAGGCTCGCCCCTACGAGGAGACCGGGTTCTTCGCCGCTCTCAAGGACATGTTCCTCCCCGACGAGGACCGCTACGCCTACGCCGAGGGCCTCCGCCGCGGCCACATCCTGCTGAGCGCCACCGTCGACGAGGCGCATATGACCGCGGCGTCCGCTCTGCTGGAGCGCGCCGGCGCCGCCGACCTCGACCACGAGGAAGCCGGCTGGAAGCAGACCGGCTGGAAGGGCTACGACGCCAGCGCCCACAAGCCCGCTGCCCCGATGGCCGCGGCCGGCCGCCAGGACGACACGATCAAGGTCGTCCAGGAGCGCCTGGTCGTCGGAAAGCGCGACGTCGCCGGCGGCAACGTCCGCGTGCGCGCCTACGTCGTCGAGCGCCCCGTCGAGGAGCAGGTGACCCTTCACGAGGAGCGCGTGCAGGTCGAGCGCCACCCGGTGGACCGCGCCGCCACGGCTGCCGACCTGGCCGCCTTCCAGGAGCGCACCATCGAGGCACGCGCCACCTCGGAAGAAGCCGTGATCGGCAAGGAGACCCGCGTCGTCGAGGAGATCGGCCTGCGCAAGGAGTCGTCCGACCGGACCGAGACGGTGCGCGACACCGTCCGTGAGACGAAGGTGGACGTGGAGGACGACGCTCGCACGTCGGGCAAGGCCGGCGGCTCCGCGGGCACCACGGGCACGCTCGGCACCGTTCACACCGACACCCCCCACGCTGGTACCCCCCACACCGGCACCGCTCACACCGGCACCGCTCACACCGGCACCGTGGGCGCCGCCGCGACCGACGCCGGCAACGCGATCGACCGCACGCTCAACACCAACGTCAGCGGCACCAACCCCAAGGCCGACGCGCCCGACGGCACGCCCGGCAACCCCTCCGGCACCATGGCGAGCCGCGCCGTGGACAAGACGCTGGGCACCAACATCAGCGGTGCCAACCCCACCCGCAAGTAAGCGGCGGACGGGACGACCCGAAGCGGGGGGCCCGGCAACGGCGCCCCCCGCGACTGCCTTAAGCCCAACCAAGGATAAGCCAATGAACCGCACCACGTTCGCTCTCGCCGCAACCCTCCTGGCCGGCGCCGCCTTCGCTCCCGCGCTGGTTGCACAGACCTCCAGCACCACCCCCGCCAGCCCGATCCCCGCCAGCCCCACCCCCGGCAACTCGGCACCCGGCGCAACCTCGAACAGCCCGATGCCGGGCGTGAGCACGAGCACCGGCACCACGCCGCGGACGGGCGTCGTAGACCGCAACACCGGCACCGCCGCCGCCGCCGGAGACCGCAACCAGGCCGTGGCGACCACCGGCAACAACGCTCCCCAGCCAGCCCGCGGCGCCAACAGCTTCACCCAGGCCGAAGCCCGCCGCCGCCTCGAGCGCAACGGCTTCCAGCAGGTCACCGGACTCAAGAAGGACACCGGTGGCGTCTGGCGCGGCATGGCCATGAAGGACGGCCAGTCCAGCCAGGTTTGGCTCGACTACAAGGGCAATGCCGGTCTGACCAACGCTACCCCCGCCTCGGCAACCATGCCGGGCAGCAGCACAGCCGCCCCCGGCACCAGCTCGAACGCCAACCCGGGCGCGAACCCGCCGGGCACCGCCGCCACCCGCAGCATGGACCGCACGCTCGGCACCAACACCACCGGCGCCAACCCGGCGGCCAACGCGCCCGACGGCACCCCCGGCAACCCGCCCGGCACCGCCGCCGGCCGCGCGGTGGACAAGACGGTCGGCACCAACACCACCGGCGCCAACCCCAACCGCAGCAGCGTCGTCAACCCGCGCTGACGCCTACTCCCCTCCCCTCGGGGAGGGGGCCTCGGGGAGGGGGGCACGAGCGCCAACCTCTCCGCGGCGCATCACCCCAGAAATTCTCGCACCGCGTCCCGCAGGAACCCCGCATCGGCCGCGTTCACCGCCGGGTTCCCCGCCCGATGCCCCCACACGCTCGGGATCGGCAGCAAAGTCCCATCCCGCAGGTGCGGCAACTCGGCCTCGTTGTCCGCCACCCGGAAATACAGATCCGTGCTGCCCGGCATCAACAGCACCCGCGCCTCGATCGCCCGCAGCGCCGCTACCAGGTCGCCCCCGGCCGCGACGTCTCCCGCGTCCCACGTCTGCAGCTGCGCATACAGGTCCGCCGCCCGACGCCGCCCGAACCGCGCCTCCCAATCCGTCTGCAGGAACGTCTCGAGGTCCGGCGCCCCCAGCGCGCTCAGGTGCAGCCCGGCCCGGTAGAAATCCTGGCTCAGCCCCCAGCCCGCATAGATCCGCGCGAACGCCCGCAGCGCCGCCACCGGCTGCTCGGCAAATAGCCCGCGCCCGAGATGCTCAGGCGCCGCCTCCAGCACCGCCATCAGCCCCCGCAGGAACACCTGGTTGTGCACCGCGGTCCGCGCGCTGCCGCACACCACCACGGCCCGCGCCACCGGCAAGGGCCGCAGTGCCGCCCAGTGATAGGCCTGCTGCGCCCCCATGGAGAACCCGTACACCCCATGAACCCGCTCCACCCCGAACACCTCCCGCAGCAGCCGCGCCTGCGCCATCACGTTGTCCCGCGTCGTCACCCGCCCCGGCCACCCTTCCGTGTTCGACGGGCTGGACGACAGCCCGTTCCCGAACATGTCCGGCGTGACGATGAACCACCGCCCCGGGTCGAGTATGCCGTCGGACCCGATCAACCAGGCCTGGTCCATGTGCTGCGCCGAGTAGCTCGTCGGATACAGCACCACATTGTCCCGGGCAGCCGACAGCGTGCCGTATGTTGCCCAGCTCAGGACCGCCCCCGGCAGCACCGCCCCGGACTCGAGCGCCAGATCCCCGAGCTCGAACCGCCCCGTCGCGATTGCCGCCGTCGCCATCGCCGCGCTCATGCCCGCAGCCCCCGTACGAACGCAACATGCCATCGCGCATACCCATCCTGCACCACGCCCAGCCGCGACCGCATCGCCCGGTGCGCGTCCGGCAACCGGTGGAACGGGATCGACGGCACCAGGTGGTGCTCCGCATGGAACCCCATGTTCCACATCAGCACACGCACCGGCGCAACCGTCAGCACCGTCCGCGTGTTGGTCAGCCCGTCATCGTCCTCGCTGCACCCGGTATGCTCCGTCAGTAGATAGAGCCGCAGGAAAGGCTGCCCCAGCAGCTGCGGCCCGATCCAGAACACGAGCGGCGCCCACCACCCCACGACGGCGACCGCCACCGCCGACACCCCGACGACCGCCGCCAACATGCCCCGGATCGACCGCACGATCTTCGCCGCCGCTGCCGGCGGCACGTAGGGGTGCCGGGACAGATCGCCTCGCAGCCCGTCCCACGCCACCCCGACGCGCGTCCGCCAGTACGGCACGGCCAACACCCGGCCGACATAGGCCTGCAGCGTGCGCGGCACCTGCACCAGCATCTCCGGGTCCCGCGCCGGATCCTGCGTGTGGCGGTGATGGGCCATGTGGAAAGCCATGTAGAAATGCCAGTTGAGCAAGGAGGGGCACGCCGCCACCCACCCCACGACCTCGTTCACCCGCCGCGTGCGGAAGGCCGTGAGGTGCACCGTCTCGTGCACCACCGCGAACAGCGCCGCCTGGACGATGCCCAGCGCCACCATGGCGGGCAGCAGCGCCCACCACGGCGCCACCGCCACCGCCCACCCGGCCCCGAGCAGCAGCGCCCCATGCAGCGCCGTGCGCCCCGCGCCGCGCAGGTCCGACCGCCCCGACAACGCCCTGATCTCCGGCCCCGTCAACACCCGCGTCACACTCGCCTCCACCACCGGCCGAAGCACCCCGCGCGCCTCCACCCGGAGCGAAGCAGGATTCATGCCGCCAGACGCCGCACCACGTCCAGCAGCACCTGCGCCCCCGCCGCCAGCTGCTCCGGGGACGAATACTCGGCCGGGTTGTGCGTGACCCCGCCCCGGCTCGGCACGAACAGCATCGCACTCGGGCACAGCGGCGCCACGAACACGCTGTCATGGCCCGCCGACGCCACCACCTCCGTCGTCCGCCACTGCCGCGCCTCCGCCGCCTCCCGCAGCATCGCCCCCAGCCCGGCGTCGAACCGCACCGGCCCGAACGTCGCATACGGGTCGAGGGTCACCTGCACCCGGCGCCGGGCTGCGATGGCCCGCACCTCCGCCTCCAGCGCCGCCGCCATGGACGCCGCCATCCCCGCATCCTCGTGCCGCACGTCCAGATGCAGCCGCGTCCGATGGCTCACCGCGCCCCGCACGTTCGGCTCGTTGCGGATCCATGCCGCGGACGACCGCCCGAGCGGCTCCGCCCCGAGCCCGATCCGCTCCGCCGCCAGGATCATCTCGGCCGCCGCCGCCAGCGCATCCTGCCGCCGGTCCATCGTGGTCGGCCCCACATGGCTCGGCTCGCCCTCCACCAGCACCTGCCAGTAGCGCGCCTGCACCGTGCCCGGCACGATCCCGATGTCCATCCCCGCCGCCTCGAGCACCGGCCCCTGCTCGATATGCAGCTCGATCCAGCACGCCCAGTCCCGCGGCGCCGGCGGGGCCAGCCCCACCTGGCCGCTCTCCACCAGCGCCTCCGCCACGCTCGTCCCCTCGTCGTCCAGCACCGCCAGCGCCGCCTCCAGCCGCATGTCCCCGGCATGCACGCGGCTGCCCATCATGGCCGGCGCGAACCGGCTCCCCTCCTCGTTGGTCCACACCACGAGCTCCAGCGGCGCCGCGAGCACCACACCGTCCAGCGCCCGCATCACCTCGAGCCCCGCCAGCACGCCATACGCCCCGTCGAACCGTCCCCCGGTCGGCACCGTGTCCAGATGGCTTCCGAACGTCACGGCCGGCCGCTGCTCCACACCCTCCCGCCGCAGGAACAGGTTCCCGATCCCATCCCGATGCAGCCCCAGCCCCAACGGGCCACACCACCGCAACAACAGCGCCCGCGCCGCCGCATCCGCCTCCGACAACGCGGGCCGGTCATTCCCCCCTGCCGAGGTGGCGCCCACCTGCGCCATCTCCATCATCGAACCCCAAAGCCGCGCCGCGTCGATCGTGTTGCTCATGGTTCCACAATGGCCGCGCATGGGCCACTAGGCCAGCGCCTCCCTCTCCCCCGGGGAGAGGGCGGGGGCGAGGGCCGGGCAACACGCACGGCTGTTTCGGCACACGCCCCTTGCCTCCGCCCGAGTCCCCTCGATACTGCAAACCCATGGTCCACCTTCTCAAGCTCGCCGTCGGCATCACCGACCTCGCCCATCTCCGCGCCGTCCAGGCGGTCCGCGCCACGCGGCCGCCGCTGCGGCACCAGACGCGCAACACGCCCCGCCGCGCCGCCGAGCTCATCGATGGCGGCAGCATCTATTGGGTCATCGCCGGCACGCTCCTTGCCCGCCAGCGCGTCCTCGCCGTGGTGCAGGATCGGTGGGACGACCACACCCCCTGCGCCGGCCTCGTGCTCGACCCGGCGCTCGTCCAGGTCGAGGGCCGGCCGGTCAAGGCCTTCCAGGGCTGGCGCTACCTCGAGGCCGACGACGCCCCGCCCGACCTCGACGACGCGGCGTTCGCCCCCGGCGCCATGCCGCCCCACCTGGGCAACGAGCTCCGGGCGCTCGGCCTGCTTTAACCCGCAAGGCTTGCCCCACCCGGCCCGCCTCGTGCTTTAGTCGGCACGATGGTGCCGTTCCTCTCCAGCCCCGATGGCGGCCTGCCCGGCTTTCGCCGCTCGCTCGCCGCCACGCTGCTGTGGCTCGGCATCGTCGTGGCCCTGCCGCTCGCCGCCGTGCTCGCCATGGCGGCAACCGCACCCGCCTCCGCCTGGGCCGGGCTGCTCGCGCCCCGCACGGTCGCCGCCTTCCGCACCAGCCTCGGCTGGGCCGCGATCGCCGCGCTGCTCAACCTGCCCATCGGCGTGCTGCTCGCCTGGGTGCTCACCCGCTACCGCCTGCCCGGCCGCCGCCTGCTGGACGCCGCGATCGACCTGCCCTTCGCGCTGCCCACCGCCGTCGCCGGCATCGCGCTCGCCACGCTCCTCGCCCCCGAGGGCCTGCTCGGCGCGCCTCTCGACCGCCTCGGCATCCGCCTCGCCTACGGCCCGGGCGGCATCGGCGCCGCCCTCCTCTTCGTGGGCCTCCCCTTCGTGGTCCGCACCGTCCAACCCGTCCTCGCCGGCTTCTCCCGCGCCGCCGAGGAGGCCGCCCTCACGCTCGGCGCCAGCCCGGCGCAGACCTTCAACTGGGTTGTATGGCCCGCCCTCGCCCCCGCCGCCGTCCAGGGCGCGGCCCTGGCCTTCGCCCGCGGCATCGGCGAATACGGCAGCGTCATCGTCATCGCCGGCAACAAGCCCGGCCTGTCCGAGCTCGTGCCGCTGCTCATCGTCATCCGCCTCGAGGAGTTCGCGACGCCAGCCGCCGCCGTGCTGGGGGCCGCCATGCTCGGAATCAGCGCCCTCCTCCTGCTCACCCTCGGCATGCTGGCCCGCGACCGCGCCGCGCCCCCGCCCTCCCCCCCGCCCTTCCCCGGGCCCTCCCCCCGGCTGACCCATGCCTGACCGCCTCATCGGCGAGGGCCCAGCCGCGCGCGCCATCCTCTGCACGCTGGCCATCCTGCTCGTGGGCCTCCTGCTCGTGCTCCCGCTCGCCGTGGTCTTCGGCGAGGCCGCCGCGGCCGGCCCTGCAGCCATCGCCGCCGCCCTCTCGAGCCCGGATGCCCACGCCGCCATCCGCCTCACGCTGCTGGTCGCCGCCATCGTGGTGCCGCTCAACACGCTGTGCGGCATCCTGGCGGCCTGGTGCCTCGCGCGCTTCCGCTTCCCAGGTCGCCGCGCCCTCGCCTCGCTCGTGGGCCTGCCCTTCTCCGTCAGCCCCGTCGTCGCCGGGCTCGCCGTCGTGCTGCTCTACGGCAGCCAGGGCTGGCTTGGGCCGTTGCTGGCCCAGTGCGGCATCCGCATCGTCTTCGCTCTTCCCGGCATCGTGCTCTGCACCCTCTTCGTCACCATCCCGTTCGTCGCGGGCTCCCTCCTCCCGCTGCTCGAGGCGCGCGGCCAGTCCGCGGCCGGGCGGGAGGAGGACGAGGCCGCAGCCACCCTGGGCGCCGGGCTGTGGCAGATGCTGTGGTGGGTCGTGCTCCCGCGCATACGCTGGGGCCTGGCCTTCGGCGTTCTGCTCACCAATGCGCGCGCCATCGGCGAGTTCGGCGCCGTCGCCGTCGTCAGCGGCCGCATCCGGGGCGAGACGGTGACCATGCCGCTCCAGGTCGAGCTGCTCTACAACGAATACGACCTGCCCGCAGCCTTCACCCTGGCGGCCGTGCTCGCCGCCCTGGCCCTGCTCACCGTCGCCGCCCGCACCGCGCTCGAGGCCCGGCAGCGCGCCGCCGAGCGGGCGGGTGAAGCCGCTGCGTCGACGTCCGCCTGGGCCGCATGATCCGCCTCGACCGCATCACCAAGCGCTTCGGCGCCACGACGGTGCTGGACGGCGTCTCGCTCGAGGTGCCGCGCGGCACCATCACGGCCCTGCTCGGCCCTTCCGGCTCGGGCAAGACCACCCTGCTCCGCATCGTGGCAGGCCTCGAGACGCCCGATGCCGGCACGCTGGCCCTCGAGGGCCACGAGGCGACACACCTCCCCCCGGGCCGACGCAGCATCGGCTTCGTCTTCCAGGGCTACGCCCTGTTCGCCCATATGACCGTGGCCGAAAACATCGCCTTCGGCCTGCGCGTCCGCGGCACGCCCCGCGCCGCCCGGCTCGAGGCCGCCGCACGCTGGCTCACGCTGGTGCGCCTCGAAGGACTCGGCCCACGCCTTCCCTCCCAGTTATCCGGCGGCCAGCGCCAGCGCGTCGCCCTCGCCCGGGCGCTCGCCGTGGAGCCCCACATCCTGCTGCTCGACGAACCCTTCGGCGCGCTGGACCGCACCGTGCGAGAGGAGCTCCGCACCGCGCTGCGCGAGCTGCAGCGCTCCCTCGGCCTCACCGCGCTTTTCGTTACCCACGACCAGGACGAGGCCCGCGCCCTCGCCGACCAGGTCGTCACGCTCGACCGCGGCCGGATTGCCCAGCCGTAGGGTGGGTGCAACCCGCCGGACCCACCGCGTCAGGCCGCCGGCCGCGCCCCGAAGATCGCGGACCCCACCCGCACATGCGTCGCCCCCTCGAGGATCGCCGCCTCGTAGTCGCCCGACATCCCCATCGACAGCACGCCCAGCCCGTGCCGCGCCGCACACGCCGCCAGCCACCGGAAATGCGGCGCCGGGTCACCCTCGGCGGGCGGGATGGCCATCAACCCCGCCAGCGCGTCCCCGAACCGCGCCAGGCATGCGGCCACGAACGCATCCGCGTCGCCCGTCGGCACGCCCGCCTTCTGCGGCTCGTCGCCCACGTTCACCTGCACCAGCAGGCGCGGCTGCCGCCCCTCCTTCTGCACCGCATCCGCGATCGCGTCGGCGAGCTTCGGCCGGTCCAGGCTCTCGATCACGTCCGCCACCCGCACCGCATCCCGCGCCTTGTTGGTCTGCAACCCCCCGATCAGGTGGAGCCGCAACCCGGGATGCGCCGTCCGGAGCTGCGGGAACTTGCCCGCGGCCTCCTGCACCCTGTTCTCCCCGAACAGCATCTGCCCGGTGCCCAGCGCCGCCTCCACGGCCTCCACGCCATGCGTCTTGGAAACCGCGACGAGCATGCACGAGCCCTCCGGCCGTCCCGCCCGCGCCAATGCCGCCTCGATCCGCGCCCGCGTCGCCTCGATCGCTTCCGCTATGTCCACCATGAATATGAAGGTCATCGCCCAGGGGCGAGCGGTCAAGGGCCGCCCACCGCCCGTGTCATACGCCCTTTGCCGCGTCGGCAACCGGCATGGGCCAGATTGGGCATCGGCCTTTGCCGAGCCCGCCTGTGTCGCAAGCGCCACAGTGTTTCGCGATTGCCATGCTCGCGCCCCGGAACCGATTGCGGCAACCCCCGCAGCTTGGCAATAGTGTCCGCAGGTCTGGCTGCCCCCCTCCAAGCGCGCGCCGTTTCGGTCGGTATGGTGGGGGCGAGGCCTTGAGTGGGTCGCCGTTCGACGGCGTTTTGAGGAGGTTTTTTATGCGCAAGCTCCTGCTGGCCACCGTGGCCGTGCTGGGCGCGTCGATCGGGGTGGCCTCCGTGGCCGACGCCCAGACGACGAGCCCCGCTCCGGGCACCGTGACCGTCCGTTTGAACGGCCGTTTCCGTTACTACGGCTTCTATGCGGCCGACCGCGACGCCGACAACAACGTCGCCGCTCCCGGCACCGCCGGCACGGTGAACGCCGCCGGCCAGGGCACGCTGACGGGCACGAACAAGCAGGCCAACTATGGCTTCGCCGGCTTCGCCCGCCTCTACCCGGGCTTCGATGGCGTCGCCGCCAACGGCCTGAAGTATGGTGCCAGCCTCGAAATCCGTCAGGACCAGGCGTCCGGTGCAGGCGGTGGCGTGTATGGCAGCATCAGCCAGCAGAACCGCGCCCGTGGCGCTCTCTACTTCCGGCGTGAGTGGGGCTACATCGGCACCGACCAGCTCGGCACGATCCGCCTCGGCACCACCGACGGCCCGGCCACCCTGTTCGCCACCGGCCTTTACGAAAACTACGACGGCGGCGGCGTGAACGGCGACATCCCCGGCCTCGTGGCTCCGGCTCTGCAGGTCACCTACCCGTTCGCCACGGTCGGCGCGCTCTATGCCACGAACAAGGCGGTCTATCTCTCGCCGCAGTTCCTCGGCTTCGACTTCGGCGTCTCGTACGAGCCGAGCACGGCCGGGTTCAGCATCAACAACAACTGCACGAGCGCCTCGCCGGTCGGCACCAACTTCGTCAACGGCGCGGGCACGTTCACCGCCGCTTCAGGCGAGAACAACGGCTCCGCCGGCGTCGGCTGCGACCGTCTGGCCTCGACGCCGGTGAACGGCGAGACGTCGCGTCGCCGCAACACGGTGGAAGCCGTGCTCCGCTACCGCGGCACGTTCGGCGGCTTCGGCATCGCGGCCACCGCCGGCTACATCGGCGGCGGCAACGTGCAGGACAACCAGTCCGGCGTGGCCTTCAACGACAACCCGTTCAACGGGCAGACGATCCGTCGTAACTACCAGGGCCTGAGCGTCGGCCAGTTCGGCCTCGCGCTGACCTACGCCGGGTTCAGCGTCGGCGGCCACTACCAGGCCGGCCGCTTCAACGGCCAGTGGAACCTCTCGCCCAAGGGCGTGACGGGCGGCGAAGCCTTCGTCGTCGGCACCAGCTACACCATCGGTCCGGTGATCGCGGGCGCCAGCTACGTCAACTACAAGAGCGCGGGTGACATCACGAGCTCCTTCCTCGGCCGTCAGCGTCGGGAAATCGGCATCGCGGCAGGCGCCACCTACGCCGTCGCCCCGGGCCTCAGCGTGTTCCTCTCCTACCTCTACCAGGAGCGGAAGCAGAACGGCTTCAACTTCCTCACCGGCCAGTCGGCGTCGCTTGCGGCTCCGCAGGGCAACGCCTTCAACAACAAGGTGACGTCGAACCTCCTCGCCGTCGGCACCTCGTTCCAGTGGTAAGCCTTACCGCCTAGCCGCAGGGCAAGGTGGCGCGAAGGGGCGGTGGGCAACCACCGCCCCTTTTCGTTTTGAAGGCCCCTCCGCCTCGAAGAGGGTTGACTGGAGCTGTCGGCCACGAACACCGCCTCGCGCCCGAAGTCGACACTCGCCGCCTTGGCGACCCGCCCCGTTATCGTTATGAGACAGCGCGCGCCACCGCGCCGCCCCAAAAGCCCATAGGTTCCATCCATGAAGTTCCCCACCGTCCTGTGCCTGGCCTCCGCCCTGCTCCTCACAGCCTGCGGCGGCGCCAAGACCCGCGGCGTGGCCGACGACGAATACAACGACTACCGCACGGCCGGCGCCGAACGGGGCCGCCTCTTCAGCGAGCAGGGCCTGGCCTTCGGCGTCGGCAAGGGCAGCAGCTCCCGCTCCGAGGAAGGCGCCGCCCTCGGCGTCAACGCATACCTCTGGCGCGCCGCCCTCGACACGCTGAGCTTCATGCCCCTGTCCTCGGCCGACCCCTTCGGCGGCGTCATCATCACCGACTGGTTCGAGCCCCCCACCGGCCAGGGTGAGCGCTTCAAGGCCACCGCCTACATCCTCGGCCGCCAGCTCCGCGCCGACGGCGTCAAGGTTTCGGTCTTCCGCCAGGTCGCGCAATCCGGCCGCTGGGTCGACGCCGCGGTCAGCGCCGTCACCACCAGCGAGATCGAGAACAAGGTCCTCGCCCGCGCCCGCGAGCTCCGCGCCCAGGTCGCCGGCAACTGACGGCCTGATGTCCGAACACGCCCCCGAGCGCACCCTGTACGACCACCGCTCGGCCGAGCCTCGCTGGCAGGCCGAGTGGACGGCCCGCGCATGCTTCCGCGCTGATGACGTCCCGCCGCCGGGCCAGCCGAAATACTACGTGCTGGAGATGTTCCCCTATCCCTCGGGCAGCATCCACGTCGGCCACGTCCGCAACTACACCCTCGGCGACGTCGTCGCCCGCTACAAGCGCGCCCGCGGCTTCGCCGTGCTCCACCCCATGGGCTGGGACGCGTTCGGCCTCCCCGCCGAGAACGCCGCCCTGGAGCGCGGCCTCCACCCGGCCGAATGGACCCGCGCGAACATCGCCACCATGCGCTCGGCCCTGCAGCGCCTCGGCTTCTCCCATGACTGGTCCCGCGAGGTCGCCACCTGCGACCCCGCCTATTACGGCCAGCAGCAGCGCCTGTTCCTCACCTTCTGGCAGGCCGGCCTGGTCGCCCGGCGCGAAACCTGGGTCAACTGGGACCCGGTGGACAACACCGTGCTCGCCAACGAGCAGGTCATCGACGGCCATGGCTGGCGCTCCGGCGCGCCGGTCGAAAAGCGCCTCCTCGCGCAATGGGGCATGCGCATCACCGACTACGCGCCCCAGCTCTTGGAAGCGCTGGACGACCTGCCCCGCTGGCCCGAGCGCGTCCGCACCATGCAGGCCCGCTGGATCGGCCGCAGCGAGGGCGCCCGCGTCCGCTTCGAGCTCGAGCACGCAGCCGCCGGGCTGGACGAGATCCCCGACTTCATCGAGGTCTTCACCACCCGCCCCGACACCCTCTTCGGCCTCAGCTTCATCGCCGTCGCGGCCGAGCACCCCCTCGCCGCCCACGCCGCCGCCGCCTCGCCCGAGGCCGCCCGCTTCGTCGCCGAATGCCGCGCCATGGGCACCAGCGAGGCCGCCATCGCCAGCGCCGAAAAGCGCGGCTTCGACACCGGGCTGCGCGTCCGGCACCCGTTCGACCCCGCGCGCACCGCCCCGGTCTGGATCGCCAACTTCGTGCTCATGGAATACGGCACCGGCGCCATCTTCGGCTGCCCCGCCCACGACCAGCGCGACCTCGACTTCGCCCGCACCTACGGCCTGCCCATCCTGCCCGTGGTCGCCCGCCCCGATGGCGACGCCTCCGTGCAAGCGGACGCTTACACCGGCCCCGGCACCCTGGTGAACTCGGCCTTCCTCGACGGCTTGGACCCCGACCAGGCCAAGCGCGCCGCCATCGACCGCCTCGAGGCCGCAGGCCAGGGCCAGGGCGTCGTCAACTGGCGCCTCCGCGACTGGGGCATCAGCCGCCAGCGCTATTGGGGCTGCCCCATCCCCGTCATCCACTGCGCCACCTGCGGCCCCGTCCCGGTCCCCGACGGCCAGCTCCCGGTGATCCTCCCCGAAGACGTGACGTTCGACCGCCCCGGCAACCCGCTCGACCGCCACCCCACCTGGAAGCACGTCGCCTGCCCCACCTGCGGCAGCCCGGCCACGCGCGAGACAGACACCTTCGACACCTTCGTCGACAGCTCCTGGTACTTCGCCCGCTTCTGCTCGCCCCACAGCGCCCAGCCCTTCGACCGCGCCGCCACCGACGGCTGGATGCCCGTCGACCAGTACATCGGCGGCGTCGAGCACGCGATCCTGCACCTCCTCTACGCCCGCTTCTTCACCCGCGCGCTGCACGACCAGGGCCGCATCGGCGTGGCGGAGCCCTTCGCCGGGCTGTTCACGCAGGGCATGGTCACGCACGAAAGCTACCGTGCGGAGGACGGCGCCTGGCTCTCGCCAAACGAGGTCGAGCGCCAGGACGACGGCACCCTCCGCGCCCGCGGCACCGGCGCGCCCATCACGGTCGGGCGCGGGGAGAAGATGTCGAAGTCCAAGCGCAACACGGTCGACCCCGGAGCCATCGTCGACCAATATGGCGCCGACACCGCCCGCTGGTTCGTGCTGAGCGACAACCCGCCCGAACGCGACATCGAATGGACCGAGGCCGGGGTCGCCGGCGCCCATCGCTTCCTGCAGCGCGTCTGGCGCCTCGTCCTGAGCACCACGGACGGCACCGCAGACCCGATGCCGCTCCGCCGCGCCACCGCCCGCACCATCGCAGGCGTCACGGAAGCGCTCGAGACCTTCGCGTTCAACGTCGCCATCGCCCGCCTGCACGAGCTCGCCTCGGCCATCACGGACGCCGAGCGCGGCGGCGTCCCCCTGGCCGCAAGGCGCGAGGCCCTGCTAACCATGGCCCGCCTCATGGCCCCCCTCGCCCCCCACCTCGCCGAAGAGGTCCACGCCACGCTGGACACCGCCTCGGACCAGCTGATCGCCCAACTCCCCTGGCCCGAAGCCGACCCGGCCCTCCTCGTCGTCGATACCGTCACCATCGCCGTCCAGGTCATGGGCAAGCTCCGCGGCACCATCCAGCTCCCCCCCGGTGCCGCGCAGCCGGCAGCACTCGCCGCCGCCGAAGCCGAACCCAACGTCGCCCGCGCCTTGGAAGGCCTGGCCCTCGAGGGCCGCCGCATCGTCAAGCGCATCCACGTCCCCGACCGCATAGTGAACTTCGTCGTCGCATGAGAACCCGTCCAGCCCGGAGTTCGTCCTCGCGAGCCGAAGGCGTGGCGACCCAGGGGCCGTGGAGAGCTGGCCCGTGGCCCCTGGATCGCCACGCTCCGCTCGCGATGACGAGCGCCGAGGCGGCCAGGGCGGGAGCGAAGGGGCCCGCGCGCGCCATCCTGGTTGCGGCAACCCTCCTCCTCGCCGCGTGCGGCTTCCGCCCCGTCTACCTTCCCGAATCCCGCGACGGCAGCCTCGCCGCCTCCGAATCCCAGGCCGTCTTCGTCGCCGTCATCCCGGACCGCACCGGCCAGATCTTCCGCCAGTTCCTCCAGCAGCGCCTCGAGGGAGAGGGCACCGACACGCCCAAGCGCTACGAGCTCGTCGCCGCGCTGGGCATCGGTGGCGAAGGCATCGCCATCCTGCGCGACAGCTCCGTCACCCGCGTCCGCTTCAACGGCACGGCCACCTGGACCCTCCGCCGGCTCGACCCGGCCCGCACCGTGCTCAGCGGCGGCACCGCCCGCATCACCGACGGCGTGAACATCAACAACCAGCAATACGTCGCCAGCGACCTCGAGGGCGACGCCGCCACCCGGCGCATCGCCGAAAACCTCGCCGACCGCGTGGCGCTCGACGTCGCGATTTTCCTTCGCAAGCAAGCCGCCGCGCCGCAGTGAAGCTCGCGCCGAACCAGGTCGCCGCCTTTCTCAAATCCCCCGGCACCACCCGCCTCGTCCTGCTCCATGGCGACGACGAGGGCCTGGTCCGCACCCGCGCCGACGCGCTCGCCATGGCCGTCCTCGGCGCCAAGGACGACCCGTTCCGCCTCGCCTGGCTCGGCCCCGAGGAGCACGACCGCCTCGTGGAGGAGGCCACCGCCATCGCCATGCTCGGCGGCCGGCGCGTCGTGCGCGTCCGCAACCCCGCCGACGCCCTGGCCCCCCTCGTCCAGCAGGCGCTGGACGGCCCCGGCGACGCCCTCATGCTCCTCGAGGCCGGCGGCCTCCGCCGCCCGAAGCTCCAGGCCCTGGCCGAGGCCTCCCGCGCCGCCGCGGCCATCGCCTGCTACCCGGAGGAGCCCGGCGCCCGCCGCAACACCATCGCAGCCACCCTGTCCGCCGCCCACGTTCGCGCCGACGCCGACGCGCTGGACTGGCTCCGCGACCACCTGGGCGGCGACCACGCCGGCACGCTCCGCGAAGTGGAAAAGCTCATCCTCTACGCCGGAGACGACCGCCGCCTCGACCTCGAGGCGGTGCGCGACTGCATCGGGGACCAGGGCGCCGGCTCGCTGGACGACGCGCTCCACGCCGCCACGGCCGGCCGCACGGAGGCCGCCGACCTCGCGCTCGAGCGAACCATGGCCGAAGGCACCGCCCCCGTCGGCGTCGTGCGCGCAACGATCGGCCACCTCACCCGCATGCACCTGGCCCGCGGCCGCATGGACGAAGGGGCCTCCGCCAAGGACGCGGTCGCCACCCTTCGCCCCCCTGTGTTCTGGAAGCGCCAGTCCGACCTCGCCCAGGCCCTTCCCACCTGGCCCACCACCCGCCTCTCCGCAGCCATCGCCGAGGCCCGCCGCGCCGAACTCGCCTGCAAGACCACCGGAGCCCCGGACGAAGCCATCGCCCGCCGCCTGGTGCTCGCGCTCGCCCGCGCCGGACGGCGCTGACCCGTCGTCTTCCGTGCGGCAAGCCTACCCGGCCAGCGCCGCCATGACGCGGTCGGCAAGCCGGGCGGCCACGTCGTCCTTCGTCATCCGGGGCCACGGCTCCTGCCCGGCCTCGGTGACGAGGACGACCTCGTTCGTGCTGCCGCCCATGATGCCCGTCTCCGGCCGGACGTCGTTGGCCAAAATCCAGTCGCAGCGCTTGCGGGCGAGCTTCTCGCGGGCATGGTGCACCACGTCGTCGGTCTCGGCCGCGAAGCCCACCACGAGCTGCGGGCGCGCGGCGCCGGGGGCTGCGAGCGTGGCCAGGATGTCGGGGTTCGGCACGAGCGTAAGCGTGGGAGGCGCGCTGCCTGCCTGCTTCTTGATCTTGTGGACAGGCGGCTCGGCCATGCGCCAGTCCGCGACGGCGGCGGCGCAGATGGCCGCGTCGGCCGGCAGCGCGGCCTCACACGCCTCGAGCATCTCCCGCGCCGTCTCGACGGCGACGGCGCGCACCCCGGCGGGCGCAGGGATGGCCACCGGGCCATGCACGAGCGTGACCCGGGCTCCACGGGCCGCGAGGGCGGCGGCGATGGCATGGCCCTGCTGGCCGGAGCTGCGGTTGGCCAGATAGCGCACCGGGTCGATCGGCTCGTGCGTGGGGCCGCTGGTCACGAGCACGTGCCGTCCCTCCAGGCCCCGCGTGACGGGCCGCAACCGGTCCTGGATGGCCGCAAAGATGTCCGGCGGCTCGGTCAGGCGCCCGGGGCCGTATTCGTTGCACGCCATGACCCCCTCCTCGGGGCCGACGACGTGGATGCCCCGGGCCCGCAAAGTGGCCATGTTCGCGACCGTGGCGGCGTGGGTCCACATGCGCACGTTCATCGCCGGCGCCACGAGCACCGGCTTGTCGGTGGCCAGCAGCAGCGTGGTCCCCAGGTCCCCGGCCAGCCCGGCGGCCATGCTGGCCAGGATGTTGGCGCTGGCTGGCGCAACCACCACCAGGTCCGCGCTGCGGCTGAGCTGGATATGCCCCATCTCGCTCTCGTCCGTGAGGGACCACAGGTCGGTATAGACCTTCTCCCCCGTCAGCGCCTGGAGGCTGAGGGGCGTCACGAACTCGGCACCGGCCCGGGTCAGCACGGCGGTGGTGTGGAGGCCGGCCTTGGTGAGAAGGCGGATCAGCTCGAGGGATTTATAGGCGGCAATGCCGCCGGAGACGATGAGGAGGATGCGCCGGGTCATGGGTTGTTCGCGAAAGCGGACGACCGACACGCGGTGTACTGCGGCGTTGCAGAAGACTTCGCTGAGCTTGGAGCGTCGCCCGCGGACTGGCGTTTCGGTGTGACGCTATGCCAGGCAAAGCTGTTCAAAGCTTCCACCCGACATGGATGGCCGCAATGCCCCCTGTGAGGTTGCGGTGCCGCACGCGGCCCAGGCCGGCCTCCTCCATCATGGCGGTGAGCGCGGCCTGGTCCGGGAAGGTCCGGATGCTTTCGGCCAGGTAGCGGTAGCTGTCCTCGTCCCCGGCGATGAGGCGCCCGAGGCGGGGGAGGGCCTGGAACGACCATGCGTCGTACGCGCCCTGGAGGGCCGCGACCTGCAGGCGGCTGAACTCGAGCACGTGGAACTGGCCGCCATGGCGCAGCACGCGGTGCGCCTCCCGCAGCACGGCCGGCTTGTCGGTGCAGTTGCGCAGCCCGAAGGCCATGCTCACCCGGTCGAAGCTCGCATCGGCAAAGGGCAGCGCCTCGGCGTCGGCGGCCTGGATGGTCAGGTCGATGCGGCGGCGGTCCGCCCGGGTGCGGGCCACCTCGAGCATCTGCTCGTTGATGTCCGACAGGATGGTGGGGCCGCCGCCGCGCGCCACCCAGGCAAAGGCGATGTCCCCGGTGCCGCCCGCCAGGTCCAGCAGCGTGCGGTTCGGGCGCGGATCCAGCCCGGCCACGAAGCTGCTCTTCCAGGCGCGGTGGACGCCCAGCGACATCACGTCGTTCATCAGGTCGTAGCGGCCGGCCACGCTGTCGAACACGGCGCGCACCATGGGTTTCTTCGCGTCACGCGGGACGGAGCGGTAGCCGAAATCGGTCGTGGCGTTGTCAGTCATCGGGCGACGATATACGCACTCGGGCCATGCCGGAACTGCCCGAAGTCGAGACGGTGATGCGCGGCCTGCAGGCCCGGCTGGAGGGCCGCCGCCTGGTGCGGGCCGAGGTGCGCCGGCCCGACCTCCGCTGGGCGCTCCCGGAGGGGCTCGCGGCCCGGCTGGAGGGCGCCCGCGTGCTCGGCTTCCGCCGCCGGGCCAAATACATGCTCATGCGCCTCGAAGGGGGCACGAGCGTGCTGATCCACCTGGGCATGAGCGGACGCATGCTGATCCGAAGGCGGGAGAGCAATGCCGACACCCTGCATGAGCACGTCATGCTCGAGACCGACGACGGCTGGCGCGTCGGCTTCGTGGATCCGCGGCGGTTCGGCTCGATCGACCTGGTGGAGACGGCCCTCGAGGACGCGCACCGCCTGCTGGCCGGGCTAGGGCCCGAGCCTCTGGGCCGCGCCTTCACCGCGCGGGTGCTGGCGGCAGGCCTGGACGCCAAGCGCACACCCATCAAGGCAGCGCTGCTGGATCAACGTGTCGTGGCGGGCCTGGGCAACATCTACGTGTGCGAGGCGCTCTACCGCGCCGGCATCGCACCCAGCCGCCATGCCGGCACGCTGGGTCCCGCGGCGGTGGCGCGGCTGGTGCGGGAGATCAAGCTCACGCTCCAGGAGGCCATCGCGGCCGGCGGCTCCAGCCTGCGGGACTACGTGCAGCCGAGCGGCGAGCTGGGCTACTTCCAGCATGCCTGGCGCGTATACGGCCGCGAGGGCGAGGCCTGTACCGACTGCCCGGGCCTGCCGCGCTGCGGCGGCATCGGGCGCGTGGTTCAGGCCGGGCGCAGCACGTTCTACTGCCCGCTGAGGCAACGCATGGCTGCGAGCGTTCCTCCCTGATTTACGCATGACGGGGAGACGACACTCGGCAATGGGTTCGAGGCGACCCCCAACCGATCTGTTGATGCGTCGGCGGGCCCTATCGTGGGTGCGCCGGAGGATCAGGAGACGACCCCAAATGCGTACTTACATTCTCGCGGCCATCCTCGCGCTCTCGGCCGCGCCCTTCTCCACCGCAGCCTTCGCGGGCGAGGGCCAGGGCAACCCCTTCCCGTTCAGGGCCACCAGCCCGGTGACGGCGCAGATCGCCGTGGACACCGGCACTGAGCAGACCCCCGCCTTCGGGCGCACCTTCGGCACGGTCGAGGCGGGCGGCATCGAACTGCCGAACGGCACCAACGCGCCGGTCGAAAGCGCCAACTCCCTTCCGCTGCACGCGCTGGACGGAACGGCCGAGCACCTGCGCGCGGCCGCGGCGGCCAGCAGCTTCGTCGGCTCCGCCGCGGTGCAGATGGCGCGCTCCCCGTCGGTCGCCTATCGCGGCTGACCCGGCGCTTCCCAGCCCAGAGCAACCCGGCGCCTCCCAGGCGCCGGGTTTTTCATGCGGGCGGGTTCAGCGTCGACGCGGCGCGGCGGAGCCCCTCCTGCCGCGCATCCGTGAAGGCGCGGATGCGCGGCATGTGGCGCAGGTCGTTGTGCACGCCGAGCCATAGCGTGCGGGTGGGCGGAGGCTCGGGCGGCACCAGGCGCACGAGGCCGGGCTCTCCATCGCCGAAATAGCGCGCCAGGCAGCCGAGGCCCATGCCGTGGCACACTGCGCTGCGGAGGAGAGGCCGGCTGTTGCTGGCGAGCGCCACGCCGGCGTTCGGAGCGAGGCGGCGCAGGAACTGCATCTCCGGCGTGTCCAGCTGGTCCGCCTCCGTCGTGACGAGCGTGTGGCCGCCCCCGCCACCGGCGAGCTCGGCCCAGTCGAGCGCCGGGTGCCGTTCGAGGTAGGCCGGGGCGGCATACAGCCCATAGGCGGTCTCGGCCACCTTGCGGACGACGAGCTCGGCCTGCGTGAACGGCACGAAGCGGAGCGCCACGTCCGCCTCGCGCTTGGTCAGGCTGAGGTTGCGCGGCGTGGCCACCACCTCCCGCACACGCCCGGATGGCTCTCGCGGAACGCGGCGAGGATGGGCGTCAGCACCTCGCTCGCAAGCGTGTCCACGACCGTGAGGCGCACCGTGCCCTCGAGCCGGATGTCCCGCCCGACGATGCGCCGCTGGACGGCGAGCGTCTCGAGCTCGATTCGCTCCACGTTGCCCAGCACGGCCTCCCCGGCCTCCGTCAGCACGAAGCCGGACGGGGTGCGGAGCAGCAGCTTGGCCCCGGCGCGCTGCTCCATCGCCTCGAGCCGGCGGCCCATGGTGGGCTGCTGCACGCCGAGCGCGCGGGCCGCGCCCGACAGCGTGTGGTGGCGGGCGATCATGAGGAACGTCCGCAGGTCGTCCCAGTCGAGACCGTGCTCCATGGGGCGGGTCCATGCGCTCGCGCATGGGGGTTGCAAAGCGATCGCTATGCATGCCGCATGCAGCGACGGGCTACATGGAAGGCGGAGGAGACCACCATGTTGCCCAGCCTGTTCGTCAGCCACGGCGCCCCCACACTTGCCTTGCAGGATGTGCCGGCCCGGCACTTCCTCGAGGGCCTCGGGGCCAGCTTGCCCCGGCCGCGCGCGATCGTCGCCATCACGGCGCATTGGGAGGCGTCGCCCGTCTCCGTCGGCGCCGCCCCGCACCCGGTCACGATCCACGATTTCGGGCGGTTCGACGACCGGCTGTTCGCCATGCGCTACCCGGCCCCGGGCGACCCGGCCCTGGCCGAGCACATCACGGACCTGCTGTGCGCCGCCGGGCTGGAGAGCCGGGTGGATCCGGCACGCGGGCTGGACCATGGGGTATGGGTGCCGCTCGTGCTGATGTATCCCGGGGCGGACATCCCGGTGGTGCCGCTCTCGGTCCAGCCCGCATGCGGCCCGGCGCATCATCTGCAGGTCGGCCGGGCGCTCGCGCCGCTGCGGGATGAAGGCGTGCTGGTGATGGGGTCCGGCTCGTTCACGCATGATCTGGCGCGATTTCGCGGTCGTGCCTTGGGCGATGCGCCCCCGGAGGACGTGGAGGCCTTCGCAGCCTGGTTCGACGCGGCACTGGTGGAGGGCCGGATGACGGACCTGCTCGGCTACCGCACCCGCGCGCCGCACGCGGTGGAGAACCACCCCACCGAGGAGCACCTGCTGCCGCTGTTCGTGGCCCTGGGGGCGGCGGGGCCGGGGGCCGCAGGAACGGTAAACGCGCGCCATCTGCATCGGAGCAGCACATACGGCGTGCTGCGGATGGACGCCTACGCGTTCGGCTGACTGCGCGGAGCGGCGGCGCGTTGGAGGCGGTCGTTGATGGCGCGGCCCAGGCCCTCGTCGGGGATGGGCATGGCGGCGATGGCGCGCAGGTGGGTGCCGTGGCTGTCGAGCCAGCGGAGGCCTTCGAACAGACGGGCGGCGGCCTCCTGGAGGTTCCGGGACGCGCTGAGCTGGAAGATGAGCGCGGCCTCCGGTGCCGGGCCGAAGGCGAGCAGGGCTTCGTCGGGACGAGGTGCGACGACGTTCAGGCGCGTCGGGAGGGTCGGGGCATAGTGGCTCACCAGCAGGCCCGGCGAGCGGAGGGTGCGGGGCGCCTCGGCCTGGGCCGGGGTCACGCCGTGGGCCACCGGCCCGATCACGGCCTCGATGGTCTCCTGCGGCACGCCGCCGGGCCGCAGCAGGCAAGGCGCACCGGCAGCCAGGTCCAGCACGGTGCTCTCGATCCCCACGGCGCAAAGCCCGGTGTCGAGCACCGCCTCGATGCGGCCTTCGAGACCCTGCAGCACGTGGCCGGCCGTGGTGGGGGAGACCTGGCCGGAGCGGTTGGCGGACGGCGCGGCGATGGGTCGCCCCAGGGCCTGGCACAGCGCGAGCGCGGCCGGTTGGGCGGGCACGCGCACCGCCAGCGTGTCCAGCCCGGCGCCCGCCAGCAGCGCCACGGGGCACGTGATGCGGCGGGGCAGCACCAACGTGAGCGGGCCGGGCCAGAAGGCCGCGGCCAGCCGGCGGGCGATGTCGCTCGCCTCGACGTGCAGGAACGCGGCCTCGGCGGACGCATAATGGCAGATCAGCGGGTTGAAGTGCGGCCGGCCCTTCGCGTCGAACACGCGGGCGATCGCCGTCGGGTTGGTCGCGTCCGCGCCGAGGCCATAGACTGTCTCGGTGCCGAACGCGACGAGCTTGCCGGCGCGGAGCAGTGCTGCTGCCTGAACGATCCCGTCGGCGTCCGGAAGGAGCCGGACCGTCAAGCCGCGCCGGTGCAGACGAAGGCCGGGTTGTCCCAGCCGGGCTTGCCGTAGCCGAGCTCGGCGCCGTCCATGGCGCAGAGCCGGCCGCCCGCAGCCTCGAGGATCGCCTGGGGCGCGGCCGTGTCCCACTCCATGGTCCGGCCGAAGCGGGGGTAGAGGTCGGCCACACCCTCGGCCACGCGGACGATCTTGAGCGCGGAACCCATGTTCGTCACGTCGGCGACCCGGCGGCCCTCGAGGAAGGATTGCAACCGTGGGTCCGAAGCATAGGCGCGGCTGGCAAGCACGTGGATGCCGGCCTCGGGCGGGCGGCGGGCGCGGATTGCGGTCTCCCCGGCCCCGGTGCGCTTGAAGGCGCGGGCCCCCCTTCCCCCGGGTGCGCCGAGGATGCCGCCGAACAGCTCGCCATACGCCGGCACGCCCACGGCGCCGAGCACAGGCCGGCCGTCGCGCACGAGCCCGATGTTCACGGTGAACTCGTCGCGGAGCGCCGCGAACTCCTTGGTGCCGTCCAGCGGGTCCACCAGCCAGTATTCGTTGCACGCCTCGTGCACGTGCCCGGCCTCGATCTCCTCCTCGGCCACCACGGGGATGTGCGGCGCGGCAGCCCGCAGGCCTTCAAGGATGAGCGCCTCGGCGGCATGGTCCGCCTCCGTCACGGGCGATTGGTCTCGTTTCCGGAGGGTCTCGAACCCCCGGGCGCGGATGGCGAGGATCACGGCTCCGGCGCGGCGGGCGAGGTCGGCGGCGAGGCTCAGCAGGGCGTCGTCGGTCATCCTTTTTCCTGTACGCGGCAATCGAGGCGGGGGGAAGGCACGGAGAGGGGCGTTCGCACGCTTCAAACCTCGCAGAGCGCCCCCTCCCGCCCCCTCCCGGCCCCTCCCGCCCCCTCCCGTAGGCAGCGGGAGAGGAGTAGGGTCTGTCGAGTTGTAAGGAACGGGCATGATCGAGATCGGGTTTGCGGTGGCTTCGCTTCCGGCGTCGGGAGCGTTGGCGGTGCTGGTGCGGGCGCCAGAGAAGGCCGTGCAGGAGAAGGGGGCGCAGGAGAAGGGGGCGCAGGAGAAGGGGGCGCAGGAGAAGGGGGCGCAGGAGAAGGGGACGGCGCCCCAGCTTGCAGGGC
>JBBROS010000032.1:0-43785 GCA_038229135.1 Acetobacterales bacterium
CACACGGACCGGAGACAAAAAATGCGGCGCAGACATCTGCTCGGGGCCGGAGTGGCGGCGATCAGCCTGCCACGCCTTGCACGGGCGCAGACGGCAAACGTAAAATTCGTTCTCGACTTCGCGCCGCAGGGCAACCACGCCGTCTTCGCCCTCGGCGTCGACAACGGCCACTACAAGCAGCAGGGCCTCACCGTCGCCATGGACCGCGGCTACGGCTCCGGCGACACCATCGTGAAGGTCGCGTCCGGCGCCTACGACATCGGCTTCGCCGACGTGAACGCCGCCGTGAAGTTCAATGCGCAGAACCCGGACAAGCGCGTCATCGCCGTCTTCCAGGGCTTCGACCGTACGCTCTCGGCCGTGATCACGCTCGCCAAGTCCGGCATCAAGGTCCCGCGCGACATCGAGCGCCGCACCATGGGCGCGCCCGAGGCCGATGCGAGCCGGCTGCTCTTCCCGGTGTTCGCGCAGAAGAACGGCATCGACTTCGCCTCCATCCAGTGGAAATCGATCGCGCCGAACCTGCGCGAGACCATCCTGGTCCAGGGCCAGGTGGACGCCATCACCGGCTTCACGACCACCTCCTACTTCAACCTGGTCGCGGCCGGCATCAAGCCGGACCAGATCGTGATGATGCCGTTCGCCGACCACGGGCTCGACCTCTACGGCAACGCGGTCATCGCGCGCGAGGACTACATCGCCGCCAACCCGCGCATCATCGAGGGCTTCGTCCGCGGCACCATCGCCGGCACGAAGGACGCCATCAAGGACCCGGCGTCCGGCATGGCGAGCCTGCAGAAGCGCAGCCCGCTGTTCGACGTCGACCTCGAACGCCGCCGCTTCGACATGGCGCTGAAGGACACCCTGCTCACGCCCTTCGTGCAGCAGAACGGCCTCGGCAGCGTGGTGCCCGAGCGCATGGCGCTGACCATCGCCGCCAACGCCCAGGCCTACGGCATCGAGAACCCGCCGAAGCCCGACCAGATCTATACCACCCGCTTCCTCCCGCCCCAGGCCGAGCGGATGGTCCGCGCCTGACCATCATGCAGCCGCTGGTCGAGTTGGAGGGCGTGCGGCTGGCCTATGGCGGCGGCACCGTGGCGGTCGACGGGCTCGACCTCGCCGTGAGCCCCGGCGAGTTCGTGGCCGTCGTCGGCCCCTCCGGCTGCGGCAAGTCATCGTTGATGAAGCTCATGACGGGGCTCCTGCCCGCAAGCGGCGGCACCGTGCGGGTGGCCGGGCAGCCCGTGCGCGGACCGGTCAAGATCGTCGGCATGGCCTTCCAGAACCCCTCCCTGCTGCCCTGGCGCACCACGCTCGACAACCTCATGCTCCCGCTCGAGATCGTGGAGCCCTACCGCAGCCGTTTCCGCCGCGATCGCGCCGCCTACGAAGCCGAGGCCGTCGCGCTGCTCGCCACCGTCGGCCTCGCCGGGTTCGAGCGCCGCTTCCCCTGGCAACTCTCGGGCGGCATGCAGCAGCGGGCGCAGCTCTGCCGGGCGCTGATCCACAAGCCCTCGCTGCTGATGCTGGACGAGCCGTTCGGCGCACTCGACGCCTTCACCCGGGAGGAGCTGTGGGACGTGCTGCAGGCCATCTGGATGGAGCGCCGCTTCACCACGGTGCTCGTCACGCACGACCTGCGGGAGGCCGTCTACCTCGCCGACACCGTCCACGTCATGTCCGCCCGCCCCGGCCGCATCGTCCAGAGCCAGGCCATCCCGCTTCCCCGGCCCCGCACGTTGGAGACGTCGTTCAAGCCGGAGTTCACCGACCTGGTTCACGGCCTGCGCGAACAGATCCGGGTCGAACGCCAGGCGGTGGCCGCCTGATGAACGCCCGCCTTCTCGGCCGCCTCATGCCCGTGCTCACCGTCGGCGCGCTGCTTTTGTTGTGGGAGGCGGTGTGCGCCGTGTTCGCCGTGCCCGAGTTCGTGCTGCCCCGCCCCACCCGCGTCATCGAGGCGCTGTTCGCCACCTTCGGCCCCATCTGGTTCCACGCCCAGCACACGCTGCTCACCACGTTGGCCGGGTTCACGCTGGCCGTCGTGTTCGGCATGGGGCTCGGCATCCTCGTCGGCTCGTCCCGGCTCGCCTACCAGGGGCTCTACCCGCTGCTCGTGGGCTTCAACTCCGTGCCCAAGGTGGCGCTCGTGCCCGTCCTCGTCGTGTGGTTCGGCATCGGCACCGTGCCGGCCGTCATCACCGCCTTCATGCTCTCCTTCTTCCCCGTCGCCGTGAACGTCGCCACCGGCCTCGCCACGCTCGAGCCGGAGCTCGAGGACGTGCTGCGGGCCCTGGGCGCCACAAGGCGGGACATCATCCTCAAGGTCGGCCTGCCGCGCTCCATGCCCTACTTCTTCGCCTCCCTGAAGGTTGCCATCACGCTCGCCTTCGTCGGCTCCGTCATCTCGGAGACGCTCGCGAGCAACCAGGGGATCGGCACGCTGGTGGAGCAGGCCTCGGCCAATTTCCGCATCCCGCTCGTCTTCGCGGCCCTGTTCGTGGTGGCCGCCATGGGCATCGCGATGTACGCCATCTTCGCCCTGCTCGAGCGTCGGATGACGGGCTGGGCCACGCGCCGCGCCGGGTCGGGCGCCGATTTCGGCATCGGCGGCTGATGGCCGTCACGGTCCTGCCATTCCCGCTGGCCCATGCCGGGGACGCGGCCGGGCTCCGCGCCGCCCTGCGCCACGACGCCGTGGCCGCCGCCCGGGACGCCGTGATCCTCGCCAAGGTGCCCGGCCCCGCCACCCTCAACGACAGCGCCCGCGAGCTGGCCCAGACCGTGTTCGCCGCCGCGCTGCACGAAGCCGGCGGCCCGGCGCTGGCCGCGCGCACCCGCATGCTGCTCTCCGTCGGATGCGAAGGCATCGCCGCCTCCGGGGGATGGCTGCTGCTCGAAGATGGCCGGCGCGGCGACGGCCCCGCCCGGCTCTGCCTCGGGGTCGCCCGCACCCCGCCCATCCCCGTGGCAAGCCGCGGCGGCCCGGCCCACGTCGCCGCCGCCGCCGCCGCCGCCGCGGAGGCCATCCGCGCCGCCGGCCTCACGCCCGGCACCGTCCGGCTCGTGCTCGTCAAGAGCCCCGTCCGCCCCGACCAGCCGGAGGCGACCGGCCGCTCCCGCGCCGCCGCCGCCCTGGGCGTCGCCATCGCCCTCGGCGAAGCGCCGCCCGAACCCGGCCCCGAGCATCACGCCACGCGCTGCATGGCCATGTCCGGCACCGAAACCGAGGCCGCCGAGATCGTCGTCCTCGGCAACCGCCCCGGCGCCGGCGGCGACCACGTCGTCGACTCCCGCCTCCTCGAGGATCTGCTGGACGTACGCGGCATCCGCCACCTCCTCCGCTCGCTCGGCGCGAGCTTCGACGCGGACGGCATGCTGGAAGGCGCGCCCCCCTTCGTCCTGCTCAAGGCCGGCCTTCGCCCCGATGGCCTGCTTCGCGGCCGACCGACCCACGCCATCGGCACCGACATGCCCGCCGACAAGCACCTCCGCGCCGCCGCGAGCGGCCTTCTCGCCGCCATTCTCGGCCCCACCCCCGCCTTCGTCTCCGGCGGCGCCGAGCGTCAGGGTTC
The DNA here is from genome assembly GCA_038229135.1 of Acetobacterales bacterium. Lineage (GTDB taxonomy): Bacteria > Pseudomonadota > Alphaproteobacteria > Acetobacterales > Acetobacteraceae > JBBROS01. Next base: position 3,579 of record JBBROS010000032.1, read on the forward strand.
GCCCGGCGCCTGCCTCGTCGCCGCCATCGCGCGCGCACAATGACGCTGCCCTATGTCGACGACGCCACCGCCCTCGCAGCCCTCGACCTCGACCGCGCCTACGAGGCCGTCCGCGACGCCTTCCACCAGGCCGCGACCCGGCCCCCCGTGCTCTCCACCCCGCCCGCGCTCCTGATGCACCACCCGGAAGCCCCGCACACCGCCATCAAGGTGAAGGCCGCCCAGCTTCCCGGCCTCGGCCTCAGCGGCGTCCGCATCGTGGGCGACCACGATACGCCCGAAGGCGAAGTGTCCCACGACGTCATGTGGCTCGCCGACTTCCAGACTGCGCGCCCGATCGGCCTCGTGGAGATGAACACGCTCCACGCCGTCCGCACCGCGCTCACCGGCGTCGTGGCGCTCGAAGCCCTGCGCGGCCCTGCAGACCTGGTGCCGTGCCGCACCGTGGCGCTGCTGGGCGCCGGGCGGATCGCGGAGTGGCTGGTGGCCCCCCTGCGGGACCGTGTGGGCGCCACCGCCATCCGCGTCGCCGCCTCCCGCCCCGAGCGGGCGCAGGCCTTCGCCGAACGCCACGGGATCGAGGCCGCCGCCTCCGTCGACGAAGCCGTGGCGGGGGCGGACGCCGTGATCGCCATCACCAGCGCCACCGCACCGCTGCTGTTCGCGCGGCACATGGCCGCCGGCCGCACCATCGTCGGCATGGGCGGCGGGCACGAGATCGACGCCTCCGCGCTGCGCGCCGCCGACCGTTTCGTGGTGGACGATTTCGGCTTCGCTTCCGTCATGGGCAGCGTCGGCGCCTGGATCCGCGGCGGCACGACACAGGCCACCATCGAGGCCCGCCTCACCGCCGAGCTCGGCCAGGTCGTCGCCGGCCTCCGCCCCGGCCGCGCCTCCCCCTCGGACGTGGTGCTCGCCATCGTCCAGGGCATGGCCTGCTGCGACCTGGCCCTGGCAGCCCTCGTGTTCCGAACCATCACCTCCCCCCTCCCGGTGCCGGAGGGGCCGGGGGAGGGCTGACGCCGGCTCAGGCTGCCAGCGACACCACCTGGACGGCCAGCGCGCGGTCCGTCGTGGCCGGGCCGATGGCCAGCAGCGCGTCCCCGTCGCTCCAGCGCCACTGCCCGCCCGCGCCCGACTCCTCGCCCTCGCTCGGGTGGAAGCCCTCCACCAGCCGTACGTCCTCGAGCCCGATCGGGGCGCCGTCCAGCGCGAGCGCCGTCACGGCCGCACCCAGGCGGCGCCGCTCGCCCTCCGGCACGCAGCTCGGGCAGCGCAGCCGCACGAAGCCCGCCCCGGCCGGCACGGTGGCGTGCACCAGGCCCACCGCGTCCAGCACCACCGCATGCTCGGGCGCCGGCGCATGGCCCAGCGCCGCCGCGATGGCGGCCAGCCGCACCCGCACGCGGTCCACGGCCGGCCCTTGGGTGACGATCGGCGCACAGGGCGGCACGCGCGGCGCCGCCGCCGGCTCGCCCAGCAGCGACTCACGGTTGCCGGTGTCAAGGTAGCTCTCGGCTGGCAGCCCCTCGGCCAGCAGCACGTCGTGGCTCTCGAGCTCGAGGTGGTGCCATGTCACGGCCTCCACCGCCTCCCGCGCCACCGTCGTGCCGTTCACCAGGTGCCGCACCGGGACCAGCACGCCGTCCACGAACACCGCATGGTCGGGCGAGAGCCGCAGCGTGGCCGACGGCATCCCAGGCCCGAACGCGTCCGGCAGCACCCGCACCGGCGACACGTCTGCCGGCCGCGCATGCTCCTGCGGCACCACGCTCCGCTGCCCCACCCAGGCGATGGCGCGTGCCTCGCCGCTTGCGGTAAGCACCATGTCGCCCAAGCGGAGCGCCTCCACCGCGCGGCGCCCGCCCGGCGTCCGGATCCCCGTGCCCTCGGCAAAGCAGGGGAGGAACACGGCCGTGAGCCCCCGCGGCGCGCTCGGCGCGAAGCCGGGGTAGATATCGGTCACCAAACCCGACAGCGACATCAGCTCCGCGCCGTGCGTGCCATCGTTGGCTTGGAAATACAGTTGGCCGTTCAGCACTACGAATTGCTGCGGGCTGCTGCTCCCATTCGCCATGGGATTGATGTTTTGCAGCAGGCGCGTCCCCGCGACGGTGCCGTCGGTGGTGTAGAGCTCGTTGCCCGAGAAGTTGAAACCGTCGGCGTTGAAGTAGGCCTGGCTGCCGATCACGGCGAAGCCGGACGTGTTGCCGAGGAACTCGCTGCCGAGCTGGAAGGTCCCGGCCGGGGTGCCGTCCGTCACCCAGGGGCTCGCATACGTGTTGTTCGCGTTGTCCCAGAACAGCAGCTTGCTGCCCAGCGCGGTGAACACGCCGTAGCCCGAACCGTCGTTCGAGTAGTTGGCAGCCGGGGCGTTCGGGCCGGTCGTCAGCCGAACGGCGTTGCCTGCGGTGCCGTCGGTGCTCCAGAGCGCCTGGCCGGTGCCGTCATCGGCCCAGAACAGCGCCTTGGCACCCAGCGCCGCCACCACATTGGCACCGGTGTTCGTGTAGGTGAGGCCGGCTTTGATCTCATACGTGCCGGCCGCCGTGCCATCCGAGGACCAGAGGCGGGCCGTGGGCGAGCCACCGACGAGCGCCGTGTCGGCCACGAACACCACCCGCCCCGTGGCACCGAGGGACAGGAAGTTGCGAGGGTCGCTGCTGCTCAGGCCGGGCAGCAGGTCCTTCAGGAGCACCGTGCCAGCCGTTGTGCCGTCGGTCACCCACAGCTCTTGGCCGATCTGGTCACCGAAGGCGTTGAACAAGGCGCGGCCGGTGGTGCCCAGCGCCGTGATGTTCTTCGCGCTGAAGGGAAACAAGTCGGGCACGATCTGCACGGTGCCCGAGGCGGTTCCGTCGGTCCGCCACAAAGCCAGGTAACGGTTGTTGTCGGCGGTGGCCTGGAACAGGATCTGGCTCCCCAGGCGCACGAACTCGGCCGGGTTGCTCGGGCTCGTTCCGGGGAAGATGTCTTTCAACAGCTTCGTCCCGGCTGCCGTGCCGTCCGTCACCCACAGCTCGCGCCCCGTCGTGCCGTCATTGGCCACGAACAGCAGCGTGCCCGGGGTCGGGCTGTCGATCGCGGCGGGCAGCAGCGCGATGCTGCCGCCAGTGGTCCCAGGTGCGATGTCGCGCAGCAACACGGTCCCGGCCGCGGTGCCGTCCGTCACCCAGAGCTCGGCGCCGGTCGCAAGTGTCGTCGCGATGAACACGACCTTGGTCCCGAGCTGGCGGAAGCCGCCGGGCAACGGGTCGGGGTTGTCGTTCGGAAACGTCTTCAACAACGTTGTCCCGGCCGCCGTGCCATCGGACACGAACAGGCCGAGGCTCGTTGCATTCAGCGTGCCGTTCAGCGTGGCACGGAACAGGAATCGGTTCGGAGTCGGCATGTTCGCGCCTTAAAATGTTACAAATTGCTAGGCAGCCCGGGATCGGCTGTCAAAGCGGGCTGTCCCGTACTTGGCCGTGTCCATCCCCGGCGGCATGGCGCAGCAGGCGGTTCGGTGCTGGCCACGCACCGTCCCGTCCTGGTTGTCCGCGGGCTGCAGCTTCGGCCATTGCCGCCTCCAGGCCGGCCATCTCCAGCGCGGCGGCCAGCGCCGTATCCATCGCAGCCTTGCCGTGGCGCTCGGCGATGAAGCCGATGGCCGCTCGGCTGGCTTTCCGATGCAGGGCGGGCGAACGGTGCAGGCGGAGCATCGATGCGGCGAACGCCTCGGGCTCGGCCGCCACCAGGGCCAGCGCAGGCGGCAGCCCGATCCCCTCGGCCGCGCACGGCGTCATGATGCACGGCACCCCCGCGGCCAGGCTCTCGAGCACCTTGCCCTTGATGCCCGCGCCATAGCGCAGCGGCGCCACACTCAACCGCACCTGGTCCAGCACCGCAGCCAGGTCGGGCACCCGGCCACGCAGCCGCACCCGGTCCTGCAGCACCCCAGGCAGTGCCGCGTGCGCCTGCCGCACGGCGGGCGCATCCGCATGGCTGCCCACCAGGTGCAGCACGAAGCCGGGTTGACGGTGCCAGACCAGCGGCATGATCCGGCCTAGCAGCCACACGGCCGCGTCCACGTTCGGCGGGTGGCGGCTCCCGATGAACACCGCGCCGGACCGGCACTCGAACCCCGGCCCGTCCGGCCGCAGCGCCACCGCCCAGGGCACCACGGCCACCCGGGCCTGCGGCAGGCAGCGCAGGATTGTCGCCCGCTCGGGCCCGGAATGAACCAGCGTGCCGTCGCTGCTGCGGATGGCATGCAGCTCGTCCTCGCGCACCCGGGCGGCCGCGCGAGGCTCCTCCACCCCCAACGCTGCCCCACGCTCCAGCCGCACATGGTGCAGGTCGGCCACCGAGTAGACGATGCGGGCCCGGGGGTGCAGCTCGCGAACGAGCTGGATGAACCGCGTGTTCTTCACCCGGTGCAGGTATACGAGCTCGATCTCGCCTGGATGCGCCCGCAGCACCTCCTCGACCGACGACGCATGCGGCCTGTAGCGGCACAGGATCCCCAGACGCTGCAGCGCAGGCGTGTAGGACGGCATGAACGACATGTTCTCCGACGGCGCGAACTCCACCACATAGCCCAGCCGCTGCAGCGCGAGCATGTGCTGCAGGGCCGCGTTCGACCCGGCATCGGCGTCCGGCTCGGGCGTGCAGTCGTCGATGAACAGGGCGCGCCGCCCCGCACGGCGCAGCGCCTGCAGGCCGGGGTCGATCTCGCCGTTCACGGGGTGCCCGGCCAGCACGGCCGCCCACTTGGCCCGGAACAGGCGCTGGTTGCGGGCCTGGAACGCCTTCATCGTGCCGGGCACGCCGTCGCGGCCTGCGGTGCCCCCCTCCCTGTGCGTCACGATGGAGGCGGGCTGCACCAGCACCCGCCAGCCCGCCGCCCGCGCCTTGAAGCACAGGTCGGTGTCCTCGTAGTAGCCGGGACTGAACTCGGGGCTGAAACCGCCGACCGCGTCCCACACGCTCCGCCGGACCAGCAGGCTCGCGCCGGATACGTAGTCCGCCTCGCGCAGCATGCAGTGCTCGGGCCTGTCCGGACTTTCGTTGCGGCCGCAATTATGCGCGTCGCCCATGCGCCATACGAGGCCGCCGCACTCCTGCAGCGTGCCGTCCTCGTTGAGCAGCTTCGACCCGACGATCCCGGCGCCCGGATCCTGCGCCATGGTGTCGACCAGATGGTCGAGCCAGCCTTCATGCACCGCCGTGTCGTTGTTCAGCAGCATGACGTATGGCGCGGACGTCGAAGCCACCGCCGTGCAGACGCTCCGAAGGAACCCGGCGTTCTCCTCGTTGCCGATCACGCGGACACCTTCGGCCACCAGCGGCAACAGGACAGTCTGGTCGGACGATGCGTCGTCCACGACCACGATCTCGAACGGGGTGCGCGGCCGATGCTCCGCGATCGAGCGAAGGCAGCGCATGGTCAACGCGAACTGGTCCCGCACGGCGACGACGATCGACACGAGCGGCATCGGCCCCGTGCTGAACGACACCGGTTCGGCCTGGGCCAGCGCGTTTACGGCCAGGCCGGCACCGGGCAGGGCATCGCACACCCGGCGCAGGGCAGCGACCAGCACCCTTCCCTGTGCCGCCAGCGTGGGCATATGCCCGCGCGCCACCGCCCGGCCGATGGCGGCCGACAGTCCGCCGACCAGGTCCGGCGCGAAGCCCGCCTCGTCGTTGAGCAGGGTGAACGGCGTGCCGGGGAGCGGCTCGAGGCTACCCGCAACCCGGATCTCGACGACGAGGATGCTGTCCTCGAACGAGGACCGCTGCAGCGTGAAATGAAAGCCGTTCCGCCCGCCGCCCCAACCCAGCGCGTGCAGGTCGGGCCGATACTGGTCCGCCACTATGTCGAAGCAGTGAAGCTGGTTGACCGTCACCGAGAGCACGACGGGCACGCCGGGCTCGCCATCCATCACCGCCCAGCCTGCGATCCGTTCCCAGCTGCAGACGTCGAGATGCGCTCGCACCGGGGTGGCCATATTGGCCTCTTGGCGCCGCGGCCGCCCGCCGATGTTGCTCATTGGCCGTTTCTGCCCCGCCAGCCACTCTCGGCCTGCGCTTCCATTACCAAACTGTTAATATATGTCAATCGAACCGATACGGGCGCCGTAACAGTAACCAGGGCGACGTTTGCGCGCCAAATGGCCACACGCGGCCGACGCCATCGCCAAGAAGTGTCATTGGTGCCCCGCAGCCGCATGACGCACATCCGCCCGTGTGTTACGGGGGGCCGTCCGGACGGCCCTGCCCCGTGCGGGCTTCTCCCCCGAGGGCAGGCGCGCGAGGCTCCGACTTGTCCGAATCGATCACCCGCCCTGCGCAAGCAACCTCGCCCGAGCTGTGCGTCGTGGTCCCGGTGCTCAACGAGCGCGACAACGTGGCCCCTCTCGTCGACAAGCTTCGCGACACCCTCGAGGGCATCGCCTGGGAAGTCGTGTTCGTCGACGACGGCTCGACCGACGGCACGCGGGATGCCGTGGCCGCCATCGGCCGCATGGATCCGCGGGTCCGCCTGCTCTACCGCATGGGCCGCCGCGGCCTCGCCTCCGCCTTCATCGAGGGCGTGCAGTGCAGCCTCGCCCCCTACGTGGCCGCCATGGACGGGGACCTGCAGCATGATGAGGCGCTGCTGCCGCAGATGCTGGCCGTGCTCCGCGCGGGCGAAGCGGACGTGGTCGTCGGCAGCCGATACGTGAGCGGCGGCGGCACCGGCGAATGGGACGCGACGCGCGCCGGCATGTCGGACGTGGCCACCCGGCTCAGCCGCCTCGTGCTCCGCGCGAACGTCAGCGACCCCATGAGCGGCTTCTTCATGCTGCCCCGCGCCGTGTTCGACCGTGCGGCGCCGCAGCTCTCGGCCATCGGCTTCAAGATCCTGCTCGACCTGCTGGCCTCCACCCCCACACCGCCGCGCGTGGCCGAGCTGCCCTACACCTTCCGCCTCCGCGTGGCCGGTGCCAGCAAGCTCGATGCCGGGGTGCTGTTCGACTTCCTGCTGCTGCTGATGGACAAGTTGGTCGGGCGCTTCATCCCGGTACGTTTCATCATGTTCGCCGGCATCGGGGCACTGGGGCTCGTCGCGCACCTGGTCGTGCTGCGCCTGGGGCTCGAGCTCGGGGGCCTGTCGTTCGGCGCCGCCCAGGCCATCGCAACCGGGGCCGCCATCCTCGGCAACTTCGTGCTGAACAACAACCTGACCTTCCGCGACCGCAAGCTGAAGGGCCCGCGCATGGTCCGCGGCCTCGTGGTGTTCGCCATGGTGTGCGGGCTGGGGGCCGCGGCCAACCTCAACATCGCTTCGCTGATGGTCAACGAAGGCCACCAGACCTGGTTGATGGCGGGCGTGGTGGGCGCGGCCATGAGCCTCGTCTGGAACTACGCGGTGGGCTCCACCCTCACCTGGCGCCGCGCATGAGCCGCAACGGCAGCGCGGTCGCGGGCGTCGCGGCCTTCGCGGCGGCCACAGCCCTCGTCTCGCTCGTGGTCGTGAACGGCCTCAAGGATGTGGCCGTCTATGCCAGCCTCCGCGGCCAGCCGATCGGCCTCGGAACCGTCCGCGCGGCCATCGGCCCGGTCGAGCTCGCCGTGCTCGCCGTCGCGGGCGCCGTCACGGCCGCACTCGCCTGGTTCGAGCTGCGGGACCGGCGCTTCACCGCCCTCCTCCGCACCGCGACCCCGGCCCAGGGCTTCGCGCTAATGCTCCTGCTCGGCGCCTGGACGGGCCACGCCTATCTCGGCCGCGGCGTGCTGCTGGGGGGCGACACCGGGACGCACATCGCCCGCTTCCTCGAGGTCGCGCGCGGGCTGGAGGGCGGGCGGCTGCCCACCTGGACCAACTACCAGTTCACCGGCGCGCCGCTGCTCTGGTTCACCGGGCCGTTCACCTACGTCGTGGGCGGCGCGCTCGCCTGGGCGCTGGGCAGCGCCTTGGTGGCGGCGAAAGCCATCCTGTTCGCCATGCACCTGGCTGCGGGCTGGGCCTTCTTCGCCTGGATGCGCCGGTTCGAGCTCACGCCCAGCACCGCGGCCCTCTCGGCGGCGCTGTTCTCGGGCTGCTTTGCCATCTTGCACCTGTTCCTCTACCGCGGCGTGTTCCCGCAGGCGTTCACCCTCGTGTTCCTCGTGCTGCTGTTCATGGGCGCGGACGGGCTGATGCGCGGCGTCGGCGCCCGCTGGGGCAACGCGCTGATGGTGGGGCTGGCAACGGCCGGGCTGATCGTGAACCATCAGCCGCACGCGCTGTTCGCGGCCTTCTACCTGGCCCTGTTCGGCGCCGCCTGCCTCGCCACCGGAGTGTGGCGCTGGCGAGGTGTCCCGGTGCTCGTGCTCTTCGGCTTGCTCGGCGCCGTCGCCTCCGCCGTCGCCGTGCTGCCCGTGCTCGTCGAGAGCGACTGGGTGATGATCGAGCCCGAAGGCGGCTTCTTCCGCGCCCACCTGCCCACCGCCCAGCGCCTGCTGAACCTGGTGCTGTGGCGCAACACCCGCACCACCTGGGGAATCGACTACTGGGCCTACCTCGGCGTCGGCTTGCTGACCTTCTCCCTGTGGGGCTTCGTCGCCTGCGCCCGCGGGCGAGGGCGGGAGACCATCGCGGGCCGGATGGTCCTGCCCGCCGCCCTCTGCCTCCTGCCCTGCCTCGTGCTCTACAACCCCGTCGTCCGCGACGTCATGTTCATCGCCCTCTTCCTCGGCCTCGTCGCCGCGTTCGGCATCGAGCGTGCGCTGACCACCCGCGGCCAGGGCGCCATCTTCCTCGTGCTTCTCGCCATCGCCGACCTCGCATCCACCGCCGTCCAGCCTGTGGTGCGCACCGACAAGCAATTCCTGATCGATGCCGGGCACGCGCTCGAGCAGGACGCCAAGCCCTCCCGCTTCATGCAGATGGACGTGCCGGCCGGGGACAAGCCGGGCCCCTACCTGGGCGACGCCGGACCCGATGGCGGCCCGATCAGCTACGAAACGACGGTGCAGCGAATCGCAGGCAACCATGACCTGGCGGCACCGCGCGTCCACAACCTCGTGACCAGCGTGGCGAAGTCGGCCGAGTACGAGCTGCAGGCCACGGGCCGCCTGAGCCCGATCACCCGCACGCTGCTCGGCGCCTACAACGTCAGCCGCGTGGTGTGCAGCAGCCCGATCGACATGGGCTGCCCGGCGGTCATCGAGGGCACGCGGGCCGAGCCTGGCCTCGGCCGCGTGCTGCCGCTCGAGGCCAGCCCGGCGCTGTTCGCCCCCAGCCTCATCCGGGTCGAGCTGCCGCCCGGCACCGAGAAGCCCATGATGAAGCCCGAGGACTATACCGAGGCCCAGGGCCGGCCCCGCATCGAGGCAGTGGCAGCCACCCTGGCCAAGCTCGCCGAGGATGCGCAGTTCGACATCCCGGCTCGCCGCGCCCGCACGCTGCCCGTGCTCGACGCGCTACCGGCGGCCCCGAGCGCCCCAGCGGGCGTGGCGAACGATGCGACAAACGCCGGGGCAGGCACCATGGACGTACTCGGCTACTCCGTCGGCCTCGAACGCGTGGAGCTCCGCCTCCACGCCGCCACGCCAGGCTTCGTGCAGGTGTCACACCCGTGGTTCCCCTCGACCCTGGTCCAGGTCGACGGCGCTCCGGTCCAGCCCATCCGCAGCGCACTCGGGCTCATCGTGCTGCCCATCGCGGCCGGGGAGACGACGATCTTGCTCGATGACGGCCCTACCCGCGTCCGCACGCTCTCGGCGCTGCTCTCGCTCGCCGGGCTGCTTGCCATTCTCGCCAGCACCCTCGTGCTCGCGCGCCGGGACAAGGCGGCCTGACCGGGCTGCCTGACGGGGCTGCCTGACCGGGAGATACGGCGGCTCGTTTGAGCTAGGGTGAGCCCATGCTGACCACCATCGCCATCCTGCTCGCCACCGCCGTCATCCTCGTGCCGATCTCCCGCCGCCTCGGCTTCGGCAGCGTGCTCGGATACCTCGTCGGCGGTGCCCTCATCGGCCCCTCGGGCCTGCGCCTCATCACGGACGTCCACGAGATCGCGGGCGTGTCCGAACTCGGCGTGGTCATGCTGCTGTTCCTCATCGGCCTCGAGGTGCGGCCGCAGCGGCTCTGGACCATGCGCCGCGCGGTGTTCGGCCTCGGCGCGGCCCAGGTGGTGGTCACGGCCGCAGCGCTGGCCGCCCTGGGCCACTGGTATGGCCTCGCCTGGCCCGCCGCGATCGTGATCGGCGCCGGGCTCGCCCTCTCGTCGACGGCCATCGTGCTGCCCATGCTCAGCGAGCGCGGGCTGCTCGGCATGGCGTCGGGCCGGGACATCTTCGCCGTGCTGCTGTTCCAGGACCTCGCCTTCATCCCGCTCGTGGCCGCCGTGCCGCTGCTGGCGGGGGGCGGCGAGGATCAGGGGGTGCCTTGGCTCGCCGTGGCCCAGGCCGTGGCGGCGGTGCTCGTCATCCTGGCGGGCGGCCGCTACGTCTTGCGCCCGGCCTTCCGCGCCATCGGCGGCGCGCGCACGCCGGAGGTGTTCACCGCCCTCGCGCTGTTCGTGGTCGCCGGCACCGCCGCCGTCGCCAACGCCGCCGGGCTGTCCATGTCGCTCGGCGCCTTCTTGGGCGGCGTGCTGCTGTCCGACAGCGAGTATCGGCACGAGGTGCAGGCGGACGTGGAGCCGTTCGAGGGGCTGCTGCTCGGCTTCTTCTTTCTCTCCGTCGGCATGTCCGCCAACCTCGGCTTGGCCGTGGCCGAGCCGCTCTTCTTCGTGGCCGTCGTGCCCGGCCTCATGCTCGTCAAGGCCGTCGTCGCGTTCGCGCTCTCCCGCATGGGCGGGCAGCCCACGCGCACGGCACTGCGCTTCGGCCTCGCGCTGCCGCAGGGCTCCGAGTTCAGCTTCGTCCTGTTCCAGGCCGCCATCGGCGCGGGGGCGCTCAGCCAGGCGGCGTCGGACCGCGCGACCCTCGCGATCGCACTCTCCATGGCCGCCACCCCGCTGCTCTTCGCCGCCTCCGAGCGCTTCGTCGTGCCCCGGTTCGACCGTCGCCCGGCCCCCGTCTACGACACGATCCAGGACGACGGGTCGCCCGCGATCATCTGCGGCTTCGGCCGTGTAGGCCAGATCGTCGGGCGCGTTCTCAGCATGCACGGCATAGCCTTCACCGCGCTCGAGCAAGACAGCGCGCAACTCGAGGTCGTGCGCCGCTTCGGCAACAAGGTGTACTACGGAGACCCGTCGCGCCCGGACCTGCTGCGCGCAGCCGGCGCCGAGCACGCCAGATTGCTGGTGGTGGCGCTCGACGACCAGGAGCAGGCGCTTCGCGTCGTGGAGGTCGCGCGCCGAACCTTCCCGAAGCTCGTCATCCTCTCCCGCGCCCGCAACCGCCGCCACTGGCACCTGCTGGCCGACCGCGGCGTGGAGGCGCCGGTGCGCGACACGTTCCACTCGGCGCTACGCCTGAGTGAGCTGACGCTCCAGGCGCTCGGCACCGCCCCCGAGGAGGCCCGCGCCTCGGTCGCCTTCTTCGAGCGCTACGACACGGACGCGCTCGTTCGCAGCCACGCCTATTACGATGATGAGGCGCAACTCATGCAGAGCGCGAAGCAGTATTCGGAGGAGTTGGCCGGCCTGTTCGAGGCCGACCTGCAGGCGCGCGGCCAGCACGGCCCGATCGGGCCGGAGCCGGCCGCCCCGCCCTGATCGGGCTTCAACCGAGGATGTCGCGCACGAGGGCGCGGATTTCCTCCGGCGAGAGGTTGATCGGCATCGGTGCGCGCTGAGCGCGGGCGCCGTCTTGGTGGACAGAGAACATCATGGGAACAATGTGCCCGGCCGACGTGGCAGGGGTGTAGGTATCAGCTGTCATGAACTCACTTGCATGTAGAGGGATGGCCCGGCTGATGCCGGACCCGTCCAGCGCGGCAGGCGGCGGTGCGTGCACCATACCCGCCCGCAGAGGCTGCGTGAACGCACGCCTCGGCCGGATTAAATGCAGGTGGGGGAAGTGCCGCCGAATTTCAAGGCAAGGTTCCGCGTCACGCGCCGGGAATCCGTTCGACGCCGCGCACGCCCGCGCGTAATGTCGGCCGCGTGAACATCGCCGCCCCGCCCCGCGCCCGGTTGTTGATCGAGGTCGTCTACGACCTCGTCTGCCCCTGGTGCTACCTCGGCGTCCGCCGCCTCTTCCGCACCATGCGCCGCCGGCCGGACCTGCAATTCGAGCTCGTCTGGCGCCCCTTCCTGCTGAACCCCGACATGCCCCGCGCCGGCATGGCCCGCGCCGACTACGTGATCCGAAAGTTCGGTGGCGAGGACCGCGCGCGCCGCCTGTATGCCTCCATCACCGAGATCGGCGGCGCCGAGGGCGTCGAGTTCCGCTTCGACCGCATCCGCCGCACGCCCAGCTCGGTCGACGCGCACCGCCTCGTCCGCTGGGCGGCCCAGCATGGCCTCAGCTCCGAAGTGGCCGACGCCCTCTTCGCCGCCCACTTCGCCGATGGTCAGGACATCGGCGACCAGGCCGTGCTCCGCACCGTGGCCGCCGGGCTGGGGCTGGACGCCGTGGCCGCCGCCCACTTCCTCCGCAGCGACGACGACGTGGATGCCGTGCATGCCGACAACCTCCGCGCCCACCGCCTCGGCATCAACGGCGTGCCCTGCTTCGTGGTCGCAGGGCGCCACGCCATCGCCGGCGCGCAGGAGCCGGAGGTGATCGAGCGCATGCTGGACGTCGCCGCCGTCGACGCCACCGAAGGCTGAGCGGGCCGCAGTCCACGCAAAGCAGAGTGGACCGCGACCACGCCCCCAGCTAAAGCCCGATGAACCGTTCGCCGGAGACACAATGACCCCCATCCGCTCGTTCCTCCTCTCCGGCGCGGCCGTATTCGCACTGTCCACGGGCGTGCAGGCGCAGACCGTCACCTCTGCCGACGCGATCCGGCTCGAGGCGCAGGTGCAGGCCTGGCTGTCGGATCTCATCGGCCCCGCCCTCGTCCGCGGCGCCCGCCCCGTCCGCATCAGCCCGGCCGGGGACCATTACGACGTCTCGGTCCCGCTCCCCTTGGCCGCCGACCCCGGCGCACCGCCAGCCGCCTACACGGCCAGCGTCCGACCGGCCGCCAACGGCACGTTCGCCTTCGAGCAGCTTCGCGTCAGCTCGCCGCTCGCCTTCACGCTGAACGTCCAGGTACCGGCCGACAAGGACGCCAATACCCCGGCCAAGACCGTGCCCGTCGCCTACCGCCTGCAGGTCGACGGCCAGGACGGGCGCGGCACCTACGACCCGAGCTTCGCCACCCCGTCCGTCATGACGCAGACCGTGCAGTCCCTCCGGCTCGAGGCCAAGGGCGCCGAGATCGACCAGGTGACGACCGTGGGCCCCACCACATCCACCACAACGATCCGCCCGGTGGGAGAAGGCCGCGTGGACATGCTGATCGACGGCGTGCTCCAGGCCTACGCGCTCCGCTCCGCGCTGCCCAACGGCGCCGAACTGAACCTCGGCGCCGAGCGCGTGCGCCTGAACATGGCCATGAACGGCGTGAGCCGCGAGCGCGCGGCGACCCTGCTGCGCACGTCGGTCCAGATCCTCGAGCAGACCGGCCTGCCGGCCGCCGTGCCGGGCGCCTCGGGCGGCCGCCCCACGCCGAAGGTCGCTCCAGGCCTCATCCGCGCCTACCTGGACTCGCTGCAGGATTTCGCTTCGTCCATGACGCTCGACGAAACCCTCGAGAAGCTGACGGTCAATGCCATGGGCGTCCCCGTCACGGTCGCGATGGCGCGCATCGGCCTGGACGCCAAGTCCGACAAGGGCCGCATGCAAGGCGCGATGGATTTCGGCGTCGAAGGCATCGGCCTCGGTGACGTGGGGCTCGGCGCCATGCAGGCCCTCATCCCGAGCCGGGTGGCCATCCGTCCCGTGATCAGCAACGTCGACGTCGCCGCCCTCATGCGCATGCTGCAAACGATGAGCGAAGGCAACGACCCGGCAGGTGCGGACATCGCCGCCATGTTCGCACAAGGCGGCCTCGTGACCGGGCTCGAGAGCTTCTCCGTGGACGTGGGCGGCGCCCGCTTCAAAGGCCAGGGCAAGCTGACCTTGGCGGCGCCCAGCCCTGCCGGCATGACCGGCACCGCCCAGATCGTCGCCGAAAAGTTCGACGCGCTCGTGCAGACGATTCAGGCCATTCCGGACCTCGCCCAGGGTGGCGTGCCCCTGCTGGTGTTCGCCAAGGGGATCGGCCGCAACGTAGGCGACACGCTCGTCTGGGACGTGAGCTACGCCGACGGGAAGGCGCTCGTGAACGGCGTCGACCTCAGTGCCATGGCCGGCGGCGGCGCCCCCGCCGCGCCCGGGGGCGCGCCGAAGGGGCCGCCGCCGCGGCAGCAGCAACGCCCTGCCCGCTAGTGTAACCGAGCTGCGGGTCGGCACCGGATGGCTCCGCCCGCGCAGCCGGGCTCGGCCTAAGCCGCCGCCGCCTGCGCCGCAATGCGGTTCAGGTTCAGCAGCACGTCCCGCCCCACCCGCATCCGCTCGGCCACCGGCATGTCCTGCACCACGCTCAATTTGTGGTCCGGCCGCAGCCGCAACGGCGGGCCCTTGCGGGCGCCCAGCCAGCTGACGAGCCCGGCCGGGTTGCGGAACTTGTTGCCGCGGAACCCGATCACCATGCCCTTCGGCCCGGCCTCCACCTTCTCCACCCCCGCCTCCCGGCACATGCGCTTCAGGGTCACGACCTGCAGCAGGTTCTCCACCTCGGGCGGCATCGGCCCGAACCGGTCCACCAGCTCGGCCGCCATCGCCTGCGTCTCGGCATCGCCCGGCAGCGCCCCGATGCGGCGATACAAGCCCAGCCGCACCGGCAAATCCGCCACGTAAGTCTCCGGGATCAGCACCGGCAGCCCGAGCTGGATGCTCGGCGTCCAGTCCCGGTCGGATGCCCGCGCCCGGCCGGATGCCGAGCGCAGATCCGCCACCGCATCCTCCAGCATCTGTTGATAGAGCTCGATGCCAACCTCTCGGATATGCCCGGACTGCTCGTCCCCCAGGAGGTTGCCCGCCCCGCGGATGTCCAGGTCATGGCTCGCCAGCGTGAACCCGGCGCCGAGGTTGTCCAGCGTCTGCATCACGTCCAGCCGCTTCTGCGCCGCCGCACTCAGCCGGTGGTTCACCGGCCAGGTCAGGTAGGCATAGCCCCGCTGCTTGCCCCGCCCCACCCGTCCGCGCAGCTGATACAGCGCGCCCAGCCCGAACATGTCCGCACGGTGGATGATCAGCGTATTCACCGCCGGCATGTCGAGCCCGCTCTCCACGATGTTCGTGCTGAGCAGGATGTCGTACTTCCCGTCCCCGAACTCCGTCATCACCCGCTCGAGCTCGGTCGGCGCCAGCCGCCCGTGCGCCTCGATCATGCGCGCTTCGGGCACGATCTCCCGCAGCCGATCGGCCATGCGCCCGAGGTCCTCGATGCGCGGCACCACGCAGAAGATCTGCCCGCCGCGGAACCGCTCGCGCTGGATGGCTTCCCGCACCACCACGCTGTCGAACGGGCTGATGAACGTCCGCACCGCCAGCCGGTCCACCGGCGGCGTCGCGATGAGGCTCATCTCCCGCACCCCCGTCAGCGCCAGCTGCAATGTCCGCGGGATCGGCGTCGCCGTCAGCGTCAGCACGTGCACGTCGGCCTTAAGCTGCTTCAGCTTCTCCTTGTGCGACACGCCGAAATGCTGCTCCTCGTCCACGATCACCAGCTCGAGGTTGTCGAACCCGATCCCCTTGGCCAGCAGCGCATGCGTGCCAACCACGATGCTGACGCTGCCATCGGCGAGCCCGCGCTTCACCTCGACGGCGTCCTTGGCCGTCACCATGCGGCTCAGCTGCGCCACCTTCACCGGGAAGCCCTCGAACCGCCGCGTGAACACCCGCGTATGCTGCCGGGCGAGCAGCGTGGTGGGCACCACCACCGCCACCTGGCCGCCCGACATGGCCGCCACGAACGCCGCCCGCAGCGCCACCTCCGTCTTGCCGAACCCCACGTCGCCGCAGATCAGCCGGTCCATCGGGCGCCCGGCCGCCATGTCTTCCAGCACGTCGGCGATCGCGCGCTCCTGGTCGTCCGTCTCCACGAAGGCGAAGCGGCCGCAGAACTCGTCCCAGCTGCCCTCGGCCGGGGCCAGCACCGGCGCCTCCCGCATGCGCCGCTCGGCGGCCGTGCGGATCAGTTCGCCCGCCATGTCGCGGATGCGCTGCTTCATCTTGCTCTTGCGCGCCTGCCACCCGGCGCCGCCCAGCTTGTCCAGAGCCACGCCCGCCGTCTCGCTGCCGAACCGGCTCAGCAGCTCGATGTTTTCCACCGGCAGGTAGAGCTTCTCGAGCCCGTCGTACATCAGCCGCAGGCAGTCATGCGGCGCCGGGCCGACGCGGAGCGTCTCGAGCCCCTCGTAGCGGCCGATACCGTAATCCTGGTGCACCACCAGATCCCCTTCGGCGATCTCGGTGGCCTCCGCGATGAACTGGTCCGCACTCTTGCGCCGCCGGGGTGGGCGGCTGATCCGTTCGCCCAGCAGGTCCTGCTCCGACACCAGGCCGAACTGCGCGGCCACGAACCCGCGCTCGAGCCCCAGGGCCACCACGGGGATGATGCCGAGCGGCTTGTCCTGCACCTGCTTCCAGCGATCCACCGCCTCGGCCTTCAGCCCATGCTCCTGCAGCAGGTGCACCAGCCGCTCCCGCGAGCCCTTGGTCCAGGCCGCCACCACCGTGCGCCGCTGCGCCCGGCCCCAGTTCTGCGCCTGCTCCCGCAGCTGCTCGAACGCCGTGCCCGTCGCCCCCGTCCCGGCCTTCGTCAGCATCGCCCCGGGCCGCCCCCCGGCATCGATGCCCGCCGCGCCGTCGGGCTTGGAGTAAGGAGAAAAGATCGTGCTCTCGCCCAGCGCGAGCATCGTGTCCCAGCCGTCGCGGTCCAGATAGAGCCGCTCCTTCGGCAGCGGGCGATACGGCACCTCCCCGTCCCGCGGCGGCGTGCGGCGCGCCTCCTCGTGGTCGGCCACCATCTCGAGCCGCGCCTCGAGCACCTCCTCGGACTGGTTGTCGAGGCTCGTGGCCGCCCCCGGCAGGTAGTCGAGCAGCGTCTCCATGCCCTCGTGGAACAGCGGCACCCAATGCTCGATGCCGGGGTGGCGCCGGCCCTCGCTGATGGCCGCGTAGGTCGGGTCTGTCACGGTGCCCATGCCGAACAGCTCGCGCCAACCCTCGCGGAAGCGCTTGATGCTGGCCGGGTCGAGCGGCACTTCACTGACGGGGCGCAGCACCAGCTCGGCCACCTTCGCGCTGCTCCGCTGCGTACCGGTATCGAAGCGCTTCATGCTCTCGATGCTGTCGCCGAACAGGTCGAGCCGCACGGGCTCCGGTTCCCCGGCGGCGAAGATGTCCAGGATGCCGCCGCGGCTGGCATACTCGCCGGGCTCCATCACGGTCCCGGTCCGGCTGTAGCCGTTCGCCTCGAGGAACGCCGCGATCGCCTGCGGGTCCGCCTCGCCGCCCGCCCGCAGCACCATGCTGGCGCCCCGGAACGCCGCCCGTGGCGGCACGCGCTGCACGAGCGCGTTGACGGTGGTGAGCACGAGCCGCGGCTTGGCACCCCCGCCCCCCACGACGTCCAGCAGCCGGGCGAGGGTCGCGATCCGCTCGCTCACCAGCTCCGGGTTCGGGCTCACGCGGTCATACGGCAGGCAATCCCAGGCCGGGAAGCGCAGCACCTCGAGCTGGGGCGCGAAGAAGGTCAGCGCCTCGGCCAGCCGGGCCATCCGCGCATCATCCCGGCACACATGCAGCAGCGGCCCCGCGAACTCCGCCCGGCGCCGGGCTAGCAGGAGCGCGTCATACCCCTCGGGTGCGCCCCAGACGGTCACGCTCATCGCGGCGTGCTCATCGCGGCTTCCCCTGGCCCTCGCCCGCCTCCGCTGCCGCGCGCATGGCGCGGAGCATGGGCTGGTCCATCTCGGCCGGGATCGGCGCGCGCCCCGTCAGCCAGTCCGCCAGCACCGCGTCGGGCAGGTCCATGACCGCCTCGATCTCGTCCAGCTCGCCCTCGGTGAACACCTCGAGCCGCGCGCGCACGAACCCGCCGATCAGGATGTCGTTCTCATACGTGCCGCGATGCGTCGCGCGGAACAGGATGCGGCGCCGGCGCACGATGAGCGCGTCGGCGGGGGATGGGTCTGGTGTGGAGAGCACGCTATGGTCCCTGGCTGCGGGGCTGTCATATAGGCCTCACCTCCCGACGTGTCAGCCCGTGGACGCCCTGCTCCCCCTCTTCGCCCCGATCGAGACCCTGCGCGGCATCGGCCCGGCCATCGCCGAGAAGCTCGCGCGGGCGGCAGGGGGCGCTCGCGTGCTCGACGTGCTGTTCCACCTTCCGGACGGCTACATCGACCGCCGCAACAAACCCCGCGTGGTGGATGCGCTGCCCGGCACGGTCGCGACCCTGGCGCTCGAGGTCGTGTCCCAGGAGGCGCCCAGCGTGAAGGGCCGTCCCTGGCGCGTGCTCTGCCGGGACGCGTCGGGCTTCATCGAGCTGGTATGGTTCGCCCGCCCGCCGCACGTGTTCGCGCAAGGGCAGCGCGTGGTGGTGTCGGGCAAGATCGACATCTTCGGCGATCGCAAGACCATGCCGAAGCCCGACCACGTGGTCCCGGCAGAGCGCGAGGGCGGCGTTCCGGGCGTGGATCCGGTGTGGGGCCTGGTGGCCGGCCTGTTCCCCGGCCAGGTCCGCTCGGCGATGCGAGCAGCGCTGGCCCTGGTGCCGGACCTGCCCGAGTGGCACGACCCGGCGCTGCTCCGGCGCGAGGGCTGGCCCGGCTTCCGCGAGGCGTTGCAGGCCATGCACCTGCCCACCGAGCCCCCCGGCGACGCCCCCCGCGCGCGCCTGGCCTATGACGAGCTGCTGGCCCACCAGGTCGCCATGGCCTGGACCCGCACCCGCGACCGCGTCCGCTCCGGCCACGCGATACTGGGCGACGGGCACCTGCGGGAGGTCGCGCTCAAGCGCTTCGGCCACGCGCCCACGCCGTCGCAGGACCGTGCGCTGGCCGAAATCGACACGGACCTGGCCGCCCCGCGCCGGATGCTGCGCCTGCTGCAGGGCGACGTGGGCAGCGGCAAGACGCTGGTGGCGCTGCTGGCCATGCTGCGCGCCGCCGAAGCCGGGCGACAATCGGCGCTGATGGCGCCCACGGAGGTGCTCGCCCGCCAGCACCACCGGGTGTTCAGCCGCCTCTCGCCCATCCCGGTCGGCCTGCTCACGGGGTCCGTGAAGGGCATCGACCGCCGCCGCGTGCTGAACGGGCTCGCCTCCGGCCGCCTGCAACTCGTGGTGGGCACCCACGCACTGTTCCAGGAAGCGGTCGAGTATCGCGACCTGGCGCTGGCCGTCATCGACGAGCAGCACCGCTTCGGCGTCGCCCAGCGCATGACCCTGGGCCGCAAGGGCTTGCGGACCGACGTGCTGGTGATGACCGCAACCCCCATACCGCGCACCCTGCTGCTGACGCAGTGGGGCGAGATGGAGGTGAGCCGCCTCATGGAGAAGCCCGCCGGGCGGCAGCCCATTCGCACGACCATCCACTCGCTCTCGACGATGGCCGACGTCGAAGACGCCATCGGCCGCGCCCTGGCCCGTGGCGAACGGGTCTACTGGGTGTGTCCGATGGTGAGTGAGAGCGAGCTGACGGACCTTGCTGCGGCCGAGGCCCGCTACGTGCACCTGGCCACCCGCTTCGGCGATGCAGTGGCCCTCGCCCACGGGCAGATGGACGGCGCCGACCGGGACCGCGCGCTGGCCGAGTTCGCCGAAGGGTCACGCCGGATGCTGGTCGCCACCACCGTGATCGAGGTGGGCGTGGACGTGCCCGAGGCGAGCATCATGGTCATCGAGCACGCCGAGCGCTTCGGCCTGGCCCAGCTGCACCAACTTCGCGGCCGCGTGGGCCGGGGTGCCGCGCAGAGTTACTGCCTGCTGCTGCACGACGACGGCCTGAGCGAAACGATGCGCCGCCGCCTCACGCTGCTGCGGGACACGGAGGACGGGTTCCTGATCGCCGACGAGGATTTCCGCCTCCGCGGCGGGGGGGACCTGCTGGGCAAGCGTCAATCCGGCCTGCCAGGCTACAGGCTGGCGGACCCCGAGCTCCACGGTCGGCTCGTGGAGGTGGCCGCCCGGGACGCGGCACTGCTGCTGCACCGGGAGCCGAAGCTCGACGGCCCCCGCGCGTCGGCGCTGGAGCCGCTGATGCAGCTGTTCGGGCGAGGCGAGGCGGTGCGGACGCTGGAGGCGGGGTGAGACTGTGGAGGATGAACCCGTAGCTGCCTCCGCGTAGAACGGTCGGGACGCCGGGCTACAGCCCGGTCCTCAGCTTCGCCCCGATCTCCCCGATGATCCCGCGCCGGAATGCCAGCACGCAGATGACGAAGATCACGCCCTGCGACACCGTCACCCACGAGCCGTACCGCGCCAGGTAGTTCTCGAGCCCCACGATGACCGCCCCCCCGGCCACCGGCCCGAAGATGGTGCCGAGGCCGCCCAGCAACGTCATCAGCACCACCTCGCCCGACGTGGAGTAGTGCACGTCCGTCAAAGTCGCGATGCCGAACACGAGGCTTTTCGTGCCGCCCGCGATGCCGGCCACGAAGCAGCTCAGCACGAACGCGATGAGCTTGTAGTCGTCCGTCCGGTATCCCAGCGACGTCGCCCGGGGCTCGTTCTCGCGTATGGCCTTCAGCACCTGGCCGAACGGCGAGTGGACGATCCGGTGCACCATCAGGAAGCAGGCGACGAAGATGGTCGCCACCACCGCATACATCGTGAGGTCGTCCCGCAGCGAGATCACGCCGAACAGCGCGCCCCGCGGCACTTGCTGGATCCCGTCTTCGCCCCCCGTGAACGGCGCCTGCAGGCAGAAGAAGTACACCATCTGCGCCAAAGCGAGCGTGATCATGGCGAAGTAGATGCCCTGCCGCCGGATCGCGAGCCAGCCGAACACGGTGCCCAACGCCGCGCCGGTGAAGCCGCCCAACAGGATCGCGACTTCGGGGGTCAGGTGCCACGTCTTGGCGGTCCAGGCAGTCACATAGGCGCCCATGCCGAAGAAGGCCGCATGGCCGAAGCTCATCAGCCCCACATACCCGATCAGCAGGTTGAAGGCGCACGCGAACAGCGCGAAGCACAGCACCTTCATCAGGAACACGGGATAGATGCCGACGAGCGGCAACACGACGATGAGCCCGATCAGCACCAGGAACGCCGCCCCCTGCGCCCCGGTGAACCCCAGAAGGCGGAACGGCGCCCGGGCCGGCACCGGGGCGAGGGTGGTGGCGCTCATGCCGACCGCCCGAACAGCCCGGCAGGCCGGGCGAGCAACACGATGACCATGACGATGAAGATGACCGTCGCCGACGCCTGCGGATAGTACACTTTCGTCAGCCCCTCCACGATCCCGAGTCCGAACCCGGTCACGATGCTGCCCAATATGCTCCCCATGCCGCCAATTACGACGACCGCGAACACGGTGATGATGAAGTTGCTGCCCATGTTGGGGTTCACCGAATAGATCGGCGCCGCCAACACCCCTGCGAAGGCCGCCAGCGCGATACCGCCCGCATAGGTCAGGCTGATCATCCGCGGCACGTTCACCCCGAAGGCCTGCACCAGGCCCGGGTTCTCGGTCGCGGCCCGCAGCTTCGCGCCCAGCGGCGTCTTCTCGATGATCAGCCACGTCAGCAGGCACACGGTTGCCGCCGCAACGACCACCCAGCCGCGGTAGTTCGGCATGAACATGAACCCGAGGTCCGTCGCCCCCTGCAGGGCCGCCGGGATGCGGTACGGCATGCCCGAGCTGCCGAACGCGTTGCGGGCCAGGCCCTCGATGATGAGCGCCATGCCGAACGTCAGCAGCAGCCCGTATAGGTGGTCCAGCTTGTACAGCCGCCGGATGATCGTCCGCTCCAGCACCAGCCCGAAGGCCCCCACCACCAGCGGCGCTATGATCAGCGCCGGCCAGTAGCCCAGGCTCATCCAGTCCGGAACGGCCAGGCCGGGCGAGATCATGGCCAACCAGGTGTTCGGCGTCAGCATCATCCAGGCGACGAACGCACCCAGCATGAACAGCGCGCCATGGGCGAAGTTGATGATGTTCAGCATCCCGAAGATCACGGCGAGGCCGAGCGAGAGGAGCGCATAGAACGCGCCGTTGATCAGCCCCAGCAGCAGCTGCCCCATCAGCAGCGGCGTGGGCCGGTAGAGCCACGTGCCGACCGTGGCGGGCCCGATGGCGAGCACCGCCAGCAGCGCCACGGCCACCACGCCCCCGAGCCAGAGCGCCCAGGCCGGGACGCCCAGCCCCGGCCTCCGGTCGATCACGTGGCCCGACACGCTAGACCTTCACCAGCGGGCAGCCACCGGCCGCGAGCGGCTTCCAGGCCTTGTCCGAAGGCGTCTCGACCACGAGCTTGTAGTAGTCCCAAGGATACTTGCTCTCGGACGGCTTCTTCACCTCGAACAGATAGGCCGGCGTCAACACCATGCCGTCCTCGCGGATGCTCACCTTGCCGTAGGCATCGTCCTCCGCCTGCATGGACTTCATCTTGGCCACCACGGCCGCCCCGTCCCGCGCCTGCGCCAGGCCCATGCCCTTCACGGCCTTCAGGTAGTGCAGCGCGCCCGAGTAGCACCCGGCATTCGTCATGTTCGGGCACACGCCCGGCATGAACGCCTGGAACCGCTTGGTGAAGGCCCGCGTGCGGTCGTTCATGTCCCAGTAGAAGCTCTCCGTCAGGAACAACCCCTGCGCCGCCTCGAGCCCCAGCCCGTGCACGTCGTTGAGGAACATCAGCAACGCGGCAACCTTCATCTTGCGCGTGAGCCCGAACTCGACGGCCTGCTTGATGCTGTTCACCGTGTCCGCGCCCGCGTTGGCGAGGCCCAGCACGGTTGCCCCCGAAGACTGCGCCGAGATCAGGAACGACGAGAAATCGGTCGTCCCCGGGAACGGGTAGAGCGACGCCCCCGCAACCTTGCCCCCGGCCCCCGTCACGAATGCCGTCGTGTCCCGTTGCAGCTGCTGACCGAACACGTAGTCGGCGGTGACGAAATACCAGTTCGTGCCGCCCGCCTGCACCATGGCGCCACCCGTGCTCCGGGCCAGCATGTAGGTGTCGTAGGCCCAGTGCAGCGTGGAGGGCGTGCATTGCACCCCCGTGAGGTCCCCGGTTGCGGCCCCGGTGTTGATGTAGGCCTTGTTCTTCTCACGGCAGACGGTGTTGACCGCCAGCGCGACCGAGCTGGTCGGCACGTCGAGGATGATGTCCACCCCGTCGCGGTCGAACCACTGGCGCGCGATGCCCACGCCCACGTCCGGCTTGTTCTGGTGGTCGGCGCTCACGACCTCCACCTTGAAGTCGGGCGCGAACTCGGCGACCGCCTGCTTGACGGCGTTCACCGACTGCATGCCGCCAATGTCGCGATACGGCCCGGACTGGTCGTTCAGCACGCCCAGCTTGATCACCTGGTTTTGGGCCCGGGCCCGGCGCGGCAGCGCTGCTGCGGTTCCAGCCAGGGCTGCACTGCCGAGCAATGTGCGGCGGTCGATCGTCATGGCACCGTTCTCCCCTCTTCTATGGTTGGTTCAGACCTTCACGAGCGAGCAGCCGCCCTTGTCGAGCGGGCGGAACGCGTCCTCGGCCGGCGTGGTCGCGAGCGCCTTGTAGTAGTCGTACGGCCCCTTGCTCTCGGAAGGCTTCTTCACCTCCCAGAGATACGCCGGGTGGAGCTTGCGCCCATCGGGGCGGATCGAGCCGGGGCCGAACGCGTCGTCATCCGTCGGCATCGACTTCATCTTCGCAATCGTCGCGGCCCCGTCCAGCTTGGCCTGCGCAATCCCCATGTCCTGCGCCGCCTTCAGGTAGTGCAGCACGCTCGAATACACGCCCGCCTGCACCATCGTCGGCCGCTGCGTCGGCGCCTTCGGGCGCAGCCGCTCGCTGAATTTCCGGGCGCGGTCGTTGCCGTCCCAGTAAAAGCTGTCGGTCAGGATGATGCCCTGCGCCACCTGCAGCCCCAGGCTGTGCACGTCCGACAAGAACAGCAGCAGCCCGGCCAGCTTCATCTTGATGCCGAACTCCTGCGCCTGCTTGATGGTATTGATCGTGTCCGTCCCTGCATTGGCCAAGCCGAGGATCTTCGCCCCGCTCGACTGCGCCTGCAGCAGGAAGCTCGAGAAATCCGTGGTGCCGGGGAACGGGTATTTGACGCCCCCGACCACCTTCCCGCCCGCGCTCGTCACGAAGCCCGTCACGTCCCGCTGCAGCGCGTTGCCGAACGCGTAGTCGGCCGTGATGAAGAACCAGCTGTCCCCACCAGCCTTCACCAGCGCGCCGCCCGTGGACTTGGCCAGCATGTAGGTGTCGTAGGCCCAATGGATGGTGTTCGCGTTGCACGCCGCCGCCGTCAGGTCGCTCGTGGCCGCGCCCGAGTTCAGGTAGACCTTGTTCTTGTCCTTCGCCACGCCCGCCACGGCGAGCGCCACGGCGCTGTTGGCCACCTCGACGATCGCATCCACGCCACTCTGGTCATACCACGCGCGTGCCTGCCCGGCGCCGATGTCGGCCTTGTTCTGGTGGTCCGCCTGCAGCACCTCCACCTGCCAGCCCTTGCCGGCCACGCCGAAATCCTCCAGCGCCTGCTGTGCCGCCTTCACCGCGAGCGGCCCGGCCAGGTCCTGGTAGGGCCCCGACAGATCCGTCAGCACGCCGATCCGCAGCGTGTTCGCAGCCTGGGCGCGCGCGCCGGTCGATGCGGTGCCGATCAGGGCGCCAGCCGCAGGGATGGCGGCGGCGGACCCGATGATGCCACGGCGGGATATCGTCATGCTGGCGTTCCTCCTCGATATTTATGACCCGGCGCGTTCACACGCCGAGGTAGTCGTGCAGCTTGTCCATGTTCGCCGACAGCTCGCTGTTCGGGATCATGTCGATCACCCGTCCATGCTCCATCACATAATGCCGATCGGCCACCGTCTCTGCGAATCGGAAATTCTGCTCCACCAGCAGCACCGTGAACCCGCGCGCCTTGATGGTGCGGATGGTCCGCCCGATCTGCTGGATGATCACCGGCGCCAGGCCCTCGGTTGGCTCGTCCAGAAGCAGCAGCCGTGCGCCGGTACGCAATATGCGCCCGATCGCCAGCATCTGCTGCTCCCCGCCCGACAGCTTCGTGCCCTGGCTGCCGGCCCGCTCCTTGAGATTCGGGAACAGCTCGTGGATCTCGGCGATGCTCATGCCGCCCGGGGCGATCTGCGGCGGCAGCATGAGGTTCTCGGTCACGTTGAGGCTCGCGAAGATCCCGCGCTCCTCCGGGCAGAACGCGATCCCGGCACGCGCCACCCGGTCGGGGCTCAGCCCGATCGTCTCGTCGCCCTTGAAGCGGATGCTGCCTTCGCGCCGGGGCACCAGGCCCATGATGCTCTTCATCGTGGTCGTCTTGCCGGCGCCGTTGCGGCCCAGCAGCGTCACCACCTCGCCCTCCTGCACGTGGAAGTCCACGCCGTGCAGGATGTGGCTCTCGCCATACCAGCTCTCGAGCCCCGCCACTTGCAGCATCGGCACTCCAATCGAGTCAAGCATCGGCCGACCCCAGATAGGCCGTCACCACGTCCGGGTTCTGGCTCACGCTCGCATAATCCCCCTCGGCCAGGATCTGCCCGCGCGCCAGCACCGTGATGCGGTCGCACAGGCCCTCCACCACGCTGAGGTTGTGCTCCACCATCAGGATCGTCCGCCCGGTGCGGATGCGGCGGATCAGCGCCACCACCCGATCCACGTCCTCGTGCGTCATGCCGGCGGTCGGCTCGTCCAGCAGCAGCATCTCGGGGTCAAGCGCCAGGGTGGTCGCAATCTCGAGGGCCCGCTTCCGGCCATAGCTCATCGCCGCCGCCTCGGTGTCCTCGTAGCCCTCGAGCCCCACGTCCACCAGCAGTGCCCGTGCCCGGTCGTCCCATTTGTGCAGCAGCGTGTCGCTGCGCCAGAAGTCGAAGGAGGCACCCCGCTCCCGCTGCAGCGCCAGCCGCACGTTCTCGAGCGCCGTCAGGTGCGGGAACACCGCCGAGATCTGGAAGCTCCTCACCAGCCCGAGCCGCGCCACCGCGGCGGCCTTCATGCCGGTGATGTCCTGCCCCTTGAACCGGATGGTGCCCCGCGTCGGCTGCAGGAACTTCGTCAACAGGTTGAAGCACGTGGTCTTGCCCGCGCCGTTCGGCCCGATCAGCGCATGGATCGTCCCCTGCCGGACCGCGAGGTCCACGCTGTTGACGGCCACGAACCCGCGGAACTCGCGCGTCAGCCCCGACGTCTCCAGGATGGTGTCGTTCACCCCCCGGCTCCTCCCCAATCGTTATGTCGCCCTTGCACCGCTGATTTGCATATCGCATGGGGCGGCGCAAGATTGTTCCCCAGCCATCCCACAAAAGGATCGTCCGTGCCCCCCAGCTTCGGTCCCACGTCATTCGGGTTACGCACCCTCCTGTTCGCGCCCGCAGACAGCCCGCGCAAGATCGACAAGGCGCTCGCCTCCACCGCCGACGGCGTCATCCTCGATCTCGAGGACAGTGTGGCGCCCGCCGCGAAGGCCGCCGCCAGGGAGGCTCTGCGCGCCCGCCTGCCAACCGACCGCCCCGGCCTCATGGTCCGCGTCAACCCGAACACCACGCCCTATTACCTGGCCGACCTCGCATCCGCCGTGCCCGGCCGCCCGGCTGCGATCATGCTCCCGAAGTGCACCGGCATGGCCGACCTGGTTGCCCTCGACCACCACCTGGAGGCGCTCGAAGCGGCAAACGGCCTCCCTCGCAACGGCATCGCGGTCGCCGCGCTCATGACCGAGACGGCCGCCTCCCTTCTCGCCCCGGACTACCGCGGCGCCCCCCGCCTCATCGCGCTGTGCTTCGGCGCCGAGGACCTCTCGGCCGACCTCGGCATCGCCCCCCGCGGCACCGGGGGAGGCTACACCGCCCCGGTCGCCGCCGCCCGCGCCACCACGCTGCTCGCGGCCGCCGCGGCCGGGGTGCCCGCACTCGACACGCCTTGGCCCGACCCCAAGGACCCGGCCGGCCTCGCCCTCGAGGCCGAGTCCGCGGCCCGGGACGGTTTCGCGGGGAAACTCTGCATCCACCCGGACCAGCTCGCCCCCGTGGCCGCCGCCTTCACGCCTACGGCAGCACGCATGGCCTGGGCCCGGGCGGTCGTCGCCGGGTTCGCCGCCAATCCCGGTGCCGGCGTGTTCGCGCTCGAGGGCATGATGATCGACCAGCCCCACCTCAAGCTCGCCCACCGCATCCTCGCGGCAGCCTGATGCGTGGGATGCGCCGCGCACCCTCGTAGAACCGGCATGCGCACGCCATCTTCCCCCCATGCCGTCCTCCTCCCATGCCATCCTCCTCCCGTGCCAGCCTCCTCCCATGCCAGCCTCCTCGCATGCCAGCCTCCTCGCATGCCAGCCTCCTCGCATGCCAGCCTCCTCGCATGCCAGCCTCCTCGCATGATTGACGATCTCCGGACCGATGCCGACCTGCTCGCTGCCTCCGCGCTGGGGGACCGCGACGCGTTCGACCGGCTCGCCACCCGCTTCGGCCCCCGCCTGCGCCGGGCCGCGATGCGCGTGCTGAACGACGGGGCTGCCGCCGAGGACGTGGCGCAGGACGCGCTGCTCCGCGCCTGGACCCGCAGTGCCTCCTACCGCCCGGACCAGGCGAGCGTGTCCACCTGGCTGCACCGCATCGCCGTCAACGCCGCCATCGACCGCCTCCGCGCCACCCGCCCCACGGCCGTCGTGAGCGACGAGCTGCCCGACCTCGCGCCCGGCGCCGAGCTCGCCCTCGCCGGCCGCCAGCGTCACCGCTTGCTGGCCGACGCCATCGCCACCCTGCCGGACCGTCAGCGCACCGCCATCGCGCTCACCTACGGCCAAGGCTGGTCCGGTGCCCGCGCGGCCGCGGCGCTCGAGGTGTCCACCCGCGCGCTCGAGGGCCTGCTGCACCGCAGCCGCAAGGCGCTCCGGGCCTACATCGAACGCGCCGGCGGATGATCTGGCTGCTCCCCCGCCGGCTGGACTGGGCGCTCCGCACCCGCGGCACGGATCTGTCCCGGTGGCCCGAGGACGAGCGCCAGGCCGCGTTCGGCCTGCTCCGCCGCAGCGACACCGCCCGCACCCTACTGGCCGACGCGCTCGCGTCCGACCCCGCGCCCGAGCCCGATGCCGATGACATGGCCGCCGCCCGGCGCCTCCGCGCCCGCCTCGCCCACGCGCTCCGCCCGAGCCCCCCCGTGTGGCGCGGGGCCCGTTGGGGCGCCCTGGCCGCCTCCGCTGCCGCCGGGCTGTATATCGGTCTGCTGCCGATCGAGCCCGACGCGTCCGAGCCCGGCCCGACCGTGCAGGCCACCGCCCCCAGCGTGCTCGCCACGCTCGACCGCTGATGGCCTTCCCTCGAACGATCCTGGACCGCCTGCCGTTCCGCTCGCGCACCTGGTTGCTCGAGCCCTGGCGCAGCCGCGTGCTCTACGCCTCGCTCGCCCTCAACCTGTTTGCCGCCGCCCATGTCGCCACCATCCTGCTCGCCCCCCACCGCCCTGCCGGGCCCAACTTCGACAGCGTGGTCGAGCGCCTCGCCCGCCCGCTGGCCCAGCCCGAGGCGGCCGCCTTCCGCGAGATCATGGCCCGCGAACGCCCCTGGTACGAACTCGGCCGCACCAACATCGAGCAGTCCCGCCTGCAGGTCGCCATCCGCATCCGCGCCGAACCGTTCGACCCGCTGGCCCTCCGCCTCGAGCTGCTCCGCATGCAGGACCGCCTGCGCGAAACGGCCAGCCGGTTCGACGACAGCCTCGTGATGGCGCTCGCCACCATGCCCCCCGAGGCGCGCGTGGCGATGGCGGACGCCGTGCGGAGGCCGCCCGGACGCCGGGGCGGCGAGGGGCCGCGGTGACTTTCACGCGTTCTCTCGGCCATGCCTCCTCCCAGCCCCCTTCCGCAAGGGGAGCGGGAGGGGTCTCGTCCCCCCTCCCCTCGCGGAAGGGGCTGGGGGAGGGGGAGCAACTCGGCCGAGCCTCGAGGCGCACGGTCCTTCTCGGCGCCGCCACCCTCGTCGCCGGCTGCCGCCTCGGCCCCGCCTACGAGCGCCCGGCGTTCAACCTGCCCGCCGTCTTCCGCGCCAGCGCAGACACGGCCGAGGCCGCCTGGCCCGCCCGCGACTGGTGGCAGAACTTCCGCCTGCCCGAGCTCACCGACCTGATCGAGCGCGCCCGCGCTTACAATTTCGACCTGGCGGCCGCAGGTGCCCGCATCCTCCAGGCCGACGCCCAGGTTCGCGTCAGCGGCGCGCCGCTCCTGCCCGCGCTCAACGGCAACGCGGACTTCACCTACCAGCGCACGGGCAGCTCCCGCTCCCGCACCAGCACCACCCTCTCGAGCCTCTCCGGCGGCGGCCGCTACTTCGACAGCCGGACCTATCAGCTGGGCCTGTCCGTCAGCTACGACCTCGATTTCTGGGGCCGAAACCGCGCCCTGCTCGAATCCGCCCAGGCCAGCGCGCTCGCCACCCGGTTCGACCAGGAGACAGTGGCGCTGACCGTCGTGCAGTCCGTCGCCAACACCTACTTCGCCATGCTCGCCGGGCAGGACCGGCTGCGCACGGGCGAGCGGAACCTGCGCGACGCCGAGCGCATCCTCGGCGCCTATCGCGCCCGCCTCTCGGTCGGCACCGCCAATGCGCTCGACGTGTCGCAGCAGGAGGCGCTGGTCGCCGGGCAACGCGCGAACCTGCCGAACCTCCGCAACACCATCGAGCAGAACCGCATCGCCCTGGGCATCCTCGTCGGCACGCCGCCCGAGCGCGTGAACCCCGTCGGCGGCTCGCTGAACGACGTGCCCACGCCCCTGGTCGCCCCCGGCCTGCCCAGTGAGCTGCTGCTCCGCCGGCCGGACGTCGCGTCCGCGGAGGCCTTCCTCATCGGCTCCAACGCCAACATCCGCGCCGCCCGCGCCGCGTTCTTCCCCACCATCAGCCTCACCGCCAGCGGCGGCCTCACCAGCGCCGCCCTCAGCACGCTCACCGGCCCCGGCACGCTCGTGGCCCAGCTCGCCAGCGCCCTCACGCAGCCCATCTTCGACAACGGCCTTCGCCAGGGCCAGCTGGAGCAGGCGCGCGGGCGCTATGCCGAGCTCGCCGCCGACTATGGGAAGGCCATCGTGCAGGCCTTCACCGACGTCGAGCAGGCCCTCACCGCACTCCGCTACGCCACCGAGCAGGAGGGGCTCGAGCGCCAGGCCGTCACCGTCGCCCAGCGCTCCGCCGACATCGCCAACGCACAGCTCCAGGCAGGGACGATCGACATCATCACTTCGCTCAACACGCAGGCCACGCTCTTCAACAACCTCGACCTGCTCACGCAGATCCGCCTCGCCCGGTTCCAGGCGCTCATCAACCTGTATAAGGCGCTCGGCGGCGGGTGGCAGGTGGGCGCATGAAGCGGATACTACTGGCGATCGTGCTGCTGGGCGCAACCGGGGCGGGCACGCTATGGTGGCTCGGCTACACCGTCAGCCTCGACGGCACGCCCAAGCTCGTGCCCCCTGCGGCGCAAACGGCCCAAGGCACCGCGCAAGGCACCGCTGCAGCGCGTGCCCCCGGAGGCCGCGGCCGCCGTGGTGCGGACCCGGACCTCCCCGTCCCCGTGCTCGCAGCCCGCGCCGAGCTGCGGGACGTGCCGATCTGGCTCGACGCGCTCGGCACCGTGCAGGCCTACAACCAGGTCCAGGTCCGCGCCGTGGTCGAGGGCCCGCTGCTCGAGGTGCTGTTCCGCGAAGGCCAGGACGTGAAGCGCGGAGACGTGCTCGCAAGGATCGACCCGCGGCCCTACCAGGCGAGCCTCGACTCCGCCACCGCCAAGAAGCAGCAGGACGAGGCGAACCTGGCCAACGCCCGCGTCGACAGCCAGCGCTACGCCCGCCTCGCCGCCACCGCCTTCAGCAGCGCGCAACAGGCCGACACGAGCCGCGCCCAGGTCGCCCAGCTCGAGGCCCAGGTCCGTGGCGACCAGGCCCAGATCGACACCGCCCGCACCCAGCTCAGCTACGCGACCATCACCGCCCCGTTCGATGGCCGCGTCGGCATCCGCCAGCTCGACGCCGGCAACATCGTCCGCCCCGGGGACACGACGCCCATCACCGTGCTCACCCAGCTCAAGCCCGTGAGCGTGGTGTTCACGCTGCCCCAGCAATCCTTGCCCGCAGTCGCGGCCGCCATGCAGGGCGGCATGCCCGACGTGCAAGCCGTGCCCCCCGGCGGCAGCCAGCGCGTGCTGGACCGTGGGCAGCTCGCCGTGCTCGACAACCAGGTGGACCCGGCGACCGGCACCATCAAGCTCAAGGCCACCTTCCCCAACGAGGACCTCCGCCTCTGGCCCGGCGGCTTCGTCAACATCCGGCTCCTGGTCGAAACCCGCCAGGGCGTCACCACCGTGCCCACCGCCGCCGTCCAGCGCGGCCCGCGCGGCACCTACGTGTTCGTCATCAACCCGGACATGGGCGTCAGGCGCGTCCAGGTGGCCACCAGCTACGAGGACGACCAGCTCGCCATCGTCGGCACCGGCCTCCGCCCCGGCGACCAGGTGGTGATCGACGGCGCGCAACGGCTGAACGACACCTCGACGGTGGCGATCGCCGGGCCGGACGGCAGCGCGCCCGAAGCAGCCCCGAAGGAACGCGGCGCGCCCGGGACGGCCCAGCGCGGCCAGCGGCGAAACGCCTCATGAGCGACGCGCAGTGACCGACGCCCCTGGCAAGCTCGGCAGCGGCATCTCCGGCCCGTTCATCGCGCGCCCGGTCGCCACCTGGCTCCTCGCCATCGCCGTCATGCTCGGCGGCATCCTCGGCTACCGCACGCTCCCGGTCTCGGCGCTGCCCACCGTGGATTTCCCCACCATCCAGGTCACCACGCAGCTGCCGGGCGCCGGGCCGGACACGGTCGCGACGCTCATCACCGCCTCGCTCGAGCGCCAGTTCGGACAGATCACCGGCCTCAACTCCATGACGAGCACCAGCTCGGAGGGCACGAGCCAGATCACGCTGCAGTTCAACCTCACCCGCAAGCTCGACAGCGCCGCGCAGGACGTGCAGGCCGCCATCAACGCCGCCTCGGGCACCCTGCCCCTCACGCTCCCTTACCCGCCCACCTACGCCAAGGTGAACCCGGCCGACACGCCCATCCTGAGCCTCGCCCTCACCAGCGACACCCTCACCATCGACCGCATCAGCGACGCCGCCGACACGCTTCTGCAGCCCAAGCTCAGCCAGATCGATGGCGTGGGGAAGGTCACCGTCCAGGGCGGCCAACGCCCCGCCGTCCGCGTCCGCGTCGACCCGGCGCGCCTCGCAGCCTACAACCTGAGCCTCGAGGACGTGCGGACCGCCATCACCGCCGCCAACGTGAACGGCGCCAAGGGCGGCTTCGACGGCCCACGCCAGGCCTTCGCACTGGGCGCCAACGACCAGCTTGTCACGCCCGAGGCCTACCGCTCCCTCGTCATCGCCTACCGCAACACCGCCCCCGTGCGCCTGACGGATGTGGGCGAGGTGGTCGGCGGCGTCGAGAACGCCCGGGTGAGCGGCTGGTACAACGGCAAGCCCGCCGTGGTGCTCGACATCCAGCGCCAGCCGGGCGCCAACATCGTCGCCACCGTGGCGGCCCTGAAGGAGGCGCTTCCGGCCCTGCAGCGCGCCATCCCCGCCATGGTCACCATGGCCGTGGTCACGGACCGCACCGAGACCATCCGAGCCAGCGTGGACGACGTCCAGTTCACCCTCGTGCTCTCCATCGTGCTCGTGGTCGGCGTCATCTACCTGTTCCTCCGCAGCGCGCGCGCCACCGTCATCCCCGCCATCGCGCTGCCGCTCAGCCTCGTCGGCACCTTCGGCGTCATGGCGCTGTGCGGCTACAGCCTCGACAACCTCAGCCTCATGGCCCTCCCCGTCGCAACCGGCTTCGTGGTGGACGACGCGATCGTCATGATCGAGAACGTGGTCCGCTACATCGAGAAGGGCGTGCCCCCGCTCGAGGCCGCCTACCGGGGGGCCGCGCAGATCGGCTTCACCATCGTCTCGCTGACCGTGAGCCTGGTGGCTGTCTTCATCCCGCTGCTGTTCATGACGGGCGTGGTCGGCCGGCTGTTCAACGAGTTCGCCGTCGTGCTCAGCACGTCCGTCATCGTCTCGGCCGTGGTCTCCCTCACCCTCACGCCCATGATGTGCGGCCGCCTGCTCCGTGCGGACCCGAAGCCGTCCCGCATCACCGCCTGGTTCGAGCACGGCTTCCAATGGACCGCCCGGCGCTACAGGAGCTCCCTTTCCGTAGCCCTCCGCTACCAGGGCATCACGCTGCTCGTGGCGCTCGCCACCCTCGTCGGCACCATCGGGCTCTACGTCGCCATCCCCAAGGGCTTCCTGCCGCAGCAGGACACGGGCGTGATCGTGGCCGTGACCGAGGCCGCGCAGAGCAGCTCCATCCCGCGCATGGCCGAGCTTCAGACCCGCCTCGCCGAAATCGCCCGGCAGGACCCGGCGGTGGCCGGCGTCGTCAGCTTCGTGGGCGCCGGCGCCATCAACGCCACGCCCAACACCGGCCGCCTGACCATCCAGCTGAAGCCCCGGCGCGAGCGGGACCTGGCGCCGGCCGTGATAACCCGCCTCCAGCGCGCCATGGACGGGGTGCCCGGCATGTCCGTGTTCATGCAGGCCGTCCAGGACATCCAGATCGGCGCCCGCATCAGCCGCACCCAGTTCCAATACACCCTCATGGACACGGACGCGCAGGAGCTCGCCACCTGGGCCCCCCGCCTGCTGGCGAGGCTCCGCACGATGCCCGACCTGCAGGACGTGGCCACCGACCAGCAATCCGAGGGCTTCGCCACCCGCATCCAGGTCGACCGGGACGTCGCGATGCGTCTGGGTGTGACCATGCAGGCCGTGCAGGACACGCTCTACGACGCCTTCGGCCAGCGCCAGGTCAGCACCATCTTCAGCCAGGCCAACCAGTACCGCGTGGTGCTGGAGGCAAACCCCGACTGGCAGGCCGATCCCTCGAGCCTGCTGCGCCTCCGCATCCCCGCCACCAACGCCGCCGCCGTCGGCAGCTCCTCGGCCGCAGGCACGCCCCAGGTCCCGCTCAGCGCCATCGCCACCATCGTGCGAGAGACGGCGCCGCTCGCCATCACGCACCAGAGCCAGTTCCCCTCCATCACCATCAGCTTCAACCTGGCCCCGGGCGCCAGCCTCAGCCACGCCGTCGCCTCCGTCGCGCAGGCGGAGGCCGAGATGGGCCTGCCGCGCACCATCGTCGGCTCCTACTCGGGCGACGCCGCCGAGTTCCAGTCGAGCCTCGCCAGCGAGCCCTGGCTCATCCTCGCCGCCGTGGTGGTGATCTACATCGTGCTCGGCGTGCTCTACGAGAGCACCATCCACCCCATCACCATCCTGTCGACGCTCCCCTCCGCCGGCATCGGCGCGCTGCTGGCGCTGATGCTGGCCGGGCTGGACCTCAGCCTGGTGGCGCTGGTCGGCATCGTGCTGCTGATGGGCATCGTGAAGAAGAACGCGATCATCCTGATCGACTTCGCCATCGAGGCGGAGCGCGACCGCGGCATCAGCCCGCTGGCGGCCATCGAGGAGGCCTGCGTGCTGCGCTACCGGCCCATCATGATGACCACGGCGGCCGCCCTGCTTGGTGCGCTGCCGCTGATGCTCGACAACGGCACCGGCTCCGAGCTGCGCTACCCGCTGGGCGTGACGATCGTGGGCGGCCTGGTGCTGAGCCAGCTGCTCACGCTCTACACCACCCCCGTCATCTACCTGGCGCTCGAGCGCCTCCGGCTGCGCTTCGCCGGGCCGAAGTCCACGCCGGCGCCCGCGGCCCGGCCTGCCGAATGAACATCTCGGCCCCCTTCATCCACCGCCCCGTCGCCACCATCCTGCTCGCCCTCGGCCTGCTGCTGACCGGTCTCGTCGCCATCCGCTTCCTGCCGGTGGCCCCGCTCCCCAGCGTCGACATCCCGACCATCGTCGTGTTCGCCGCCCGCCCGGGCGCCGACCCCGAGACCATGGCCGCCAGCATCGCCGCCCCCCTCGAACGCCGGCTGGGCGAGATCCCGGGGGTGACGGAGATCACCAGCACCAGCAGCACCGGCTCCACCTCCATCGTCATCCAGTTCGACATCGACCGCCCCATTGAGGGCGCAGCGAGCGACGTCCAGGCCGCCATCAACGCCGCCTACACGGACCTGCCGAGCGACCTGCCCACCCGGCCCTACTACCGCAAGTTCAACCCGGCCGACGCCCCCATCATGACGCTGAGCCTCACCAGCGCCAGCCTGAGCACCGCGCAGGTCTACGATGCGGCAGACACCATCCTCGCCCAGCGCCTGGCCCAGGTGGAGGGCGTGAGCCAGGTGAGCGTGAACGGCGCCGAGAAGCCCGCCGTGCGCGTGCGACTCAACCCGGGCGCGCTGAAGGCGGCCGGGCTCTCCAGCCAGGACGTCTACACCGCCATCCGCGCCGCCAACGTGAACGGCCCCATCGGCGGCTTTTCGGGCCCGCTGCGCGCCGAGGCCCTGCTCCTCAACGGCCAGATCACCCAGGCCGCCGACTACGCGAACCTCGTGCTGAAATCGGCCAAGGGCGCCACCGTCCGCCTCGCCGACGTGGCCGAGGTCATCGACGGCGTGAGCAACACCAAGCTCGCCGCCTGGCAGGGCACCCAGCCCGCGATCCTGCTCACCCTGACCAAGACCGCCGGCGCCAACGTCATCGAGACGGTCGACCGCGTGCAGCAGGTCCTGCCGCAACTCCTGGCCTGGATCCCGAAGGACATCGTGGTCACGACCCTGTCGGACCGCACCGCCACAATCCGCGCCAGCATCGACGACGTGGAGTTCACCCTCCTCATCAGCATCGCCCTCGTGCTGATGGTGGTCGCCGTGTTCATGCGCCGCCTGGTGCCCACGCTCGCCGCCGCCGTCACGGTCCCGCTCAGCCTGGCGGGCACGCTGGCCGCCATGTATTTGATGGGGTTCAGCCTCAACAACTTCTCCCTGATGGCGCTCACCATCTCGGTCGGCTTCGTCATCGACGACGCCATCGTCATGATCGAGAACATCCATCGCCACCAGGAGATGGGCAAGCCGCGCCTGCAGGCCGCCATCGACGGCGCACGGCAGATCGGGTTCACCGTCGTCAGCATCAGCGTCTCGCTGATCGCGGTGTTCATCCCGATCCTGTTCATGGGCGGGCTGTTGGGGAAGCTGTTCCACGAATTCGCGATGGTGCTGACGGTCGCAATCGCCACCTCGGCCGTCGTGTCCCTCACCCTCACGCCCATGATGTGCGCCCGCTTCGGCACCGGGGCCACGCCCCATGGGTGGTGGGGCCGGATCGACCGCACCACCGAACGCGGCTTCACGTGGCTCCAGGGCCATTACCAGCGCTCGCTCGGCTGGGTGCTGCGGTTCCGGTTCCTCGCCCTGCTCACCACGCCCGCCGTGATCGCCGCCGTCGTGGCGCTCTGGATCTACGTGCCCAAGGGCTTCCTCCCCATCCAGGACATCGGCCTGCTGCAGGGCGGCACCACGGCCAGCCCGGACATCAGCTTCGATGCGATGACGGAGCGGCAGCGCCGGGTGGTCGACGTCATCCTCGCCGACCCGGCCGTCGCCACCGTCGGCTCCACCATCGGCATCACATCGGGTTGGAGCTCCATCAACCGCGGGCAGCTCACGGTGAACCTGAAGCCGCTCGCCGAGCGCAAGATCAGCTCCGAGGAGGTCATCGCCCGCATCCGCCCCAAGCTCATGCAGCTCGCGGGCATTCAGGCCTTCCTCTATTCCGCGCAGGACCTCCGCGGCGGCGGGCGCTCGGGTGGCAGCGGCTTCCAGTTCGTGCTGCTCAGCCAGGACCTGGAGGCGCTCCGCACCTGGACGCTGCGCATGGAGGACGCGCTGCGCCCGCAACCGGGCATCGAGGACGTGAGCAGCGACCAGGACCGCCCGGGCCCGCAGGCCGACATCGTGATCGACCGCGAAGCCGCCTCCCGCCTCGGCGTCAGCGTGGGTGCCATCGACGCGGCGCTGAACAACGCCTACGCCCAGCGCCAGGTCAGCATCATCTACACCCAGCGCAACCAGTATCGCGTGGTGCTGGAGACGCTGCCGGGCCTGCAGCGGGACCCTTCGCTGCTCGCCAACCTGTTCGTCCCCGGCCGCGCCGGGTCGCAGGTGCCGATCACCGCCGTGGTCAAGCTCGTGCGCAACACGGCCCCGCTCGCCGTGCGCCACCAGGGCCAGTTCCCTTCGGCCAGCATCAGCTTCAACCTCAAGCCCGGCACCTCCCAGGGCGACGCGATCGACATCGTGACCGAAACCGCCCGCCAGCTCCGCCTGCCCGAGAGCGTGCGGACGGAGTTCGCTGGCAACGCCGCCTACCTGCAGAAATCGCTCAGCTCCCAGCCCATGCTGATCGGGGCCGCTTTCATCGCCATCTACATCGTGCTCGGCGTGCTCTACGAAAGCTGGCTCCACCCGTTGACCATCATCAGCACGCTGCCTTCCGGCATGTTCGGCGCCCTGCTCGCGGTCTGGGCCACCGGCTCGGAGCTTGGCGTGCTCGCCATCATCGGCGTGGTGCTGCTGCTCGGCATCGTGAAGAAGAACGGCATCATGCTGGTCGATTTCGCGCTCGAGGCCGAGCGCGAACGCGGCCTCAAACCAACCGAGGCCATCCTCGAGGCCTGCCGCGAGCGGTTCCGCCCGATCGTAATGACCACGCTGGCCGCCCTGCTCGGCGCCGTGCCCCTGGCGCTGGCCTCCGGAACCGGCTCCGAGTTCCGCCGCCCCCTCGGCCTCGCCATCTGCGGCGGCCTCGTCGTGAGCCAGCTCCTGACGCTCTACACCACGCCGGTCATCTACCTGGCCCTGGAACGCCTCGCGAGCCGCCGTGGCCGCGCCAAGATCGTGATGGCGCCCGCGGAGTGACGGGCCGCGCCCCCGGCCAACCCTCCCGCGAAACCCCTACTTGGAAAGCCGCATCGCCGTCGTCACCAGCGCCACGTGGCTGAACGCCTGCGGCACGTTGCCCAGGAACGCGCCCGTCCGCGGGTCCACTTCCTCGCTCAGCATCCCCACCTCGTTGCACAGCCCCACCAGCCGGTCGAACAGCGCCCGAGCCTCGCCGGGCCTCCCCTGCATGTGCAGGCAGGTCGCCAGCCAGAAGCTGCACGCCACGAACGCGCCCTCACCGTCCGGCAGCCCATCCACCCCGGCCTCTGCCCGGTAGCGCAGCACGAACCCGTCCTGCATCAGCCCGGCCTCGATGGCGGCCACCGTGCCCACCATCCGCGGGTCGTTCGCATCGATGAACCCCACCACGGGCAGCAGCAGCAGGTTCGCATCCAGCGCCGCCGCCCCGAAGCTCTGCACGAAGCTGTTCTGCCGGGCGTCGAACCCATGCTCGCACACCAGGGCATGGATCTCGTCACGCGCCGCCCGCCACCGATCGACCTCGCCCTCGAGCCCGTAGGCCTCGGCATCCTGGATCATGCGGTCGAACCCCACCCAGGCCATCACCTTGCTGAAGGTGAAGTGCTTCTTGCCGCCGCGCGTCTCCCACATGCCCTCGTCCGGCTCGCGCCACACCTGCTCGAGGTGCCTGACCAGGCCACGCTGCAGCGCCCAGGGGCTCGAGCCGGGAAGCAGGTCGTTCTCGCGCGCCATGTGCAGCGCGCTCATCACCTCGCCATACACGTCCAGTTGCAGCTGGGCGGCCGCCGCGTTGCCCGTCCGCACCGGGGCCGAGCCGCCCCAGCCGGGCAGCCAGGGCAGCTCCATCTCCTCCAGCCGCCGCTCGCCGCCCAGGCCATACATGATCTGCAGCTGCGCCGGGCTGCCCGCCACGCTGCGCTGCAGCCACTCCGCCCAGGCCCGCGCCTCGCCCGTGAACCCGGCCTGCATGAACGCGAACAGCGTTATCGTCGCATCCCGCAGCCAGCAGTAGCGGTAGTCCCAGTTCCGCACGCCGCCCACCGCCTCGGGCAGGCTCGTGGTCGCCGCCGCGACGATCCCGCCCGTGGGCGCGTAGGTGAGCCCCTTCAGGAGCAGCAGCGACCGCTTCACGGCCTCGGGCGCGATGCCCTCGTAGCGCCCCTGCGCGCTCCAATCGGCCCAGTAGGCCTCCGTCTCGAACAACGCGTCGTCCGCATCCGGGCTGATCGGCATCGGCAGGTGCGACGGCCCGTGGCTCAGCACGAACGGCACGCGCTCGCCCTCCTCCACGGTGAACCGCCCCACGGTCCGCAGATCCTCACCCCCCAATGGCACCGGCGTCCGCAGCACCACCATGTCCGGCCCGGCGATCGCCACTACCCCGTTGCCGCCCCGCCGCTGCGTAACCCACGGGACCGAGCAGCCATAGTCGAACCGCACCACGAGCTCCGCCCGCATCGCCACGGTGCCGCGCCGCCCCTCCACGATCCGCACGACGCTGCTGTTGGCCGCGCCCGGGATCATGAAATCGATCACCGCCACCTCGCCACCCGCACACGCGAACACGGTTTCGAGCACCAGGCTGCCGTCGCGGTATTGCCGGTGCACGCAGGCCCCATCTTCGGGGGCGACCAGGAAGCGGCCGTGGTTGGGCGTCCCGAGCAGCGCCGCGAAGCAGGACGGGCTGTCGAACCGGGGCAGGCAGAGCCAGTCGATGCTTCCATCCCGGCCCACGAGGGCGGCGGTGCTGCAATCGCCGATGAGGGCGTAGTCCGCAATCGGTTGCTGATTGGGGCCGTCCATGG
Organism: Acetobacterales bacterium; assembly: GCA_038229135.1. Classification (GTDB taxonomy): domain Bacteria; phylum Pseudomonadota; class Alphaproteobacteria; order Acetobacterales; family Acetobacteraceae; genus JBBROS01. The sequence continues at coordinate 43,484 of JBBROS010000032.1, forward strand.
CAGGGCAGACGCGCCCGATGCGGGCAGAGTTCCCGCGTTCCATTGTCGCAGCCGCGCCACAAACGCTCGCCGGGCATCACGCATGCAGACGCAATGGTTGACTTATCCCCCTCCTTTCCCGATATGCCGCGGTGCAGGCGACATGGTGCGCCGCAGAGGCCAGGTCCACGAGCGGCCAGGCGCAAACCCTCGCTGAAACGAGACCATACGTCTTGATGGACACTTCCACCGCTCCCGCGGAGCCCGTGCTGCACGGCCCGGACGATAACGCCGGCCCCGAGGCAGAGCACGCGCCAGCCCCA
>JBBROS010000033.1:0-42898 GCA_038229135.1 Acetobacterales bacterium
GCCCAGACCGCCGACAAGACGCGCATCCGGCCCATGTATCGCCACGCGGCGCTCGCGATGACGGGAACGCGGAGGCTTCGACTGGAAGCTACTCTGCTTCCTCGATCTCGGGTTCGGCCGCGGCCCCGCTCTTGATGATCGACTTGAGGTAATCGTTCAGCTTCTGCATCGCCGTCGCCTTGTCGGTCTTGTCCAAGGCCCCCAGCTCCGCCGCCAGGCGGTCCATCGCCGCCTCGTAGATCTGCCGCTCGCTGAAGCTCTGGTCCGGCTGCCCGGCGTTCCGATGCAGATCCCGCACCACCTCCGCAATCGCCATCGGGTCGCCGGAGTTGATCTTCGCATCGTATTCCTGCGCCCGGCGAGACCACATCGTCCGCTTGATGCGCGCGCGGCCCTTCAGCAATGCCAGCGCCTCGTCGAACAGCTTGCGCGTGGCGAGCTTGCGCAAGCCTGCCGTCCTCGCCTTCGTCACCGGGACGCGCAGCGTCATCCGGTTCTCCTCGAAGGTGATGTGGATCAGCTCGAGCTTGTGCCCGGCGATTTCCTCCGTCGCGATCCGCTCCACCTTGCCCACACCGTGCGTGGGATAGACGACGTAGTCGCCCTCGACGAACGTTTCCTTGGCTGCCATGGCGCGCGGCGCAATCTGCGGGCGGCCATGCATCCCGGGCATGTGCCCGGGCATCTTCGGCTGCTGCCGCATCGTCGGGTCATAGGCCGGCGGGGGCGGGGGAGCCGCCGGAGCCGGTGCCGGGGTCGGGGCCCGGGCCGGGGCCGGTTCGGCTGGAGCAACGGCGGCTGGCGGACGCGCAACCGGCTTCGGCGCCACCTTCGCCTTCGGGGCGGCAGCCTTCGCCGGCTCCAGGGCCGCCGCGGACTTCATGGGCTTCACAACGGCCGGCTTGGCCGAGGCCGGCTGTGCGGATGTCTTGCTCGGCACGGTTAAACAACTCCAAGCTCGCTCACGCGAGCCAAACGGTGTCAGGACAGAGGCCAATCCCCGGGATGCGCCCGTTCAGGGCACAGATGAGGCGATCGCCAGGTGCGATACATAGCACGCACTGGCCGAATTGTCACACTGCCCGACTAAAAATGGCGGTTCCGAGGCAATCAACCCGGCTCGATCGACAGCAGCGCCTTCTTCCCCGGCTTCCCGTTCCAGTCCTCCGCATCGGCCGGCGGAGTCCCCTTGCGCGTGATGTTCGGCCATTGCCCGCTGAACGTCCGATTCATCTCGGCCCACTCGGCCGCCTTGTCGTCGCTGTCCGGCACGATCGCCTCAGCCGGGCACTCGGGCTCGCACACGCCACAGTCGATGCACTCGTCCGGATGGATCACCAGGATGTTCTCGCCCACGTAGAAGCAGTCCACCGGACACACCTCGACGCAGTCCATATACTTGCACTTGATGCAGTTCTCGGTGACCACGTAGGTCATCGCACACTCCAGACCGGCAGGCGCCCCGCCCGCTACGGCCACGGATATGCAGTCGAATCAGCCAGTGCGCAACCCGTCCCCTGGCACATCAGGCACCTCCTGGCCGCCCAGCTCCTCATACAGCCCCCGCGCCTCGGGGGCCGGCCCACGCCTCGAGGCGAGCGCCACCACCCGCATCACCCGCACCGTGTCCCGCAGCGGCAGCGTGATCACGTCGCCAGCCCGCAACCGCGCGTGCGGCTTGTCGGTCGGCTGCCGGTTGATCCGCACGAACCCCTCCGCCACCAGCCGCGCGCAGTCCGACCGCGCTTTCAGGAACCGCGCGCACCACAGCCATTTGTCGAGGCGCTGCCAATCCCGGTCCTCGATCAAGCGCCCTCCCCCACTCCCGGCCCCACTACCGGCGCAGCCCGGCCAGTGCCGCAAAGGGGTTGTCCGGCCGCGGGGCCGGCGCGGCCCGCATGGGCACTGGCTTCGCGCGCCGCGCCGGCAGCAACATGGCCGGGGCCGGCGGCCCATAGACCCCTTCGTCCAGCAGCGCCGAGGGCATCACCCGCACGCCCAGCGCCCGCAGCACGGCCGGGAGCACGCCGGGCGACACGCCGAGCCGCGAGGCCAGGTCCGCCGGCACCACCAGCCCCTGCCGTCGCGTGGCGAAGGCGAGCTCGGCCGCCACCCGCTCCGCAACGTCCAGCCGCAACCAGGCCGGCCCCGCCTCCACCCATCCCATGTCCCGCGCGAACGCCGGCTCCAGCGCTCCCGCAGGTCCCCCGGGCGATGCGCCCACGGGCCAGCTCACCAGCCCGTTCCCCGGCAGCGCCGGCGTGCCCACCCCGCGCCGCAGCGCCAGCAGCGCCGCCCGCACGCCGGCCGCCCGCGGCTTCAGCATCGCCGGGATGAACAGCGCGAACCGCCCGGCCCGAACCCCCACCGCCTTCAGCCGGCCCCGCAGCGCCGGCTCGACGTCCGCCTCCGTCGCCCCCGCCACCACGCCGCCCGCCTCCAGCACGCGGTGCACGTGCCCCCGCAGCGCCGGCTCCGCGTCGGCCGCCGCCGCCACCCCGAACAGCGGCGCCAGGTCCCCCGCGACCCGCCCCCTCACGAACCGCTCCAGCCGCGCCCGCACCCGCTCCCGCGACGGCCCGTCCAGATACTCGCTGTCCAGCGCCTCCACCGCAGGCTGCAGCAACGACGGCCCGGGCCGCAGCCGACCCACGGCCACCCCGTCCCACCTCAGCCTGTGCTCGGCATCCCACCCCAGCGCCGAATCCGGGGCTGCCTCGAGGGCCGCCACCCGCCCCGGCATCCACGCCCGCAGCGCCCGCCGGGCCGCCCGCAGCACCATCCGCTTCTCCGGCCCCTCCGCCACCGGGTCCGGCACGAACTGGAAGCCTTCGACATGCCCCACCGCATGCCCCTCCACCACCACCTCGTTCCGCTGCGTCACCGCACTCAACAGCTCCTCGCCCGCGCTCTCGTCCAGCCTGCGCAGCAGATGCGCCGCCCGGCGGTCCACGAACCGCGCCGTCAGCCGCTCGTGCAGCGCGTCGCTCAGCAGGTCCTCCACCTCCCGCGTCCGCGCCTGCCAGGCCGGCGCGTCCGCCACCCAATCCGTCCGCGCCGCGATGTAGGCCCACACGCGCACACCGCTCAGCCGCGCCATCAGCGTGTCGATGTCCCCCTCCGTCCGCTGCAATCCGCCGATCCCGGTATCCAGCCACTCGACCGGCACCCGCCCGTCCCGCGCCAGGTGCGCGAACACCCGCGCGCACAGCCGCGTGTGCGTGTCATCCGCCAGTTTGCGAAAATCCGGGATGCCGCACACCTCCCACAGCAGCCGCACCCGCCGCCGCCCGAGTGCCAGCGTCCGCACCTCCTCCTCGCGTGACAGCGACAGCAGCGTCTCGAGGTCCGTCGCATCCGGCCCCCGCACCAGGCCGGGCAGGGAGGGCGCCGCCTGCAGGCTCGCCAGCAGGGCGTCCACGCTGCTCAAATCCAGCTCCGCGTTGCGCCAATACAGCTGCTCGAGCGGCTGGAAGCTGTGCTCCTCCACCGCCCGCACCAGGTCGTCGTCCAGCGGCGGGCAGGTTGCCGTCGTGCCGAATGTCCCGTCCCGCATGCCCCGCCCGGCGCGCCCCGCGATCTGCGCGATCTCGCTCGCCGTCAGCGGCCGCGGCCGCCGCCCGTCGAACTTGTTGAGGCGCGCGAAGGCCACATGGTCCACGTCCATGTTCAGCCCCATCCCGATCGCGTCCGTCGCCACCAGGAAGTCCACCTCCTTGTCCTGATACAGCTTGACCTGCGCGTTGCGCGTGCGCGGGCTGAGCCGCCCCATCACCACCGCGCACCCGCCCCGGCGCCTGCGGATCAGCTCCGCAATCGCATAGACCTCGCTGGCGCTGAACGCGACCACGGCACTCCGGGGCGGCAGCCGCACGAGCTTGGTGGCGCCCGCATGCGTCAGCTGGCTCAGCCGAGGCCGCGTCTCCACCTCCGCATGCGGCACCAGGCGCTGCAGCAGCGGCCGCACCGTCTCGGCGCCCAGGAACATCGTCTCCACCAGCCCGCGCGCATGCAGCAGCCGCTCGGTGAACACATGCCCGCGATCCGGATCGGCACAGAGCTGGATCTCGTCCACGGCCACGAACTCCGCCGGGTAGTCGAGCGGCATCGCCTCCACGGTGCAGGCGAACCAGCGCGCCCCGGGCGGCACGATCTTCTCCTCGCCCGTGATGAGCGCCACGTTCTTCACGCCCTTGCGGGCCACCATCCGGTCGTAATTCTCCCGGGCCAGCAGGCGCAGCGGAAAGCCGATCATGCCCGACGCGTGGGCGAGCATCCGCTCCATCGCCAGGTGCGTCTTGCCGGTGTTGGTCGGCCCGAGCACGGCGCGGACCCTGGCGGGGAAACCCAACATCAACCAATGCTTGGGCGGCGCGGCGCGGATTGCAAGCACCTCTCTGCTCCTCCTCGCTGGCGCACGTGCGCCGCTCCGCCACCCGCGCACGTTCTCGCGAGCCGAACGCGTGGCGATCCAGAGCCACTCGGCGCACGCCTGTGGCATCGAACGTCTCTCTCGGCGAGGCTGGCACGTGCGGGCCCCCAGGTCGCCCCCCCGGATCGCCCCCTCGGATCGCCCCCCTGGATCGCCCCCTTGGATCGCCCCCCCGAACCGCGCCTGGATCACAACGCCCGCGGCTCGCGATGACGCTGAACTTCAGGCAGGATTGCAGGCCGAATCGGAGCGTCCCATGCCCAACTACCTCGCCCCCGATGCCGCCCCCGACGCCGCCCCCGCCGCCGCCCCCGCCCGGCCCGTCCACACCGCCCGCCCCGGCGCGCTCGACAGTTTCCTCGCCACCCTGCCCGAAGGCCAATCCGCCCATCTCCGCACCACCGGCTTCACGGCCGCCGCCGGGGAGCTCGCCCTCCTCCCCGGCGAAGGCGGCCTCGAGGCCGTCCTCGGCCTTGGCGAGGACCGCACCTGCTGGACCCATGCGGGACTGCCCTTCACCCTGCCGGAAGGCGTGTGGCGCCTCGAGCCAGGCGACTTCGAGATGGATCAGGCCGTGCTCGGCTGGGCCCTCGGCGCCTACCGCTTCACCCGCTTCAAGCCCGCGTCCCGCGTGCCGGCCCGCCTGGTCGGCGCCGCCGTGCACACCCTCGCCCTGGCTACGGCGGGGGCCACGGCGCTCGCGCGCGACCTCATCAACACCCCCGCCAACCACCAATCCCCCATGGACCTGGCCCGCGCCGCGCAGGATCTGGCGGCCCGACACCCCGGCGCCACCTGCACCGTCGTGGAAGGCGACGCCCTTACCGCCTCCTACCCCGCCCTCGCCGCCGTCGGTGCCGGATCGGACAGGCCGCCCGCCGTCGCCATCCTCCGCTGGTCCGGTGGCGCAGCCGACGCCCCGCTCCTCTCCCTGTGCGGCAAGGGCGTCGTGTTCGACACGGGCGGCTACGACCTCAAGCCCTCGGCCGCCATGCTCCGTATGAAGAAGGACATGGGCGGCGCCGCCCTCATGCTGGCGTTGGCGTCCCTCGTCATGGACCAGGCCCTTCCGATCCGCCTCGAGCTTCGGCTCGGCTGCGTCGAGAACTCCGTGAGCGGCCGCGCCATGCGCCCGCTGGACGTCCTCGCCACCCGACGCGGCCTCACCGTCGAGGTCGGGAACACCGACGCCGAAGGCCGCCTCGTGCTCGCCGACCTGCTCGCCGAAGCCTCGGACGCGACCCCCGACCTCCTGGTCGACGCCGCCACCCTCACCGGCGCCGCCCGCGTCGCCCTCGGCCCCGACCTGCCCGCCTTCATGACACCGCAGGACGAGCTCGCCGACCGCTTCATGCAAGCCGCCGCCGCCGCCCACGACCCGGTCTGGCGCCTGCCCCTCTGGCCCGGCTACGACCCCTGGCTCGCGAGCCCTGTGGCCAACATGGGCAACGTCGCCGGCAAGCCCATGGCCGGCGCCATCGTGGCCGGGCTGTTCCTCCAGCGCTTCGTTCGCCCCGGCACGCCTTGGCTCCACATCGACACCTACGCCTGGAACGACCAGACCCGCCCCGGGCGGCCGGAAGGAGGCGAAGCACTCGCGTTGCGCGCGCTTTACGCCATTGCCGAAACGTTAAGGCGATTTAATAGCAACACCTAAGCTACTGTTTGATATGGCTACTGCAGTGGGTTGTTACCTCTTTGTGAAGTAGCCGGTCTGGCAACAATCGGCGAAATGACCAATGTCCTCGACACGCAACGGCAGCGAATCGACCAACGCCACTTCCGCCGCACTGGAGTGGTGATCGCTTAAGTCCCTCTGAAAGGTTCAAACATGGCTAACATGACGTCCGACCAGCTGGTCGGCATCCTCCGAGACACCATCGTCGCACTCGTCCGCCGCGACGGTCCCGACCTCTCCTCCCGCCAGCTCGGCGTGTTCCTCACCTGCTACCTGCAGGACGGGGCCGATACCGTCCGCGGCCTCGCTGCCGAGCTCAACGTGAGCAAGCCCGCCATCACCCGCGCCCTCGACCGCCTCGGCGAGCTCGACCTTGCCCGCCGCAAGGTGGATCCGGCCGACCGCCGCTCCGTGCTCGTGCAGCGCACGGTCAAGGGCCAGGCCTTCCTGCGGGACCTCCGCACCGTGATGACGGAGGCCGACGGCACCGCCCGCAAGGCCGAGCCCGCCCCCCGCAAGCCGGCCAGCACGCCGGTCTCGGGCGGCACGCCCACGCGTCGCGCCGCCAACGCCTGATGCGCACCGCCCCGGCCACTCCAGGCCGGGGCTAGCCCCCCTTCACGCCCCCGGCCGTGAGCCCGGCCACGATCTCCTTCTGCATCAGCAAGGTCAGCAGCAGCACCGGCAAGGTCACGAGCAGCGCCGCGGCCGCCAGCGGGCCCCAGCTCACCTGCTCGAACGTCAACACGTTGTAGACGGCCACCGGCAGCGTCCGCGTAGACCGGCCGGCGAGCACGATGCCGAAGATGAAGTTGTTCCAGCTGAAGATGAACGCTAGGATGAGGGCCACCGTGATCCCGGGCCGAGCCAGCGGCATCGCCACGTGCCGGAACGCCTGCCAGATGGTGGCCCCATCCACCAGCGCCGCCTCCTCCAGCTCCGCCGGCAGCCCCTCGAAGAACCCGATCATGATCCACACCACGATCGGCACGGTGATGACCAGGTGCGTGATCACGATCGGCCACAGCGTGCCCGTCAGCTCGAGCCACTGGAACAGCAGAAACAACGGGATCAGGTAGCTCAGCCCCGGCGTGATCCGCGCGATCAGGATCAGCAGCGCCGCCCGCTTGGCCTTCGCCTTCGCGATCCCATACCCCGCCGGCACCCCCACCAACAGCGCAAGCGCGGTGGCCGAGAACGACACGATGACGGAGTTCAGCGTGTAGTTCACCCAGTCGTTCTTCGCGAACACCGCGATGAAGTTGTCGAGCGTGGGCGGTGCCGGCACGAACACGGGCGGGAACGCCATGTTGTCCACCTCCGTCTTGAGGCTCAACGACAGCATCCACAAGAACACGAGCACCGCCGGGCTCACGAGCGCGAACACGCTCGCATACAGCCCGGCCCTCCCGGCCAGCTTCCGCAGCGTCATACCATCCGGTCCTTCTGCCGGAAGTGCAGCATCAGCAGCGTCACCATCATGATCAGCACGAAGAACGCCACCACGATGGCCGACGCGTACCCCATGTCGTAGAAGCTGAACGCCTGCAGGTAGAGCAGGATGTTCACCGTCTCGCTCGCCGTGCCGGGGCCCCCGTTGCTGATGACGAAGATGGTGTCGAACGCCTTCAACGCGTCGATCCCGCGGATCACGGCCGCCACCATGATGAATGGCCACACGAGCGGCAGCGTCACGTGCCAGAACACCTGCAGCCCGTTGGCGCCGTCCAGCACCGCCGCCTCGTAGGGGTCCGTCGGCAGGCTCGCAAGGCCGCCCAGCACGATCAGCATCACGAGCGGCGTCCACTGCCACGTCTCGACCATCACGAGCGTCGGGATCACCGTCGAGCTGTCGTACACCCAGGCCGAGGGCGGCAGGCCGAAACTGGTCAAGATGTAGTTCAACACGCCCAGCTGCGGGTGGAACATCATGGTCCACACGAGGGCGATGGCCACCGGCGTCGCCATCATGGGCATGATGAACAGCGTCCGCGCGAGCCCCCGCCCCGGGAAGTGCTTGTGGAAGCACACCGCCGCGGCCACGCCGAGCACCATCGGCAGCAGCACGGAGAGGGCGGTGAAATACAGCGTCCGCAGCGCCGCGAGCCCGAACCGCTCGTCGGTGAACATGCGCGCGTAGTTCTGCAGGCCGACGAAGGTCCGCTCCCCCCCGATGTGCCAGTCATGCGTGGACATGAACAGCGTGAACACCCAGGGGAACAGGATTACCGCGAACACGATGATGCCGGCCGGCAGGATGAAGGGCCAGTAGTGCCGGGCATAGTTGCGCCGGCGCCGGACAGTGTCGGCCGCAGCCATGGCTGCCGGAAGCGTCGCCTCCATTCCCCCCCCTTCCGTCTTCGTTGCGGGCAGCCTAGCGCCCCTCCCGCGCCCGCGTCACGCGTGCAATACCGGGACATGATCCTGAGCGCCTACCTCGCCGCCCCCGGCCTCGCGCTTACCCTCGAGGGCTGGCTCGCGCGCCGTGGCGTGGAGGTGCGCTGGCACGGGGACCTGGCCCTGTCCGAGGCGCCCCCGCTCGACTGCCCCTGGGCGCAGGACACGTGGCTTGCGCCGCTCGAGCACGAGGCCCCCTCGGTGAAGGCCGCCGCGGACGCGCTCCGGGCGCAGCAGCGCAACTGGTCGGCCTACGCCGCCGGACACCACCGCCGCATGGCGCTCATCCAGGCCCGCCTGCCGCCCGTGAAGGCCGCCCCCCTCGCGTTCCCCGCCCCGGCCCCAGCCTCCCACCTCGGCGCCTGGACCCTGCTCGAGCCCGGCCGCCTCCTCGCCAGCCCCACCAAGACCAGCCCGTTCCCGAACGGCGAGTGCCGCTTCCTCGAGGACCGCACCGGCCCACCCAGCCGCGCCTACCTCAAGCTGTGGGAGGCGCTTACCCTCCTCGGCCACCATCCCGGCCCCGGCGATTCCTGCCTCGACCTCGGCGCCTCCCCCGGCGGCTGGACATGGGCGCTGGCCCAGCTCGGCGCCACCGTCACCGCCATCGACAAAGCCCCACTCGACCCCGCGGTCGCCGCCCTCCCCGGCGTGTCCCAACTCATCGACAGCGCATTCGCCCTCGAGCCCCGCCCGATCGACTGGCTCGTCTGCGACGTCATCGCCTACCCCGCCCGCACCCTCGCTCTGCTCGAACGCTGGCTCCCCCACGCCCGACACATCGTGTGCACCGTCAAGTTCCAGGGCGACACCGACCACGACACCGCCGACCGCATCGCCGCCCTCCCCGGACTCCGCCTCACGCACCTGTGGCACAACAAGCACGAGCTGACGGTCCTGTCCTCGCTGACGAGGAGACAAGCACCGGCTGCTCACCTCCCCTTGCAGGAGGGGCCGCGGGAGGGGTGACGGCAAGCACCGCCCTTCCCCTCTCCCCTGGGAGCCCGACGGCAGAGGGCGAAGCAGCTCGAGGTTCTGCGGCGCCGCCTGCGCCGTGAATAGGTGCGGAGGGCGGGGTGCGCTCGTTGGCCGCACGCCGAACGTTTCAGCTTGCAACCCACCCCCGCCCCTTGCCACGCTTCGCCCCATGCACCGCCGCACCCTCCTTGGAGCCACTGCCGCCCTCGCCGCCCCGCAGGCGCGCGCCCAACCCCAGGCCGTCGACCTCCTCCTCGTGCTCGCCATCGACATCAGCCGATCCATCAGCGAGAGCGACGCCCGGCTCCAGCGCGAAGGCTACCGCGCCGCCATCACGGACCCGCAGGTGGTGGCTGCCATCAAGGGCGGCCCCATCGGCGCGGTGGCGCTCGCCTACGTCGAATGGGCCGCCTACGACCGCCAGCAACTCCTCCTGCCCTGGACGCGCATCGCCAACGCCGCCCAGGCCACCGCCTGGTCCGCAGCCCTCTCGGAACAGCCGATCTCCAGCGTCTCCTGGACCAGCCTTTCCGGCGCCCTCCGCTTCTCCCGCGAAACCCTCGCCGCCGCCCCCTTCGAAGGCACCCGCCGCGTCATCGACGTCAGCGGGGACGGCGTGAACAACAACGGCCCCCTCGCCGAGCCCGAGCGCGACCGCCTGGTGGAGGACGGCGTCGTCATCAACGGCCTGCCCATCATCAACGAACGCCCTCGCTACGGCTCGGCCTCGGGTGCGGACCTCGTCCCCTACTACCAACGCGCCGTCGCCGGCGGCCCCGGACACTTCGTCATCGTCGCCGAAAGCTTCGACACCTTCGCCACCGCCGTGAAGCGCAAGCTGATCCAGGAAATCGCCTGACCGCAACGATTGACGAGGGGCGCCCCGTGCAGCACTAGACGCCCATGAAAGCACGCGTCGATGCCCTGACAGGGCTGCGATTCCTTGCCGCCGCATCCATCGTGCTGTGGCACTCGCAGGCCGACTACTTCTTCGGACCAGCCGCCTTCGCGCCGTTTCTGCTCTCGGGCACCGTCACGCTCTTCTTTGCCCTCTCAGGGTTCGTACTGACCCTTTCCACCCAGGACGGCACGCCATGGGGCGTATTCATGCTGCGCCGCATCGCCCGCATCTGGCCAGCGCACGCCGCAGGCCTCGTGCTCTGGGGCGCACTCTTCAATGACACGCTGTCCTTCGTGCTCACCCCGCCCCACGACGCCGAGTTCGCGTGGAACCTCGGCCTGCTGCAGGCGTGGTCTCCCGCGCGCCTGGTGTATTGGTCCTACAACGCGCCATCCTGGTCGCTCTCGGTCGAGCTTTTCCTCTACGCCTGCTTCCCCGCGTGCCTGTGGCTGCTGCGCCGGGCGCCCGGAGCCGCGGCCGCGGCGTGCGTCGCCCTGCTGGCCATCATCCTGTTCGGGTCGGGCATGGTCGCCCCGGGGCTCGACCCGGTCTGGGTGGGATACATCAACCCGGTCGTGAACCTGCCCGCCTTCGTCCTCGGCATCGCCGCCGGGCTCGCGCACCGGCACCTGGCCGTGCCCCGGCTCACGCAAGCTCAGGCAACGGCGCTCGAGCTGCTGGCTCTGGCGGCAGCCCTGGGGATGAACGCGCTGCTCAGCAGCCCGGGCGACCCTGCCCAACCAGCCTTCTACTACCGTATCCAGTCCGGCCCGGCGCTCGCCTACGTCCTGCTCATCTTCACCCTGGCCCGCACCCGGGGCTTGGTGGCTGCGTTCCTCGCGCACCCGATCATGGTGTGGCTCGGCGAAGTCAGTTACGCGCTGTATCTGGTGCATCAGCTCGTGTTCCGCTGGCACGCCCTGCACCTCGGCATGCTGCCATTCGGGCTCTGGTGGCAATATGCGCTTCTGCTCGCCATCAGCCTCGGCCTGGCCGCGTTCATCCACCACGCCATCGAACGCCCCGTCCAGGGCTTCGTCCGGAGCGCCCTTCGGCCTAGGCCAGCGCTCGCGGTCGTTGCGACCTGACCACTACGCCTTCACCAACGTCCCCATCCCGCCGTCGCGGAACAGCTCCAGCAAGCACGCATGCGGCATCCGCCCGTCCAGGATCACCGCCCCCTTCACCCCGGCCCGCACCGCTGCCACGCAGTTCTCCACCTTCGGGATCATGCCCCCGGAAATCCAGCCCGCCGCGATCCCGGCCTCCACGTCGGCCACCGACATCTCCTGGATCAGCTTTTTCTCCTCGTCCAACACACCGGCGACATCGGTCAGCATCAGCAGCCGCCGCGCCCCCAACGCGCCCGCCACCGCACCCGCCACCGTGTCGGCGTTGATGTTGTAGGTCTGCCCATCCTCCCCGATGCCAACGGGTGCAATCACCGGGATCAGCCCGGCCCCCGTCAGCGCATGGATCACCCGCACGTCCACATGCGTCGGCTCGCCGACGAAGCCGAGGTCCAGCGCGCGCTCGATGTGGCTGTCCGGGTCCTTCACGGTGCGCTGCAGCTTGCGCGCCCGGATCAGCCCGCCATCCTTGCCGCAGATGCCCACCGCGAGCGCCCCCGCCTCGTTGATCAGCCCGGCCACGTGCTTGTTGACGGTGCCCGCTAGGACCATCTCGACCACTTCGACCATCGCCGCATCCGTCACCCGCAGCCCGTCCACGAAGCTCGACTTGATCGCCAGCCGCTGCAGCATCGCGTTGATCTGCGGCCCGCCGCCATGGACCACCACCGGGTTCACGCCCACCTGCTTCAGCAGCGCGATGTCCCGCCCGAACGTCTTGGCCAGCGCCTCGTCGCCCATCGCGTGGCCGCCATACTTCACCACCACCGTCACACCCGCGTAGCGCCGCAGGAAGGGCAGCGCCTGCACCAGGATGTCGGCCTGCGCCTCGGCTTCCTCGAGCTGCTCGGTGGTCAGGGCCATGGGCAATTCCTCATACGGTCCGGCTGGTTAGCGGCGCGGCGCGCGTATGGTCAAGGCAGGGTGGCCGATGCAGGGCCGTCAAGCGGGCGCCAGCAGGCCGGCCAGGCTCGCCCGCAGCGCCTCGATGCCGGCGCCCGTGTCGCTGCTGGTCGCGATCAGCGTCGGGAACGCCGCGGCGTGCTTGGCCACGATCGCCGCCACCTCCGCCTCCTTCCGCACGAGCACGCCGGGCTTTATGCCGTCCGCCTTGGTCAGCACCACCTGGTAGGTCACGGCCGCACGGTCCAGCAGGTCCATCACCGCCGTGTCGCTGGCCTTGAGTTCGATCCGGCTGTCCAGCAGCAGCACCACGCGCAGCAGGGTCGGGCGGCCGCGCAGGTAGTTGAACATCAGCCCCTGCCAGTCCGCCTTCACCTCCTTGGCCGCCTGCGCATAGCCATAGCCCGGCATGTCCACGAGCGTGATCCGCCCGGCAAGGTCGAAGAAGTTGAGCTGCTTGGTGCGCCCAGGCGTGTTGCTCGCCCGCGCCAGGGCGCGCCGGCCCGTCAGCGCGTTGATCAGGCTGCTCTTGCCCACGTTGGACCGCCCGGCGAACGCCAGCTCCGGCAGCGCCGACGGCGGCAGCTGGTCCAGCCGTTGCGCCGCGTAGAAGAACTTGCACTCCCCGGCGAACAGCAGCCGCCCCACCTCGATGGCCTCGGGCGAGGGCGCCGCCGCGTCGAAGCGGGGTTCCGGCGTCAGGACCGAACCGGAGCCGCCACCGGCTCCGTCCGCCGCATCAGCGTCCATTGCTGCGCGATCGTCAGCAGGTTGTTCCAGCTCCAATAGATCACGAGCCCCGCAGGGAAGCTCGCGAGCATGAAGGTGAACACGATCGGCATGAACTGGAAGATCTTGGCCTGCACCGGGTCCGGCGGCGTCGGGTTCAGCTTCTGCTGGAAATACATGGTGCAGCCCATGATGAGCGGCCACACGCCCAAATGCAGCAGGTTCGAGAACTGCGCCGGGTCCACGGGGATGAGCCCGAACAGGTTGAACACGTTCGTCGGGTCCACCGCAGACAGATCCTTGATCCACCCGAAGAACGGCGCGTGCCGCATCTCGATGGTCACGAAGATCACCTTGTACAGCGAGAAAAACACCGGGACCTGCACCAGCATCGGCAGGCACCCGCTCGCCGGGTTCACGCCCGAGGTCTTGTAGATCTTCATGATCTCGGACTGCACCTTCGCCGGGTCCTCCTTGAACTGCTCCCGCACCTCCGTGATCCGCGGGTTCAGCGCCTTCATCTTGTTCATCGAGCGATAGCTCTTGTTCGCCAGCGGGAAGAACACCGCCTTCGCGAACACCGTGAAGATCAGGATCGCCACACCGAAATTGCCCGTGAGCTTGAACAGCCAGTCGAGCGCGTAGAAGATCGGCTTGGTGAGAAAGTAGAACCAGCCGAAATCCACAGCCTTGTCGAAGTTCGGCAGCTTCAGCGACACCTCGTAGCGGTCGAGCAGGTTCACTTCCTTCGCCCCCGCGAAGAGCCGTGTCACCCCGGCCGCAATCCCGCCCGGCTCGGCCACCTGGGCCTGCGCCGTCACGAAATCCACCTGGTAGCGGTCCGCGTTGTTCTCCGTCAGGTGCCGGAACGAGGCCGTTACCGGCACCGCCTGGTCCGGGATCAGCGCCGTCAGCCAATACTTGTCCGTCATGCCGGCCCAGCCGCCCGTGCTCGGCAGTTGCAGCGAGCTGCCGTTGTTGCGCTTGGCCTGCTCACTCTTCGCGTCGTCGTAGCCCTGCTCCTTCAACGTGCCGCCCAGCACGCCCAGCAGGCCCTCGTGCAGGATGTAATAGCCCGCCGTGACGGGCTTGTAGTCCCGCCGGATGCGCGACCAAGGCAACACCTTCACCGCCGCCGGCCCGGCGTTCCGCACCCGCTGCTCGGCCGTGAACAGGTAGTTGTCGTCCACCGAAAGCGCGATCTCGAACACCTGACCCGCGCCGTTGTCCCAGCTCAGCACCACGGGGCTCGTCGCCGTCAGCTCCGGCGCACTCGCCTTCCACACCGTGTCCGGCCCCGGTACGGCCACGCCGCCCTCCGCCGTCCAGCCGAATTGCGCGTAATAAGGCTGCGGGTCCACCCGCGGCTCCAGCAGGCGCACCAGCTTGCTGTCGGGCTCCACCTGCTCGCGATAGTCCCGCAGCACCAGGTCATCGAGGCGCGCGCCAGCCAGGTTCACGCTGCCCTGCACGCGCGGCGCGCTGATGGCCAGGCGCGGCACGTCCCGCTGGAGCGAAGGCGGCGCAATCGCCACGGGCTGCGTGCCCGGGAAGGCCGGGTCACCCGTGGGCCGCGGCGTGGCCTCGCTCGAAGTGGCCTGGGTCGGCGTGGCCTGGGTCGTGATCGGCGCAGTCGTTGCAACGCGCGGCGCCGGCTTTGGCGCCAGCAACTGGAACGACAGCAGGATCGCGATCGAAATGCCGATCGCCAGCATCAGGCGCTTCTGGTCCATCAGGATGTCACTCGATTGGGGGGCAGCTTGGCGCAGCACGAAGGCGGCACAGGGTCATAGCCGCCCGGGTTCCAGGGGTGGCAGCGCAGCAACCGGCGCGCGGCGAGCGCGGATCCGCGTCCGGCGCCATGGCTGTGCAGCGCCTCGATCGCATAATGGCTGCAGCTCGGCTCGAACCGGCACTGCGCCCCGATGATCGGCCGCACAGTGAGCTGGTAGGCCCGCACCAGCAGCGCGAGCCCGTCCGCAACGAGGCTCACAGCGCCCCCAGCTTGCCGAGCAGCCGCTTCAGGTCATCCACCAGCAGGGTGAACCGGCGCCCCCGCGTCGTATCCCGCCCGATCAGCACCAGGTCGTGCCCCGTCACCGGCGTGGTCCGCAGCACCTCGGCGGCGGCTGCACGCAGGCGACGCTTCGTGCGGTTCCGGACGACGGCATTGCCCACCTTCTTCGTCACCGTGAAGCCCAGCCGCACCGGAGCCGCGTCACCCCGGGCAAGCGCCTGCAGCACCAGCCCCGGGCTCGGCGCACGCTTGCCCTGCCCCGCAACGCGCAAGAACTCGGCCCGGCGCTTCAGCCGCGCCGGACGAAAGACGTTCTCTGGAACCAGTGTCATGGTCGGATGCCCCCGGACGGAGGCCGGGCCGGCGTCAGGCCGAGAGTTTCTGGCGGCCCTTGGCACGGCGGTTGGCCAGCACCTTGCGTCCGCCAACGGTGGCCATGCGGGCGCGAAAGCCGTGGCGGCGCTTGCGGACCAGCTTCGAGGGTTGGTAGGTGCGCTTCAACGTGAACTCTCCGGGTCAACCGGCCCTGGCCGCGATCGAGCGGCGGCCAACGGCATCTGAGGGGCTTCGTCCCCGGGCCACGCCACACGCGCCCCGGACAGGCGGGCTGTATAGGTGCACACCGCCCCCGCCGTCAATCGAACTCGAAGGCCCTCTGCCCGCCGGACCCAGGCTGGCCAAGCAAGACACCTTGCCGGGAACCTCATGTCCAATAAACAGTTTACGCTAGACCACGACGAGGATCCCCGATGCCGACCACCCCGTCACGCCTCGCCTTGCTTGCGGCGGTGATGACTTTCGGCGCCACGGGCCTCGCCCTCGCCCTCATGGGCGCCGGCCTGTCCTACCTGGTTGCCGCAATCCTCGCCGCGGTGGCTGCGGCCCTGGTGCAATACGCGGCGCTCCGCGCGGTGCTCGCGCCGGCCGTCCCCGCCCCGGCATCCGCGCCGGTGCCGGACACAGCCGTGGTCGCCCGCCTCGAGCAGGAGCTTGCCGACCACCGCGCCCACACCGCCGCCCTCCGCCACGACCTCCGCGGCGTCCTCTCCCCGGCGCTCATGGTATCCGACCGGCTGATCAACCACGCCGAGCCCACCGTCCAGCGCGCCGGCCAAGCCATCGTCCGCTCCGTCGAGCGCGCCACCTCCCTGCTTGCAGAGAGCCGCTCGGTCAGCGTCACGAAGGACCAGGCCCCCTAGTCCTCCCGCTCCTCGAAATCCACGTCCCGGTGCACGTGCGCCGACATCAGCAGCCCGAACCCGAACATGACCGTCAGCATCGCCGACCCGCCGTGGGACACGAGCGGCAGCGGCACCCCCCCTACCGGGATCGCGCCCATCACCATCGCGATGTTCACGAACACATACATGAAGAAGTTCGTCGCGATCCCCAGCGCCAGCAGCCGCCCATAATGGTTGCGGCACCGCAGCCCGATCAGCATCCCCCCCACCACGATCGTCGCCAGCAGGCCCAGCAGCGCGAGCCCGCCCACCAGGCCGAACTCCTCCGCCAGCATCGTGAAGATGAAGTCCGTCTGCTTCTCCGGCAGGAAGTTCAGGTGCCCCTGCGTCCCCTGCAGGAACCCCTTGCCCCACAGCCCGCCCGAACCGAGCGCGATCTTGCTCTGGATGATGTTGTAGCCGGCCCCCAGCGGGTCGCTCTCCGGGTTCAGGAAGGTCGTGATCCGCGCCTTCTGGTAGTCGTGCAGGTGGCTGAACGCGACCTGTGCCGCATACGGGATCGGGGCGATGACCAGCACCACCTTCCACCACCGCACCCCGGCCGCCAGGAACACCGCAGCCCCGACCACGGCCGTGATCACCGCCGTCCCCAGGTTCGGCTCCTTCAGGATCAGCAGCACCGGTACCGCCACCATCACCGCGGGCGGGATCAGGAACAGCGGGTTGCCCATCCGCTCCCAGCTCGCCTTGTGGAACCAGGCCGCCAGCGCCATCACGAGCCCGATCTTGGCCAGTTCGCTGGGCTGCAGCTGGAAGCCCCCCAGCTCGATCCAGCGCTGCGCCCCCTTGCCCACGTGCCCCATCTTGAGCACCAGGATCAGCAGCGCGACCGACCCGCCGTACACGAGCCAGCTCAGCCGCGCGATCAGCCTTATGTCCACCAGCGCCACGCACAGCATCACGCCGAGACCCAGGCAGAACCGGATGATGTGCTTCGTCGCATACGGCTCCGGGCTCCCCCCCGCCGCCGAATACAGCGCGACGTAGCCCACGCCCGCCAGCACGCACAGCAGCAGCACGTAGCTCCAGCTGATGCGCCACAGCTTGGCCGTGAGCCCGAAGCTCGGCTCGGCCCGGATCAGCCGCCGCGCGGTGAGGAGGTCAGACACGCTCGGCGACCCTAGCACCTGGTGCACCCGGATCGTTGCGGCCCGCCGGGTCGCGCGTCAGCACGTCGATCATGATGTCCCGCCCCAATGGCGCCGCCGCCGCCGACCCGGCGTTGCCGTGCTCCACCACCACCGCCACCGCGTAGCGCGGCTGGTCGTAGGGCGCGTAGCACACGAACAGCGCATGCGGCCGCCACTCCCACGGCATGTTCTCGGATTTGTAGCCCCGCTCCCGCTGCTCCCGGCTCACCCGGCGCACCTGCGTGCTGCCTGTCTTGCCCGCCATCTGCACGCCCGGGATCGGCAGCCGTGCCACCGCCGCCGTGCCGCCGCCCTCGTTCACCACGGCCCACATCCCGTCCCGCAGCAAATGCAGGCTCCGCTCCGGCAGCCCGAGCGCCGGCCAGTCCTCCGCCTTGTTGCCGCGCTGCAGCACGCCGCCCAGGCTCCGCGTCAGGTGCGGCTGCACCGCCCGTCCCGTGGCCACCCGCGCCGTGTAGGTGGCCAGCGCCAGCGGCGTGGTTTGGATGTAGCCCTGCCCGATGCCGCAGCTGATCGTGTCCCCGATGTTCCACGCCTTGCCCTGGCCCATCCGCCAGGCCCGCGTCGGCATCAGCCCCCGCCGCACGTTCGGCAGCTCGATCTCGAGGTCCACGCCGATGCCGAGCCGGTTCGCCATCGCCGCCACACGGTCGATGCCCGTGCGCCGCGCAACCTCGTAGAAGAACACGTCGCAGCTCTGCTTCAGCGCGTTCCGCACATCGAGCGCGCCATGCCCATACTTGCTCCAGCAATGGAACCGCGTGTCGCCCAGATCCAGGAACCCGGGGCACGGGATGCGCTCCCCGGGCGAGATCGTCTTGGCCTCCAGCCCGGCCGCCGCCACCGCCATCTTGAACGTGCTGCCCGGCGCATACAGCCCCGCCGCGGCCTTGTTGATCAGCGGCGCCTTGCGGTTGCGCGTCCATTCGATCCATTGCGCCTGGCTCACGCCCGAGTTGAACAGGCTCGGGTCGAAGCTCGGGTTCGTCGTCATGGCGAGCACCTCGCCGTTCCGCGCATCCATCACCACGGCCGACGCACTCTCGTCGCCCAGCCGCTTCAGGACGGAGTTCTGCAGGCCCACGTCGATGGTCAGCCCCAGGTCCTGCCCCTGCGTGCCCTCCTGCCGGTCCAGCTCGCGGATGACGCGGCCCACCGCGTTCACCTCCATCTGCACCGCCCCGGCGCGCCCGCGCAGTTTGAGGTCGTGCGCGCGCTCCATGCCAGACCGCCCCACCCGGATGCCCGGCAGCGCCAGCATCGGGTCGTCTCCGCTGTCCTGCTCGCTGGGCGGCGCCACGTAGCCCACCACGTGCGCCAGCGCCGGGCCGTGCGGGTAGATGCGGGTGGTGCCCACGTCCACGTAGATGCCGGGCAGGTCGGGCGCGTTCACCTCGATCCGCGCCATGTCCTCCCACGTCAGGAACTCGCGCACGATCACCGGGATGAACCGCCGCCGCCGCCGCAACTCCCGCTCGATCCGCGCCCGCTCGTGCTCGGCCAGCGGCACCACGCGGGCGAACGTGTCGAGCGTCTTGTCTACGTCCGCCGTCATCTCGGCCGTCAGCAGCGCCCGCCAGTTCAGCCGGTTGCCGCCCACCACGGTGCCGAACCGGTCCAGGATCCGCCCCCGCGGCGGCGCCGTCAGCCGCGCGCTGATCCGGTTGCTCTCGGCCAGCGTCGAATACCGCGCCCCTTCCTCGATCTGCACCTGGTAGAGCCGGCTCGCGAGCAGCCCCAGCACCCCAACCTGCCCGGCCCCCAGCAGGAGCGCGCGCCGTGTGAACACCGCGCTGCGCTTGTTCTCCTTTTTGAACGGGCTCATGCGAGCATGCGCCGGGGCTTGGACGCGCTCATGCGCCCTCGGGGTTCGCGAGCCCGCGATGCGCCAGGGTGAACGCCCAGGCCAGCGCCGGATACAGCCCGGCCGCGAGCCCGAACTGGAACAGCATCGACTGTACCGGCAGAAGGCGCAGCATCAGCCCGCAGGACAGCACGTAGGCCACCAGCGCGGCACCCGCCGCCACCAGCACGAAGGCGAGCCACACCACCAGGAACCCCTGCCCCGCCAACACCCGCCACCGCACCGCGAGCCCATGAACCAGCAGCAGCACCAGCACGGACACGCCAGGCGACTGCAGGCTCACCAGGTCCAGCAACAACCCCAGCGCGAACACCACCGGCGGCGACATCGAGCTCGGCCGGAACAGGCTCCAGAAGAACACGCAGGCCAGCGCGACGGCGGGCTGCAGCTGCGCCTGGCCCGGCATCCGGAACGGCGCGGCCAGGGCCAGCAGCAGCAGCGCCGTGCAAGCGGCCGGGAACGCCGTACGGCTCGCCGCGTCCAGCCTGCGCCACAGCGTCTGCTGCGGCCGGATGCCCGGCAGCCGCTCGCTCATGAAACGCCGCTCAACGCCTGCGCCCCTCGGCCAACGCTCATCGACGCCGGCCCTCGGCCGGGCGCACGGCCTCGGGCCGCGCCAGCACCTCGGGCGCCACCAGGCCGCGCAGCCCGTAGTTGAACACCCGAACCACCTCGAGCCGGTCGAGCCGCGCCGCAGTCTCGATCTCGGGCACGTTGCTCGCGGAATACCGCACCACACCCACCGGCAGCCCCGCCGGGAACGCGCCGGCCTCGGCACTCGTCACGATCCGCTCGCCTTCCACGGGCTGCACTCCCTCGGGCCAGAAGCTCAGCCGCGGCCGCGCCCCGTTGGTGCCCAGCAGCATCGCCCGCGCCCTGCTGTTCTCCATGATCACCGGGATCCGGCTGTTCATGTCCGTCAGCAGCAGCACGCGCGCACTCCGCGTGCCGAGCTCGGTGATCCGCCCCACCAGGCCCCGCTCGTCGAGCGCGATCTGCCCCTTCGTCATGCCATGGTTCGGCCCGGTGCTCAGCAGCACGGCGCGCGCATATACGCCCCCCGCATCGGCCACCACACGGGCCGTGGTGTAGCTGGGCGCCGGGTCCGGGATCCAGCGCAAATTCGCCTTCAAGGTCGCGTTCTCGGCATCGAGCGCCAGTGCCACCGCGTGCCAGCGGCGCAGGTTCTCGTTCTCCTCCCGCAACCGCGCATTGTCGGCCCGCAGCTCCAACAGCCCGTGCACCTCGTCGGTTGCCCGCTGCACCGTCGCCAGCGGCTCGGCCAGGGTCGCGAACAGCGGCGCCAGCGCGTCGGCCAGCGCCATCCGTGCCCGCTCGGCCAGGATGGCATCCGCCTTGCCCAGCAGCATCAGCCCGAACGCCGCCGCGATCAGCACAGGAAGCGTGAGCTTCGACAACGCCTGGCGCACGGGAATGGACAGCCGGATCACTCGCGCACGCCCCCGATACCAACCGGCCTCAATACATGCTGGTCAGCACGTTCCGCAGCCGCTTCATCTCCTCGAGCGCCCGGCCCGTGCCGAGCGCCACGCAGCTCAGCGGATTCTCCGCAATCACCACGGGCAGCCCGGTCGCGTCCCGCAGCACCTGGTCCAGACGATAGAGCAGCGCACCCCCGCCAGTCAGCACAATTCCCTTGTCCACGATGTCGGCGGCCAACTCGGGCGGCGTGTTCTCGAGCGCAACCTTCACCGCTTCCACGATCGCCGCCACCGGCTCGGCCAGGCTTTCGGCAATTTGCCGCTGCCCCACCAGGATCTCGCGCGGCACCCCGTTCATCAGGTCCCGCCCCTTCACCTCGTGCCACGGCCCGTCATCGATGTCGTCGCCCGGTGCCGCCGCGCCGATGTCCATCTTGATCCGCTCGGCCGAGCTCTCGCCGATCAGCAGGTTATGCGTGCGGCGGATGTAGCTGATGATCGCCTCGTCCATCTTGTCGCCGCCCACCCGCACCGAGCGGCTGTACACGATGCCGCCCAGGCTGATCACGGCCACCTCGGTCGTGCCGCCGCCCACGTCCACGATCATGCTGCCCGAAGGCTCCGTCACCGGCAGCCCGGCCCCGATCGCAGCCGCCATCGGCTCCTCGATCAGCAGCACCTTCCGCGCGCCCGCACTCTCCGCACTCTCCTGAATCGCACGCCGCTCCACCGCCGTGCTGCCGCTCGGCACGCACACGATGATGAGCGGGCTCGCGAAGCCGCGGCGGTTGTGCACCTTGCGGATGAAGTGCTTGATCATCTCCTCGGCCACCTCGAAGTCGGCGATCACGCCGTCCCGCAGCGGCCGGATGGCCTGGATGTTGCCGGGCGTGCGCCCCAGCATGAGCTTGGCTTCCTCGCCCACCGCCAGCACCTGCTTCTTGCCCCGCACGTCGGCGATCGCCACGACGCTCGGCTCGGCCAGCACGATGCCCCGCCCCTTCACGTACACCAGCGTGTTCGCGGTCCCGAGGTCGATGGCCATGTCGGCAGACATGATGCCCAGCAAACGTCCGAACATACGGTTTCCTATGGTTTGTGCCCCCGGCCGATCCGTCTGGCCCAAGGGGGTCGACTGGGCGGTCCACCGGACGGTCGACTTGGCGGGCCACGCCTTAGCGGGGTGGGGCCGGGGGGGCAAGGGCCGGCCCCGGCATCTACTCACCTGCCGTCACATCGGCGTGAGACATGGCCATGCCATAATTGGGCCATGCACTCGCCTCGTGCCGGTGCGTTAACGGCTTGTGTTGACACCACACAGGAGATCGATTCGATGCACATGATCAAGCTCGCCGCCGCCGCCGGCCTTCTCGCCCTCGGCCTCACCGCCTGCGGGCAGGATCCGGGCACACGCGCCGTCACGGGCGGACTGCTCGGCGCCGGCACGGGCGCAGCCGTGGGCGCGGCAACGGGTGGCAACGCCGGCACTGGCGCCTTGATCGGCGGCGGCGTCGGTGCAGTCGGCGGCGCCGTCACGGCCCCCCGCCGCTATTGAGTAACCGGCCGGGCTGAAAAGGTCCGGCCACACCGAAGGGAGACACCATGAACACCAAGGCGCTTCTCGGCCTCACCCTCGCCGCCGGCCTCGGCCTCACGGCCTGCTCGAACCCCTACGATCCCGGCCAGCGCGCGGTCGGCGGCGGCCTGCTCGGCGCAGGCGCCGGTGCGGCCATCGGCGGCATCGCCGGCGGTGGACGGGGTGCCGCCATCGGCGCCCTCGCGGGCGGTGCACTGGGCGCCGCCGGCGGCGCCGCCAGCACGCCGACTGCCCCGCCGCAGCAATACTACGGCCAGCCCGCCTACCAGCAGCCCACCTACCAGCAGCAGCCGGGCTACGCCTACCAACCCGCCTACCAGCCCGCCCCGCCCGCCTACTCGCGCGGCTACGGCTACTGAGGCCACCGGGTCAGCACCCGCCCTACGCGCGTAGGGTGGGTGCAACCCACCACCAACCCTAAGCCGAGAGCGCCTCCGGCTCCGTCCGCGCCCGCTTCACCACCAGCTTGTTCAGCGCATGGACGTAGGCCCGCGCCGCCGACACGATCGTGTCCGTGTCCGCGCCCTGGCCATCGACCATCTTACCGCCCTCCTCGAGCCGCACCGTCGTCTTGGCCTGCGCGTCGGTCCCCTCCGTCACCGCACCAACCGAGAACAGCACCAGCCGCGCCTCGTGCGGGAACAGCATGCGGATGGCGTTGAACGTCGCGTCCACCGGCCCGTCGCCGCCCGCCGTCGCGGCCTGCACCACCCCGTCCACCTCGAGCTCGAGCTCCGCGGAGGGCGGCGCCTTGCTGCCGGCGCGCAGGTCCAGGCTCACGAACCGCACGCGCGCATGGTCCCGGCCGACCTCGTCGTCCACCAGCGCCACGATGTCCTCGTCGTAGACGGACTTCTTGCGGTCGGCCAGGTCCTTGAACCGCCGGAACGCGTCGTTCAGCTTGTTGTCGCCCACCTCGCCGTAGCCCAGCGCCCGCAGCTTGTCCCTGAACGCCGCGCGGCCCGAGTGCTTGCCCATCACCAGGCTGCTCTTGCTCCAGCCCACGCTCTCCGGCGTCATGATCTCGTATGTGCCGGCGTTCTTCAGCATCCCGTCCTGGTGGATGCCGCTCTCGTGGGCGAACGCGTTGCGGCCCACGATCGCCTTGTTCGGCTGCACGTCGAACCCGGTGATCGTGCTCAGCAGCTTGCTCACCCGCAGGATCTGCGTCGTCTCGATGCCATGCACGTAAGGCGCCGCATCCGGCCGCGTCCGGATCGCCATGACCGCCTCCTCGAGCGCCGCGTTGCCCGCACGCTCCCCGATGCCGTTGATGGTGCACTCCACCTGGCGCGCACCCGCCGCCAGCGCCGCCAGCGTGTTCGCCACGGCCAGGCCGAGGTCGTTGTGGTTGTGCGTGGACAACACGACGCGCTCGGCGCCGGGCACCCGCTCCCGCAGCATGGTGAAGATGCGCGTCATGTCCTCCGGCACGGCATAGCCCACCGTGTCCGGCACGTTGATGGTGGTGGCCCCGGCCTTGATCGCCGCCTCCACGCAGCGGCACAGGAAGTCCGGGTCCGTCCGGCTGCCATCCTCGGCCGACCACTCCACGTCCTCCGCATGGTTCCGCGCCAGCGCCACCGACCGCTCCGTCAGCTCCAGCACCTGGTCGGGCTCCATCCGCAGCTTGTACTTCATGTGCAGCGGGCTCGTGCTCAGGAACACATGGATCCGCCGCCGCTCCGCCCCGCGCAGCGCCTCGGCCGCCCGCAGGATGTCCGCCTGCCCCGTCCGCGCCAGCCCGCAGATTACCGGCCCCCTGATGGTCTCGGCGATCGCCTTGACGCTCTCGAAGTCGCCCACGGAGGCGATCGGGAACCCGGCCTCCATCACGTCCACGCCGAGCGAGGCCAGCGCCTCCGCCATGCGCAGCTTCTCGGCCAGGTTCATGCTGAACCCCGGCGACTGCTCCCCATCCCGCAGGGTGGTGTCGAAGATGATGACACGGTCGTCGGCCAGGCGGCCGAAACTCGGATGGTCGATGCTCATGATGGTGGTCCTCGTTCGAACTGCACGGCGTCCCCAGGCGACCCCTGAGCGATGCCGGCCTCAGCCGACCCCAGCGCTCAGGGGCGGATAAGTCGAAGGAGGAGGCCGAGCCCGAGCAGCCGCAGGAACGCACGCCCGAACGAGCGAGCCATGCAGGCCATGAGGGGCAGCGCTAGCACCATGCGACGGACGCTAGACCGTGGCCGGCTGTGGTGCAAGCCGCCGGGCAAGCTCGGCCATCATGAGCTTGGGGCTGGCCAGCACGGGCTTGCCGAACGCCGCGATCCGCCCCTGCAGGCCCTCCAGGCTCGCCTGCGCCAGCACCAGCACGTCCGCCCGCGCCGCCGCCTCCTCGGCCGCCTCGAGAACGATGGCGTCGTGCCGCGCCCTGTCGCCCGCGAACAGCGCCGTGTAGGCCTCCGGCCGCACCACCGCCTCCACCAGCACCTCCCGCCCGAGCGTTGCCGCATGCATCCGCAGCAACGCCGCACTGGGTCCGGGCGTGCTCGTGTTGGTGCAGATCACCGCGATCCTCCGCCCCGTCCGCGCCGCCTCGGCCATCATCGGGTCGTCGATCTTGAGCAGCGGCACCGGGCTCAGCTGCCGCGCCAGGTCGAGCGCGGGGGACGTGCTGGAGCATGTCATCACCACCAGGCCCGCCCCGGCATCGACGGCCAGCAGCACCTGCGCGACCACCCTGCGATACACCGCGGCCCGCTCCTCGCCGCGCAGCAGGTCTTGCAGCAGCGTCTCGTTCAGGACGTGGAAGCTCTCCACATGAGGGTGCGCCGCCGCCATCTCGGTCCGAAACCGCTCCACCAGGAACCCGACCGTGTGCACGAACCCAACCCGCATCTGTCCCACCGCCTGCCGCTGCGCTATGCGTTCCATATGAAGCTGTCTCCTGGCAAGCGATGGGGTTTGCGGCGCCTGGCGGACGCGCAGGGCCACTTCACTATGGTCGCCGTCGATCAGCGCCCCGGCGTGGAGGCGCTCGTACGGAATAGCACGGGGGAGGCCGGGCTGTGGGCCAATGTGGGCCGCATCAAGCGCACCCTGGTCGAGGCACTCTCGCCCCACGCCTCGGCCATGCTGCTCGACCCCTACTACGCCTACCCCGCCGCCCACGACGCCCTGCACCCGCATCGCGGCCTGATCCTCACGCTCGAACGCTTCGAGTCCGAGGATGGCCCGGGCGGCCGCAAGACCCTGCCCTACCCGGGCTGGTCCGTGGCGCACATCAAGCGCCTGGGTGCCGACGGCGTGAAGCTCATGCTCTGGTGGCGACCGGACGCCGCCCCCGACGTGCTCGCCCACCAGCGCCGCCTGGTCGAGCAGGTCGGCGCCGATTGCCGTGCGCACGACATCCCGTTCCTGCTCGAGCCGCTCGTCTATCCGCTGGGCGACCCCGGCCAGACCGACACCTACGCCGAAGACCCCGGCAAGCGCCCGGAGATGGTGATCGCGACGGTGGAGGAGTTCCGCGCCGAACGCTACGGCGTCGACATCTTCAAGCTCGAGACCCCGCTTCCTGCGCCCACCCTGCCCGACCCGGACCTGCCCTCCCCCGAGGCCGACGCGGCCCAGCGCTGGTTCCACGAGATCGACCGTCGCCTGGACCGCCCCTGGGTCATGCTATCGGCCGGCGCCGGCCCCGAACCGTTCCGCCGCGTCCTCACCTACGCCTTCCGCGCCGGCGCCAGCGGATACCTCGCCGGCCGCGCCATATGGTGGCAAGCCGCCCTGGAATATCCCGACTGGGACCGCTTCCGTGCCCGCGTGGAAACGGAAGGCGTGGCCTATATCGAACGCGTCCAAACCGTGTTGCGGGCGCACGGCACGCCCTGGTTCGAGCGCCCGGCGCATCGGGAGGCTTCGGCCGTCGGCGAGGACTTCCTGCGCCAGCAAATCGCACCCTGACGGCTCCGCACCGACGGAGTGCTGCCTAGAACCGCTTTACGTAGAAAATCCGGTCGTGTCCCGCCGGATAGTCCACGATGCGCCCGCACTCGACGAAGCCCAGCTTCTGATAGAATCCAGGAGCCTGGAACGTCCACGTGTCCAGCCACATGCCGCGCAGCCCGCACCGCCGCGCCTCCGCTTCCGCCTCCGCCATCACGGCACGGCCGAGGCCTTGCCCCCGTGCCGCCCCGAGCGAGAGTAGCTCCACGAACAGGAACTCGTAGGCCATCCGCCCCCACAATCCCCCCACCACCAGCCCGTCCGCATCCCGCACCGTGACGGCAATCGTGGCCCCCCTCGAGGGACCGGCGACCTCCTGGTTGTGGGCATGCAAAGGCTCGAAAATGCAGGCCCGCACAGCCGGATCGGGCTGGAGCTCCAGCGCAATGGTGAAATCGCTCATCCCCTGCTCCATCCCGCCTGCAACAGTTCCTCCACCTCCGCCCGCCCCGGCACCCCCGCGCGCCCGCCCGGCCGCGTGCACTTCAGCGCGGCCGCCGCCGTCGCGAACCGCAACGCTGCCGCCAGCCCCTGACCCTCCGCCAGCGCCAGCGCGTAGGCCCCATGGAACACGTCCCCCGCCCCGAGCGTGTCCACCACGGTCAAGGCCGGCGCCGCCTGCCGCAGCACCGCCCCGCCCTCCATCGCCAGCACGCCCACCGCTCCGAGCGTGACCGCCACCACCCGCGCCCGGTGCGCCATGCGCCGCAGCCCCTCCGCCGGGTCCATCGTCCCCGCATGATGCGCAAGGCCCGGCGCGCTGAACACCACGTGCTCCGCGTGGTCGATCAGCGCCGCCGCCCCCGCATGGGGTCCCAGGTCGGCGTCCAGCACCGTGGGCGCCCCCGCCGCCCGCGCCAGCCCCAGCAGCCGCGCCGCGCCGGCAGGCCACCCCATGTCCACCAGGGCCGCACCGCCCCCACCTTCCCCCATGTCGAATGCCACCCAGTCCGGCTCCACCTCCAGCCCGGCCCCGGGCGTATTCAGGATCAGCCGCTCCCCGCCGGGTTCGATCGCAACGGCCGACCATGCGGACCGCGCGCCGGGCAGCATCCGCACCCCGGCCGCGTCCACCCCGTCCGCCTCCAGCCCGGCGCGGATCGCGTGCCCCACGCCATCCTCCCCCAACCGCGCGAACAGCGCCGCCGCGCCACCCAGCCGCACGATCGCGGCCGCCGCGGTGCTCGCCGGGCCGCCCCCCACCTCCTGCACGCTGTCGGCATAGAGCTTCGTCGGCCCAGTCGGCAGCGCCGCCACCCGGAACACGCGGTCCAGCACCGCCATGCCGAGACACACGACGCGGGGGCGGACGACCTTCACACGCCGTGCGCCTCCAGGTCCTCGAGCCGGCAATGGTCCAGCGCCCCCTCATGCGTCGCCGCCAGCACCACCCCCGGCGCGCACCCGGCCGCGAACGCCTCCGCCCAGCGCGGCGCGCACAGGCACCAGCGGTCCCCATCCTTCAGCCCCGGAAACCCGTACTCCGGCCGCGCCGTGCTCAGGTCGTTGCCACGGCTCCGGCTGAACGCCAGGAACGCGTCCGTCACCACCGCGCACACCGTGTGGCTGCCCACGTCGCCCGGTCCCGTCTCGCAGCACCCGCTTCGCGTCCACCCCGTCCGCGGCTCCAGCGAGCAGATCGCCAGCGAACCGCCCAGCACGTTCCTGCCCCGCCCCTCGCCTCCCGAACTGTCCAACGGCATTGCCACCTCCCTCAACCCGGCTCACGATACCGCACTCGAACCGCTCGCCCAAGGAGCCCGACCGTGTCCCAGTCCATGCAGAACACCGACCCCGCCTGGCCCCTCGTCGACGCCAAGGCGCCCGAGTACATCGAGCTCGCGGACCGCGTCTGGGGCACGCCCGAGCTGGCCTATGGCGAGCACCGCTCCGTTGCCGAGCACGTGGCGATGCTCGAGCGGGAAGGCTTCCGCATCACCCGGGACGTCGCCGGCATCCCCACCGCCGTCATGGGCGAAGCGGGCGAGGAAGGCCCCGTGATCGCCATCCTCGGCGAATACGATGCCCTGCCCGGCCTGAGCCAGCAGGCCGGGGTCGCCGAACCCAGGCCCATCGAGGGCGATGGCGGCGTGGGCCATGGCTGCGGCCACAACCTGCTCGGCTCCGCGAGCCTGCTGGCCGCCACGGCGGTCAAGGACTGGCTCGCCGCCAACGGCATGAAGGGCCGCGTCCGCTACTATGGCTGCCCGGCCGAGGAGGGCGGTGCCGCCAAGGGCTTCATGGTCCGCGCCGGCGCCTTCAAGGATGTGGACATCGCCATCTCCTGGCACCCCGCCAGCTTCTCGGGCGTGAACGAGGCGGTCAGCCTCGCCAACACCCGCATCGACTTCACCTTCGTCGGCCGCTCCGCCCACGCCGCCGCCGCCCCGCACCTCGGCCGCAGCGGGCTCGATGCCATCGAGCTCATGAACGTCGGCGTGAACTACATGCGGGAGCACATGCCCGACAGCGCCCGCGTCCACTACGCCTACCTGGATGCCGGCGGCATCGCCCCCAACGTGGTCCAGGCGCGCGCCAAGGTCCGCTACCTCATCCGCGCGGCCGACCTCGCCCAGCTCACCGAGCTTGTCGCCCGCGTCCGCAAGATCGCCGACGGTGCGGCCCTCATGACGGAAACCACCGTGACCACCAAGGTGGTCAGCGCCGTCAGCAACCTCATGGGCAACGACCCGCTCGAGCGTCTGATGGACGAGAACTTCCAGCGCCTCGGCGCCCCGGAGTTCGACGCGGCCGACAACGCCTTCGCCGAGCAGATCCGCGCCACCATGCAACCGGCCGACATCGCCGCCGCGTTCGACCGCGCCGGCGTGCCCGCCCGCATGGACCTGCCCATGTGCGACTTCATCGTGCCGCTCGAGGCCCGCGGCCGCGGCGGCAACGGCAGCACCGACGTGGGCGACGTGAGCTGGGTCGTCCCGACCGTCCAGGCCCGCGGCGCCACCTGCGCCGTCGGCACCCCCTTCCACACCTGGCAGCTCACCGCCCAGGGCAAGACACCCGCCGCGCACAAGGGCCTGGTGCACGTGGCCAAGGTCATGGCCGGCACCGCCATCGACGCCCTGCAACGCCCGGACGTGATCGCGGCCGCAAAGGCCGACCTCGCCGCGCGCACGAAGCTGACCCCCTACGTCTGCCCCCTCCCGGACGACGTGGAGCCCCCCATCGCCGCCATGTCCAAAGGCATCTGAAACCCCAAGCCCGGTCGCGCGCTCTCCTCCGGAACCAAGGAGGACAGCATGTCGGACAAGCACGAGAAAGCGCTCGACCTCACCGAGGCCGCCCTGGAAGCCCTGGACGAAGGCGACGAGGCCAAGGCCGATGAGCTGATCGCCGAAGCCAAGAAGCTGGACCCTTCGGCGCCCAAGGAAATCCTGGAGGACCTGGAAGAAGCCGAGGAGTAGCTCCCACTTCCCCCCCTCCCCTCGCGGGTGGGGTCGGGGGAGGGGGTCTCCAGCAAGGGTCGCAACCGCCCCCGTCATCGCGAGCAAAGCGTGGCGATCCTGGACCGAGTGCACAGGCCTGGAGCGCCAACGGCCAGCCTCGCCGCCCTGGATTGCCACGCTACGCTCGCCATGACGTCCCTACGGGTGACCGCGCCGCCAGGACCTAGACCATTCCCTCGAACGGCAAGAACCCCACGGGATCCCCGGCCGCGACCGCCGTCACATCATCCCCCAGCTCCACCAGCCCATCCGCCCCCGTCAGGGACGAGATGATCCCCGCCCCCTCCACCGCATGCTTGTGCGCAACCATCCCAGCATCCAGCCGCACCCGCACATACTCCCGCCGCCCCGCCTTCTTGCGGTAACTGAACCCCGCCCGCACCGGCAGCGCCGCCACTGCCCGCGGCACGGCCCCACCCAGTGCGTCCAGCACCGGCCGGGCCACCCGCACGAACGTGACGAACGCCGCCACAGGGTTGCCCGGCAGCCCCAGGAACACCGCCTCCCCCAACTGCCCCAGCGCCACCGGTCGGCC
The DNA here is from genome assembly GCA_038229135.1 of Acetobacterales bacterium. GTDB lineage: Bacteria > Pseudomonadota > Alphaproteobacteria > Acetobacterales > Acetobacteraceae > JBBROS01. Next base: position 30,414 of record JBBROS010000033.1, read on the forward strand.
GGGCTTGATCGCAATCCGCCAGAACACCAGCCGCCCGGCGCGCTCCACCGCCGCCCGCACATGGTCCTCGTCCCCGGTCGACACGCCGCCCGAGCTCAGCACCAGGTCGTGCCCCCCTGCCTCGCCTCCCGCCGCCGCCGCCCCGAGCGCCTCCGCCACGGCCTCCAGACGGTCCGGCAGGATACCCAGATCCGTCACCTCCGCCCCGGCCCGGCGACACAAAGCCGCCAGCAACGGCCGGTTGCTATCCCAACGCTGAGCCGGGCCAGGCACGGCAGGCGGGTCGACCAGCTCGTCCCCGGTCGAGAACAGCGCCACCCGCACCCGCCGCCGCACCTCCAGCGACGCGCAGCCCAGCGCCGCCGCCAGCGCCACCTCCTGCGGCCGCAGCACCGTACCCGCCGTCATCGCCACCGCCCCCCGCGCCACATCCTCCCCCGCCGGCCGCGTGTTCGCCCCCACCCGCAAGCCCGGCGGCAGCACCACCCCGCTGGGCCCGAGCGCCACGTCCTCCTGCATGAACACCGTGTCCGCCCCCTCGGGCAGCGGCGCCCCGGTGAACACCCGCATCGCCGTCCCCGGCGTCAGCGCCGCTGCCGCCGCCCCCGCCGCGGCCCGGCCCACCAGCGGCAACGCCCCCGCCCCCAGCTCGGCCAGCCGCACCGCATACCCATCCACGGCCGAGTTCGCGAAGGGCGGCAGGTCCACCCCCGCCACCAGGTCCTCGGCCAGCACGCGCCCATCCGCCTCCCACAGCGGTACCGTCTCCACCCCCGCCACACACGGCACCCCCGCCCGGATCGCCGCCAGCGCCGCATCGAGGCTCTGCAACCGGCCCCCGAAGGCAAAGCAATCGTCCGAGAGCTGTGCCATCAGGCCCAGTCCTGGGCATGTTCGAGCACCAGCGCCGCAACCGCGTCTACATTCCCCAGGGCCACGCACGGCACGCCGACGTCCATCACCGGGTCCGCCGCCATCGCCACGATCGTCGGGTCCCCCGGATGCAGCAGCGCCTTGCCCACCGCCGCCCGGTGCACCTCGATCTTGCGGTGCCCGCCGCGCTTGAACCCCTCCACCAGCACCAGGTCCACCGGCGACATCCGCTTGAGCAGCGCCGGCAGCTCCGGCTCCTCCGCCCCCCGATGCTCGTGCATCAGCGCCCACCGCGCAGCCGACGCCACCATCACCTCCGCCGCCCCCGCCTCCCGGTGCAGCCAGCTATCCTTGCCCGGCTGGTCCACGTCGAACGCATGGTGCGCGTGCTTCACCGTCGACACGCGCAGCCCCCGCGCCACCAGCGCCGGGATCAGCGCTCGCAGCAGCGTCGTCTTGCCCGCGCCCGACCACCCCGCCAGCCCAATCACCCGCAAGACATCGTTCCGTATCCCAAAGCACCCAGCTTAGGATGTGCCCCTGCCCTTGGCGCAGCGCAAGAAAGCACTAAAGTGTCTTCTCAATAGGGAGACGCGATGGCGCCCCATACGATCGAGGGAGCGTTCAATCATGGCAGGTCACGACACGGGCCAGGTCGTAAAGTTCGAGCACCCGGGCGCCGGCCGCCGCCGGGCCAAGAGCACGCCGAAGGGCCGCGACGTCTCGCCCAACGCGAAGCACGAGGTGGCGACCCTACTCGGCGACCGCCCGCGGGACCGGCAATTCACCATCGAGTACCTGCACCTCATCCAGGACCGCTACCACCAGATCAGCGCCGCCCACCTGGCCGCCCTCGCCGACGAACTGCGCCTGGCCTTCGCCGAAGTGTTCGAGACAGCCACGTTCTACGCGCATTTCGACATCGTGAAGGAGGGCGAGCCGGACCTGGCGCCCACCGTCATCCGCGTCTGCGACAGCGTGACCTGCGCCATGTTCGGCGCCGAACGGCTGCTGGCCGAACTGCAGCGGGACCCTGCCATCAAGGCCGCCGGCGCCCGCGTGGTCCGCGCCCCCTGCGTCGGCTTGTGCGACGTCGCCCCGGCCGTCGAGGTCGGCCACAACTTCCTCCATCGTGCCGACGCGGCCATGGTCCGCGCTGCCGCCGAAGCGGGCGACACGCATCCCCACGTGCCCAACACGCACATCGGCTACGACCAGTATGTCGCGACCGGCGGCTACCAGCTACTCGCCCGCGTCCGCTCCGGCGAACTCCCCGTCGACACGCTGCTCCTCACCCTCGACGATGCCGGCCTCCGCGGCCTCGGCGGCGCCGGCTTCCCCATGGCCCGCAAGTGGCGCTCCGTCCGCGGCGAGCCCGGGCCGCGCCTCATGGCCGTCAACGGCGACGAAGGCGAGCCCGGCACCTTCAAGGACCAGCACTACCTGAACTCAGACCCGCACCGCTTCCTCGAAGGCATGCTCGTCGGCGCCCACGTGGTCGAGGCCGCCGACATCTACATCTACCTCCGCGACGAATACCCCATCAGCGCCGCCATCCTCCACGCCGAGATCGCGGCCTTGAACGCCGCCCATCCCGCTTCGCCCGGCATGCCCGGCCTGCCCCGCATCCACATGCGCCGGGCTGCCGGGGCCTATATCTGCGGCGAGGAAAGCTCGATGTTGGAGAGCATCGAAGGCAAGCGCGGCCTGCCCCGGCACAAGCCCCCCTTTCCCTACCAGCAGGGCCTGTGGGGCCGCCCGACCCTCATCAACAACGTGGAGACGCTCTACTGGGTGCGGGACCTGGTGGAGCGCGGCCCGGACTGGTGGAAGGGCCATGGCCGAAACGGCCGCATCGGGCTCCGCACCTTCAGCGTCAGCGGCCGCGTGGCCAACCCGGGCGTGAAGCTGGCGCCGGCCGGCATCACCGCGCAGGAGTTGATCGAGGAGTATTGCGGCGGCATGGCGCCCGGCCACAGCTTTGCCGCCTACCTCCCCGGCGGCGCCTCGGGCGGCATCCTGCCCGCCGCCATGGCGGACATCCCGCTCGACTTCGGCACGCTCGAGAAGCACGGCTGCTTCATCGGCTCGGCCGCCATCGTCGTGTTCTCCCAGGCTGACTCCATCCCCGGCGTCGCGCTCAACCTCATGCGCTTCTTCGAGGACGAGTCCTGCGGCCAGTGCACCCCCTGCCGCAACGGCACGCAGAAGGCCCGCATGCTGATGGAGCGTGGCGTTTGGGACCAGGCGCTGCTGACCGAGCTCGCCACCGTCATGCGCGACGCCTCCATCTGCGGCCTCGGCCAGGCTGCCAGCAACCCACTCGCCTGCGTCATGCGCTACTTCCCCGAAACCCTCGTCCAGGACGCCGCCGAATGAGCATCTCCCTGCAGGGCGAAGGCCAGCCGATCGTGCTGAAGCCGGAGGCGACGACCACCGAAACCCAGGGCCTCGCCTTCGAGCTGGACGGCCGCCAGGTGTTCGCCCGCGAGGGTGAGACGGTGTGGGACGTAGCCCGGCGCGAAGGCACCACCATCCCACACCTGTGCCACCGCCCCGAGCCCGGCTACCGCGCGGACGGCAACTGCCGCGTCTGCATGGTCGAGATCGAGGGCGAGCGCACCCTGGCCGCCTCCTGCAAGCGCCTCCCCGCCATCGGCATGAAGGTCCATACGGACACCGAGCGCGCCACCAAGGCCCGCAACATGGTCATGGAATTGCTCGTCGCCGATCAGCCGGCCCGCGCCACCAGCCACGACCCGACCAGCGCCTTCTGGAACTGGGCCGACCGCACCGGCGTCACCGAAAGCCGCTTCCCCACCGCCGAGCGCTGGGCACACGACCCCAGCCACCCGGCCATGCGCGTCAACCTCGACAGCTGCATCCAGTGCAACCTGTGTGTCCGCGCCTGCCGCGAGGTCCAGGTGAACGATGTCATCGGCATGGCCTATCGCAACTCGGCCGCCAAGATCGTGTTCGACTTCGACGACCCGATGGGCAGCTCCACCTGCGTGGCCTGCGGCGAATGCGTCCAGGCCTGCCCCACGGGCGCGCTGATGCCGGCCGCCTACCTGAACGAGGCCGAAGAGCGCGTGGTATGGCCGGACCGCAAGGTGACCAGCCTGTGCCCCTATTGCGGCGTGGGCTGCCAGGTCAGCTACGAGGTGAAGGCGGAAAAGATCGTCTACGCCCAGGGCGTCGACGGCCCTGCCAACCACAACAAGCTATGCGTGAAGGGCCGCTTCGGTTTTGACTACATCCACCACCCGCACCGCCTGACGAAGCCGCTGATCCGCCTCGCCAATGCGCCGAAGCACGCGAACGACCAGGTGGACCCGGCGAACCCCTGGACCCATTTCCGCGAAGCCAGCTGGGAGGAGGCGCTGGACGCCGCCGCCGCCGGCTTCTCGCGCCTGCGTGCCGAGCGCGGCCCGAGGTCCCTCGCAGGCTTCGGCAGCGCCAAGGGCTCCAACGAGGAGGCCTACCTCTTCCAGAAGCTCGTCCGCGTCGGCTTCGGCTCCAACAACGTCGACCACTGCACCCGCCTCTGCCACGCGAGCTCCGTCGCGGCGCTCATGGAGGGCGTCAACTCCGGCGCCGTCAGCGCGCCCTTCAGCGCGGCGCTGGACGCCGAGGTCATCATCGTCATCGGCGCCAACCCGACGGTGAACCACCCCGTCGCCGCCACCTTCATCAAGCAGGCCGCCAAGCGCGGCGCGAAGCTGATCGTGATCGACCCGCGCCACCAGGCGCTCAGCCGCCACGCCTGGCGCCACCTGGCCTTCAAGCCCGGCTCGGACGTGGCGCTGCTGAACGCCATGCTGCACACCATCATCACCGAGGACCTGACGGACAAGCAGTACGTCGCCGCCTACACGGAAGGCTTCGAGGAGCTCGCCGCCCGCATCAAGGACTTCTCCCCGGAACAGATGGAGCCGGTCTGCGGCATCAAGGCCGAGACCATCCGCGAGGTCGCCCGCGCCTACGCCAAGTCCGAGTCGAGCCTCATCTTCTGGGGCATGGGCATCAGCCAGCACATCCACGGCACGGACAACTCCCGCTGCCTGATCGCGCTCGCGCTCACCACCGGCCAGATCGGCCGCAAGGGCACGGGCCTCCACCCCCTCCGCGGCCAGAACAACGTGCAGGGCGCCAGCGACGCCGGGCTGATCCCGATGGTGTTCCCCGACTACCAATCCGTCGAACGCGCCGACATCCGCGAGAAGTTCGAAGCGCTCTGGGGCACGAAGCTCGACCCGGTTCGCGGCCTCACGGTGGTGGAGATCATGAACGCCGTCCACGCCGGGCAGATCCGCGGCATGTATGTGGAGGGCGAGAACCCCGCCATGTCGGATCCGGACCTCAACCACGCCCGCGGCGCGCTCGCCATGCTGGACCACCTGGTCGTCCAGGACCTGTTCCTGACCGAAACCGCCTTCCACGCCGACGTCGTGCTCCCCGCCAGCGCCTTCGCCGAGAAGGGCGGCACCTTCACCAACACGGACCGCCGCGTGCAGCTCGCCCGCCCCGTCATCGCCCCCCCGGGCGACGCGCGGCAGGATTGGTGGATCATCCAGGAAATCGCCTGCCGCATGGGCCTCCCGTGGACCTACACCGGCCCCGAGCAGATCTTCGCCGAGCTGGCCCTAACCATGCCGAGCTTCGCCAACATCACCTGGGAGCGCCTGGAGCGCGAAGGCGCCGTCACCTACCCCGTTGACGGCCCCGACGAGCCCGGCCACGAGATCATCTTCTGGCAAGGCTTCCCCACCGCCAACGGCCGCGGCAAGCTCGTCCCCGCCGCCGTGCTACCCCCGGATGAGGTGCCCGACGGCGAGTTCCCCATGGTTCTCAGCACCGGCCGCGTGCTCGAACACTGGCACACCGGCAGCATGACCCGCCGCGCCGGCATCCTGGACGCGATCGAGCCCGAAGCCGTCGCCTTCATGTCCCCCAAGGACCTCTGGAAGCAACGCCTCGAGCCCGGCGACCGCATCCGCCTCGAAACCCGCCGCGGCGCCGTCGAGGTCAAGGTCCGCAGCGACCGCGACGTGCCGGAGAACATGATCTTCATGCCCTTCTGCTACGCCGAAGCCGCCGCCAACCTCCTCACCAACCCGGCCCTCGACCCCATCGGCAAAATCCCGGAGTTCAAGTTCTGCGCCGCACGCGTGACCCCGGTGCACGAGGCGGTGGCGGCGGAGTAGAGCAGCACAGCCATCGCACTCTTTCTTCGAATGGTGCGATGGCTGGTAAAACGAGTGACCGTCTCCACTATCGGCCTGCCCACCCTCGTGTCATCTTCACCTTCGGCAACGCTGGTGAATTCTGATGGCCGTTCTTTACTGGGCAAACCGTCAAGGTCAGTCCATCTTCTCCGACGCGGCTAGCTGGACTCCCATGGCAGCTCCAACGGCGCTCGACACCGTTGTTTTTCAAACCGGGTCACCGCTCGCCAACGCATTCGGCAGCGGCAGTTCCGATACGATCATCGTCGATGCCGGCGGCTCCAATTTCGCGTCGTTCGCCGGGAATTACTCGACGCGCACGGTGGCCATCGCCGGCAGCGCTTCGCTGTTCGGCAGCGCGATCAATATCGCCGGCCGGGCCACAGAGGCCCTTCCCACCGGAGGAGAGATCACGGGCCAACTCGACCTCGTCCTCTCGACGCTCGACAGCGCACAAGCCACGCTCATCGTCGGCACGAACTACACCGGCCGCACTTCCACGAACAATTCGGCCCTGCTCTCGCTGGGTATGAACGCGTCTGCGAAGATGCTCGGGCTAGCGGTCGGGGCTGGCACGACTGGCAAAGTCAACCTGGGCGGACCTACGGCACAACTCGCGATCCTGGCCGACCCGACGCTCGACGCGCCCGGCGGCCTCTCGGGTAACCTCCGGCTCGGTATCGCAGTCACCATCAACGGTTCGACCACGGCAGGAAGGGGCCTGGTCTCCGTGACTGGCAGCACGCTTACCGTAGGCCGCCAGGTGAGCATCGGGATCGACGCCGGCTCGTCCGGCGAACTCGCAATCAGCAACGCAAGCGCGCTGTCCGTGGGGTCCGACCTGATCGTAGGCGAAGTTGGCTCGGGGCAGGTCAGCGCCAATGGCGGCAGCAAAATTGTAAGCGGTGCCACCGGATTGGGAAGCACGGTTTTGGGCGCGTTCGCGGGCAGTTCCGGCAGGCTCACCCTGGCCGACAACGGCACGCTATGGACCTCCTACACGCCCATCCGGATCGGTGCTGGCGGCAGTGGACAAGTCAGTGTCGCGTACGGCGCCGCCCTCGTCGACGACGCGGCCCCTCTCGCGCTCGGCAGCGTATCCGGCGGCACTGGCTCTCTGGTCGTATCGAATGGCGGCACCGTTCGGGTCCGTAGCATGACGATCGCTGCCGGCAGCACGCTCGAGGTCTCGACGCTCGCTGCCGTCAAGATCGGTGCTGGCGCTGCCGCGCCGAACACGATCTCGATCGGCACGCGCCTCGACGCGCAAGGCGGGACGATCAAGGGCAACGTCGGGGTGGATCTCGGCGGCACCCTCGCCAACACGGGCGGCAAGCTTGCGATAACCGGGAACGTGAACGTTACCGGCACTCTCGCGAACGTGGGCGGCACACTCACCCTGGGTGCAGGCCTCTCCGGCGGCGGCACGCTCACCTTGGGGAGCGGCACGGTCAGCGTGGCGGGCACGCTCGGGATCGAGTCCCTCGCGTTCACCGGCTTCAATGCCGCCCTCTACGCCGCGTCCCTCAACACTGCCACCACGGTCACCGGCTTCAACCGCAGCTCCATCATCGACCTGACGCGCGTGACGAACGCCGTGCTCGACACCCGGGCAGGTGTCACGGCCGTCTACCAAGGCTACGGCGCACTCGCCCTCGGCGCCGCCCCCGACGGCACCGTCTTCCGACTCGGACCGGACGCCACCGGTGGCCAGTATGTGAGCCTCGTCGACAGCGCCGTCGCCTTCACGAACGTCTCGGCAGGCGTGAACGGTGTCGCCGCCACCAGCACCTACAACGGCCCGGTCGCCGGGCTGCAGCAGCAATATCTCTGGTCCAGCCCCGACTCCGTCGCCATCCGCGCCACCGCACCGGGCGTGTTCCTGAAGGGCGGTGCCGGCAACGACGCGCTCCAGGCGACCAGCGGCAACAACGTGCTCGATGGCGGCACCGGATCCAACTTTCTTGTGGGCGCCCCGGGCGGCGATGGCGGCACCGACGCCTTCTTCGTGGACGCCCGCAGCGCCGCCGAGACCTGGTCGACCATCCTCAACTTCCACAAGGGCGACACGGTCACCCTTTTCGGCTTCCACCCCGGCCTCAGCACCCGGCCCTACACGGCCCTCGACGGCCCGGACGGCAACAAGGGCCTCACCATCCACAGCGAGATAAACGGCGCGGGTACCGGCATCCTGGGCTCCATCACCTTCGCCGGCATCGACCGCGCCACGGCCGACGCCCATTTCAGCATCACCGAGGACACGCTGCAAAAGGGCACGCCCGGCGCGACCGACTACCTGCTCATCCAGTGGAACCGCTGACCGGGACCTGACAAAACCAGACAATTTCGCGCCAATCGACGCTTCAGGCGGCCTGTAATCCAAGGTAGCCTCACGTCTGGCGAACTTTCGAGGCATGGCCACCTATACCTGGAACGCGGCGTTCGGCAGCTACACCAACCCGTTTGCATGGGCGCCCTTCGGGGTGCCGACCGCGAATGACGTGGTCGTGCTGCCCGCGGGCCTGTCCGGCACCGTTTCCGCCAGCGGCGCGGCCGACCGCATCGACATGGGTGCCGGCCCCGGCCCCTGGACCATCCTCGGTACGCTGACCGCCAACTGGGCATTCCTCGACGCCCCGACCACGATCGCCGGCACGCTCCGCCTCCGGGGCAAGGCGCAGGCGGGCGCGCTGCCCAGCGCTGGGCGGGCCAATGCCGCAATCCTGCTCGACCGCGGCACGCTCGACAGCGCAGGCGGCGTCTTCACCCTCGGCGGCAGCGCCGCAGCGCTGACGTTGCGGACCGCGCCCGCCACCTTCCTCAGCCTCATCGTCGCCGCCGGCGCGCTCGACCTTCAGGGTGGCAGCCTCGTCACCACCGCGCGCAACACCGCCCTCGAGCCCGTAGGCCAGGTCTCGGGCACGCTCGTGCTCGGCCGCGGCGGCACGGGCACGGCCGCCATGGCCAGCGGCAGCCTGCTCACGGTCGACGACGCCCTGACGCTCGGCGACGACCCCGGCAGCGCCGGACAGGTCTCGGTGTCCGACGCATCCACCCTTCTCACGGCCCGGACCAGTCTCCTCATCGGCAACTCAGGCGCCGGCACGCTGCTCGTGGCCAAAGGCGGGAAGGTCTCGTCTGGCCCGCTCTACGGCCTGGGCACCAGCGTCGTCGGCGTGCAGCCGGGCAGCGTGGGCCTGGCTACCATCGGCGGCGCCGGCTCGCTCTGGACCACCTGGAACAAGCTCGTCATCGGCCAGGCGGGCCAGGGCCAGCTTCGCGTCATCGCAGGCGGCAGCCTCGTCGCGCAGGACACGCTCGCGGCGGCCACCGTTTCAGGCAGCGTGGGCGCGCTCAGCGTCGACGGGGCCGGGTCGTCCATCGTGGCCACCGCTGGCGCACTCCTGAACGGCCTCGGCTCGGCCACCGTGGCCGCCCTGAACGGCGGCCTGTTCCGCACCACCAGCCTCGCCCTGTCGCGCAACGGCACCCTCTCGGTCGACCCGACGTCCCGCGTCATCGTCGGCAGCTCTGCAGGCGAGGCAGGGGCCATCCGCATCGACGCCGGGAGCGTTCTTTCCGCGCAAGGCGGGCGCCTCGTCGGCCCGGTGTCGCTCCAGGGCACGCTCGCCAACGCCGGCGGCACGCTCACCATCGAAGGCAGCGTGTATGGCCTCGGCACGCTCTCGCTCGGCGCCGGGCTCGTGGACAACCGCGGCAGCTTCGGCTCGCCCACGCTCCGCTTCACCGCCCCGGGCGCCACGTTCCGCACGAGCGGCCTGTTCGGCGTCGGCTCCGTCGCGGGCTTTCAGCAGGGCGACAGCCTCATCCTCCCCGGGGTTACCAACGCCGCCCTGTCCACGACCAACGGCAACACGACGCTCTACCAGGGCGTCGGCTCGTTGGCCCTCGGCGCCGCCCCGGCCGGCACCGCCTATCGCCTCTACGGCGACGGTCGGGGCGGCCAGCAGGTTCTACTCGACGGGCCGCCCACGCCCGGCGGCATCGCGTGGTCCAACGTGGCCCAGGGCACGAACGGCACCCACACCGCCACCGCCTACGCCGGCCCGGTCGACTACCTGCAGCAGCAATACCTATGGGTCGGCAACGACGCCGTGGCCCTCAAGGCGGGCGCGCCGAACGTGTTCCTGAAAGGCGGCGAGGCCGGTGACGCATTGCAGGTCAGCAACGGCAGCAACGTCATCGACGGCGGCGGCGGCTCCAACTACCTCATCGGCGCCGACGGCTCCGATGGCGGCTTCGACACCTTCTTCATCGACAGCCGCGGCGGCATCGAGACCTGGTCCACGATCCTCAACTTCCACCAGGGCGACCGCGCCACCATCTTCGGCTTCCGCCCCGGCCTCAGCACCCGGCCGTTTACGGAGAACGCCGGCGCACCCGGCGCCACGGGCCTTACGATCCATAGCGAGATCAACGGCTCCGGCACCGGGATCCTCGGCTCCATCACCTTCGCCGGCCTCGACCGCGCCACCGCCGACGCGCATTTCAGCATCACCGAGGGCACCCTGGCGAGCGGCACCCCGGGGGCCATCGATTACCTGCTGATCGAGTACAACCGCTGACGTTGGGGTGGCTCGCCCTTTCCCCCACGCCCAACCTGCGCCACGCTGGCCCCATGCCGGGTCCCTACCACACCATCATCGTCGGCGGCGGCTCGGCCGGGGCCATCCTCGCCGCCCGCCTCTCGGAGCGGCCGGAGCGCCGCGTGCTCCTCCTCGAGGCCGGGCACGACTGGCGCCCGCACGAAGCGCCGCCGGAGCTCCGCAGCCCCAATCCGCTCCGCATCATCCTGCCCCCCCACCTCCAGGCCACCTGGCAATGGCCCGCCCTCATGGCCCGCCGCACCGCCGCCCAACAGCCGCACCTCTACTGGCGCGGCCGCGGCATGGGCGGCAGCTCCGCCGTCAACGGGCAGATCGCCATCCGGGGCGTGAGTGCCGCCTTCGACGACTGGGCCGAGATGGGCTGCGAAGGCTGGTCCGCCGCCGACCTCCTCCCCTACTTCGCCCGCAACGAGCGCGACCCGGGCCACCCCGGCACGTCCGGCCCCATGCCCGTCGCCCGCCCGCCCCGCGAGGCCTGGGGCCCCGTCGACCAGGCCGCGACCGAGGCCGCCCTCGCCCTCGGCTACCCCTGGAACCCGGACCTTAACGCCCCCGGCGCCGAAGGCGTCGCCAACTACCCCATCAGCCAGGACGCAACAGGCCGCGTCACGACCAACGACGCCTACCTCGAGCCCGCCCGCCACCGCCCGAACCTCATCATCCAGGCCCACGCCCTCGTCGACCGCGTGCTGCTCGACGGCACCCACGCCACCGGCGTCCGCGTCCGGCTCGGCACGGAGTGGCACGAGATCGCCGGGGACGAGATCATCCTCTGCGCCGGCGCCGTCCACACCCCCGCCATCCTCATGCGCTCCGGCATCGGAGACCCGGCCCAGCTCGCCCCGCACGGCATCGAGCTCCGCCACGCCCTCCCCCATGTCGGCCGCAACCTCATGGACCATCCCATGATGCGCGTGACGCTCACGCTCCATCCCGAGCACCGCCCCCGGGGCCCGAACGCGCGCCACACCAACACCTGCATCACCTGGTCGTCCGGCCTGCCCGGCGGCAGCCGCACGGACATGCTCACCATCATCCAGAACCACCGCGGCTTCGACGAGCACGACGTCGCCACACCTGGCGCCCTCGCCGTCGGCGTGTTCGACGCCCAGTCCCGCGGCACCCTGCAACTCACCAGCGCGGACCCCGAGGCCGACCCCTTCCTCGAGGAGAACATGCTGAGCCACGAGGCCGACATGGCCCGCATGCTGGACGGCATCCGCCGGGCCGCCGCCATCGCCGCCCACCCGGCCCTCGCCCGCATCACCCAGCGCCGCAGCTTCGGCCTGACCGACATCCCCATCGAAACCTGGCTCACCCTCCCCGAGGCCGAGCAGCGCACCCTCCTCCTCGCCCACGCCGCCGACGGCCAGCACGCCGCCGGGACCTGCCGCATGGCAGCCTACGAGGACCCCCGCGGCGTGGTGGACCCGGACCTCCGAGTAAAGGGCCTCGACCGCCTCCGCATCGTCGACGCCAGCGTCATGCCCGCGGACTGCCGCGCCAACCTGGCCCTCACCGTGATGGCCATGGCCGAAGCCGCCGCGGACCGCATCTCACGCGCAGTCCCGTAGCCCGAGCGCCTGCGGGAACCGCACCGTGTGGCCTCGCTCAACGCCGTGCAGATCGCGGAGAGGCTGCTAGCGGGTTGGGACGCCTCCTCCCTCCCTTGCGGGAGGGGTCGGGGGAGGGGTGACCGAGCGGACGGACCGAATCCCCTACCCCGCCCGCGCCAGCTCCGCCACGAACCGCACCC
>JBBROS010000034.1:0-42718 GCA_038229135.1 Acetobacterales bacterium
CGTCGTCGCCTCCGAGGTGATCGAGCATGTGCCGGACCCGGACGCGTTTTTGGCCCTGCTCCGCGCCCGCATGGGCCCGGGCGCCCGGCTCGTGCTCACCACGCCCGACGCCGAAGCCATTCGCGCCGAGGCGAGCGATGCCGACCTCGTCTCCATTCTGGCGATCGGCACGCACCTCGTCCTGTACTCGGCCGCAGCTTTGGAGCGCGTGCTGCGCCGGGCCGGATTTGCACACGTCGAGGTCTCGGCGGCCCAGAACAACCTGGTTGCGGTCGCGTCCGACGTGCCGTTTCGCCTGCGCGGGCCTGCGGACACACAGCATATCGACACCTACGTCGCCTACCTCCGGGGCCTCGTCGAGCGGATCGAGCCGGGGACGCCGCTTTGGAATGGCGCCGCCGGGCGCCTGTTCGCGCTGCTCGCCTGGTCGGCCCCGCCGCGCGAGCTGCACCCGCTCTTCGCGCGCATCGCCGTGGCCTGGCGCGAGCGGTATGGCATCGACCTGCTGCGGCTGGAGCTGCCGAAGCCGTTGCCCGAACAGGCCTTCGTGGGGGCGGACAAGCGCTTTACCCGTGAGCACGGGCCGGGCCGGCCGATCAACCTCGGCACGGTGCTGATGGCGCGCGCCATCATGGAAAACCGCCATCCGGAGCGGAACCCGCTCGACGTGTTGCGCTGGGCCCGCCCGGCCTCCGTGCATGCCGCCGAGACGGCCCGGATCCTGCGCGTCGGCAGCACGATCGACCTCGACCTGCGCCTGACCACCTGGCGCGCCCGGCGCCTGATCGTCGACTGCCTGGCCGAGCTGGCGCCCGAGTTCGAGCTGGAGCTGCTGGTCGGCCTCGGCACGCCTAGCGCGGGCGACCTGCAGGAGCGGATCGACCTGCCCCCCGACATGCTCGCCGCGCGCATGGCGCCGACCTTCGTGGCCCTCGTCCAGGCCGACCGATACGACGAGGCGGCGCGCCTGCTGCCCTGGCTGCAGGATCCGGAGGCGCTGGTGCGCCTGCTCGCCCCCGACCCGCGGACGATGCTGTTCGCCCTGTTCGCGCTCGGCGTGCTGCACTGGCATGCCGGCCGCCGGGCCCAAGCGGAGGCGTCGTTCCTGGCCATGGAGCGCGAGGCCAGGGCCTGCCTCGGCACGCTACCCGAAGCCGACGACCTTTACGCCACCGCGCACCGGCACGTGGTGATGGCGGCCGTGCCCGAGCTGCCCCCGCCCGAGCTGCCCCCGCCCGAGCCGACTTTGCCCGAGCCGACTTTGCCCGAAACCGCGGTGAAGCCGCCCGCCGGGGCTCGCCGGCGCGCACGGACTCGGCGCGACGCCGCCTGAGCGCCATGCTAGTAACGAAACGCCCCGCTTGGAGAACCGCGCGATGATCACCCGCCGCAACAGCCTCGCCGCCGCCGGCACCGCCGCCTTGGCCCTGCCTGGCGTGCTCCGCGCCCAGCCGGCCACCGTGAAGATCGGCCTCGTCCACCCCGTGACCGGCGCGCTCGGCGAGGGCGGCGGGCGCTGCCGGCTCGGCGGCCAGGCCGCCATCGCGGACATCAATGCGGCGGGCGGCATCCGCTCCATGGGCGGCGCCAGGCTCGACGCGCTGCTGGGCGACGCGCAGGGCCGCCCCGAGGTCGCCGCCAGCCTCGTCGAGCAGATGGCCGAGCAGGGCGCCGCCGCCTTCACGGGTGCCTACTCCTCCGGCCTCGGCCTCGCCGCCACCCAGGCCGCCGCCCGCACCGGCATCCCGTTCAGCATCGACAGCGGCATCGCCGACAGCCTCACCGGCCGCGGCCTGGCCAACGTGTTCCGCTTCTTCCCTGCCAACGCGACCTTCACCAACGATGCCATGACCGCGCTCGAGGCCATCAACAAGGCCGCCGGATCGCCCGCCAAGACAGCGACCCTGGTCCACGAGGACAGCGAGTTCGGCACCAGCACGGCCAAGCTCCTCGCCGCCAAGCTGCCGCCCATCGGTATCGAGGTGAAGTCGATCATCCCGCACGCGACCCCCACGCGGGATTTCACCAACGTGGCGCTCCGCATCAAGTCGGAGAAGCCAGACCTCGTCATGATGACCAACTACCCCGGCGAATACACGCTGCTCGCCCGCACGCTCGTGCAGCAGCGGGTGGAGCTCGCCGGGCTGTATTCGGTGTCGGGCGGCGGCTTCAATCTGAAGTTCGCCAAGGAGCAGCCCCAGGTCGCCGAGGGCATGATGGACTTCAACCACTGGTACAACCCGAAGGACCCGCGCGCCCCCGCCTTCCGCAAGCGCATCGAGGACGCGGGTGGCGTATTCTCGTGGGAGGTGCTGTTCGGCTACTTCGCCATCCGCCTCCTGGCCGACGCCATGGAGCGGGCGGGCAGCGCGGACAAGGAGAAGCTGACGGCCGCTCTGGCCAGCAGCACCTTCTCCGACCACTTCATGCCCTACGGCCCCACCAAGTTCGAGGGCGGCCAGAACCAGGGTGCGCACGCCTCCGCGCAGCAGATCCAGCGCGGCGACGTGGCCGTGATCTGGCCGGACCGGTTCGCGGACGCCAAGCCCGCCTTCCCCCGACCCAAAGGGTGACCCTCGAGATCGTTGCGGCCGCACTCGTGGGCGGCCTGCTCACGGGCGGCGTCTACGCGCTCGTGGCCCTCGGCCTCACCCTCATCTACGGCGTGCTGCACATCGTGAACTTCGCCCATGGCAGCCTGTTGATGGTGGCCATGTTCGCCGCCTGGCTGCTGTTCGCGCGCTTCCACATCGACCCCTACGCCAGCCTCCCGCTCGTCACGCTCGTCATGTTCGCGTTCGGCTGGGTGCTCTACCGGTTCGTCATCGCCCGGATCTCCCGCGGCGAGGACCGGGCGATCCTGCTCGCCACCCTCGGCATCGCCGTCGTGCTCGACAACGCGGCCCTCGTGCTGTTCACCGGGGACGTCCGCACGGCCGAGACGGCCTGGAGCTTCGCCATGGTGGAGGCCGGGCCACTGCTGCTGCCGGCGGCCAAGCTCGTCTCGTTCGGCGTGGCGCTGGCCCTGGGCTGCGCACTATGGCTGCTCATGACGGCCACCGACACGGGCCGCGCCATCCGCGCCGTGGCCCACGAGCCGGAGGGCGCCCGCCTCGTCGGCATCCGCCCGGCCCGCACCTTCGCACTCGCCTACGGCATCGGCACGGGCTGCCTGGGGGCCGCCGCCTGCCTGCTGCTGCCGAGCTTCTATGTGAGCCCGCAGATCGGCCACGTCTTCGTGCTGGTGGCGTTCACCATCGTGGTCCTCGGCGGCATGGGCAGCTTTCCCGGCGCCGTCGTCGGCGCGCTGCTGCTCGGCGTGGTCGAGAGCCTGGGTGGCCTGCTCCTGGGCGAGAGCCTCGGCCCCATCGGCGTCAGCCTCAGCTTCATCGCCGTGCTGCTCCTCCGGCCCCAGGGGCTGTTCGGGGCCCGCGCTTGAAGAGGTTCGTTCGATGAGGCTTGCGTGATCTCCCGCATCGTCGCCATCGCACTGGCCGCGCTCGCCCTGGTGCCCTTCGCGCTCCCGTCGCAAAGCCTCGTCAGCCTCGCCTTCCTCGCTGTGGTGGCGGCCCTGCTCGGCACGGGGTGGAACATCGCCGGCGGTTTCGGCGGCCTAACCAGCTTCGGGCATGCCATCTTCTTCGGCGTTGGCGCCTACGCCACGGCGCTGCTCCAGGCGCGCCACGGCCTCTCCCCCTGGCTCGGCCTGCCAGTGGGCGCCATGCTCGGTGGCCTCATCGGCTGGCTCATCGGCGTGGCCGCCTTCCGCGCCGGCCTGCGCGGCAGCTACTTCGCGCTCGTCACCCTCGCCTTCGCCGAAGCCTTCCGCGTCATCGCCAACAGCCTCGACTACACGGGCGGTGGCCTCGGCATCCTCATCCCGCTCCGCCCCGGCCTCTCGAGCTTCCAGTTCGCCGACCGGCGCACGTCCTACGCACTCGCACTCGCCCTGCTGGCCGTGGCCCTCGCCGTCAGCGCCTGGCTCCGCCGCTCCCGCTTCGGCGCACGCCTCGCGGCCGTGCGGGAAAGCGAGGACGCCGCTCGCGCCCTCGGCATCGAGCCCCTGCACGTGAAGGCCGCCGCCCTCGCGCTCTCCGGCGCCATCACCGCCACGGGCGGCGTACTCTACACCCAGACCTACCTGTACATCGACCCGACCATCGCCTTCGGGCCGGAGCGCAGCGTCGAAATGCTGCTCGTGGCCATGGTGGGCGGCGCCGGCACGGTGCTCGGCCCGCTGCTGGGCGCGCTCGTGCTGCAAGGCATCACCGAGGGCAGCCGCGCGCTCTCCACCACGCCGGGCGTGGCGCCCATGTTGTATGGCCTCGTGCTCCTCGCCGTCGTCGGCCTCCTGCCCGGCGGCATCGTGCGCCTGCTCCGGGGCCGCGCCGCATGAGCGCGCTCCTCCGGGTCGAGGGCCTGTCCAAGCGCTTCGGCGGCCTGCTGGCCGTCCGGGACGTGACGCTCGAGGTGCAAGAGGGCGGCATCGTGGCCCTCATCGGCCCGAACGGCGCCGGCAAGACCACGAGCTTCGCTGCCATCGCCGGCTTCGTCCGGCCCGACGCGGGCCGCGTCAGCTTCGCAGGCACGGACGTCACTGGATGGGCGACCCCCCGCATCGCGGCCCTCGGCATGGTCCGCACGTTCCAGATCACCCAGCCCTTCGCCGGCCTCACCGTGGCCGAGAACATCCGCGTCGGCGCGTTCCTCCACACGGCCTCCCCGGCCCGCGCCATGGAGCAGGCCCGCGCCATCGGCACCACACTCGGCCTCGCCTCCTTCCTCGAGCGCCCGGCCGCCGCCCTCACCGTGGCAGGCCGCAAGCGCCTCGAGCTGGCACGCGCGCTTGCAACCCGCCCGCGCCTGCTCCTGCTCGACGAGGTGATGGCCGGCCTCAACCCCTCGGAGGTGGACGAGATCGTTGCGCTCCTCCGCACCATCGTCTCAAGCGGCGTGGCCGTGCTCATGATCGAGCACCTCATGCAGGCCGTTGCCGCCCTCGCCAGCCACGTCTACGTGCTGTCCGAAGGCGCCCTCATCGCCCAGGGGCCGCCCGCCGCAATCGCGCGGGACCCAGCCGTGGTGGAGGCCTATCTCGGCCACGGCGCCGCCGCGACGCTGGCCAATGCTTGAGGTCCGGAACCTGGTTGCCGGCTACGGTGCCTTCCGCGTGCTGCACGGCATCGACCTGCACGTGGCCCCCGGCGAGATCGTCGCCGTGCTGGGCGCCAACGGCGTTGGCAAGACGACGCTCAACCGCGCCCTCTCCGGCCTCATCCCCATCATTGCAGGCACCATCCGCTTCGAGGACCGGGACCTCGCCCAACTGGACCATGCGGACATCGTGCGCGCCGGGCTGATCCACGTGCCGGAGGGGCGCCGCGTCTTCCCGAACCTCACGGTGCGCGAGAACCTGTTGCTCGGCGGCACCGTCCGAGGCCGCAACCTGCGCGCCATAACCATCGAGGCCGTGCTCGACACCTTCCCCCGCCTCTCGGAACGCCTCCGCCAGCGCGCCGGCTCCCTCTCCGGCGGCGAGCAGCAGATGCTCGCCATCGGCCGCGGCCTGATGGGCTGCCCCCGCCTCCTCATCCTCGATGAGCCCAGCCTCGGCCTCTCCCCCCGCCTCACCGACGAGCTCTTCGCGCTGATCGCCCGCCTCAACGGCCACGGTCTTCCCATCCTGCTCGTGGAGCAAAACGTCGTGCAATCCCTCGCCATCGCGAACCGCGCCTACGTCGTCGAACACGGACGCATCGCCCTCGAAGGCCCCGCGTCCGAGCTGGCCCGGGACCCGGCGCTCAGGGCGGCCTATCTGGGGCTCGCGCCCTCGTGAAACCACCATGGTTGCATCGCTGGTGGAACCCGATGAAAACCGGAGCGTAGCTCGTCTGCCGCGCCGGCATCCCTCGGCGCCGTCCCGGGGAACCCCGATGCTCGATACCCCCCGCCCACCGGTGATGCTTCCGGTCAGCCTCAACGTGAACGGCCAAATCCACACGCTCCAGCTCGACGCCCGCACCACCCTGCTCGACGCGCTGCGCGAGCACCTGGGCCTGACCGGTTCCAAGAAGGGCTGCGACCATGGCCAGTGCGGCGCCTGCACGGTCCTGATCGACGGCACGCGCGTGAATGCCTGTCTGGCGCTGGCCGTGATGCATGAGGGCGATCGGATCACCACCATCGAGGGCCTGGTGGGCGAGGCGGGCGCGCAGCACCCGATCCAGTCCGCGTTCATCGCGCACGACGCCTTCCAGTGCGGCTACTGCACGCCCGGGCAGATCATGTCGGCCGCCGGCATGCTGGCCGAGCTGCGCGCGGGCATCCCGAGCGTCGCCGCCGAGGACGTGGCAGCCGCACCCGCGCTGACCGAACTCGAGGTCCGCGAGCGCATGAGCGGCAACCTTTGCCGCTGCGGCGCCTACCCGCACATCGTGGAGGCCGTCATGGCCGCCGGAGCCGCCTGATGCAGCCCTTCACCTACGAGCGCCCGAACTCGCCCGAGGCCGCCATCGCCGCCTTCGCCCGCCAGCCCGGCACGCGATACATCGCCGGCGGCACGAACTTGCTCGACCTGATGAAGCTGCAGCTCGAGACCCCCGCGCACCTGGTGGACATCTCCCGCCTCGAGCTCGGCGACATCGAGCCGCATGAAGGGGGCCTGCGTGTGGGCGCGATGGTGCCCAACACGCAGCTCGCCGCCGACCCGGCCGTGCGAGCCCGTTATGCCGTGCTGGCCGAGGC
This sequence comes from Acetobacterales bacterium, assembly GCA_038229135.1. Lineage (GTDB taxonomy): Bacteria > Pseudomonadota > Alphaproteobacteria > Acetobacterales > Acetobacteraceae > JBBROS01. The sequence continues at coordinate 6,745 of JBBROS010000034.1, forward strand.
CATCCTGGCCGGCGCTTCAGGGCAGCTCCGCAACAAGGCGAGCACCGGCGGGAACCTGCTCCAGCGCACGCGCTGCGGGTATTTCTACGACACGGCCCGCCCCTGCAACAAGCGCGAGCCGGGCTCCGGTTGCGGCGCCATCGGTGGCCATGCGCGCATCCACGCGATCCTGGGCGCCTCCGAGCATTGCATCGCCACCTACCCCGGCGACATGGCCGTCGCCCTTCAGGCGCTGGACGCCACCGTCCACGTGCAGGGCCCGAACGGCCCCCGCACCATCGCCTTCGACGCTTTCCATCGGCTGCCTGGCGACACGCCCGAGGCCGACAACACGCTCGAGCCCGGGGAGCTGATCACCGCCCTCGCCCTGCCCGCGCCGCCGCCGGGCCGCATGCGCTACCGCAAGGTGCGGGACCGTGCGTCCTATGCGTTCGCGCTCGTCTCGGTCGCCGCCATCCTGCACGTCGAGGGCGGCCGGGTTGCCAGCGTGCGGATCGCCCTCGGCGGCGTCGCGCACAAACCCTGGCGCGCCCGGACCGCGGAGGCGGCGCTGCTCGGCCAGCCTGCAACCCAGGCCAGCTTCATCGCCGCAGCGGATGCCGAGCTCGCGCCGGCCCGGGGCTGCGGCACCAACGACTTCAAGATCCCGCTCGCCCGCCGCGTCATCGCGCGCACGCTAAGCGAACTCGCCGGAGACATCGCATGACCATCGCCACGTTCATCGCCGACAACCGCGGCGGCCATATCGGCCTTTCCTCGCCCCGGGCCGACGGCCCGCCCAAGGTCCATGGCCAAGCCCGCTACGCTGCCGAGTACATGCTGCCCGGCATGCTCCACGGCGTGCCCGTGCAGTCCCACGCCGCCTCGGGCCGCATCGTGGCAATCCACGCCGACGCGGCCCGCGCCATGCCGGGCGTGGTCGCCGTCATCACGCACGAGACGGCGCCCGAGCAGGAGCCTTTCGCCGAGAGCGACGACGCGATGGCCAAGATCATGGGCGCCAAGCCCATGCTGGCCACCGACCGCATCCTGTTCCACGGCCACTTCGTGGCCCTCGTGGTGGCCGACAGCTACGAGACGGCACGCGACGCCGCCTTCCGGGTCGAGGTCGAGATCGAGGGCGGCCACGACGCGCTGAATTTCGGCGCGGACCAGGCCTATGCCCCGGCACATGTGAACGGCGGCTACGAGGCCGACAGCGACGAAGGCACGTTCGATGCCGCCTTCGCCGCGGCACCCGTCAAGGTCGACGCCACCTACGACACGCCCTACGAGCACAACGCCGCCATGGAGCCGCACGCCGCGGTGGCCGAATGGCAGGACGGCCGGTTGACCATCCATGACTGCAACCAGGGCCCGTCGGCCTGCGCCGTCGCCATCGCCAACACCTTCAAGCTGCAGCCGAAGGACGTGCGGATCGTCAGCCGTTACGTGGGCGGCGGCTTCGGCTCCAAATACGGCATCCACCCGCACAACATGCTCGCCGCCATCGGCGCCAAGGTGACAGGCCGCCCGGTGAAGGTGGCGCTCAGCCGCCAGCACACCTTCAACGGCCACGGCCACCGCAGCCGCACCGAGCAACGCGTCCGCCTCGCCGCAGGTCAGGACGGCAAGCTGGTGGCGCTGGCCCACGACAACCTGTTGCAGACCTCCACGCACGACGAGTTCGTCGAGCAATCCGGCATCCTGTCCCGCCTGATGTACGAGGCCCCGAACCGCCGCACGACGCACCGCGTCGTCCGCCTCAACATGCCCACCCCGGCCTGGATGCGGGCACCCGGTGAGGCCCCGGGCAGCTTCGCGCTCGAATCCGCCATGGACGAGCTGGCCGTGGCGCTCGGCATGGACCCGATCGCACTGCGCCTCGCCAACGAGCCGCCGATCGACCCGGAGACGAAGCTCCCCTGGTCCACCCGCTCGCTCCGCGCCTGCCTCGAGCAGGGGGCGGCCAAGTTCGGCTGGTCCGGCCGCAAGGCACCGGGCGCCAACCGCCATGGCCGGACGCTGGTGGGCATGGGCGTGGCCGCTGCCAGTTACCCGGTGCTCGGCATGCCGGCCTCCGCCAAGCTCACGCTCAACCCGGACGGCACCGCCCTCGTCCAGCTCGCGGCGACCGACATCGGGCAGGGCACCTACACCGTGCTTCGCCAAATCGCCGCCGCCGCGCTGGGCATCGAGGAGGAGGCTGTCACGGTCGAGATCGGGGACAGCGACCTGCCCATGACGAGCGGCTCCGGCGGCTCCTTCGGCCTCTCGAGCTTCGGCAGCGCCCTCACCGGGGCCGCCGAGGCCGTGCGTGCGCGCGTGGTGGAGCGCGCACGGGAAGCCGGGCCGCTGCGAGGCGTGAACGATGACGACCTGGTGTTCGACGCCGGGCGCGTGCAGCGCCGGACGGATCCGGACGCGGGCGAGAGCCTCGTCGCCCTTCTCGGCCGTGGCGGGGCGGTCGTGGAGAGCTACGACTACAAGCCGAGTGACGCAAAGGAGCACTACTCCATGCACAGCTTCGGCGCGCAGTTCGCCGAGGTGGGTGTGGACATGGACACGGGCGAGGTCCGCATACGCCGCCTGCTCGGCGCCTTCGGCGTGGGCCGCGTCATGAACCCGCGCACTGCTACATCCCAGGTGCTGGGCGGCCTTACGATGGGCATCGGCCAGGCCCTCACGGAAGAGACCGTCATGGACCCACGCTGGGGCCAGTGGGTCAACCGGGATCTGGGCGAGTACCACGTCCCCGTCCAGGCCGACGTGCCCGTGATCGAGGCGCTGTTCGTCGAGGAGCACGACGACAAGGTCAACGCGATGGGCACGAAGGGCGTGGGCGAGATCGGCATCGTGGGCGTGGCCGCCGCCATTGCCAACGCGGTGTTCAACGCAACCGGGGTGCGCGTGCGGGACCTACCGATCACGCTCGACAAGGTTCTGCCGGGGCTGCCGATCGCCGACTGAGCGGGAACGGGCCGGTCAGGCGTTCGTGCCGGCCCGCGTCGCTTCCTTGTAGGCCAGGAACCAGTCCACGAAGCGCGGGATGCCCTCCTGCAGCGTGGTCGTCGGCGCGTAGCCCGCCCAGGCACCAATGGCGCCGAGGTGTGCGCACGTCTCGGCCACATCCGCCACCGGCCGGGGCGCCGTGTGTACCACCGCGCGCCGCCCGAGGCCTGTCTCCAGCAACGCGACCAGCTCCGAGACCAGCTCGCCCCGGTTGTTGCCGATGTTGAACACGGGTGGCTTCTGTCCCGGCTCCGGCGCCCGCGCGAGGCAGGCGAGCACCCCAGCAACGATGTCGTCGATGTAGGTGAAATCCCGCTTCAATGTCCCGCCCTCGTAGAGGGTGATCGGCTTGCCCTCGAGGATGGCCTCGGCAAAGCTGAAATACGCCATGTCGGGCCGCCCCCACGGGCCATACACGGTAAAGAAGCGCAGCCCCGTCATCGGCATCCCATAAAGATGCCAGTAGGCATGCGCGATCAGCTCGTCTGCCCGCTTCGTGGCAGCATACAACGATACCGGCGTGTCGACCGCCTGGCTCTCGGCAAACGGCAGCTCGGTGTTGCCGCCATAGACGCTGGACGAACTCGCATACACCAGGTGGTCCAGCCTCGGCAGCCGCCGCGCCGCCTCCAGCACCGTCACGTGCCCCATCACGTTCGACGACACGTAGGCCCAAGGATCGACCATCGAGTGGCGGACCCCCGCCTGCGCAGCCAGGTGCACCACGCGCGTGGCGCCGCTGCCCTCGAACAGCGCGAGCATCGCCTCCTTGTCGGCGATGTCCATGGCGTGGAAGGCGAACCCGGGCCGCCCCTCGAGTCGCGCGAGCCGCCCGTGCTTGAGCCGCACGTCGTAGTACGGGTTCAGGTTGTCGATCCCGATCACCGCCTCGCCCTGGTCCAGCAGGGCCTGCGCCACGTGGAAGCCGACGAACCCCGCCGCTCCCGTTACGATCACAGCCAAACGAACGCCTCCAACCGAACGCACTCCGGGCCCACGCCCAACACCTAGCCCGCCCGCACGGCTTGGGAAACCCGCGCTATTGCGCCGTCCAGCCGCCATCGATGGAGATTGGCCCGCCGGTCATCGTTCGCGCCGCGTCGCTGCACAAGAACAGCACGAGCCCGGCGATCCCCTCGGGCGTGGTGAACTCCCCCATCGGCTGCTTCTCCTTCAGCAACGCGTGCCGGGCCGCAGCCACGTCCTGCCCCGCCGTCTGGGCCCGCCGCTCGATCTGCGCCTCCACCAGCGGCGTCAGCACCCAGCCGGGGCAGATCGCGTTGACGGTCACGCCAGTATTCGCAAGCTCGATCGCCGCCACCTTCGTCAGCCCGACCAGCCCGTGCTTGGCCGCCACGTAGGCCGACTTCGATGCACTCCCCACCAGCCCATGCGCACTTGCGATGTTGATCACCCGGCCCCAGCCGCGACCGGTCATCCCCGGGATGGCTGCCGCCAGCGCGTGGAACGGCGCCGACAGGTTCAGCGCCAGCACCGCATCCCACCGCTCCGAGGGAAAGTCCTCGATCGTGGCCGTGTGCTGGATGCCGGCATTGTTCACCAGGATGTCGAGGCGCGCGAACGCCGCCTCCGTCCGCGCCACCAGGCCGCGCACCGCGTCGCCGGCCATCAGGTCCGCGCCATCGTGCTGCACCCGCGCGCCGTCTGCGCCCAGTTCGGCCACGAGCCCGGCGACCATCTCCGCGCTCCCGAACCCGTTCAGCATGACGTCCGCCCCAGCCCCCGCCAGCGCCCGCGCGATCCCGAGGCCGATGCCGCTCGTCGAGCCCGTGACGAGGGCCGCCTTGCCTTTCAAGTTCATACCGATCTCCCTATAGCTGGCGGGCAATCTGGTGCAGGACGGGAGAAGAAGGAAGCGATGCCGAACGCCCGCCTGGCCTGCGCCTCGCTCCTGCTGCTGCTCGCCACCCCCCTCCATGCCGAGACGCGGTTTCGCCTCACCCCCGGGCCCGCCGCCGTCACCCTCCGCGCGTTTGGCCTCGGGATCGTGCCCATCGAGGGCCGGTTCACCCGCTTCCAGGGCTTCCTCGCGCTGAACGCGTCCAACCCGGCGTACTGCACGGTCACGCTCCAGGCCGAGGCCTCCAGCCTAGCCATGCCCAACCAGGCCATGACCGAGGATGCGCTCGGCCCGGACCTGCTGGACGTGCAGCGCTTCCCCGACGTGCAGCTGGAAGGCGCCTGCGACAAGGGCCGCCTCGAGGGCACGCTCACGCTGCACGGGACCACCAGGCCGATCTCGTTCGAGCTTACCCCGAGCCCGGGCGTGTTCCGCGCGAGCACGCTGATCGTCCGCGGCGAGTGGGGCATGGGCGCCCGGCCGCTCATGGCGGGGCCGGAGGTTCGCATCACCCTCCTCGCCGGCGTGCCGGCCACCTTCTACCCAGCCGCAACGCCGGGGCGCTGACGGGTGTTCACCCCGGCAGCCCTCGTGCCCCTGCGCCACAAGGTCTTCCGGGCACTCTGGACGGCGAACGTGGTCACGGCGCTGGGCACCTGGATGCAGAACACCGGGGCCGGCTGGCTCATGACCACGCTCTCGCCCAACGCCATCAGCGTGAGCCTGGTGCAGGCGGCGACGATCGTGCCGACCATGCTGCTGGCGCTGCCCGCAGGCGCCCTGGCGGACATCGTGGACCGCCGGCTCTACCTCATCGCAACGCAGATATGGACCATGGCGGCCGCCGTGCTCCTGACGGTGCTCACCTATACCGGGCACATCGACGCGGCCGGGCTGATCGCCCTCACCTTTGCGATCGGCATCGGCTCGGCCATGTATCAGCCCGCCTGGGGTGCGACGGTGCCGGAGGTGGTGCCCCGGCGGGACCTGGTGCAGGCCATCGCGCTGAACGGCATCGGCTTCAACCTGGCCCGCGCCGTGGGGCCGGCGATCGGCGGCGTGCTCGTGCTGTTCGGCGGCCCGGCGCTCGCGTTCATGCTCTATGCGGTGTCCTTCGTGGTGGGCATCGCCGTGCTGGTGCGCTGGCGGCGGACCACGCGGCAGAACCCGCTGCCGCGGGAACGCCTGGTGGCCGCCATGAGCAACGGCATGCGCTTCGTGCGCTACACCCCGGCCATGCAGGCGGCCATGGTGCGGGCGGTCGCATACTTCCTGCCCTCGGCCGCCATCTGGGCCCTGCTGCCGCTCATCGTGCGCATACAGCTCGGGCTGGGCGCGGGCAGCTTCGGTCTGTTGCTGGGGCTGATGGGCGTGGGCGGCGTCACGGCCGGCATGCTCCTGCCGCAGCTGCGGGGCCGGGCATCGCGCAGCTCGATCGTGTTGGGCTCGAGCCTGTTCAGCTGCGCCGGCATGGGCCTGGTTGCCGCCACGCACCACTGGTTTCCCGTGGCGCTCGGCATGGTGCTGTTCGGGCTCGGCTGGGTGGCGGCGGCCAGCACGGCTCAGGCGGCGGCCCAGCTCGTCGCACCACCCTGGGTGCGGGCCCGGGCTCTGGCAATCTACCAGCTCGCCTTCAACGGGGCGCTCGCCGTCGGATCGCTGCTCTGGGGCTGGCTGGGTGCCACGGTCGGCCTGCAGCGCACCATGGCCATCGCCGCCTTCTGCGCCGCCGCCCTCGCGCTGCTGGTGCGCCGCTACTCGCTGGACACGCCGCCCGCGCCGCCCGGGCGCGTGCCCGACGCGCCGACACCGCCGCTGCCCGAAGCGCCCGCCCCGGAGCTCGCCGATGCCCTCCACCGCTCCCGCGCCCGCATCCTCGAGACGGTCCGCTACCGCGTGATACCGGCCAAGCGGGACCGGTTCCTCGCCGTCATGGCCAATGTCCAACGCGTGCGCGGCCGGTCGGGCGCAATCGAGTGGCATGTCTATGAAGACGTGGCGCATCCCGAAGGCTGGTTCGAGGCCTGGGCCATGCAGGACTGGACCGACCACCTGCGCGAGGCCGTCCGCCTGTCCGACGAGGACCGCGCCGTGCTGGCCCTCGCGGCCGAGTTCCACGACCCCGACTCGCCGCTGCCCCGTCGCTACCTCGCGGTGGACCCCGCGCACGGCCACCCCGCGTAGGGAACATGCAACGGCTGGCAGCGTCATGCGTTCGACCTCGCAGAACCGCGAGAGGAACAACGCCATGGCTTCGAGCCCCGAAAAGATCCCCGACCAGGTCAAGGGCGCCTACCTGCATCAGACCAGCAACGACACCAAGAGCAACGCGAAGGCGGCTTCCATGGAGTGCCTGCAGGCGCGCCTGGCAGACGGCATCGACCTCGCCCTCGTGACCAAGCAAGCGCACTGGAACCTGAAGGGCCCGCAATTCATCGGCGTCCACACCATGCTCGACGGCTTCCGCACCGAGCAGGACGAGTGGAACGACATGATGGCGGAGCGCATCACCCAGCTCGGCGGCACGGCCCGCGGCACCGTTCAGGAAGTGAACCGCGAGACGAAGCTGCCGACCTACCCGACCGACATCTATCGCGTAAACGACCACATCCACGCCCTCATCGAGCGCTACTCGATGTTCGCCAACGCCGTCCGCAAGAACATCGACGACACGGACGACGCGGGGGACGTGGGCACCTCGGACCTGCTGACCGAAGTCTCGCGCGGCATCGACAAGCAGCTCTGGTTCCTCGAGGCGCATGTACAGGAGCCCAGCAGCTTCCCGCAGGACGGCGGCAAGGTGAAGGTCTGATCACTCGCTTGCCCGACTCCCCCCGCGCGGCTAGCGTGGGGGTATGACTGAGAACACACCATGAACGATCTCCTCAGCCGCGCCTCGACGGCCGAGGCCTACACTGCCCAGGACATCGAGGTTCTCGAGGGGCTCGAACCCGTCCGTCGCCGCCCAGGCATGTATGTGGGCGGCACGGACGAGGGCGCGTTGCACCACCTGGCCGCCGAGATCCTCGACAACTCGATGGATGAGGCAGTCGCCGGGCACGCGAGCACGATCGACGTGACGCTCGAGCCCGGCAACTGGTTGACGATCGGGGACAATGGCCGCGGCATCCCGGTCGATCCGCACCCCAAGTTCAAGACACTCAGCGCCCTCGAGGTGATCCTCACCACGCTACATTCGGGCGGGAAGTTCGGCGGCAAGGCCTACGCCACCTCGGGTGGCCTGCACGGCGTGGGCAGTTCGGTGGTGAACGCGCTGTCGGACGAGATGCAGGTTGAGGTCGCGCGGGACCGGGCGCTCTGGCGACAGAGCTATGCCCGGGGCAAGCCCACAACGAAGCTCGTCAACGCCGGCGCCACACAGAACCGCCGCGGCACCACGATCCGCTTCCATCCGGACCCGGAGATCTTCGGCGCCCACGCATTCAGCCCGGCCCGGCTTTACCGCCTCTGCCGCTCCAAGGCCTATCTGTTCCGCGGCGTCCGCATCCGCTGGCGCTGCGACGAGCAGCTCGTCCGAGGAACCGAGGTCCCGCCCGAGGCGGTGCTGCACTTCCCGGGCGGCCTGCGGGACAGCCTCGCCGACGACCTGGGCGACGCTGCCCTCGCGCTCCCGGGCATCTGGGCCGGCGACGTCGAGCTGGCGCCCAACGCATCCGGCCCGGCCGCCGGGCTGGCCGGTGGGCGCGCGGAATGGGCGCTGGCCTGGGTGCTGGAAGGCGAGGGTTTCGTCCATTCGTACTGCAACACGGTGCCCACACCGCAAGGCGGCACCCACGAACAAGGCTTCCGCGCCGCACTGCTGAAAGGGTTGCGCAACTGGGGCGAGCAACGCGGGCGCAAGATAGCGCAGATCACGGCCGACGACGTCATGGGCCAGATGGCGGCCAAGCTCTCCGCCTTCGTGCGCGAGCCTCAGTTCCAGGGCCAGACCAAGGAGAAGCTGACCAGCCCCGAGGCCGCGCGCCTCGTGGAGCAGGCCATGCGGGACCGCTTCGACCACTGGCTCGCCGGCGACCCGGCCCAGGCCGACGCCCTGCTTGCCTTCGTGGTGGAGCGCGCCGAGGAGCGCCTGCGCCGGAAAGACAACAAGGATGTCGGCCGCAAGACCGCGACGCGCCGTCTGCGCCTGCCCGGCAAGCTGGCGGATTGCTCGCGGGAAAGCCGGGACGACACCGAGATCTTCCTCGTGGAGGGCGACAGCGCTGGCGGCAGCGCCAAGCAGGCCCGCAACCGCGAGACGCAGGCCGTCCTGCCGCTGCGGGGCAAGATCCTGAACGTGGCCAGCGCCAGCGCCGACAAGCTGAGCCAGAACCAGGAGTTGAAGGACCTGCTCGAGGCACTCGGCTGTGGGACCGGGGACCGCTTCGACGCGAGCCGCCTGCGCTACGGCCGCGTCATCATCATGACCGACGCCGACGTGGACGGCGCGCATATCGCAAGCCTGCTCATGACGTTCTTCTACCGCTCGCTGCCGCGCCTGGTGGAGGCCGGGCACCTCTACCTCGCCCAGCCACCGCTCTACCGCATCACCCAGGGCGCGAAGTCGATCTACGCCATGGACGATGCCGAGAAGGACAAGCTGATCCGCACGAGCTTCAAGCAGGGCACGAAGGTGGAGGTGAGCCGCTTCAAGGGCCTCGGCGAGATGCCGGCGGCGGCGCTGAAGGAGACCACGATGGACCCGAAGCGCCGTGTTCTTCTGAAGGTGTGCGTGCCGAAGCGGGACGCGGTCGACGACCGGGCGCGGACGGATCTGCGCGTGGAGGAGCTGATGGGCCGCCGCCCCGAGCTGCGCTTCCAGTTCATCCAGGACAATGCGAGCACGGCCGCCGACCTGGATGTCTGACGGGACCGAAGGCGCGTCGCCCCGATATGCGACGATCGAAACCTGGCCCGCGGCCACCATCCTCGCGGCGCTGCACGACAACCAGCTGAGTGCGGTTGCCGCCGTCCGTGCGACCCTGCCCTCGATCGAGGGCGCGGCGGAGGCGGCGGCGGCCAGGCTTCAGGAGGTGGGCGTGCTGGCCTATGCCGGCGCCGGCACCTCCGGACGGATCGCCGTGCAGGACGGCGCGGAGCTGCCCCCCACGTTCGGCTGGCCCCGTGCGCGCCTGCTGCTCTGCATCGCCGGCGGCGCAGGCGCGTTGCTGCAGGCCGTGGAGGGTGCCGAGGACGATGAGGCCGCGGCCCGCGCCGACATCGCCACACTCGGCCCCGGAGACGTCCTCGTGGCTGTCGCCGCCAGCGGGCGCACGCCCTACACGGCCGCCGCCATGGCCACCGCACGCAACCACGGGGCGCTCACGATCGGCATCGCAAACAACCCGGACTCGAGGCTGCTGCAAGCCGCCGAACACCCGATCCTGCTCGCCACGGGCGCCGAGCCGGTCGCCGGCTCCACCCGCATGGGGGCCGGCACCGCGCAGAAGGCGGCGCTCAACCTGTTCAGCACGCTGCTCATGATGCGGCTCGGCCGGGTGCACCGGGGCCGAATGCTGGACATGCAGGCCAGCAACGACAAGCTCCGGACCCGCGCCGTGCAGATGCTGTGCGAGCTGGAGGGCGTCTCGTCCGAGATGGCCCAGGCCGCGCTCGAGGCGAGCGGCGGGGCGGTCCGAGCAGCGCTGGAGCGGCTGCGCCGCTGAAACGGTCAACTCACCGGCCGCTCGCAGTCCGGCGAGATCGAAACGTCGAAGCCTTTCCAGTCCAGCACCCGCTCGCCATCGCGGAGCGTGAGGGTCCACCGACCCGGCACAAGCTCATACGGGTGCTCGAACGTCCACCCGCTGTAGCGTGGCTCCCGCGTCGCGGCGTTCGGCGTCCGCTCCACCGTGGTGGCGCGTCCACCCGGCGGCGTGGTGGGCGGATGGGTCCACTCCGACTCGATCGGGACGCTGAGCCAGCCCGGCAGGCCCGGCACCAGGGCAGTGTCGCCCAGGCGCTCGAGCCGATGAACCACGCCGATCTGCGTGCCCAGGCAAACCTCGATCGCTTCGGCCCTGCGCAGCGGCGTCTGGTCGGCCGGATCGACCCTGTTCATCACGCCAGACGCCGTGCCAGGGGCCGGGGCACGCCCGATGATGCGCCGGTTCGAGAAGCCCCAATCGAGGATCTTGACCTCATAGTCTCCGAACACCGACTGCGCCGCGGCGGCATGGCCAAGCAGCACAACGACGATCCCGGCCAGTCCAAGTCTCATCGCGCACCCGGGTGGCAAGCACCCGCACCTCGCGGTGCGGGCTGGTCTGCTGAGGGCCTCGCAACCGTCTCGAACGAAGCGGATCGAGACGGCGGCACGCGAGGCCCGGCTGGCCCGCAGCCTGGGTGGGCTAGCTGGCCGAGCCGGTCGAGGCGGCACTGCCTTTCTTCGGCTTCGCCGCCCCGGTCGCGCCCAGCTTCTTGGCTGCAGCGCTCCGGGCCGCCGGGGACTTCGCTTCCTTCATCGTGTGCGCGGCTTCCGACTTCTCGGCCGCCGACGCGGCAGGCGCCGCTTCCTTAGCCGCAGCCTTCTTCGGTGCTGCCTTCACGGCGGGCTTCGATGCGGGAGCGGCCTTCGCAGCGGCCTTCGGCGCAGCCTTGGCAGAGGCGGCCTTCGCGGGGGCGGCCTTCGCGGGGGTAGCCTTTGCTGCGGCCTTTGCAGGGGCAGCTTTAGCCGCGGCCTTTGCAGGAGCAGCCTTAGCGGCGGACTTTGCCGGCGCCTTGGAGGCGGCCGCCTTGGCAGCCGGCTTCGCCGCAGCGGCCTTCGCCGGAGCAGCCTTGGCCGGCGCCTTGGCCGCAGCAGCCTTCGCCGGAGCCTTGGCCGCCGCCTTCGCGGTCGCCTTCGGAGCCCCAGCCTTCGGAGCCCCAGCCTTCGGAGCCGCAGCCTTCGGAGCCGCAGCCTTCGGAGCCGCAGCCTTCGCGGGCGGCGCCTTCGCCCCGTTCGCCTTCGTCGCCGCACGTGGGGTCACGGCCATTGCCGCCGCCGCCTGGGCCCGCTTCGTCTTGCTCTCGTCGGTCACGTTGCTGTCCTCCTTCTACGGTCGTGCACGCATGCCAGTCGGCGCGTGCCGCGCGGCGCAGTCGGGCCGGTCTCGAAACAAATTGCCGGCCCTGGAACACTGAGTCGCATCGGACGTCGCATCGCCTGTGGGCGCACGGCGGTCGCCGGCCCGTTGCCGTGCGAATCGTTGACGTGCACACCCAATCCGCACTCGCGCGGCGCGGGCCTGCCTGTCAATCAAAACCAGCAAAAGAAGCAATGAAGCCGGCGCGTTTTTCTTACGCACGGCCCCACCTGGCCCAAGTCGCGACCGGTCGAGCCCTAACGCTGCCCGATCGGGACGAACGCCCTGTCCTCCGGCCCCACGTAATTCGCCGCCGGGCGGATCAGCTTGTTGTCGATCCGCTGCTCGATCACGTGTGCGCCCCACCCGCTCGTCCGGCTGATCACGAAGATCGGCGTGAACATCGAGACGGGGATTCGCATCTGGCTGTAGGCCACCGCGCTGAACCAGTCGAGGTTCGCGAACATGGATTTCAGCTCGCCCATCGTGCGCTCGATCCGGTCCGCGATCGCCCACAGGTTGGTGTCGCCCGCCTGCTCGGACAACCGCCGTGCAACAGCCTTGATCACCACGTTCCGCGGGTCTGCGACGGTGTAGACGGCGTGCCCGAACCCGATAATGACCTCCTTGGCCGCAACCCGCGCCGTGATGTCCGCCTCGGCCTCGTCCGGCGTCGCGTAGCGGCTCTGGATCTCGAGCGCGACCTCGTTGGCGCCGCCGTGCTTCGGCCCCCGAAGCGCCCCGATGCCGCCCACGATCGCCGAGTGCATGTCGGCCCCGGTGCCCGCGATGACGCGCGCGGTGAAGGTGCTCGCGTTGAACTCGTGCTCCGCATACAGGATCAGGCTCGTGTGCATGGCCCGCACCCAGTCCTCTGGCGGCGGCACCCCGTGCAACAGGTGCAGGAAATGCCCGCCGATGCTGTCGTCGTCCGTCTCGACGTCGATCATCCGGCCATTATGGGACCAGTGATACCAATACAGCAGCATGGACCCGCCGCACGCCATGATGCGGTCTGCCACGTCCCTCGCGCCGGGCGCCGCATGCCCTTCCTTCTCCGGCAGCGCGCAGCCCAGCGCGCTGATGCCCGTGCGCATCACGTCCATCGGGTGCGTGTTCGCCGGCAGGGCCTCGAGCACGTCCTGGACGATGCGCGGCAGCCCCCGCATCGCCCGCAGCTTCAGCTTGTAGGCCGCCAGCTGTGCGGCGTTCGGCAGCGCGCCATGGACGAGCAGGTGGGCGATCTCCTCGAACTCGCACTGCTCGGCCACGTCCAGGATGTCGTACCCGCGATAGTGCAGGTCGTTGCCCGAGTGCCCCACCGTGCAAAGCGCCGTGTTGCCCGCCGTGACGCCCGCGAGGCCCACGCCCTTCTTCGCCTTCTTGGCCGGCTCGTTCGTTCCGCTCATCGGCCCGCCCTCCCCAAAAAATCCATTGTCAGAAGATGCCTTTCGCGCCCGCCTGCACCGTGCCGGCCGGCATCGCCACGTGCAGCCGGTGCAGCTCGCCGGCCTTCAAGCTCGGCAGCGCCTCCACCGCGTCCAGGAAGCGCTGCGCCTCCTCGGCCGCGATCAGCCCCTCCGTCATGGTGCGGAACTTCTTCACGTAGGCCGGCCGCGTCCACGGTGTTGCGCCCATCGGGTGCGCGTTGGCCACGGCCATCTCGTCGGCGACCTCTGTGCCGTCCTTCAACCGAATGCGGATGCGCCCGCCGAACGCCAGCTTGGCGTGGTCCTTCGCATGGTAACGCTCGGTCCAGCCCGCATGCTCCTCGGTACGGATCTTGTGCCACAGCCGCACCGTGTCCTCCCGCTGCGCCCGCTCGGGCGCATAGCTGCGCACGTGGTGCCACTCGCCGTCCTGTAGGGCCACAGCCACGATGAACATGATGCTGTGGTCCAGCGTCTCCCGGCTCGCATGCGGGTCCATCTTCTGTGGGTCGTTGGCGCCGGTGCCGATGACGTAGTGCGTGTGGTGGCTCGTCTCGATGACCACCTCGGCCACCTCGTCCCAGTTGCCGACCTTCCTGCCCATGCGGAAGGCGAGATCGATCAGCGCCTGGCTCTGATACTCGGCCGAGTGCTCCTTCGTGTAGCTGTCCATGATCGCCCGCTTGGCCTCGCCGCGCCCGGGCAGCGGCACCTGGTAGTGCGCCTGCGGCCCGTCGAGCATCCAGGCGATCACGCTGTCCTCGCCCTCGTAGATCGGGCTCGGCGCGCCCTCGCCGCGCATCACGCGGTCGACCGCCTCGATGGCGAGCTTGCCGGCATGGGCGGGCGCGTAGGCCTTCCAGGAGCTGATCTCGCCCTTGCGGCTCTGGCGCGTCGTGAAGCTCACGTGCACGGCCTGCTGCACCGCCTGGTAGAGGGTAGCCGTGTCGAGCCCGAGCATGGTCCCGATGCCCGCTGCCTGCGCCGGGCACAAATGGGCGATGTGGTCGATCTTGTGCTCGTGCAGGCAGATGGCGCGCACCAGGTCGATGTGGATCTCGTAGCCTGTGGCGAGGCCCCGCAGGAGCGCCGCGCCATCCATCCCGAGCTGCTGGCCCACGGCCAGGATCGGCGGGATGTTGTCGCCGGGGTGGCTGTAGTCGGCGGCAAGGAAGGTGTCGTGCATGTCCAGCTCGCGCACCGCCGTGCCGTTGGCCCAGGCCGCCCATTCCGGGCTCACGCGCACGCCGGGCTCCATGCCGAACACGGTGGCCCCCGTCCGCCCGGGTGCCGCCGGGTGCGCCAGCGCCATGTCCCGGGCGCTCATGCAGGGGTGCCGGTTCACGCTCGCGATCGCCACGGCCGCATTGTCGATGATGCGGTTGCCGATCATCTCCGCCGTCTCGTCCGGCACCGCGACAGGATCCGCCGCCACCTCGGCGATCTTCCAGGCCAACTGGTCTTCCCGCGCGAGCTTCGCCTTCGACGGATGGACACGGACGTCGTGCAACTGCATGCGCTTGGCTCCCAGGACTATGCGGCCCGCTCATACGGTCGCAGCACGGCTTGGGCAACTGCGGCCGGCCCCACTCCGCCCGGCTTGTGCCCGGCACGGGGCTTGGGGATAGTCGCCGGGCCACGCCCGAGGATCACGCCGTGCCAGACCCCCTCCCCTTCGACCGCGCCTTTCTCGGCGACGTGGTGACCCCGTCCGGCACGCTCCGCAACGGTTGGGTGGCCATCCGCGGCGAAACGATCGCCGCCATCGGCCAAGGCGCGCCCCCGCCGGCTGCCGACATCGTCGACCACACCGGCCGCTTCATCCTCCCCGGCCTCGTCGACGGCCACATGCACACCGGCAGCTCCATCGGCTTCCCTGGCATCGAGGGCAGCACCCGAAGCGCTGCCGCGGGCGGCGTCACCACCTGCGTCGACATGCCCTACGACGTGCCGCAAAGCACCCACTCCGCTGCCATCCTCGAGGAGAAGATCGGCTGGGTGGACCGCACGGCCCATGTCGACGTCGCCCTCTACGGCACCATCCGGAAGACGGGCGGGCTCGACGCCATCGAGGAGCTCGCGGCGGGCGGCATCACCGCCTTCAAGCTCAGCACCTACGAATACGACGCCGTCCGTTTCCCGCGCATCGACCACCCCACCATGGTTCAGGCCTTCGCCCGCATCGCCCGCACGGGCCTGCCGGTGGCAGTGCACAACGAGGACCAGGAGCTGGTTGAGCGCCTCACGGCCGACGCGCTGGCCGCGGGGCAGACCCACGCGATCATGCACGCCCGCACGCGCCCGCCGCTGGCCGAGACGCTGGCGGACCTCGAGATCTTCGAGATCGGGCTGCAGACGGGAGCCCACGTGCATATCGCCCACTCCAGCCTCGCCCGCGGCTTCGACCTGGCGGCCAGCTTCCGGGCGATGGGCATGCAGGCGACCGGGGAGGCCTGCATCCAATACCTTTGCATGACGGAGGACGACCTCGTGCGCCTGGGCGGCCGCGGCAAGTGCAACCCGCCCTTCCGCACCGCAGCCGAGGTGGAGGCCGTGTGGGAGCGGCTGCAGGCGGGCCTGGTCAGCAACGTCAGCACGGACCACGCGCCCTGGCCGGTGGACCGCAAGCTGTCCACCGACATCTTCGCCTGCGGTGCCGGGCTGACCGGGCTGCAAAGCTTTGCCCCGCTGATGTTCACCCTGCTGGACGAGCGCGGCCTCGGGCCCGGGCTGATGGCCCTCTACTGCGCCCAGCGCCCCGCCGAGCTGCACGGCCTGGCCCCGCGCAAGGGCGCCATCCGCCTGGGTGCGGACGCGGACCTGCTGGTGCTGGAGCGCGCCGACTACACGTTCGACGAGGCCGCCATCCAGGACCGCGAGGCCATGCGCTGGTCCCCGTATCACGGCCGCCGCATGCGCGCCCGTGTGGCCGAGACGGTGCTGCGCGGCACGACCATCTGGGACGGCACGCAGGTGCTCGCCCACCCTGGCCAAGGCCGCTTCCTGAGGCGCGGCGCATGAGGGTCCTCCGCATCGCGGCCGCCCAGATGGGCCCGAACCAACGCGCCGACAGCCGAACCGCAATCCTCACCCGCATGCTTGGGCTGCTCGAGGGCGCCGCCGCCCAGCGCGCGCAGCTCGTGGTGTTTCCGGAGCTCGCCTTCACCACGTTCTTCCCACGCTGGCTGCTCGAGGGGGCCGAGCTCGAGGCCTGCTTCGAGCCCGCCATGCCCAACCCGGCCGTGCAGCCCCTGTTCGACCGCGCGCGCGCCCTCGGCATCGGCTTCTACGTGGGCTACGCGGAACGCACGCCGTCGGGGCAGCGCTTCAACAGCGCGATCCTGGTCGGCCCCGACGGCACAAGGCTCGGCCACTACCGCAAGATCCACCTCCCCGGCTCCGTCGAGCCCCGGCCCGGTGCCCGGTTCCAGCAGCTCGAGAAGCGGTATTTCGAGTACGGCGACCTCGGCTTCCCCACCTTCCGCGCGTTCGACGCCCGCGTCGGCATGCTCATCTGCAACGACCGCCGCTGGCCCGAGGCCTGGCGCGTTCTGGCCCTGCAAGGTGCCGAGCTGGTGTTGGTCGGCTACAACAGCGCCGCCTACGATCCGAACGGCGGCGACACGGAGGATGCCGGGCTGCGCACATTCCACTCGCGCCTGGTGGCGCAATCCAACGCCTACATGAACAGCGTGTGGGCCGTGGCCGTCGCCAAGGCCGGGAACGAGGATGGCTCGGGCCTTATCGGCGGGTCGTGCATCATCGACCCGAACGGCCGCGTGGTGGCCGAGGCGTCCACCCTGGGCGACGAGCTGCTGCTGGCCGATTGCGACCTCGACCTCGTCGCGCAAGGCCGCACCAAGATGTTCGACTTCGCCGCCCACCGCCGGCCACAATGGTACGGCCCCATCACTGGCCAGACAGGCATCGAGGAGCCGGCATGAGCAATGGGTGTCAACGTCATCGCGAGCCGAACGCGGAGCGATCCAGAGGCACCACGGAACAGGCTCATCTTCGCCTGGAAGCCCGCGCCTCGCGCCCGATGACGGTGGGCGGCGGGCGATCGACCGCGCCTGCCAGGTGGCTCGGCTGCCTCGCCCTCCTCGCCACCCTGGCCGCATGCGTCGCGCCGCCGCCCCCGCGCGTGATCTACCAGCCGCTTCCGTCGCGACCCTTCACCCTGCCTCCGGTCGCCTACAGCCCCCTGCCGCCCGCGCCCGCAACCCTAGCGCCCACCCCGGTGCCGGCAGAGCCCGCCATGCCGTCCTCGATCCGCCCGGAGCCGCCTGCCGCGCCGGACGCGCCCGCAGCCGCCGTCGCCGTGCAGCCCGTGCAGAAAGTGACGGCGCCGGAGACCCCTGCCGTTCCCCTCATGGGCTTCCGCCCCATGCGCGGCCAGAAGGCGCCCGGCGTCTGATGCGCGTCATCACCGCCGCCGCCGCCCAGCTCGGCCCCATCCAGCGCGCCGAAGGCCGGGAGGTCGCCGTCGGCCGAATGGTCCGCCTCATGGAGCGCGCCCATGCCCGCGGCGTGCAACTCGTGGTCTTCCCCGAGCTGGCGCTCACCACCTTCTTCCCCCGCCACTATCTGGACGACCGCGCGGAGGCCGACCAATGGTTCGAGGGCGCCATGCCCGGCAACGCCACCGCCCCCCTGTTCGACGCCGCCCGCCGCCTGGGCATCGCCTTCCACCTGGGCTACGCGGAGCTCGCACACGAGCCGGACGAGACGGGCCAGCTCCGCCCCCGACACTTCAACACCGCGATCCTGGTGGCCCCAACGGGCGAGGTTCTGCTCAAATACCGGAAGGTCCACCTGCCCGGCCATGCCGACTACGCGCCCCACCGCAAGGTGCAGCACCTGGAAAAACGCTATTTCGAGGTCGGCAACCTGGGCTTCCCCGTGGTGCAGGCGCCGCTCGCCGGGCTCGAGGTGAACGCCGGGCTGATGATCTGCAACGACCGCCGCTGGCCCGAGGCATGGCGCGTGCTAGGCCTGCAGGCGGTCGAGCTCGTCATGCTCGGCTACAACACCCCGAGCACCAACCAGGATGCTCGCGGTTTCGAGCCGCCGCACCTCCGCGTGTTCCACAGCCATCTCAGCATCCAGGCCGGGGCCTACCAGAACGCGACCTTCGCCATCGCCACCGCGAAGGCCGGCACCGAGGATGGCTGCGAGCTGTTCGGAAACAGCATCATAGTGAACCCGCAAGGCGAGATCGTGGCCCAGGCGACCAGCTGGGACGACGAGCTCATCACCGCCGACCTCGACCTCGACCAATGCACCCTGGGCCGCACGACGATCTTCAACTTCGCCGCCCATCGCCGCCCGGAAGCGTATGGCCGCATCACCGGGCAGGTCGGCGCCGAACCGCCCCCTACCCCAGGTGGAACCCCCGCCCGGCCAGCCCGGTGAACGTCACGTCGCCGCCATTGCTCAGGAGCAGCCGCACGTCGGCACCCACCTCCGATTGCTTGATGACGCTCACGCCCGCGCCGAGCGACGCGTGGTCGGTGCCCGGGCGGTAGTTGTCGATCACGTCACGCCCGCCCTTGCTGCCCTGGAACAGCAACGACATCGCGCTTCCCCAGTTGGCACCGCGCACGTGCGCCGCACCGGACGCCAGCGCGATCGACCCGCCCCAGGTCGAAAGCGACAGGTCGGCCGTGCCCGCGCCGCCGACGAATGACAGCGCGCCGTCCAGCGTGGCCGTGATGGCCCCGCTGCCAGCCACAACATCCTGCGCGCCGCCCTGCAGCACCGCGCTGCCGGACCCGCCGATGAACCGCATCCGGATTGTCCCGTCATTGTGCACCGCCGTCTGACCCGTGCCGCCGTGCAGCGTGTAGCGGTTGGCCGACAGGCTGATCGCGTTCACCTTCAGCGCCGCCTCGCCCGCCCAAACCTCCGCCCCGCTGCCGAACAGCGACAAACCGACCGTGCCCGCGGAGATATGGATCGTGTCCGCCGCATGGCTCTGGAGCGTCGCGTGCCCGGACGCCTGGACGACGCTGCTCACCCCATCTTCGCTGAAGCTCGCGACGACCCCGGAGTCGGCCGACGAGGCCAGCGAGGCCGCACCGCCCGCGACCGCGACGCTGCCGGAGTTCAATACCGTGTTGCGCGTGTCGGAATAGGCGAGGGACACGCTGGACCCGCTCTCGACGCTCACCACCTCCCAGCCCGACAAGCGCAGGTCGGCCATCGCGCCACGATGCACCCGGACGTTCAGAACGTCGTCATGCGCCGTCACCACGTCATGGCCATAGAGATCGACGGTCATGCCGCCGTTGGCCAACTCCAGCGTGGAGTCGCCATGAACGTCGAAGCTCGAGTTGCCACCCCAGGTATGGGTGATCGTGTCCGTGCCGAAGCTGTGGATCGTGACGTCCGCCGGCGCGACCAGGGTGTTCTTTGACCCGGCGGCCGTAGTGATCGTCATGGCGCCCGAGTTCTCGCCGTTGAATACGAGGCCGCCCGAGCCACCAACGATCGTCGTGCGGGCGCCGTTGTTGACCGTCATGCGCCCAGCGCCGCCGACCAGGGTAAGGTTCGAGACGTGCAGGTCGACCGTGTTGGCCTTGTCGCCGCCATAGTAGGTGATGTTACCGCCGTCCCCTCCGATGCTTACGGTGCCACCATTCCCGTAGAGGATCGCCCCTTCGGCGTTGCTGCGCGCCGCGACGTCGAGCTTGCCGGTACCGGCGTAAATTCGCGCAGCGCCGCTCGTCTGGATCGTCATGTCGCCGGACCCGGCGTGGATGGTGTCGGCGCCGAGGCTTCGGATTTCGGCACCGCCCTGGTCCACCCAGAGCTCGGCGCCGGCCCCTCCGGCCGCCGTCGCCAGATGGACAACCCCGTCATAAACGGAGGCCGTGACCGCGCCTCCGGTCACAGCGCCATAGACCGTTTTCCCCCCGTTGCTGCCCGACCAGTCGATCGCGCCACCGTTGGAGCCGACCTGCCAGAATGCCGTGGTGCCGCGCACGGACAGTTTCCCGGCAGCACCCACCGAAAGGAACAGGCTCCCCGTCCCGCCGACGATCGAGGCCGTGCCGTCGATCGACCATGTCTCCGAGCCCGCTCCCGCCACGATCGTGGCAGTACCGAGGACCTGGCCGGAGTTGTTGCCGTCCCCGGTGTTGATCGTGTCGTTGCCCTGGCTCAGCACCAGGTCTCCCCCCCAACCCCGCATCAGTAGGCTGTTCGTGGAGCCGGCGGCCGTCGTGTATTGGTTTCGCGCCGTAGCACTCGTGGCCGATTCGCGAACGTCTATGCCGCCGGACCCGCCGATCACCTGGCAGGCACCCGCAATCACGTCGAGCGTCAGCCGCCCGCCGCCGCCCTGCACGGCCTGCACCCTGCCGTCCAACGCGAGGGAATGGTCCGCGTCGTCGGTGAAGAACACCGTGCTGCCCGGCACTAGGCCCTCGAGCGTGGCGTCGCCGAACGCAGCCCCGCCCCCGTTCTGGTTGCCGCTGATCCTCGAGGGCCCCTGCGCGATGGACGCCGCGTCGATGCCGGAGAAGACGTTGCCGGAAATCTTCGCCGTCACCGGCGTCGCGTTCAACACCGCGTAGCCGCCCGCCGCCGTGCTGTCGAACAGGTTGCCCGTGACGGTCAGGGAAGACCCGGCATACGGGATCCCCTCGCCACCGAAATGCACCATGTTCCGGTTCTCGGCGTTCGGCCCCTTGATGATGGTGTTGTTCTCGATCACCGCCTTTCCGCCGTTCGGGATGTCGATGTCGTAGCTGCCGGTGCCCACGCCTACGCCGCTGATAAAGACGTTGTTGGTCAGCGTGTTGTTAACCGCCCGGCTCTTGAACTCGTGCCCGATCTGCGCATTCTCGAATATCGAGTTAGTGACGGTCACGGCATTGAGGTTGCCGAGGTAGATGTTGTGGATGTTGCCGGCACCGTTTCCGTCGTTGCCGCCGTTCTGGTCGAACACGCAGTGGTCGATCGTCACCGTCGCGCCCGGCCCGCCGCCCAGCACGCCGTTCTGATTGTGGTCGAACGACGAGTTCTGCAGCACGAGGCTGCCCGTGTCGATGCGGATGCCGGCGCCGTTATGCCCGTATTCGTCGGGGATGTGTGCGCCTTGGAAGGTGAAGCCGACGACCTTGAGGTCGGCCTCCATCGTGATGATGCCCTTCCAGTTTGGCGGCGGCACCGTGGCGTTCATCGTCACCCGGCCGCCGACGGCGACCAGCGTGATCGACACGTGGTTCACCACGAAATCGTTCGTATAGGTCCCCGCATCGACCAGGATGACGTCACCGGACTTCGCCGCGTTGACGGCGCCAGCGATGGTCGAGAAGGCCTTGCCGACGCCCACCGAGATCGTGTGGGCTCCGGGCGGCAGTGTGTAGGCATCGACGGGCACAAGGCCCGTGTCTGCGTTCGCGCCCACGTGGAGCGGGGCCACGGGGCTCGCGATGTCCGCTTTCGCAGGAGCCGCCGGAACAGTCGATACGGGCTGGATGGCCGGCAGCGACGCTGGAGCGTGCGGAGGCTCCGGCGGCAACGGTGTACCGCCATTGAACACGCCATCGCCCGCGTCCATCAGGCTGACATGCGCACCGCCGATGTCTTCGCCGTCGTAGGCGACGCTCTGGACATGGAGGTTCCGGTCGGACAGCGGCGAGCCGCCGTAGGCGTCGTTCAGGTAGCGCACCGTGAGCTGATGCTGGCCAGGCCCGAAATCACCATACACCGACACGTTCTGCAGCTGGCCGCTGGTGCGGTCCGCAGTGATCGTGATGGGGCCACCCACCTGCACCCCGTCCACGAGCACGGCCATCTGCGCGTCGCCCTGCCAGGCATCCTCGTTCAACTGCAGCTTGAACACGTGCGACCCGGTGCCGACCGATACGTCCTTGGCCGCGCCGGGCATGCGGAACGTCGCGTCGCCGTCGGTCGCGAGTGTTGCGCTGTTGCCGAGATCGACCCCGTTCAGCGCGACGCTGCGCAGGTAGAGGTTGCGGTCCTGACCCGGTTGCGTGCCGTACTTGTCGTTCAGGAACCGCACCGTCACCTGGTGGCTGCCAGCGCCCAAAGTGGCGCCGACATGGAACAGCTGCGTCTGTCCGAGCTGGGCCGAGGCACGGGCGGACTGGACGTCGCCGACCTGCACACCATCGAGCAACACTGCGAACTGCGCGTCGCCCTGGAAGGCGTCCCCCGCCATGGCGAGGTCGATCGAGTCCGGTCCGTTACCAACGGCCACCGGTCCGCCCGACGTGCCCAGCGGGAGGGAAATGGATCCGTTCTTCATGAAATTCAGGCGCCAGCCATCGGACTTCCCATCCACCAGCAGGTCTTGCATGTAGAGGTTTCGGTCCTGTCCGGGCAACGAGCCCTGACTGTCATTGTCGAACGTGACCGTGACCTTGTGCTGTAGGGACATGTCCTGCGCGCCCAGATCAACCATCTGCCCAGCGCCGCCGCGGGCTGCCGTGACGGAGCCGTTCCACACGACGACGCCATCAAGCCGGATGATTGCGTGAGCGTCACCATTCCAGGCATCTTCCGCCAGGACGAGTGACAAGTTTTTAATGATTGGTGTACGCATGTATCCTCCTTGAACACCATAGCATCCGAACGAGGTAGTCACCGCCACATGCGGTATTACTTTAGAACGGTATTGTCAGGTAGACGCAGTTGCAGAGCCTTGTCCGTCAGGAACAAAGACATTGTCATGGCGTTGCCTGACACGCATGACATTAGACCAACACTTCTTACTATTTTCCAAAGAATGAGACGGTCGTGACCGGGTGGTGCCGGCTCCGATCACTTGGCCGCCGTCAGACCGTGAACTGCTCCGCCACGATCCGCTCGTTCAACCCCTGCTCCGGGTCGAACAGCACCGTGGCCGTCACCGTCCGGTCCTCGCTGATGGCGACGCTCGCAACGTCGCGCACCTCGGTGAAGTCCGCCACCGCCGCCACTGGCCGCTTGTCCCGCTCCAGCACCTCGAACAGCACATCGGCCGTGCTGGGCAGCAGTGCGCCGCGCCAGCGCCGGGGTCGGAAGGCGCTGATGGGGGTGAGCGGCAGCAGGTTTGCGCTCAGCGGCACGATGGGGCCGTGCGCGGACAAGTTGTAGGCCGTCGACCCGGCCGGCGTGGACACCAGCACGCCGTCGCAGATCAACTCGTCCAGGCGCACCCGGCCATCGACGGTGATGCGGATCTTGGCCGCCTGCCGCAGTTGCCGCAGGAGCGACACCTCGTTGAACGCCACAGCCTCCTCTACGGCTCCCGCCGCCGTCACGGCGTGCATCCGCAGCGGGTGCAGCATGGCCGCTTGCGCGCGGCCGAGCCGGGCTGGAAGGTCGTGCTCGGCGAACGCGTTCATCATGAACCCGACCGAGCCGCAATTCATGCCATAGACGGGCGTGTCGACCCCATCGGCCAGAAGCGCGTGCAGCGTCTCGAGCATGAACCCGTCGCCGCCGAGCGCCACCACCACCTGCGCGCCCTCCACCGGGTGGCGCCCATGCGCCGCCTCGAGCCGGGCGAGCGATTCACGCGCAAGCGGCGTGGGCGCAGCGACGAACGCGATCCGCGCGGGTGCGTGGCCCAGCAGCGGCACGATCGGCGGCACCACGAGCGCCGACATCGCCTAATACAGCCGCGGCTCGGTGCGCCCGGCCTGGCCGACGGAGCCTGGACGGACCACGCGGGCGGCAGGCGGCTGCATCGGCGGAGGACCCTCCTCGAATGCCTCGGGCAGACGGAGCGAGAGGCTCCGCAGCTCCCCCTGGATCTCGTCGAGCCGGGCCTCCACACCCTCGAGCCTCGCCTTGACCCCAAAAACGCTGAACGGCATCACCAGGAACACCGCCAGGAACAGCAGCCCGACCAGCAGCAGCACCAGGTGCACCCACCACGGCACCCAGTCGGGCAGCGGCAGCGGCGAGTTCACTTGGCCGAGACGGGGGTCGGCCTGACCGGGATCCGGTGGTAGGCCCGGCCAGCATAGATCAGCGCCTCGTGTGCCGCACCGGTCTGGATCGCCTGGACGGCGCAGAAGAATACCGTATGCGTGCCAACCGTCGTCTGGTCGGCGATGGTGCAGTCGAACGACACCACCGCCCCCTCCAGCGCGGGCGCACCTGTGACGAGCGTGTTCCAGCGCCCTTCCTGGAAACGCTCGGGCTGCGGCACCTGAGTGAAGCCTGCGAACAGCGGGGAGAACGCCTCCTGTGCCGCAGACAACGTGTTGATGCACACGATGCCGCTCGAGACCAGCGCATCATGCGTGTCACCCGTACGGTTGACGCAGAGCAACAAGGTCGGCGGGTCGTCGGTGACGCTGCACACGGCGGAGGCGGTGAAGCCGCGCCAGCCCGCATCCGTATTGGTCGTGACGACGTTCACGGCAGCGCCAAGCCGGGCCATCGCGTCGCGGAAAGTCTGACGGTCGATCACTCGGCGCTCCGGGTTACGCCCGACATATGCCGCATGGCGCGCCCGGCAGCAAACGGGCGGGAGGCCGAGACCCCCCGCCCGAGATAGAAACTCTGTAGGATCAGACCTTGTCGGCGGCGTCCCGCACCGCGTCCTTGGTTCCGCCCACGGCGCTCTCGGTCTTGCCGACGGCCTTGTCCGCCTTGCCCTCGGCCTCGAGCTTCTGGTCGCCGACCAGCTTGCCCACGCCTTCCTTGACCGCGCCCTTGGCCTGATCGAACGCGCCGCTCACCCGGTTTTCGTCAACCATGTCGTCCTCCATCACGGCGTAATCGCCGTTGCGATGAAAACGACGGGGACGCGCGACGGTTGCACTCAAGCGGCCGAGAGCGGTGGCGCGATCTCCTCGAGCGGCCGGCCGGCCGCCTCGACCCCGAGCCACAGCTCCACCACGGCCGCGACCAGCATCAATCCTCCGCCCAGCAGGTAGCCCCAAAGCAGGTGGGCGCGGGACCCGCCCTCGATGAGCGCGCCGAACACGAGCGGCCCCGCGATCCCACCCACGGCCGTGCCCAATGCGTAGAAGATGCTGATCGCCACGGCCCGCACCTCGAGCGGGAACGTTTCGCCAACGGTGAGATAGGCCGAGGACGCGGCGGCGGAGGCGAAGAAGAAGATGACCGTCCAGGCAATCGTCTGCTGAGTTGCGTCCAGCCAGCCCTGCGCGAACAGCCAGCCAACGGCGCACATCAGCCCACCGGCGATCGCATAGGTCGCCGCAATCATCGTGCGCCGCCCCAGCGTATCGAACAGCCGCCCGAGCAGCAGCGGCCCCATGAAGTTGCCCAGCGCGAAGGGCAGCATATACCAGCCGACCTGGCCGGAGGGGACCTGGTAGAACGTCGTCAACATGAGCGCGTAGGTGAACAGCACCGCGTTGTAGCAGAACGCCTGCGCGCCCATCAGCACGACGCCCAACACGGTCCGTCGCCGGTAGTCCCGCAGCAGCACGCGGAACGAGGCCAGAAACCAGTCCCCCTGGTGCCGCCGCAGCCGCAGCTTGCCCGGCGGGACCGGCGGCAGCTTCGCGCCCGTCTCGTGCTCCACTCGCCGCTCGAGCGCACTCACCACCTCGGCCGCTTCCTCGGGCCGGCCATGCGTCATCAGCCAGCGCGGGCTCTCGGGGATGAACCGGCGCATGAACAGCACCACGAGCCCGATCACCCCGCCGATCACGAAGGCGAGCCGCCAGCCCAGTTCCGGGTCGATCAGCTGCGGGTCCAGCGCAACCGTTGCGGCGATCGCGCCGAGCGCCGCACCCAGCCAGTAGCTGCCGTTAATACATAGATCGGTGAAGCCGCGGCGTCTGGCCGGGATCAGCTCCTGGATCGTCGCGTTCACCGCCGCATACTCGCCCCCGATACCAAGGCCCGTGACGAACCGGAAGAATGCGAACGAGGTGAAATCCCAGGCGAAGCCCGAGGCGATCGTGGCGACGAGATACACGAGCACCGTCAGGGTAAAGAGCTTCTTGCGTCCCAGCCGGTCCGTGAGCCAGCCGAAGCCCAGCGCTCCCACCACCGCACCTGCCAGGTAGGCGCTCGCCGTGGCGCCGAACTGCGACTCCGTGAGGTGCAGCCGTGGGCTTCCCGTGATGGCGCCCGCGAGGGACCCCACGAGCGTGACCTCGAGCCCATCCAGGATCCAGGTGATGCCGAGCGCCCCGATGACGAGCCAGTGGAAACGCGCGAACGGCAACCGGTCGAGCCGGGCCGGCACGTCCGTTTCGAACACGTCCGGCCGAGTGGCGGCGGACCCGGCCAAGCTAGAGATTGCCCTGCTCCTCGATCGGAGGCTCGTCATCCGGGCGCCAGTAGAGACCCGCGCACTCCTCTCGACGCACGCCCTCCACCACCTCGAAATCGTCGCGGTAGGCGTCTCGGATGAAGTTCATCGTGTCGAGGTGCCGGTCCTCGAAGTACATCTGGTGCACGTCCTCCCGCCCGGCGCCGTACACGATGCGGCCGATGCGGCTCCAGATGCTCGCCATGGTGCACATGCCGCAGGGCTGCAAAGTGGAATACAGCGTGGCTCCGCGCAGCTCGTCCCGGCCGAGGTCCACGCAGGCGCGACGGATGGCCACGACCTCCGCATGCGCCGTCGGGTCGTGCCGCAGGCCCACCTCGTTGTGGCCCTCTGCCACCACCTGGCCATCGAGCACCAGCACGCAGCCTATCGGGGACGCGCCGCGAACCTTCTCACCCTTCCGCGCCAGGGCCAGCGCACGGTCCATGTAACGGAGATCGGCCGCGTCCGCTGTTTCGGGCGCATCGGCCCCCGGGCTCGCCTTGTCGTCGGGGGCCGGGCCGGCCGCGTGTTCGATATCGG
Source organism: Acetobacterales bacterium (assembly GCA_038229135.1). GTDB lineage: Bacteria > Pseudomonadota > Alphaproteobacteria > Acetobacterales > Acetobacteraceae > JBBROS01. The sequence continues at coordinate 33,895 of JBBROS010000034.1, forward strand.
TCAATCTGGGCCTCGTTACGCCGGGGGTGAGCCGGAGTAGCGCGGCAACTGGCCCGAGGTTGCCCCCGGGCCTATGCTGAGTCGCGGTTTCGGATCAGGCGCTCTTGGCCATGATCTCGTCGGCGATGTTCCGCGGCACCGGGTCGTAGTGGTGGAACTGCATCGTGAAGCTCGCCCGGCCCTTGGTCATGCCGCGAAGCTGGCTGATGTAGCCGAACATCTCCTTCAACGGCACATGGGCGCGGACGATCACGGTGCTGCCGCTGCTGTCCTGGCTCTGGATGGTGCCGCGGCGGCGGTTCAGGTCGCCCACCACGTCGCCCACATGGTCCTGCGGAGTGGTCACCTCCACGTCCATGATCGGCTCGAGAATGATCGGCGTCGCCTTCTTCATGCCGTCCCGGAAGCAGGCCTTCGCCGCGATCTCGAACGCGAGCGCAGACGAGTCGACGTCGTGGTACTTGCCGTCCACCAGCGTGTACTTGAAGTCCACGGTCGGGAAGCCCGCGAGCACGCCTGTCTCGCACTGGTTCTTGATGCCCTTTTCGACGGCCGGCACGTATTCCTTCGGCACCGAGCCGCCCACCGTCTTGTTCTCGAACACCACGCCCTGGTTCCGCTCGAGCGGCTCGAACATGATCTTGACTTCGGCGAACTGCCCGCTGCCGCCCGTCTGCTTCTTGTGCGTGTAGGTCTCGGTGTGGCTCTTGCTGATGGTCTCGCGATAGGCCACCTGCGGCGCGCCGATGTTGGCGTCCACGCCGAACTCGCGCTTGAGCCGATCGATGATGATCTCGAGGTGCAGCTCGCCCATGCCGGAGAGGATGGTCTGGCCGCTCTCCTGGTCGGTCTTGAGACGCAGGCTCGGGTCCTCGCTCGCCAGCTTCTGCAGGCCGAGCGTCATCTTCTCCACGCCGTCCTTCGTCTTGGGCTCGACCGAGATGTCGATCACCGGCACCGGGAAGGCCATGCGCTCCAGCACCACCGGATCCTCGGCGGCCGCCAGCGTATCGCCCGTGTGCGTGTCCTTAAGGCCCACGAAGGCTGCGATGTCCCCGGCGTGCACCTCCTTGATCTCGTCCCGCTTGTCCGCATGCATCTGGAACATGCGGCCGATGCGCTCCTTCTGGTCCTTCGACGTGTTCATCACCGTATCGCCGCTCTTAAGCGTACCGGCATAGACGCGCACGAAGGTCAGCGTGCCGTACTTGTCGTTGATGATCTTGAACGCGAGGCCAGCAAACGGCGCGCTCGCATTGGCCGGGATGATCCGCCGGACGGCGTTCTCCTCCTCGCCCTCCTCGGCTGCGACCTTGATGCCCGGCACGTCGATCGGGCTCGGCAGGTAGTCGAGCACCCCGTCCAGCAGCGGCTGCACGCCCTTGTTCTTGAATGCCGTGCCGCACAGCACGGGGCGGAAGGCACCGCTGATGGCGCCCTTCTTGATGGCGCGCTTGAGTGTGGCGACGTCCACGTCCCCCTTCTCGAAATACTCCTCCATGCCTTCGTCATCGACGCTCAACGCCGTGTCGAGCAGGAGTTGGCGATACTCCTTCGCCTTCTCCATCATGTCCTCGGGGATAGCCTCGTCGTGGAACTTGGCGCCAAGCTCGCCGCCTTCCCAGATGATCGCCTTCATCTCCACCAGGTCCACCACGCCCAGGAACCCGTCCTCGATCCCGATCGGCAGCTGCAACGGCAGCGCGATGATGTCGAGCTTCTCCTTCAGCGTGTCGAACGCACGGTAGAAGTCGGCCCCCGTGCGGTCCAACTTGTTGATGAAGATGATGCGCGGCACGTTGTAACGGTCCGCCAGGCGCCAGTTCGTCTCGCTCTGCGGCTGCACGCCCGCCACGCCCTCGATGATGAACACCGCGCCATCGAGCACGCGCAGGCTGCGGTTCACCTCGATGTTGAAATCGATGTGGCCGGGCGTGTCGATGATGTTGATCCGGTGGTCCTTCCACTGGCACGTCACGGCGGCGGACGTGATCGTGATCCCGCGCTCGCGCTCCTGCGCCATGTAGTCGGTCGTCGTGTTGCCGTCATGCACCTCGCCGATGCGGTGGCTCACGCCCGTGTAGTAGAGGATGCGCTCCGTCGTCGTAGTCTTGCCGGCATCGATGTGCGCGGTGATGCCGATGTTGCGGATCTTGGCGAGCGGGTTCGCGGTAGCGTCGGACACGGGGTGGACCTCCAAAACGGGGCCGGGCGCAGCGGAGAAGTCCGTGCGCCCGGCCATGCGCCGCCGCACAGGGGCGGGCGCTGCAAGCGGCGCTTATGTGCGGCAGACGCCGCGGGATTGCAAGCGGCTGGACGCGCGATCAGACGACTGCAGGCGCCCTGCGGGCAGGCCGCCCCGGGGCGCGCACGAGCATGTCCGCAACCAGCGCGTCCCCAGCTGCTCGACCCCATGGTTCAGCGCCGCCCCCGCCCCTGCCAGTAGCATGAGTGTCAGTCCCAGATTGGCCCAAGCGCCGAACCCCAGCCCATGAAGCGCGAGTTGCAGCCGAACGGCCAGCGGCTGGTGCACGAGGTAGAGGCTGTAGGAGGAAACGCGAACCGAGGCGTCAAGTTCGGCCGACCGGGACGTTGGGCGCCGACCTCTGCACGTCCTCGAATACGCGCCGCAGCCAGCGGGTGCCTGGCTTTTCCACGAGAACTTGCATCGCAGCCCCCGCCGCAAGCAGGCACGCCACGGTGCCTGCAAAATTCGGCCACCCGTCCACCCCCGCCGCGTGCAGCCCGACTTGAAGCCGGAACGCGAGCGGCTGGTGCACGAGGTAGAGGCTGTAGGAGATCCCGCCGAGCCAAAGCAGCACCGGGTTCGCGAGCCAACGCACCCAGCCCGCGACGGCCAGCGCGAACAGGACGAACAGCGCCGTCGTGATGGGCGCGATCACGGAAGACTGCGGCAGCGCGGAGGCGGCGTAGCAGGCCACCAGGCCGGCCACCCGCCACGCACGCACCGGTTCTGTCCGCAGTCGATAGAACAGCATGCCCGCGGTAAACAGCGGCGCGTTCTCCAGGGCCAGGGCGAGCTTCACCCGGTAGGGAAGGGCCAGTCCCAGCTGGGGCAGCGCGTGCAGGGCCAAAGCCGCCAGGATCACCCACGCCAACGCCAACCGGTCCAGCCGCCCCTGCTGCCCAACCGCGAGCGCAACGGCAACCAGCGCGTAGAAACTGAGCTCGACCGCCAGCGACCAGTAGGACGGGTCCAGATGCGGCACCGCCAAGAAACTCTGCAGCATCGTGAGGTTTGCCAGAACCTGCATGACGCCGACTCGCATCGCATCCGACGGCACCGCGAGCCCGAGGGCCGCAGTGACCAGCACCGCCGCCCAATACGCCGGGAACAGCCGGGCGACCCGCGCCTGAAGGAAGGCCCGAGCCGTCGCGGACCGCTGGGTTGTGACGAGGATCACGTAACCGCTGATCATGAAAAACAAGTCGACGGCGCTGGTACCGTGCAGGTCGAACCGTGTGGGCAGAACGGCAGCTATCGTCTCGGGCGCGTTCGGCAGCCAGTAGGGTAAGCTTGCGATACAATGGTATAGCACGACCCAAACCGCGGCGACTCCGCGCAGCGCGTCCAACTCCAAGAATCGGCGGGTCGGCGCGATGCCGCTTGGAAGGGCCATTCTTGCCTAGTAATTGGTCTATCGCCGCGGCGCCACCCTACGCTGCGGCAGGAAGGGTCAGGCCGCGCCCACCAGCCCCCGCGCAAACTCCATCGCATCGAACGGCCGCAGATCGTCCGCCCGCTCGCCCACGCCCACGGCGTGCACCGGCAGCCCGAACCCGTCCGCGAGCGCCACCACAACGCCGCCCCGCGCGCTGCCGTCGAGCTTCGTCACCACCAGGCCGGTGACGTCCACCATGTCCTTGAACACCCGGACCTGCTCCACCGCGTTCTGCCCGGTGGTCGCGTCGAGCACCAGCAGCACGCTGTGCGGCACCGCCTGGTCCTGCTTCTTCAGCACGCGCACCGTCTTGCGCAGCTCCTCCATCAGCGCCGCCTTGTTGTGCAGCCGCCCGGCGCTGTCGATCAGCAGCACGTCCACCCCCTTGGCCCGCGCCCGGGTCAGCGCATCGAAGGCGAGGCCCGCCGGGTCCGCCCCAGCAGCGCCGCTCACCACCTCGGCGCCGGTGCGCTCCCCCCACACCTGCAGCTGCTCCACGGCGGCCGCGCGGAAGGTGTCGCCGGCCACCATCATCGGCACCAGCCCCTCGTTGCGATAGGCCTGCGCCAGCTTGCCGATGGTGGTCGTCTTGCCGGTGCCGTTCACGCCCACCACCAGCACCACGTGCGGCTTCAGGCTGCGGTCGATCACCAGCGGCACGGCGGCCGGCGCCAGGATGGCGGCAATCTCGGCGGCCAGTGCCTGCTTCACCTCCTCGTCGGTCACGCTCGTGCCGAAGCGGCTGCGCCGGAAGCCCTCGATGATGTGTGTGGCCGCAGCCGGGCCCATGTCGGCGCCGATCAGCAGCTCCTCGAGCTCCGCCAGCGCCGCCTCGTCCAGCGTCCGCTTGGTGAAGGTCGCCGCTATCCCGCCCGCGAGCTTCTGCGTGGACCGGCTCAGCCCCTCCTTCAGCCGCAAGAAGAACCCTAGCGCCACGCCCCCACCTCCACGCCATCCGCATCCGCCGCCACCACGCGGCCGCGCACCAGCCGCCCCGGCTCGGGCAGTTCGCCTTGATCGGAGATGAAGCGCGCCGGCGCCCACGCCTCCGTATGCCCCCGCCCGCCGCGCTCGGCCACCACGGCCACCTCGTGCCCCAGCAGCGCCGAATGCGCCGCCGCCGCATGGGGCCGTACCGCCGCACGAAGCCGCGCCGCCCGCTCGCGCGCCACGTCCGGCCGCATCGGGGGCATCCGCGCCGCCGGGGTGCCGGGGCGCGGGCTGTAGGGGAAGACGTGCAGCGCCGGCAGCGCCGCCTCGTCCACGAAGGCCAGCGTCTCCGCAAAGAGCGCCTCCGTCTCGGTCGGAAAGCCCGCGATCAGGTCCGCGCCCACGCCCAGCCCCGGCCGCAGCCGCCGCGCCCGCTCGATCACGTGCAGCGCCTCCGCCCGCCCATGCCGCCGCCGCATGCGCTTCAGCACCAGGTCCGACCCGGCCTGCAAGGACAGGTGCAGATGCGGCATCAGCCGGCGCTCTTCGGCCAAGGCGGCCCATAGCGGCTCGTCCAGCGCGGCCGGGTCGAGCGAGCCGAGGCGCAGCCGTGGCAGCCCCGGCACGGCCCGCAGCAGCGTCCGCACGAGGTCGCCGAGGCGCAGCCCTTCATGGCTCCAACTGGCCAGGTCCACCCCCGTCAGCACCACCTCCTGCACCCCCGCCGACACCAGGCGCCGCATCTGCGCCACCGCCGCCTCGGGCCGCACGGAGCGCGACGGCCCCCGACCCTGCGGGATGATGCAGAAGGTGCAGGCATGGTCGCAGCCCTGCTGCACGTCCATGAACGCCCGCGCCCGGCCCAGCAGCCCGTCCACGGCCACGGGCGCATGGCCCCGCGCCGCCCCGATCGGCGCCACGCGGGAGCCCTCGCCCCCCCAAGCCTCCGCCTGCAGCTTCTCCTGGTTGCCGAGCACCCGCGCGACCCCAGGCATCGCCGCCCAGCGCACCGGGTCGATCTGCACCGCGCACCCCGTGGCCACCACGGGCACCCCGGCCCGCGCGAACCGCGCCACCGCCCGCTCGCCATCCCGCTCGGCCGCGCGCGTGACGGCGCAGGTGTTCACCACCGCCCCTTCGCCCACGGCGAGCGCTCGGATGGCCTCACCCTCCAGCGTGTTCAGCCGGCACCCGAAGCTGACGACCTCCATCAGAGCTCGACCGTGCCCACGAAGCTGGTCGCCGCCGGCCCGGCCATCAGCACGTGCCCATCCGCCCGGACCTCGATCTCGAGCACGCCTCCCGGCATCTCGACCGTCACGCGCCGTCCCGTCAGCCCGCGGCGATGCGCGTTCACCACCGCCGCGCACGCGCCGGAGCCGCAGGCCAAGGTCAATCCCGCGCCCCGCTCCCACACGCGCAAGGTCATCCTGTCCGGCGCGAGGACCCGGCAGAAGCCGATGTTCGCCCGCTCCGGGAACAAAGCGTCGTGCTCCAGCCCCGGCCCGTCCCGCCCCGGCGCCTCCGGGTCGTCCGTGAACAGCGTCGCATGCGGGTTGCCCATGCTGCAGGCCGCCGGGTCGCCCGGGAGCGGCAGGTGCAGCGTGTCCACCGCGCGGGCCAGCGGCACCTCCGCCCAGCCCAGCCGTGCCGCGCCCATGTCCACGCGGAACCGGCCGTCCGGCAGCCGTTCGGCCGGCAGGTCCCCCGCCAACGTCCGGATCACCTGGTAGGGGTGCCCCGTCTCCTCGAACAGCAGCTCCGCCACGCAGCGCGTCGCGTTGCCGCAGGCCCCGGCCTCGCTGCCGTCGGGGTTGCGGATGCGCATGACCAGGTCCGCATCCGTGCCGCGAGGCTTCGGGTGCAGCGTGATGAACTGGTCGCACCCGATGCCCGTGTGCCGGTCCGCGAGCCGCCGCACCTGGTCCGGCGCCAGGTCGAGCGGCCGCACGCGCTCGTCGATGACGACGAAATCGTTCCCGGCCCCGTGCATCTTGCGAAATTGGATCGGCATGACGCAGCCGTATAGGGTGCTCCACCACGCCGGCATAGACCGGCCGCCCGGGAGAGACCGATGCATCGCCGCACCCTGCTCGCCGCCGCCGCAGCGCTGGCCGCCACCCCGGCCAGCGCCGAGGCCGACACGGTCCGCATCAGCCACGGCCTCGGCGTGCTCTACCTCCCGCTCATCATCATGCGGGAGGCCAGGCTGCTCGAGGCCGAGCTCGCCCGTGCCAACATCCGCGCCGCCGTGCAATGGGCCGTGCTGGATGGCGCCGGGCCGATCAACGACGCCCTCATCGCGGGCGCGCTCGACATCGCCGGCAACTCCATCCCCGGCTTCCTCACCATCTGGAGCCGCGCCCGCGGCGGCCGCTCCGAGGTGGTGGGCGTGAGCGGCCTCAGCACGGCCGCGATGATCCTGAACACCAACCGCCCGGATATCCGCACGCTCGCCGACTTCAAGCCCGGCGACAAGATCGCGGTGCCCAGCGCCCGCGTCAGCATCCAGGCCGTGGTGTTGCAGATGGCCGTTGCCAAGCAGTTCGGGGACGCCGAGTTCGCGCGCCTCGACACCAACACCGTCAGCCTCTCCCACCCCACCGCCGTCACCGCGCTCCTCTCCGGCAACAAGGACCTGGCCGCCCATTTCGCAAGCCCCCCGTTCACGGTCGCCGAAGCCGCCAGCCCCAATGTGCACGCCGTGCTCCGCAGCCCGGACGTGCTGGGGGACATCACGCTCGACATGGTGTTCGCCGCCAAGCGCTTCACCACCGCCAACCCCGGCCACGTCCGCGCCTTCCTCGCCGCCCAGCGTGCGGCCAACTTCATCGTCAAGGACGATCCGTCCAAGGCCATCCAGCTCTTCATCCAGAACAGCGGCAGCAAGATCGATCCCATCGCGCTCGAGGCCGTGCTCGCCGAACCCGACACGCGGTTCGACACGGCCCCTCACGGCTTCATGCGCTACGCGGAGTTCATGCACCGCGCCGGCACGATCAAGGTCATGCCGAAGGATTGGCGGGAGGCGTTCGTGCCGGAGCTCGAAGACGCCGGCAGCTGAGTTCGCTACCGCGGCGTGATCTCCACGGCCGACACCTCCTCATCGGCCCGCGCCCGCGCGACCAGACCGGCCTGCCCGGCATTCACCGAGCGCAGGACGACGACCCCCACGATCAGCGCCTGGTCCACCACCTCCTGCGCGAGGCCCTGCAGCTGCTCCGCACGCGCGGCCTCGTCCAGCGTCGTCCGCGCGCGCTGGATCCGCCCATCCATCTCCGCCGTGCCCAGCCCGGTGAAGTTGAGCGTGCCCAGCCCCGGCGAAGTGCCCACACTGTGCACCTGGGACCCGAGCAGGTAGGACGCCTCCCCGGTCAACGACCCGAACACCGACAGGAACACCCCGTAGTCCCGCCTGTTGCGCCGAGGCAGGAAGTTGGCCTGCGCCACCACCTCCACCGTCGTCCGGATGCCGATCCGCGACCAATACGCCGCCACGGCCTCGCAAATCCGGGGCGTGCGCGTGGGGGAGCAGAACAGGTTGAGCCCGAACCCCTGCGGATAGCCGGCTTCTGCCAGCAGCGCCCGCGCGCCCGCCACGTCCTGCGCCGGCACGGGCCGGTTCGCTAGCGCCCCGAACACGAAGGGCGGCACGGGCTGGTCCGTCGGGTCCGCATACCCGTCCAGCATCTGCCGCGCGATCGCCTCCCGGTTCAGCGCCAGCGACATCGCCCGCCGCACCTTCGGGTCGCGCATCGGGTTCTGCCCGCCCGCGTCCACGCCGGGCGCCGCCGGGCGCTCGACGTCGAGGTAGACGTTGGCCGCGTAGACGGAGGGGGCGGCGAAGAGGGCGTATCGCCGATCGCCCTGAATTCGCGCGGCATCCTGCAACGGCACGTTGTTGATGAAATCCACGTCGCCCGCCAGCAGGGCCGCCACCCGCGCCGCATCGTTGGGGATCGGCATCAGGCTCACGGTAGCCCATGGCACTGGCCCGCCCCACCAGGCCTCGTTCCGGCGCAACACCAGCGGCTCGTTCGTCGACCAGCTCGCCACGCGGAACGGCCCTGTGCCGATCGCTGCCTCGCCCGAGTTGAACGCGGCGTTGCCAACCCCCAGGGCCGATTGCTTCACGATGAAGATCTGGGTGAGGTTCGTGGGCAGGATGGGGAGCGGACCTATGGTCCGGATACGGAAGGTGAGGTCGTCCA
>JBBROS010000035.1:0-42152 GCA_038229135.1 Acetobacterales bacterium
CCCCCGCGTTCGCACCCCCCTCCTTCGCACCCCCCTCCTTCGCACCCCCCGCCTTCGCACCCCCCGCCTTCGCCCCCCCCGTCTTCGCATCCCCCGTCTTCGCCCTCTTGAACCACGCGCCCAGCAGCCGCCCGCCGAGCGCCCGGAGGCCACGCCCCACGGCCCGCCGCTGCCACAACGCCAGCAGGAGCAGGCCAAGCGCCACTCCGGCCCCTACGCCCACCGGCCCGGCCGCGCTCGAGCCGGGCCGCACCAGCACCAGCACCGCCACACCTCCCAGTGTGAACAGCAGCTGCGCCACGATCTCCGCCGTCACGTCAACCACGGTGCCCGCCGCAGCGCACGGCCACGCCACGCCCCGCAGCCCCACCGCCCGCGCCCCGATCACGAAGCCGCCCACCGGGCTGAATGGCAGGCATGTTGTGGCCGCATCGCGCACCATCCGCCCCCACACCAGCACGCCCGGCCGCACCCCAGGCATCACCACGGCCCAGGCGAGCCCCAGCACCACGAAAAGCAGCCCCTGCCAGGCCAACAGCAGCGCAAACCCGCCCCACCCGGCCTGTTGCACCACCTCCCACACGGCCCCCGCATCGACCCAGCTCAGCAGCAGGGCCACCACGGCGATGCCGACGAGTGCGAGGAGGATCGGCAGTTTCATCGCCCCCGCCCCTACACCAGCGCCGCCCCCTCGCCTATAGACAGGAACGATGTCGCTCGCTCCCACACTCGTAACCGGCGGCACGGGCTTCGTCGGCTCCGCCGTCGCCCGCGCCCTTGCCGCCCGTGGCCACACGCTTCGCCTGCTCACCCGCGCCGGCAGCGACCGCCGCCTCATCGATGGTTTGGGCGAGGCCGTGGTCGGCGACCTGCGCGAGCCCGCCTCCCTCGAACGCGCCGTCCAGGGCTGCCGATATGTCGTCCACGTGGCGGCCGACTACCGCCTGTGGGTGCCCGACCCGGCACCCATGCTCGCCGCCAACGTGGCCGGCACGCAGGCCCTTCTCCGGGCCGCCCACACGGCCGGGGTCGAGCGCATCGTCTACTGCAGCAGCGTCGCCGCCCTGGGCCTCGTGGGCGATGGCACCCCCGGCACGGAGGAGACGGAGGTCCACCCCGAGGCCATCGTCGGCGTCTACAAGCAGTCCAAATACCAGGCCGAGCAGGCCGTCCGCGCCCTGGTGCGGGACGAAGGCGTGCAGGCCGTCATCGTGAACCCCTCCGCCCCGATCGGCCCGCGCGACATCAAGCCAACCCCCACCGGCAAGATGGTGCAGGACGCGGCAGCAGGGCGCATGCCGGCCTACCTCGACACCGGGCTGAACGTGGTCCACGTGGACGACGTCGCCGAGGGCCACTGCCTCGCCCTCGAGCGCGGCCGCATCGGCGAGGCCTACATCCTGGGCGGCCACGACCTGGCCATGCCGGACCTCCTCGCGCTCATCGACGCCATCATGGGCCGCCCCACCCAGCGCCGCATCCGCCTGCCCAACGCCGCCCTGTGGCCGCTCGCCCTCGGCATGGAGGGCGCCGCCCGCGCCTTCGGCATCGAGCCGCTCGTGACCCGCGAGATGCTCGCAATGGCGAAGAAGCGCATGTATTTCAGCAGCGCCAAGGCCATGCACGAGCTCGGCTACACCGCCCGCCCGGCCCGCGAGGCGCTGGCCGACGCCATCGCCTGGTTCAGGCTGATGGGCCGCCTGTGATCGTCGCCGCCGTCGCCGCCCTCGCCTGGGCCTACCTCCTGCTCGCCCATGGCCTCGCTCTGTCCGGCACGGGCACCACGCGTTGGATCGCCCCCGTCACCTGGGCCGCCTCCGCCGCCTCCTACCTGCCCACGCTCCACCGCTTTCGCCTCTCGCCCCATTGGGCCCTGGCCCTCCCGGCCATCGCCTGCTTCTATGGTGCCGCCACCCTTGGCTCCGCCTTGGAGCACCACCGCGGCCGAGGGGTGGTCTGGAAACGCCGCGCCTGCACCGGGGAAGAGACGGCATGAGCCACTCCGTCGAAGCCGCATCCGGCAAGGGCCGCTCGGACGAGAACTTCCCCGTCGGCTCACTCCTCATCCGCCCGGTGCTCCGCCCGCACGTCCACGCCTTCTACGCCTTCGCCCGCAACGCCGACGACATCGCCGACAGCCCCGACCTCGCTTGCGCGGACAAGCTGGCCCGGCTCGAGACGATGCGTGAAGTGTTGCTGGGCGAGTCCGATGCCGGCTCCCCAAGCGCCATTGGCCTCCGCCGCAGCCTGGCGGACACCGGCGTCACCGCCCGGCACGCCCTCGACCTCCTCGCTGCCTTCCGCCAGGACGCGACCAAGGCCCGCTACGCCTCCTGGACCGAGCTGCACGACTATTGCCGCCTCTCCGCCATGCCCGTCGGCCGCCACGTGCTGGACCTGCACGGCGAGGATCCGGCCACCCACGCCCCCAGCGACCCCCTCACCGCCGTGCTCCAGGTGCTCAACCACCTCCAGGACGGCGCCAAGGATCTGGCCGCCCTCGACCGCTGCTACCTCCCGGAAGACCAGCTCGCCGCGAACGGCGCCGCGGTGGCCGACCTCGCCGGCCCGCACGAGACACCGGGCCTCCGCCGCGTCTTCGACTCCCTGCTGGACGAGTGCGACACCCTCATGGCCCATGCCGCCGACCTCCCCAGCCTCGTGCGCGACCGCCGGCTCCGCCTCGAATGCGCCGTCATCGTCGGCCTTGCCAACCGCCTCTCACGCCGCCTCCGCCAGGGCGACCCGGTTGCCGCCCGCGTGAAGCTGCACAAGCAGGACGTCGCCGGCAGCCTCCTCGCCGCGTTGCGTTACCTCTGACCGCATTGGGCGCCGCCCCTGCCGACCTCCTCGAGGTCGAGCGCATCGTCAAGCGCGCCGGAACCTCGTTCTACCGCGGCATGAAGGTGCTCCCGAAGGACCGCCGGGCCGCGATGTACGCCATCTACGCCTTCTGCCGCATCGTGGACGACGTGGCCGACGAGCCCGCCCCCCTGCCGCAGAAGATCGCCGGCCTCGAGGCCTGGCGCGCCCGCATCCACGCGCTCTACGCCGGGCACGCGGAAGACGCGGTCGGCCGCGTGCTGCTTCCCGCCATCCGCACCTACGCCCTGCGCGAAGCCGACTTCCTCGCCGTCATCGACGGCATGGCCATGGACACCGCCCAACCCATCGTCGCCCCGGACCTCGCCACGCTCGACCTCTATTGCGACCGGGTCGCCGCCGCCGTCGGCCGCCTCAGCGTCCGCGCCTTCGGGGATGCGTCACCCGCCGCCGACGAGGTCGCCTGGCACCTCGGCCGCGCCCTCCAGCTCACCAACATCCTGCGCGACGTGCACGAGGATGCCGGGCGCGGTCGCCTCTACCTGCCCCGCGAATGGCTGGACGATGCCGGCGTGCCGCCCGAGCCCGAGGATGCGCTGCAGCACGCGGCCCTGCCCGCCCTCTGCGCCCGCCTGGCCGCCGCCGCCCACCGCCACTTCGACGCCGCCGCCGCAGCGATGCTCCGCTGCGACCCGGCCGCCATGCGCCCCGCTCGCCTCATGGGCGCCACCTACGCCGCCCTGCTGGAGCGCCTGCAGCAGCGAGGCTGGTCGACGCCGGAGCAGCCTGTGCGCCTGTCCAGATGGCAGAAGATCCTGATCGCGCTGAAGCACCTCCCCATACCCGGTCAACGATGAAACCCGCCCACACCCACGTCGTCGGCGCCGGGCTCGCCGGGCTCGCGGCTGCACTCAGCCTGGTCGAGGCCGGCGTCCGCGTCACGCTTCACGAAGCAGGCCCCCATGCCGGTGGCCGCTGCCGCTCCTATTTCGACCGCGCACTCGGCTGCCGCCTCGACAATGGCAACCACCTCCTGCTGTCCGGCAACCGCGCCACCTTCGCCTTCCTCGACCAGGTCGGCGCCCGCCACACCATGACGGGGCCCACCCGCCCGCTCTTCCCCTTCATGGACCTCGCATCGGGCGAGCGCTGGACGCTCCGCCCCAATCTGGGCCCGATCCCCTGGTGGATGCTGGTCCCCGGTCGCCGCGTCCCCGGGATGCGCCTGCGCGACGCACTGCCTGCGCTGCGCCTCCACCGCCTCCCCGCTACCACCACCGTGGCCGACGCCCTGCCGCAGGGCGTCCTCTACCACCGCCTGCTGGAGCCGCTGGCCATCGCGGCCCTCAACACGCCCACGGACCAGGCCAGCGCCCGCCTGCTGGGCGCCGTCATGCAGGAAACGCTCGCGGCCGGCGGCGGCGCCTGCATCCCCGCCTTCCCGCGCGAGGGATTGTCCGAATCCTTCATCGACCCCGCCATCGCCTGGCTCGAGGCGCGCGGCACCGAGATCCGCCTCGGCAGCCGCGTGGCCCGGATCGGCCTCGGGAACGGCCGCGCCACCGCGCTCGACGACACCCCCATCGGCCCCGACGACGCCATCGTCCTCGCCGTGCCCGCGCCGGTCGCCGCGACCCTGTTGCCGGGGGTGTCGGTGCCGGACCGCTTCGAGGCCATCCTCAACGTCCACTACCGAATCGAGGCCTGCGCCACCGGAGACCTTCGGGAAGCCGGGTTCATCGGCCTCGTGGGCGGCACCGCGGAGTGGATCTTCATCAAGCCCGGCATTGTCTCCGTCACGATCAGCGCCGGAAACAGGGCCGTCGACACACCACCTGAGGCTTTGGCGCAACAGGTGTGGCAGGATGTGGGTGCAGCACTGCAACTGAGTGCATCCATGCCCCCTTATCGCGTCGTAAAAGAAAAACGTGCGACCTTCGCCGCAACGCCCGAACAGGACGCCCTGCGCCCCCCTGTCCGGACCGAGTGGACGAACGTGGCATTGGCAGGTGACTGGACGGCGACCGGGTTGCCCGCGACGATTGAAGGTGCGATCAGGTCCGGCCGGTCGGCAGCCGCGGCGCTCATTTAAGGTGTTCAAACCCTCTTCGATGCCCGACTCTCTTCTCCCTTCCCTGGACGGCGCGCGCCACCCTCCCGAGCTCGACGCGACCCGCACCCTTCGCGACCCCGGCCTGCATGGCGCGCCGAGCCGAAACCTGAGTTCCAACGGAACCGTGCTCGACGGGATCGCGCTCGACAGGGCACTCCAGGACGCGATCGACGGTGCCTCGATGGCCCTGCTGCAGCGCCAGAACCCGGACGGCCACTGGGTGTTCGAGCTGGAAGCCGACGCGACGATCCCTGCCGAATACATCCTGCTCGAGCACTATCTCGACCGCATCGACCCCGAGCTCGAGGACAAGATCGGCGTCTACCTCCGCCGCATCCAGGGCGCCCATGGCGGATGGCCGCTCTTCCACGACGGCGCCTTCGACATCAGCGCGAGCGTGAAGGCCTATTTCGCGCTGAAGGCCATCGGCGACAGCCCGGACGCGCCGCACATGGCACGCGCCCGCGAGGCCATCCTCGCCCATGGCGGCGCCGCCCGCACCAACGTCTTCACACGCATCCAACTCGCGCTCTTCGGCCAGGTGCCATGGCGCGCGACGCCGGCCATGCCCGTCGAGATCATGCACCTGCCGCGGTGGTTCTTCTTCCACCTCAGCAAGGTCAGCTACTGGTCGCGCACCGTCCTTGTCCCGCTCCTCGTGCTGATGGCGCTCCGCCCCAAGGCACGCAACCCACGCGGCATCGACATCGCCGAGCTCTTCGCCACCCCGCCCGAGGACGTGAGCGACTGGATCCGCGGCCCCTACCGCAGCGCCTGGGGCCCGGTGTTCAAGGCCGTCGACTCCGTCGTCCGCGTCGCCGAGCCCCTGTTCCCGCCCCGCCTCCGCCGCGCCGCCGTCGACCAGGCCGTCGCCTTCGTGACGGAGCGGCTGAACGGCGAGGACGGCCTCGGCGCCATCTACCCGGCCATGGCCAACAGCGTGATGATGTTCGATGCGCTGGGCTACGCGCCCGAGCACGAGCACGCCGCCATCGCCTGGACCAGCGTCCGCAAGCTCATGGTGCATACCGACACCGAAGCCTACTGCCAGCCCTGCCTCTCCCCGGTGTGGGACACGAGCCTGGCCGGCCACGCGGTCGCGGAGGCCGAGGGCGCCGCCAGCCCGCAGGTCGACGCCGCCTGCGCCTGGCTCGCGCGGCACCAGGTCACGGACCTGAAGGGCGATTGGGCCCAGAGCCGCCCCGACGCCCCGCCCGGCGGCTGGGCCTTCCAATACGCCAACCCGCACTACCCGGACGTGGACGACACCGCCGTCGTCGGACTGCTTCTCCACCGCAACGGGGACCCGGCGCACCACGAGCGCGTGCTGCGCGCCCGCGACTGGATCATTGCCATGCAGTCCAGCAACGGCGGCTGGGGTGCGTTCGACGCCGACAACGACCACGAGTTCCTCAACCACATCCCGTTCGCCGACCACGGCGCCCTGCTCGACCCGCCAACGGCCGACGTGACCGGCCGCTGCGTCGGCTTCCTCGCCCAGCTCGGCCACGAGAGCGACGAGCCCGCCATGGCCCGGGCCATCGATTACCTCCGGCGCGAGCAGGAGCCGGACGGCAGTTGGTTCGGCCGCTGGGGCACGAACTACATCTACGGCACCTGGTCCGTGCTCATCGCCCTCAACGCCGCCGGCCTGGCCCACGACGACCCGGCCATTCAGCGCGCCGTCGCCTGGCTGCTCGCGAAGCAGCGCGAGGATGGAGGATGGGGCGAGGATGAGGAGAGCTATGCCGCCGACGCCCCAAGGGGCGAATACCGCACCAGCACCCCCTCGCAAACCGCCTGGGCCATGCTCGGCCTCATGGCCGCCGGGAGCGCCGGCCCCGCCGTCGCCCGCGGCGCCGCCTACCTCGCACGCACCCAAACCGCTGCAGGCGAGTGGGACGAAGAGGCCTACACCGCCGTCGGCTTCCCGCGCGTGTTCTACCTCCGCTACCATGGCTACCGCCTCTTCTTCCCCCTCCTCGCCCTCGCCCGCTTTCGCAACCTGCGCCGGGGCAACCTCAACCGGGTCGCCTTTGGGTTTTGAGCAAAGGCCCGCTCCCGCGGGCCGGGCTCGGGGCGCCCAGGCACAAGGATTGATTTCGCCCGTGTAAAGTCTCAAAATCCGCTCGCGGTCGCCGCAGGGTCGAAATCGAGATGGAAGCACGGATCGAAGCCACCATCGGAGCCATCTATGACACGGCGCTCGACCCGGGCGCCTGGCCGGCCGCACTGTCCCGCCTCGCCGGCCTCTTCGGCTGCGTGTTCGCTGACAGCTTTCAACGCACGGACGACTACTCGCAGTTCACCGGCATCCAGCACGGCCTCGCCGAGTCCGACTACAAGGACGAGTTCCTCGGCATCTGGGTGAAGCGCAACGTCTGGGGCACCCTACGCCCCGTGGTGCGCGCCGGAGACGTCGTGACCACCCGCGAGATCGTGCCCCGGGACGAGCTGGTCCGCACGGCGATGTATGCCGACTACCTCGCCCCCCGCGGCCTGCACGAGGGCCTGCGCCTCGACGTCTGGGCCAGCGACGGCTGGATCGAGGACGTGTCGCTCCTCCGGCCCTGGTCCGCCGGGGCCTACACCGCCGAGGAGCTCCGCCTCGCCCGCACCCTGCTGCCGCACCTCCAGCGCGCAACGGCCATGGCGCATCGCCTTCGCGGGGCCGAACGCATTGCCGCTGCCGCGCTCGAGGCCTCCAACGGCCCGCTTCTGGTGGTGGACCGCAACGGCCGCCTGCTGCACGCGAACATGTCGGCCGAAGCTTTGTTGCAACTCGGCGACGGCTTGTCGGCCGGGTCCGCCGGTCTCGAGGCCGCAAACACGCAGGGCCGCCGCGCACTGCACCGCATGCTGTCCGCGACTCCCGGCCGCGGCGGCGCCGCCTGGCTCGACCGCCCCTCAGGCAAGCCCGCCCTCGCCGCCATCGCCATCCCGCTCAAGCCCCATCTCGCCACACCCGGCCTCGGATCGCACTGCGAACCCGCATTCCTGCTCTCGATCGCCGACCCCGAGGCCACGCTGCCCGTCTCCGCGCACCTGGCGGAGCTATATGGCCTCACGCCCGCCGAGCAACTCCTCGCCGCCGACCTGCTGGCCGGTGAAGACGTCCAATCCATCGCAGCCCGGCGCCGACGCAGCGTCAACACGGTCCGCACCCAACTCTCGAGCCTGCTGCAAAAGACCGGCGCCCGCCGCCAGTCCGACCTGATCCGCCTCCTCGCCCGCTTGCCCGGCGAGGCCGAGAGCTGAAATCCGGCGCAACCCCGCCGGCTACGACGAAATGCTCGGCTCCCCCGCTGCGTCGCCCTGGCTCTCCCCCTTCAAAGGATACCGGCACCACGCCCAGGCCACGCACCGCCAGCACTCCGGCCGCCGCGCCTTGCACACGTAGCGCCCGTGCAGGATCAGCCAGTGATGCGCCGGCCGCAGCACCTCGGCCGGGATCCGCTTCACGAGCCCGTCCTCCACCGCCCGCACCGTCTTGCCGGGCGCGATCCCGGTCCGGTTGCCCAGGCGGAACACGTGCGTGTCCACCGCCATCGTCGCCTCCCCGAAGGCCACGTTCAGCACCACGTTCGCCGTCTTGCGCCCCACGCCCGGCAGCGCCTCGAGCGCATCGCGGTCCCCGGGCACCACGCCTGCATGCCGCTCGAGCAGCAGCGCCGACAGCGCGACCACGTTCTTCGCCTTCGCCTGCCATAGCCCGATGCTGCGGATGATCGCCCCTACCCCCGCCTCGCCCAGCGCCACCATCTCGGCCGGGCCAGGGGCGGCCGCGAACAGCGGCGCGCTCACCTTGTTGACCGCCACGTCCGTCGTCTGCGCGGACATCACCACCGCCACCAGCAGCGTGTAGGCGTCCGTGAAGTCGAGCTCGCTCTGCCCCACCGGATAAACCCCCGCCAGCGCGCCCACGAACCCCCGCACCTGGTCCCGCGTCATCGGCGGCGTCTTGCGCACCCGCACCCGCTTCGCTGCCGCCGGCTTCATCGAACCACCCCAGTCCGCGCCACTACGTGCCCGCTCATCTCCGCCCCCGCGTCCAGCGGCAGCCGCCGGGCCATGGGCGCGGCCACCAGGCTCACCACCGCCACGACGAAGAACGCCACCATGAAGTCCGCCGGCACCGGCGACGCCCGCCCCCCCACCGTGGTCGCGAACTCGAGCGACGCCGCCCCCACGCTGATGCCCAACGTGAGCGACAGCTGCTGGATGGTCGAATACAGGCTCGTCGCCGCACTCATCCGCTCCCGCCCGACCTCGGCATAGGCGATCGTGTTGTAGGCCGTGAACTGCAGGCTCCGCAGGAACCCGCCCACGATCAGCACCGCATACAGCGCCGCCACCGGCCAGTCGGGCCGGAACAGCCCCACCACCCCGAGGGCCACCGAGCCGAGCACCGCATTCCAGATCAGTACCGTGCGGAACCCGAAGCCCCGCAGCGCCCGCTGCGCCGCCGTCTTCATCGCCACTGCCCCGATGGCCGCGGAGAACGTCACGAGCCCGCTCTCGGCCGCACTCTTCCCGAACCCGATCTGCAGCATCAGCGGCAGCAGGAACGGGATCGCCCCCACCCCCACGCGGAACAACGACCCGGCCAGCACGGACACGGCAACGGTCGGCTCCCGCAGGAGCCCGAAATCCAGCAGCGGGTCCGGACGCCCCCGCGCATGCAGGAAGTAGCCGGCGCCGGCCGCAACCCCCACCCCCCGCAGCCCCGCCACGATCCAAGGTGCGAGGAGGCCCCGCCCCGCCGTCTCGAACCCCATCATCAGGCACGCCAGCGACGCCCCGGAGAACAGCAGCCCCCACGCATCCAGCCGCGGCGGCCGCGCCTCCTGCCCGGCCGTCACATACCGGCTGACCAGCACCACCCCCAGTACGCCGATCGGCACGTTGATGAAGAACACCCACCGCCAATCCGCATAGGTCACGAGCAAGCCCCCCAGCGGCGGCCCCACCACGGGCCCCATCAGCGCCGGCACCGTCAGCCACGCCATCGCCGACACCAGCTCGCTCTTGGCCACGCTTCGCAGCAGCACCAGGCGGCCCACGGGCACCATCATCGCGCCCCCGATCCCCTGCAGCACGCGCGCGCCCACCAGCTCCGGCAGGCTCCCCGCCAGCCCGCACAGCACGCTGCTGAGCGTGAACACCGCGATCGCCGCCCGGAACACGCTCCGCGCCCCATACCGGTCCGCCATCCAGCCACTCGCCGGGATGAACACCGCGAGGCTCAGCAGGTAGCTCGTCAACGCCACGTTCATGTGCAGCGGGTCCGAGCCGAAACTTTCCGCCATCGCCGGCAGCGCCGTGGCCACGACCGTGCCGTCCAGGTTCTGCATGAACAGCGCGCACGCCACGATCAGCGCCGTGAGCCGCGTGCGCCCAGGATCGGGAGGGGGGGCGGGAGGGGGCTCGGTAGGCGGGTCGCTCACCGTCGCCGCCGCCGCTCTTGGCGCAAGGCCGGACCTCCCCCACCACCGTCATCGCAAGCCGCAGGCTTGGCGATCCAGGGGCCGAGCAGCGCGCCCATCCGCCCCTGGATCGACACGCTTGGCTCGCGATGAATACGCTCGAGCGGTGGCACGCGGGCCCGATCCCCAGTCAAGCCCTGCCCATCAAGGGATCAGCACCGTGCTCCCCGTCGTCTGCCGCGCCTCGAGCGCCCGGTGCGCGTCCGCCGCGTCCTTCAAGGCAAAGGTCTGGTTCACCCGGATCTTCACCGCCCCTTGCTTGACCACGTCGAACAGCTCGCCCGCCGACGCCTCGATGTCCGAAGGCTTGGCCGTATAGGTCGCAAGCGTCGGCCGCGTCACATACAGGCTGCCCTTGGCCGACAGGATCCCGAGGTCCACCGGCGGCACCGGCCCAGACGAGTTGCCATACGTCACCATCAGCCCGAGCGGCGCCAGGCAATCGAGGCTCGTGCCCCAGGTGTCCTTGCCCACGCTGTCGTAGACCACGGGCACCATCGCCCCCCCGGTCACCCGCCGCACCTCGGCCGGCAGCCCCTCGTGGCCTACGACCACGTGCGCCGCGCCGTGCTCTCGCGCCATCTCCGCCTTCGCCTCGGTGCTCACCACCCCGATCACGGTCGCACCCAGGTGCTTGGCCCACTGGCACAGGATCAGCCCAACGCCGCCCGCCGCCGCATGTACCACAATCGCATCGCCCGCCTTCACGCGGTAGGTCCGCCGCAGCAGATACTGCGCCGTCATGCCCTGCAGCATCATCGCCGCCGCCGTCCGGTCGTCCACGCCTTCGGGGATCTTCACCAGCCGGTCGGCCGAGATCACCCGCTCCGTCGCATACGCCCCGATCGGCCCGGTCGCATACGCCACCCTGTCCCCCACGGCCACGTTGCGCACCTCGGCCCCAACGGCGCGCACCACGCCCGCCGCCTCCATGCCCAGCGTCGCGGGCAGCTGCGGCGACTTGTACAGCCCGGTGCGGAAATACACGTCGATGTAGTTCAGCCCGACCGCGCTGTGCTGCACCAGCGCCTCGGCCGGGCCGGGCTCGGGCGTCGGCACGTCCTCCCACCGCATCACCTCGGGCCCACCATTCGCGTGGATGCGGATCGCATGCGTCATATAAGTCTCCTCGAACCCGGGCCGGCCCCACCAGGGGCCGCCCGCGACTCAAGGTGCAGCAAGCGCCGCTTCGTTTCCAGCCCATCTCCGCCATGCGGCCCGCCAGAGAACCCGCCGAGCCCCGCCCCCGCCACCACCCGGTGGCACGGGATCAGGATCGCGATCGGGTTGGCCCCGTTGGCCTGCCCCACGGACCGTGCCACGCCGCCCGCCACGGCCGCCACCTGCGCGTAGGTCCGCACCTCTCCATAAGGGATCTCCCGCAGCGCCGCCCATACGCGCTGCCGGTATGCCGTGCCGCCCGGCGCCAGCGGCAGGTCGAACGCCCGCAGCTCCCCTTCGAAATACGCCTCCAGCTGCTCCCGCGCCTGTACCAGCAGCGCCGTCGCGTCCTGGTCCCGGCCCCATCCCCATTCCAGGGCCACGATGGCCCCGTCCTCCTCGAACAGGGTCACATCGTCCACCACCCCGGTCCGCACACTCAGAGCCGGCATGCTGCCGCCCGCGAGGAAGCGGCACGGGGGGAGGGGTCGCGAGGAGCCCTCACCGGACCGCTCGTGCCGCGGCCACCCGGTCCCCCGTCATCTCCTCCAGCCGCCGCACCCCCAGCATCGCCATGTTGCGGTCCACCTCGTCCCGCAGCAGCCCCAGCGCATGCCGCACGCCCGGTGCCCCGGCCAGCGCCGCCGCGAACACCATCGGCCGCCCCACGAACACGAAATCCGCCCCCAGCGCCAACGCCTTCAACACGTCCGTCCCCCGCCGCACGCCGCCATCGATCAGCAGCGGATACCGCCCGAACGCCGCCCGCGCCTCGGGCAGCACCCGCAGCGGCGCCACCGCATGGTCCAGCTGCCGGCCCCCGTGCGAGCTCAACCAGGCCGCATCCGCCCCCGCCTCCCGCGCCCGCCGCACGTCGTCCACGCACAGCAGCCCCTTCACCACGAGCTTGCCCGGCCAGCGCTTCCGGATGCCCTCGATATGCACCCAGGCCAGCTGGTCCCGCGCGCCGAAGTTCCGCACCAGGTCCTGGCTCATCATCGGCGGCCCGCGCTCGGCGTCCATGTTCTCGAAATGCGGCATCCCGTGCTGCTGGACGGTCCGCGCCAGCGTACCCAGCAGCCACAGCGGATGCAGCGCGCAGTCCAGCGCCACCCGCGGCGTCACCTTGATCGGCATCGAATACCCGGTCCGCACGTTGTTCTCGCGGTTGCCGGGCACGGGCGTGTCCGCCGTCACCACCAGCGTGGAGAAGCCAGCCGCCGCCACCCGGTCCACCATCGGGTCGATCCGCGCGAAATCCCCCGCCAGGTAGGCCTGGAACCACGCCCGCGGATACGCCTCCCGCACCTCCTCGAGCCGGATCAGCGAGGCCGCGCTCATCACCATCGGCACACCCATGTCCCGCGCCGCCGACGCCAGCATCAGGTCTCCCCGATACGCCGCGATCGCCGCCCCGCCCAACGGCGCGATCCCGAACGGGCTGCTGAACTCCTCGCCCAGCAGCGTCCGGCGCTGCTGCCGCCCGCTCGCGTCCACCAGCACCCGTGGTACCAGCGCCCAATCGGCATAGGCGTCCCGCGCCGCGCGCAACGCCGCCCCCGTCTCCACCGAACCTGCGATGTAGCCATGGATCATCCGCGGCAGCACCGGCTTGGCCAGCACTCCGAAATCGTCCAGCGCCAAAGCGTTGCGCACCATCCAAGGCACACCCGGCTTCGGCGGCTGCCCCCCCGCGACCAACTGCTCCGCCATCCCGACCAACCCCTGCCCAAGCCTTGCCCAAGCCCCGCATGGAACCCCGAACCGCCCCATGCTACCCATGGTTCATGCCCGACGTCATGTCCCCCACCCTGGCGAGCCGCACCCTCGCCCCCGAGACCGAGGCCCGCCTGCGCGTCTACGCCGACCTCCTCGGCATCTGGACCAGGCGGATCAACCTCGTCAGCCGGAACGACCGCGAGCACATCTGGGACCGCCACGTGCTCGACAGCCTCCGCCTCGCCCGCTTCATCCCGCCCGGCACCGCCCGCGCCATCGACCTCGGGTCGGGCGGCGGCCTCCCCGGCCTCGTCCTGTCCATCGCGACCGGCATCCCGTTCGACCTCGTCGAGTCCGACCGGCGGAAATCCGCCTTCCTGCTCGAGGCCGCCCGCGCGACGGAGGCCCCCGTCACGGTCCACACCACCCGAATCGAGGCCGCCGACCTGGAGCCCGCCCCCCTCGTCACCGCCCGCGCCCTCGCCCGGCTGCCCGGCCTGCTCGCCCTTGCGGCGCCGCTGCTCGCGCCGGGCGGCCTGATGCTCTTCCCCAAGGGCGCCCATGCCGAGGACGAGCTGCTCGAGGCCCGTGCCGAGTGGTCCTTCGCGCTCGCCCGCCTCAACGCCGGGGATCACCCCATCCTCGCCATCGCGAACCCCAGGCGCCTAGGCCACGTCGACGACGACGCCTCTCGCGCCGAGCCTCATGCCGAATCCGACGTCGATGACGACTGAGCCCGCCCACCCTCGCCCGGGCCGCATCATCGCGATCGCGAACCAGAAGGGCGGGGTCGGCAAGACGACCACGGCCATCAACCTCGCCACCGCGCTCGCGGCCATGGGCGAACACGTGCTCCTGATCGACCTCGACCCCCAGGGCAACGCCTCCACCGGCCTCGGCATCCTCCGCGGCCAGCGTGCGCCGGGCACCTACGCCCTGCTCACGGAAGGCCGCGCCATCGCCGAGGCCGCGCTGCCGACCGCCGTCGAGAACCTCTCGATCGTTCCCGCCGACGGGGACCTGGCCGGCGCCGAGATCGAGCTCGCCCCAGAGCCCCGCCGCGAATGGCGCCTCGCCGACGCCCTCGCGCGCCACCCCGCGGCGACGACGATCCTGATCGACTGCCCGCCCAGCCTCGGCCTGCTCACGCTCAACGCCCTCGTCGCCGCGGATGCCGTGCTCGTGCCGCTGCAATGCGAGTTCTTCGCCCTGGAGGGCATCAGCCAGCTCGTCCAGACCATCGAGCGCGTCCGCCGCAACCTGAACCCTCGCCTCGCGCTCCAGGGCATCGTGCTGACGATGTACGACCGCCGCAACAACCTCAGCGAGCTCGTCGCGGCCGACGTCCGCTCCGTCTTCGGCGCGACCGTCTACGACACCGTCATCCCCCGCAACGTCCGCGTCTCCGAGGCGCCCAGCCACGGCAAGCCCGTGCTGCTCTACGACGTACGCTCGCCCGGCGCGCAGGCCTACATCCACCTCGCCGCCGAACTGCTGAAGCGCGAGCGCGCCCTGGAACCTGCATGAGCAACTCAGCGCCCCGCCTGCCCCCGCCGCGCCTCGGTCGCGGCCTCGCCGCCCTTCTCGGCGACGCGGCCCCCAGCCCGGCTGCCCGCACCAGCCTGCCTCTCGCCGCCCTCGAGCCCGGGCCGTTCCAGCCCCGCGCGACCATGGAGGCCGAGCCCCTGGAGGACCTCGCCGCCTCCATCCGCCAGCAGGGCGTGCTCCAGCCCATCCTCGCCCGCGCCAAGCCCGACGCGCCCGGCCGGTATCAGATCATCGCAGGTGAACGCCGCTGGCGCGCCGCCGCCTTGGCAGGCCTGCACGAGATCCCGGTGCTGCTCCGCACCCTGTCGGACACGGAGGCCATGGCCGCCGCCATCGTCGAGAACCTGCAGCGCCAGGACCTCGACGCCATCGACGAGGCCGAAGGCTACCGCCGACTGCTCGACGAGTTCGGCATAACCCAGGACCAGCTCGGCACCCTGGTCGGCAAGTCCCGCACCCACGTGACCAACACCGTCCGCCTCCTGCAGCTGCCGCCCGAGGTCCGCACCCACGTCCAGCAGGGCCGCCTCACCGCCGGCCACGCCCGCGCCCTCCTGCCCCACCCGGACCCCGCGGCCGCCGCCCGCACCGTCATCGCCCGCGGCCTCAACGTGCGGCAAACCGAGGCGCTGCTCGCCCGCAAGCCCCCCCGAGCCAAAGCCGAACCGGACGCGGAGCGCGATGCGCTCGAGCGCGACCTCTCCACCGCGCTCGGCCTCCGCGTCCGCCTCACGCCCGAAGGGCCGGGCGGCACCCTCCAGATCACCTACCGCACGCTCGACCAGCTCGACACCCTCATCGACCGCATCAAACGTTGACCGCGGCTGCGTATCACCAACGCTCCCGGGCCGGCTGCAGCAACGCGTCGATCCCGAGGCTCCGCCCCGCCCCCTGCACCACGAACTGCACGTGCACAATGGCGATGAACACGTAGGTCCACGGCCACTCGAACGGATGCCGATACAGGCCGATCCACAGCCCCGCCACGTAAAGCATCCCCAACGACGCCACCGGCCGCACGAACAGCCCCAGGATGAAGCTCGTCGCCAACCCGAGCTCGACGGCAAGCACGAACGGGTCGAACAGGGGCATGTTCGGCAGCACCAACCCCCGCACCAGCGGCCCCACGAACGGGAACGCCGCGTTCTCCGCCATCTGCTCCGTCCAGTAGCGCAGCCCGCCCGACACCGGCAGCGGCAGCTTCCACACCGCGCCCTGGAACCACATGGCGCCCATCAGCACCCGGCACCCCCAGATGCCCACGTGCCCCCGCGTCCGCTGCTCGTAATTCTGCTGCCAGTTGAGCCACGCCACCACCAGGCTGCCGACCAGCAATGCCCCGAACAGCGCCACGAACGGACCCTGCAGCCCCCCGAGCTTCGCGTGGTCGTCCGTCTGGCCCAGCAGGAACGCCAGCGCATCCCGGAACGGATCCGTCCTCATGCCCCCCTCCGCAACCCGGCCACCGCCGCCTCGATCACGCGGATGGACGCCAGCGCGCCGTCCGCCTCTCCCTTTTCGAAGTCTGCGCCGTCCTCTCGTCCCATCGTGTTCGTAACGTGCGCGAAACAGATTACGCTCGCACTCTGCGCAGCGCCAAGCGCATACAGCGCCGCAGCCTCCATCTCCACCGCCAACACCCCGAGCCCGGCCGCATGCCCGATCGCCGCCTCCGTCTCCCGATAAGGCGCGTCCGTCGTCCAGCTGGCGCCCCGATGCACCACGAGCGCGCTGGTGCCGAGGGCCACCCACACGCGCTCCAGCAGCGCCGGGTCGGGCGCGGGCATGAAGGCGCCGGCCGCCACGTAGTGCCCGCTCGTCCCCTCGTCGCACAGGGCCCGCTCGATCAGCACGAAGTAGGGCGGCTCCCCCACGTCGACGATCCGCCCGGCCGAGGTGATGCTCGCCACCAGCCTGCATCCGGAGGCAAAGAGCTGCTCGGCCACCAGCACCGCGAACGGCGCACCGACGGCGCAGCCCACCACGCCGACCTCCGTCCCGTCCTCCAGCGCAAAGGCCAACAGCTCCGTGTGGTAACAGGCCCAACCCTGATGCACCCGCCCCCGCCCGGTCGTGCGCAGGTGCCGCACCAGGTCCCCGTCCGGGTCCAGGACGCACACGGCCGGCACGGCGATCTCCGGCAACCCCTTCTGCCGCCGCGCTTCCCGCAGCAGGTGCTCGGGCCGGAACACCGAGGGCGCGTCGAGCGCCCTGGGCGGCAAGGCTGGTGCGGCGTCGGCATGCAGGCTGTCCATCCCCCAGCATCGCCGCTGGGACGTCTCCCGTCCATGACCGCCCGATCTTCATCCACGCCCGCCTTGCACCCCCGGCGCACGCGGCCCAGAACCGGCCATGACCGCAATCGGCCCGAACCCACGCATCCTCTTCCTGAGCCGCGACCCCGCCCTCGTCGCCCGCCAGCTCGCCGGCGAGCGCCTCACCCTCGCCCAGTGCCGCCCGCTGCGCGACGAGGTGAGCACCGACGAGATCACGCCGACCCCCATCCTCCTCACCTACGACCACCGGCTCGGCCACCACGCCCATACCGGCTTCGAGACCGGCGGCGTTCGTCCCATCGGCCCCGGCGCCCTCCGCGCCGCCGGCATCCAGGTGCTCGTCGCCGGGCGCCGCTACGGCAAGGGCTCGTCCCGCGAGAGCTCGCCCCTCGCCGAACTGCACGCGGGCATCCGCCTCGTCCTCGCCGAGAGCTTCGAGCGGATCTACCGCCAGAACTGCGACAACATCGGCCTCGCCACCCACACCGACCTCGCGCTCCTGGACCGCCTCGACGACCTGCCGCCCGAGCTGTTCCTCGAGGGCCGCGACCCGCTCACGCAGGAGGTGCTCCGCGCCGGAGGCCTCCTCCGCCTGAAGCCCACGTCCGGCACGCCGCCCCCGGTCCTCCCGCAGCCCGGCCCCAGGACGCTCGCGCAGAAGATCATCGACCGCCACACGGCCACCCCCACGGCGCCCGGCGATGGCACCCTCCTCCGCGCCGACTGGCGCTTCAGCCACGACTACTTCACCGGCATGGTCGCCCACATCATGGAAGGCGCGTTCGGCCGCCCGGCACCCCTGCATCGCCCGGACGGGATCATCCTGTTCCAGGACCACATGGTCCTCGCCCCCGAATCCGCCGCCCACCAGGGCCAGCTCGAGGCCGTCGCCGCGCTCCATGCCGAGCACCGCCGGGTCGCGGCCGAATACCCCGTGCGCCACCACAGCCAACTCCCCGGCGAGCGCGGCGCGGAAGGCATCTGCCACGCCATCCTAGCCGAGCGCTACGTCCTGCCCGGCCAGGTGGTCGTCGGCACGGACAGCCACACCCCGCATGCCGGCGCCCTCGGCGCGCTCGGCTTCGGCGCCGGCGCCACGGACATCGCCGCAAGCTGGGTCCACGGCACCGTCCGATGCACCGTGCCCCACACCGTCCGCGTGGAGCTCGAGGGCCATCTCCCGCCCGGCGCCACCGCCCGCGACGCCGCCATGGCCCTCTTGGCTCTCCCCGCCATCCGCCGCGGCGACCACCTCGGCGCGGTGTTCGAGTTCGCCGGCCCCGTCGTCCGCGCCCTGCCCGTGGACGACCGCGCCACCCTCTGCAACGTCGTGGCCGAGCTGGGAGGCTTCTCCGGCCTGGTCGAGCCCGACGAGGCCACCTGCACCTGGATCGAGGCGCATCGCGGCACCCGGCCAACCCTCGAGCCCTGGATGCGCTCCGACCCCGGCGCGCCCTACGCGGCCACCCTCGTGCTCGACTGCACCACCCTCGCCCCCATGGCCGCGGCCCCCGGAGACCCCGGCCAGGCTAGCCCCATCCACACCCTCCCGCACACACGGATCGACCGCGCGTTCGTCGGCTCCTGCACCGCGGCCAAGCGCACCGACTTCGACGCCGTGGCCACGGCGCTGGCCTGGGCCGAGGCCGCCGGATTGCACCTCGCCATCCCCCTCACCCTCCAATTCGCCAGCCTCGCCGTGCGCGACCATTGCGACGCCGCGGGCCACACCGCGCTGTTCACCCGCATGGGCGCCGAGCTCGTCCCGCCCGGCTGCGGCGCCTGCAACAATTGCGGCCCGGGCCAGACGACCCGGTCCGACGAGGTCGCCGTCAGCGCGATCAACCGGAACTTCCCCGGCCGCTCCGGACCCGGCCTCACCTGGCTCGCCAGCCCCGAATCCGTCATCGCCACCGCCATCGCCGGCCACCTCACATCGCTGGAACAGCTGCAACGCTCCTTCTCCCCCTGTGCTAGAGGGCCGGGCAGAGGGCCGGGGAGGGGGGAGCCGCCAGCGCAGCCCACGGCCGACTAGGAGCCCAACCCGACCCCAGCCATACTGACAACAAACCGGGACCAACCCGGCACGACCACGAGGAACCGCCCCATGCTCCGCCGCCGCACCCTGCTCGCCGCACCAGCCATCGTCAGCGCCGGGCTGGCCCGCTCCGCCTACGCGCAATCCCCGGCCACCCTCCGGATCGTCCCGCAGGCCGACCTCGCCATCCTGGACCCCACGCTCACCACCGCCACCGTCACCCGCAACCACGCCTTCATGGTGTTCGACACGCTCTACGCCCTCGATGCGGCCGGCCGGCCCGTCCCCGAGATGGCCGCCGGGCACACCACCTCCGACGACGGCCGCATTTGGACCATCACGCTGCGTCCCGGCATGCGCTTCCACGACGGCGCCCCGATCCTCGCGTCGGACTGCACCGCCAGCCTCGTTCGCTGGGCCCGCCGAGACCCCTTCGGCAAGACCCTCATGGCCGCCACCGAGGCGCTCGAGGCCCCGGACGACCGCACCATCCGCTTTCGCCTCCGGGCCCCCTTCCCGCTCCTGCCGCTGGCGCTCGCCAAATCCATCCCGTCCTGCCCGATGATGATGCCCGCCCGTATCATCCCGCCCGACGCCGCCGCACCCGTCACCGAGATGGTCGGCTCCGGCCCGTTCCGGTTCCTGGCCGCAGAACGCGTGCCCGGCGCCCGCGTCGCCTACGCCCGCAACCCCGACTACAGCCCGAGCCCGCACGGCGCCCCCGGCCTGTCCAGCGGCCCCAAGCGCGCCCTGGTCGACCGCGTGGAGTGGCACGTCATCCCCGATCCGGCGACGGCCCTCGCCGCGCTCCGCCGCGGCGAGGTCGATTGGTGGGAGCGCCCCATCCCTGACCTCATCCCCGCCGCCCGCGCCGACCGGGCGCTCGCCGTCGAGGTCACCAACACCTCCGGCACCTACGCCTTCGTCCAGCTCAACCACCTCCACCCGCCCTTCGACAACCCGGCGATCCGACGCATCCTCCTGTCCGCCATCGACCAGCGCGAGTTCACCCAGGCCGCCGGCGGCTCGGACCCCGCGCTCCAGGGTGGCCAGGTCGGCCTCTTCCTGCCCGGCGGCCCGATGGCCAGCACGGCCGGGCTGGAGGCTCTCGCGGCCCGCACGGACTACCCGGCCCTCCGCGCCGAGCTCGCCGCCGCCGGCTACGGGGGGGAGCGCACCGTGCTCCTCCAGGCCACCGACAGCCCGGTCAACAACGCCGTCAGCGAGGTCATGGCCGACCTCCTCCGCAAGCTCGGCTTCAACCTCGACACCGTCACCGCCGACTGGGCCAGCGTGGTGCAGCGCCGCACCAGCCAGGCCACCGTAGGCGCAGGCGGCTGGAGCCTGTTCGGGGTCAGCGCCGACGGCGACTACTTCGCCGACCCCACCGTGCATCCGGCCATCCGCGCCAACGGCCGCCAGGCCTGGATCGGCTGGCCCACCTCGCCCAGGCTCGAAGCCCTCTTCGCCGCCTGGTTCGCCGCCCCCGACCTGCCCACCCGCCAGTCCATCGCCGCCGACATGCAGCGCCAGGCCATGATCGACGTGCCCTACATCCCCGCGGGCCAGGTCTTCCTCCCCACCATCCACCGCCGCACCGTCACCGGCATCCTCCCCGGCTTCACCAAGTTCTGGAACGTGGCGAAAGCCTGACACAGCGCGGGGGCTCGACCAAACCCGTCGGACCCCGCACCATCCCGTCCATGCACGACATCCTCATCCGCGGCGGCACCATCGTGACCGCCACCGCCCAGTTCCAGGCCGACCTCGCCATCGACGGCGAGCGCATCGCCGCCATCGGCCATGGGCTGCAGGGCCGCACGGTCATCGACGCCACCAACCGCCTCGTCCTGCCCGGGGGCGTCGACACCCACTGCCACATCGAGCAACTGCAAGCCGACGGCGGCGCCGACGAGGAAACGTGGTCCACCGGCACCCGCAGCGCGCTGGCGGGCGGCACCACCTCCGTCGTGACGTTCTCCACCCAGTTCAAGGGCCGCCCCATCGGCCCCTCGCTCGCCGAATACCGCAAGCGCGCCCGCGCCTCCCGCCTCGACTACGCGCTGCACCAGATCATCACCGACCCTTCGCCCGAGGTGCTGGCCGAACTCCCCGCCCTCGTCGGCAGCGGCATCCACAGCTTCAAGGCCTTCCTCACCTACGACCCGCTGCACCTCACCGACGCCCAGTTCCTCCGCGTCCTGGACGCCGCCCGCACGCTCGGCGCGCTCGTGACCGTCCACGCCGAGAACTACGACGCCATCGCCTGGCGCACGGAGGCGCTGCTCGCCTCTGGCTGCACCGCCCCGAAATACCACGCCCATTCCCGCCCCAAGCTCGTCGAGCTCGAGGCCACGCAGCGCGCCATCGCCCTCGCCGAACTCGCCGGCGCACCGATCGAGATCTTCCACGTCTCCTGCCCCGAGGTGGCCGCCCTCATCGAAGCCGCCCGCGCCCGCGGCCTTCCCGTCTGGGGCGAGACCTGCCCGCAATACCTGGTGCTGACCGCCGCCGACATGGACCGGCCCGACTTCTCCAGCCCCTTCGAGGGCGCCAAGTTCATGTGCAGCCCCGCCCCCCGCGATGCCGCCGCACAAGACGGGCTCTGGGCCGCCCTGCGCCGCGGCGCCCTGCAATGCGTGAGCTCGGACCACTCGGGCTGGTGCTACGACGGCCCCCGGGGGAAGCGTGTGAACGGCGACCAGGCCAACTTCCGCGACATCCCCAACGGACTCCCCGGCCTCGCCGCTCGCATGCCCCTCCTCTGGTCCGAGGGCGTGCACGCCGGCCGCATCACGCCCCCCGACTTCGTCCGCCTCACCGCCACGGCGCCCGCCGCCCTCTTCGGCCTGCACCAGAAGGGCCGCCTCGACCCGGGCGCGGATGCCGACATCGTCCTCTGGGACCCCGCCCGCCAGGTCACCCTCACCAACGCCCTCATGCAGCACGCCATCGACTACACGCCCTACGAGGGCCACCAGGTCACCGGCTGGCCCGAAACCGTCCTGCTCCGCGGCCAGGTCGTCATGCAGCACGACCAGGTCCGGGCCGCAGAAGGCTACGGCAGATACCTGAGCGGCACGTCTCCCTCTCCCCCCGGGAACGGGCCGGGGTGAGGGACACGAAGACCATGCCGATCGACCCGCAAGCCCTCCTCGCCCGCCCCTTCCCCGAAGCGCGCCACGCGTGGACCACCCGCGACACCATCCTCTACGCCCTCGGCATCGGCCTCGGCGCGGACCCCATGGACCGCCAGGCCCTCCGTTACCTCTACGAGCCCGACCTCGTCGCCCACCCCACCCTCGTGAACGTACTCGCCACCCCCGGCTTCTGGGCGCAGGAGCCCGACACCGGTATCGACTGGCGCCGCCTCGTCCATGCCGAGCAATGGTTTTCGCTGGACCGCCCCATCCCGGCGGCCGGCATCGCCATCGGCCGCAACCGCGTGACCGCCTTCCATGACAAGGGCGCCTCCCGCGGCGCGCTGCTCGCCACCGAGCGCACGATCACCCTCGAGGACGGCACGAAGCTGGCCACCGTCGGCGGCCTCACCATGCTTCGGGCCGATGGCGGCTCCGGCGTGGTCCAGGGCACCTACCCCACCTCCCAGCGCGTCCCGGACCGCACGCCGGACGCCACCGTCGACACGCCCACCCTCCCCCAGGCCGCCCTGCTCTACCGCCTGAGCGGCGACCTCAACCCCCTGCACGTCGACCCGGACGTGGCCTCCATCGCCGGGTTCGAGCGCCCGATCCTGCACGGCCTCTGCACCCTCGGCATCGCCGGCCAGGCCATCCTCGCCACCGCCCTCGAGTGGGCCCCGGCGCCCATCCGCGCCCTCCATGTCCGGTTCAGCGCCCCCGTCTTCCCCGGAGAAACCATCCGCACCGAGATCTGGCACGAGCCGGGACAGATCGCCTTCCGCGCCACCATTCCCGCCCGCGGTGCAACCGTGCTGGACCGCGGGCGGCTGACCATCGAGCGATGACGATCGCGTGACCTTCCCGTCACACCTTGCGCATGCATCCCCGCCAAGCGTTGCAAATGCGGGCTCCCCTCCTGGCATTACCCGTGCCGATGTGCGACGGACAATCCATGTTCTATGCCATGCACGATGCCGTCGCTGCCGCGATGGCCCCCGCCCGCCTGTTCGCCCGCACCGCGAGCACGATGCTCCGGCACCAGCCCGGCCCCGATTACCTGATGTGGCCCGCCCGCGCCGCCGTGGCCTGGGCGGATGTCGCGGAAGACGTCCTGCGGCCCCGCGGTAAGCCCGAGTGGGACGTCCGCACCGTTCGCGGCGGCACCGAGCCCTTGACCGAGCAGCTCGAACTCGACCGCCCCTTCGTCCGCCTGCTCCGCTTCACGCCGCCGGCGCCCTCAGGCCACCGGGTCCTGCTCGTCGCCCCCATGAGCGGCCACCACGCGACGCTGCTGCGCGGCACCGTGCAGGACATGATCGACCAGGGGCTCGAGGTCTTCGTGACCGACTGGCGCGACGCCCGTATCGTTCCGCTGCTCCACGGCGACTTCGACCTCGGCAGCTACGTCGAGCACCTCATCGGCTTCATGCAGCACCTCGGCCCCGACACCCACGTGGTCGCCGTCTGCCAGCCCGCCCCCGCCGTGGTGGCCGCCGTATCCCTCATGGCCACCCGCAACGACCCGGCGCAGCCCCGCTCCATGACCCTCATGGGCGGCCCGGTCGACACGCAGGCCGCGCCCACGGTGGTGACGAGGCTCGCCGCGCAGCACCCCATCGCCTGGTTCGAGCAGCACTGCGTCGCGACCGTCCCCGCCTGGCACCCCGGCGCCTTCCGGCGCGTCTACCCCGGCTTCCTGCAGCTCGCCGCCTTCCTGAGCATGAACCCGGACCGCCACGTCGAAGCCCACAAGCGCATGTTCAACCACCTCGTGAAGGGCGACAAGGACAGCGCCGGCGCACATCGCCGCTTCTACGACGAATATCTCGCCGTCATGGACGTGCCCGCCAGCTACTACCTGCAGACGGTCGAAACCTTCTTCCAGCGCAACGCCCTCGCCCACGACACCATGCAGGTCCGCGGCGAACAGGTCGTCCCCGCCGCCATCCGACGCACCGCCATCATGACCGTCGAAGGCGAACTCGACGACATCTCCGCCCCCGGCCAAACCATCGCCGCCCAAACCATCTGCAGCGGAATCCCGACCGACCGCCGAACCCAATACCTCCAACCCGCCGTCGGCCATTACGGCATCTTCAACGGCCGCCGCTGGCGCAACGACATCCTCCCCCGCATCAAGACATTCATCGAAGCGTCCTGACCGCCGGCTCCCCGCGCGTGCAATCCTGGAACGAACGAGCCGATCACAAAACATTCTGACATTGTGCTAACTAACTAGGTGCAACGACCTCATTTTTGAGGCTGGGTCCGGCCTGCAAATCCAGAGCGGGACCGGACCGATGGCGAACAACTATTTTTGGCGTGGCTCGAACGGCAACTACGCCAACGCCGCAAACTGGCTCCCCTCCATCATCCCGACCGCCGCCGACAAAGCCATTTTCGACACCGGCCAAGGCATCATCAGCGGCAACGGCGCCGCCCTGGACATCACGACCCAGCCCGCCACCGGGCCCTGGACCTTCACCGGCGCCATAGCCGCCACCACGGCCCACCTCTCCAACACCACCTTCGCCTCCGGCAGCAGCCTCACCCTGCAGAGCAACGGCACGGGCGGATCGGGCGCCCTCACCATCGCCAACGCCGTCACCTTCGACCACGCCACGCTGAGCGGCAACGGCGCCTCCCTCGCATTCGGCTCGGCCTCGGCGCCATCCACGCTCGCGCTGACCACCGGCAGCACGGCCACGCTCGGGACCGCGAACATCGGCAGCAGCGCCTCCGCCTCGTCGACGACCGTGACCCTCTCGGGCCTCGGCACGAAGCTCGCCATCGTGTCCGGCACCACGTCAACGGGACAGCTCTATATCGGCGGCCCTGGCTCGACGGGGTCGCTCAACCTGAGCTCGAGCGCCGCCACGACGGTCGACCAGGACGCGAACCTCGGTTTCTTCAGCAACAGCACCGGAAATCTGTCCGTTTCGACCGGAGCCTCTTTCGCCGTGAAGGGCATCATCAGAGTCGGCGCGGCCGGCTCGACGAACGCCGCGGGCAACATCACCGTGAACGGCGCCGGAACCGTGACGACCAGCGCATCGACCACGCAATACGACATCCTGGGCGACGCGGCCGGCAGCAACGCCAACCTCTCCGTCGACGGCACCGGCTCGTCCTGGAGCAGCGGCAACCAGTTCATCGTCGGCAACTCCGGCACCGGCACCGCCACCATCACCAACAACGCCACCCTCTCGGCCGTCGGCCGCATCGCGGTCGGCCAGCTCGCCGGCAGCAACGGCACGCTCAGCATCCTCTCGGGCGCCACCGCCACCACCGCCGCCGACATCTTCGTCGGCAACACCGCAGGCGCTACCGGCAGCCTCACCATCGGCGCAGGCAGCACGCTCCGCTCCACCCGCGCCGCAACATCCACCGCCCGAACCCTCTACATCGGCGCCAACGGCCCATTCGGCACCACGGCCGCCGCCAAGGGCACCGTCACTGTCACCGGCGCCGGTGCCCTGCTCGACCTGGGGGCCAACGCCGCCAGCGTCGACGGCCAGGGCACGCTCAACGTGCTCGCCGGCGGCACCGCCCTGTTCGGCGCATCCGACCCCAGCCTCATCACCGCACTCAACGTCGGCCGCTACAGCGGCGACGCCACCACCACGATCGACGGCACCAACTCCAAAGTTCAGGCCCGCAATGTCACGGTAGGCCGCGTCGGCGTCGGCCACATCGTCATCGGCAACGGCGGCGCGCTCAACCTCAACGGCAGCGACGTCAACAACGACGGCCTCGCCGTCGGTCTCGGCGGCACCACGGGATTGCCCACCGGCTTCGGCGGCAGCGGCGACGTCATCGTCAACGCCGGCGGCGCCATCAACCTCGGCGGCGGCGGCATCTCGATCGCCAACGGCAAACAGGCGAAGGGCACCCTGACCATCAACGCCGGCGGTGCCGTGCGCTCCACGGCCGCCGTGAACACCGTCGGCTCAACCCTGCTGATCGCGTCCAACAGCAGCGCCGACGCCGGGACCCTCGGCATCGTCAACGTGCTCGGCGCAGGCGCCACGCTCGACATCGGCGCCAACGGCATCGCCCTCGGCCAGACCGGGACCGCCACCCTCACGGTCGCAGGCGGCGGCACCGTCAAATCCGCCTCGGCCGACTCCCGCGCCCTGTCCGCCCTCTCGAGCGGCCGCAACGCGGGCAGTTCGGCCACGCTCAAGGTGACCGGCACCGGCTCGAGCGTGACCGCCGCCGGCTACACCTATTTCGGACGCGCCGGCACGGCCAACGTCACCATCGACCAGGGCGGCACCTTCACCGGCGGCCAGGCCGCGTCCGGCGACGGCACCGGCGTCAACGCCGTCCAGGGCGTCGCCATCGGCGTCGGCAGCACCACGCTCGACTACCTGGGCAACACCAACACCGTCTACGCGGGCGGCACCGGCACCGCCGCCGTCGCCACCGGCGGCACGCTCCACAGCCTCGGTGACCTCATCGTCGGCCAGCGCGGCAGCACCGGGAACCTCACCATCGACGGCGCGACCTCCATCGCCCTCGCCGACCGCCTCGTCGGCATCGGCACCGGCACGGACCGCGCGGGCGCCGTCGGCACCGTCACGGTCCAGAACGGCGGCACCTTGCGCGGCACCGGCGCCGTCAACGGCAGCGCAGCAATCTACCTCGCCAACGACGCTGGCAGCACCGGAACGCTGATCGTGACCGGAGTCGGCTCGCTTGCGGACGCCGGCACCACCCGCATCGTGGTCGGCGGCGTCGGCACCGGCGCACTCGCCATCAGCAACGGCGGGCACGCCACCGCAAGTTCGTCCGGCTACACGGACACGGAGTCGGCATTCAGCGTCGGCCGAAGCGTCGGTGGCGTCGGGACCACCACGATCGACGGCGCCGGCTCCCAGCTCGTCGTCGCCGGGCAGGCCGCCATCGCCGGGGGCAACTCCGGCACCGGCCTCGCCGCCGGCGGCATCGCGACCCTGTCCGCCACCGTCGGCGGCCTGTTCAAGGCCACCAGCCTCGCGCTGTTCAAGGGTGGCACCCTCTCGGTCGACGCGGCCAGCACGGTCGCCATCGGCACCGGCTCCGGCACCGCAGGCCGGATCACGGTCGATGCCGCCGGCAGCGTCGTCACCCAGGGCGGCACCATCAACGGCGCCATTGCCGACCAGGGCAGCCTCATCAACGCCGGCGGCGCGCTCACCATCAACGGGAACGTCTCCGGCACCGGCGCCATCGGCGTGGGCGCCGGGCTGCTGACGGTCAACGGCACCATCGGCGCCGAGGCTGTCACCTTCTCCGCCCCCGGCGCCACCCTCCGCTCCAAGGGCCTCACCGGCAGCGGCTCCGTCACCGGCTTCCAGCTCGGCGACAGCGTCGACCTCGCGGGCTCCACCACTGCCACCCTCACCACCTCAGGCGGCGTCACGTCCCTTCACCCAGGCACCGGCAGCCTCACCCTCGCCCCGGCCGCCGCCGGCACCGCCTACAAGCTCTACGGCGACGGCCAGGGCGGCCAGCAGGTCCTGCTCGACGCAGCCCCCACCGTCGGCGGCGTCGCCTACTCCGACGTCACCGCCGGCACCAGCGGCACATCCACCGCCACCACCTACACCGGCCCCGTCGACTATCTGCAGCAGCAATACCTCTGGGCCAACGACCACGCCGTCGCGATCACCCAGAGCGCGCCCAACACCTTCCTCAAGGGCGGCGCCGCCGGCGACGCCCTCCTCGTCACCGGCGGCAACAACGTCATCGACGGCGGCGGCGGCTCCAACTTCCTCATCGGCGCTGACGGCGCCGATGGCGGCTTCGACACCTTCTTCGTCGACAGCCGCGGCGGCGTCGAAACCTGGTCCACCATCGTCAACTTCCACCAGGGCGACCGCGCCACCATCTTCGGCTTCCACCCCGGCCTCAGCACGCGCCCCTACACCGCGTCGGACGGCGCCGTTGGCTACACCGGTCTTACCATCCACTCCGAAATCAACGGCCCCGGCACCGGCATCCTCGGCTCCATCACCTTCGCGGGCCTCACCCAGGCCACCGCCGACGCCCATTTCAGCATCACCGAGGACACCCTGCTGAAGGGCACGCCAGGCGCCATCGACTACCTGCTCATCCAGTGGAACAGGTAGCCCGGGCCGCGCGCGTCCGCCTCAGGCCGTCGCCACCTGCGCGCGCCGGCTCTGCCACAGGCTCACGAAGTCGATCGGCTGCAGCAGCACGGGCGGGAACCCGCCATCCCGCGTCACGTCGGCCAGGATGTTGCGCGCATACGGGAACAATAGCCGCGGGCACTCCACCAGCAGCACCGGCTCCACGCTCTCCTCCGGCACGCCGGTCAGCGTGAACACGCCGCAATAGGCCAGCTCGATGATGAACACCGCCGGCCCGGCCGCCGCGGCACCGTTGCCGTTGGCCGCAGAACCGTTCGTGGACGCCGGGGGCTCAGTCGCCTCGGCCTTGATCTGCAGCGTCACCTCGAACACGTCCTGCCCGTCCTGGATGCGGCGCGCATTCACGTCGAGGTTGATGTTCACGTTCGGCTGCGCCCGCAGCGTCGTGTAGATCGCCGGCGCGTTCGGCACCTCGAAGGACAGGTCCTTCACATACTGGATGTTCACCGTCAGCGGCTGCGTCGGTGCCATCGCGGGCTGGGTTTCGGTCTCGGACATGCGGGTACCCTCTTAGCTGCGCTCGATGGGCCGCGGGCTAACACACCAGCGCCCGCCGCGCCACCTACACCGGCAACAGCAGCGTCGCCCGCAGCCCGCCCCCGAGCCGGTTCGCCACCTTCGCATCCCCGCCGTGCGCCCGCATGATGTTCCGCACGATCGGCAGGCCCAGGCCCATCCCCCCCGTCTCGCGGCTCCGGCTGCCCTCCAGCCGCTGGAACGGCTCGAACACCCGCTCGAGGTCGCCCGCCGGGATGCCGGGCCCGTCATCCTCCACGTCCACCGTCACGAGCCCGGCCCGTGCCGGGTGCAGCACCACCCGCGCCTGCCCGGCATAGGCCAGCGCGTTGCCCACCAGGTTCGCCGCCGCCCGCTTGAGGGCGAGGGGCCGGGCCAGCACCGGCATCGTTTCCGGCCCCGTGTAGTGGGCGGCGCCCTGCTCGGCGCGGGCGTCGCTCGCCTCGTCCACCACCGTCCGCAGCAATGCGGCCAGGTCCACCCGCGTCGCCCGCTCGCTGCCCGCCACGTCCCGCCCGAACGTCAGCGCCGCCGACACCATGCCCTCGAGCTCGTCCAGGTCCGCCAGCATCCGCCGCCGCTGCTCCGCATCCTCCATCCATTCCGCCCGCAGCTTCAGCCGCGTGATCGGCGTCCGAAGGTCGTGCCCGATGGCCGTCAGCAGGAAGGTGCGGTCCGCAACGAACCGCCGCATCCGCGCCGCCATGGTGTTGAACGCCACCGCCGCCGTCCGCACCTCCTCCGGCCCCTCCTCCGGCAGCGGCGGCGAGTCCACGTCCAGCCCCAGCCGCTCCGCCGCCGCCGCCAGCACCCGCACCGGCGCCGTCAGCCGCCGCACCGCCCACACCGCGACCGATGCCGCAGTCAGCGTCATCAGCGCGAACGCCACGAGGAAGCGCCGGCTGTGCCAGGGCCGCGCCACCGGGGCCGACACGCGCGCGACGAGCCAACGCTCGTCCGGCGCCTGAAGGCCGAGAAGCAGTGTCGCCCCTGGAGCGTAGTCCCCCCGCACCGCCACCATCCGAGGCCGCAGCCCGAACGGCACGCTGCCGAAGGTCAGATGCGGGCGAAACAGCGTCTGCACCTCGAGCCGCGCCGCCGGCAGCTCCGTCGCCGGGGTCTGCGCCTCGGTGCCGAACACGATCCGCGGCCGGCCCTCGTCGAACACCGTGCCCGAGCCCGCCGCCCAAGCGTTCGGGCCGGGCAGCGCAGCGCTCCCCGGGGCGACCATCGCGCGATACGCGGACACCACCTCAGCCCCCACGTCCCGCGCCTCGGCAAGCCGCAGCAGCTCCACCCGGTCCAGCGCATGGATGGTCAGGCCAGCCCCCTGCGCCACGACCAGCACGAACACCAGCACGACCGCCGTGCGCCCCGCCAGGCTCTGCGGCACGAGCCGCTTCATGCCGCGCCCACTCCCTCCCCCACCGCACCCTCCTCCGCCTTGCACGCGAACACGTAGCCGCCGCCCCGCACGGTCTTGATCAACTGGGCCCCCTCCATCCCGGGCCGATCCAGCTTCCGCCGCAGCCGGCTCACGGCAACGTCGATCGCCCGGTCGAACGGCCCGGCCTGCCGGCCGCGCAGCAGGTCCAGCAGCATGTCGCGCGTCAGCACCTGGTTCGCCCGCTCCACCAGCGCCACGAGCAGCTCGTATTCACCGCCCGTGAGCGGCACCTCCGTCCCCTCCGGGTCCAGCAGGCGCCGCCGCCCGGTGTCCAGCCCCCAACCCATGAACCGCCACCCGCGCCCCATCGCAGGCGCCCTCGGCCCCGCATCCCGCGTCCGCCGCAGCACCGCCCGCATCCGCGCCACCAGCTCCCGCGGGCTGAACGGCTTCGGCACGTAGTCGTCGGCCCCCAGCTCGAGCCCGCCGATCCGGTCCCCTTCCTCGCCCAGCGCAGTGAGCATCACGATGGGCACGTCCGACACCCCGCGCAGCCACTTCGCGATCTCATACCCGCTCTCGCCCGGCAGCATGAGGTCGAGCAGCACCAGGTGGTAGTGCCCGGCCGGCCAGGCCCGCCGCGCCTCCCGCCCGTCCCGCGCCGCCGTCACCCGCATGCCCTCCCGCTCCAGGAAGCGCGCGAGCAGGTCCCGCACCTCGCGGTCGTCGTCGATCAGCAGGATGTGCGGCGAGGGCTCCATGCCTGCACCCTAGCCACCCCATGCCGGCTTGGCATGTTGCAAACCGCAACGGACAGTGGGGCCATGGAATTCGCACACCCGCCGCCCGCCATGCGCGAGGCCATCCAGCAGCTCGTCACGGCGCACCCGGTGTTCGCCTCCATCGAGCCCGCCGCCGGCCCGCTGCCCTGGCGCACCCGCCCCCGCGGCTTCCCGGGCCTGCTCCAGGCCAT
Source organism: Acetobacterales bacterium (assembly GCA_038229135.1). Taxonomy (GTDB): domain Bacteria; phylum Pseudomonadota; class Alphaproteobacteria; order Acetobacterales; family Acetobacteraceae; genus JBBROS01. Next base: position 31,342 of record JBBROS010000035.1, read on the forward strand.
CGTCGGCCAGCAGATCAGCAACCACGCCGCCCGCGCCATCTGGTCCCGCCTCGCCGCCCTGCCCGGCGCGCTCGAGCCTGCGGGCCTCCTCGCCCTGCACGACGCAGCCCTCGGCATTGCCGGCCTGTCCCGCCCAAAGATGGCCCACGCACGGGCGCTGGCCACCGCCTTCGCAACCGGCGCGCTGGACGACGACGCCCTCGCCGCCCTCGCCGACAATGCGGCCCTCGAGGCCATCACCAGCATTCGCGGCCTGGGCCCATGGACGGCCGAAGTCTATCTCCTGTTCGCGCAGGCCCGCCCCGACGTCTTCCCCGCCGGCGACGTCGCCATCGCCGGCGCCGCCCAGCAGCTGCTCGCCCTCCCCGCCCGCCCCACGCCGAAGGCGCTCCGCCTCCTAGCCGAACCCTGGCGCCCCTACCGCGCGCTGGCCGCTCGCCTCCTCTGGCACCATTGGCGCCACCTCACCGGCCGCCCCAGCTTCGACGAATGACTTGCCCCACCCCCTCTTGCGGGAGGGCCCGGGGGCGGGGTGGCCGCATGCCCAAACCCCGACGATCCCCCTCTGGAACCACCATTGCCCGCCCGCCACCCCCAAACTATGGTCCGGCCTGACGCATCTCGGAGGACCGCCTGCCATGACGACCCTGTCCCGCCGCGCAATCCTCGCAGGCGCCGCCCTCGCCATCCCAGCCCTCCGTCGTGCGCACGCCGAGATCGCCGAAGTCCAGATCGCAAAGCAGTTCGGCACGCTCTACCTCCAGCAGGACGTGATGGAGCACGAGAAGCTCATCGAGAAGCACGCCGCCCGGCTCGGCCTCGCGAACCTGAAGGCCACCTTCGTGCGCCTCGCCGGCACCGGCCCGGTGACGGACGGCCTGCTCTCCGGCAAGCTTCACTTCGCCAGCGGCGGCGCCCCGGGGGCCATGCTCCTGTGGGACCGCACCCGCGGCGGCGTGAAATCCTGCTTTGCCATGAACGCGACCAACCAGAAGCTCGTCACCGTCCGCGCTGACCTCAAATCCATCAAGGACCTGGTTCCCACGGACCGCATCGCGCTGCCCGCAGTGAAAACCAGCCCGCAGGCCATCTGGCTGCAGATGGCGGCCTCCCAGGCCTACGGCGCCGCCGAATGGGCGAAGTTCGACGCCCAGACCGTCGCCCGCGCCCACCCGGACAGCATGGCCCAGATGCTCGGCCGCACCGAAATCAACTGCCACTGGACCACGAGCCCCTTCCAGGAGCGCGAGCTCGCCGCCCCCGGCGTCGCCGAGGTCGCAAGCTCGTTCGCCATCATGGACCTGCCCTCCGTCACACCGAACACGATCTATGGCAACGACAAGTTCCGCACCGAGAACCCGCTCGCCTGGCGCGCCTGCCTCGCCGCCTTCCAGGAGGCTACGGACTTCATCAACCAGCAGCCCCGCCAGGCGGCCGACATCTACCTGAAGGTCAGCAACGACAAGGACACGCCCGAAGCCGTCGTCGCCGGCATGAACACGCCCGGCAATGCCTTCACGCTCCAGCCGCGCGGATTGCTCAAGGTCGTCAACTTCATGGCCGACACCGGCGTGCTCAAGCGCCGCCCGGCCAACCTCGCCGACCTCTTCTTCCCCGAGGCGGCAGAGCTCGGCGGTTCTTGAACCCAGCCTTCCTCACCCCCGAGCGCCGCGCCACCCTCGCCCGGTTCCTCCGCTTCGCCACCGTCGGCGCCAGCGGGGTGCCGGTGGATGCGGCCGTGGTCTACGCCCTGCGCAGCACGGCAGGCCTCTACGTAGCCGGCCTCGCCGCCTACTTCGTCGCCGCCACCTGGACCTTCGCGCTCAACCGCGCATGGACCTTCGCGGGCCACAACGACGCCCCGCTCTGGCAGCAATGGCTCCGCTTCCTCGGCGCCAACCTCAGCGGCTTCGTGCTCAACCGCGGCACCTACATGCTCCTCGTCACCCTCGTGCCGCTCTGCGCCGAGCATCCGGTGCTGGCCGTGGGCGCCGGCGCCATCGCCGGGCTGTTCGCCAACTTCTTCGCAACGAGCCGCCTCGTCTTCCGCTAGGCTGCGGCCCCAATGTAACGCACCTTCCCGCAGTTCCAGGCCGACAAGCGCGAGGCCCTCGGACGCCTCCGACCGCTGCTCGAGCACCGCCGCCCGCAACCACCGCTGCCCGCAACCGACCTGGCCCCCACAATCGACGCGCTCCGCACTCGCCTCGATGCCTGACCTCCCATCTGGCACCCGCCCCCGCATCACGCTAAGGGATGGCCATGGAAGACGAGTCCGATGGCGCCCCCCCGCAGCGCCCCGCCAGCCTGCTGCCCTACGATGCCTGGACGGAGGAGGCCTTCCGCCACGTCGTCATCCGCGCGCTCGCCTACGCCGGCGCCAACGGCCTGCCGGGCGACCACCATTTCTACGTCAGCTTCCGCACCGACCACCCCGAGGCCAGCGTGCCCCAGCGCCTCCGCTCCCAATACCCGGAGGAGATGACCATCGTCCTCCAGCACCAGTTCTGGGACCTCCAGGTCGACGAGCCCGGCGGCTGGTTCTCCATCGGCCTCAGCTTCGGTGGCATCCCGACCACCCTCACCGTGCCGTTCACCGCCATCACCGCCTTCGCCGACCCGCATGTGCAGTTCGCGCTGCGCTTCACCCCGCCGGTGGAACCCGAAGCGACCCCGCAGCCGGAGCCGGAGCGCCAGGAGCCGCCCTCCCCCCCGTCCGACACGCCGCAGGTCGTGAGCCTCGACGCCTTCCGCAAGCGCACCCCCACCAAGGACTGACCTGTCCATGAACGCCCCGTTCTCCCCCGCACAAGCCCGGCCCGACAGCTTCCGCTACAGCCCCATGTTCCCGCTGGGCCCCACGAACACCCCCTGGCGCCGACTTGCCATCGAGGGCGTGTCCACCACCCAGTGCGACGGCCGAACCGTGCTTCGCGTCGAGCCCGACGCCCTCAGCCAGCTCGCCTTCGCGGCCTTCCACGACGTGAGCCACCTGCTCCGCCCCGGCCACCTGGCCCAGCTCCGCGCCATCCTGGACGACCCTGAAGCCTCCCCCAACGACCGCTTCGTCGCGCTCGACCTCCTGAAGAACGCCTCGATCAGCGCCGGCGGTGTGCTGCCCATGTGCCAGGACACCGGGACCGCCCTCGTGTTCGGCAAGAAGGGCCAGCGCGTCTGGGTGAACGGCAACGAGGAGGAGGCGCTTTCCTGGGGCGTCCACCGCACCTACACCGAGACCAACCTCCGCTACTCGCAGATGGCGCCGCTGACCATGTGGGACGAGGTCAACACCGGCAACAACCTGCCCGTCCAGTTCGACATCATGGCACAGCCCGGCGAGGACCATGCCGACGAGATGCTGCTCCAGTTCGTCGCCAAGGGCGGCGGCAGCGCCAACAAGAGCTACCTGTTCCAGGAAACCCGCGCGATCCTGAACCAGGCCAAGCTGCTCGCATGGCTCGAGACCCGCATCCGCACCCTCGGCACGTCCGCCTGCCCGCCCTACCACCTGGCCATCGTCATCGGCGGCACCTCGGCCGAGCTCTGCCTGAAGACGGTGAAGCTCGCGAGCACCCGCTGGCTCGACACGCTGCCCACCGAGGGCTCCCCGGCCGGCCACGCCTTCCGGGACCTGGCCATGGAGCAGGAGGTGCTGGCCCTCACCCGCACCCTCGGCATCGGCGCCCAGTTCGGGGGCAAATACTTCTGCCACGACGTCCGTGTCATCCGCCTCCCGCGACACGGCGCCTCGCTCCCCGTCGGCCTCGGTGTAAGCTGCAGCGCGGACCGCCAGATCCTCGCGAAGATCACCCCCGAAGGCGTCTTCCTCGAACAGCTCGAAACCGACCCGGCCCGTTTCCTGCCCGAGGCCACCGACGACCACCTGGGCACGGAAGCCGTCCGGATCGACCTGAACCAGCCCATGGAGGCCATCCGCCGCCAGCTCTCGGCCCACCCGGTCAAGACGCGGCTCTCGCTCAACGGCACCATGGTCGTCGCCCGCGACATCGCCCACGCCAAGCTCGCCGAGCGCCTCGCCCGCGGCGAGGGACTGCCGCAATACATCAAGGATCACCCCGTCTACTACGCCGGTCCCGCCAAGACCCCGGCAGGCATGGCCACGGGCAGCTTCGGCCCCACCACGGCGGGCCGCATGGATAGCTACGTGGCCGAGTTCCAACGCGCCGGTGGCAGCTTCGTCATGCTCGCGAAGGGCAACCGCTCGAAGGCCGTGCGCGACGCCTGCAAGGCCTATGGCGGCTTCTACCTCGGCAGCGTCGGCGGCCCCGCCGCCCGGCTCGCGCAGGACTGCATCCGCCACGTCGAAGCACTCGAATACCCCGAGCTCGGCATGGAAGCCGTCTGGCGCATCGAGGTCGAGGACTTCCCCGCCTTCATCATCATCGATGACAAGGGCAACGACTTCTACGACGGCCTCGAATAACAAGGGTTCCCACGCGATGCGCTTCACCGTCGACCGCCTCGACCACCTGGTGCTCAACTGCACCGACATCGAGATCACCGCTTCCTGGTATCAGCGCGTGCTCGGCATGGAGCGCGAGGAGTTCGGCGCCGACAAGCGCACCGCCCTCAAGTTCGGTGGCCAGAAGCTGAACCTCCGCCCGCACGACGCCGACCGCCGGGCCTGGATCAGCAGCGCCAGCACCGAACCGGGCAGCGCCGACCTGTGCTTCATCTCCGCGGTGGGCCCCGACGACGTGGTGGACCACCTCCACTCCTGCCGCGTCGCCATCGAGGCCGGGCCGATCGCCAAAACCGGCGCGCTCGGCCCCATTCAATCCGTCTATTGCCGGGATCCGGACGGCAACCTCATCGAAATCGCCTCCTACCTCGACCGATGAGCACGTCGATCAAGACAGGCCGCGCCATCGGCTGGGTTAGCCTCGCACTGTTCCTGGCCTGCATCCCGCTCGCCAACTGGCTCATCGGCAACGTCGGCACCGTCTGCGTGCCGCAGGGCCCCTGCCTGTTCCCCGTCGCCCCGGGGCTCCTCGCCCCTTCGGGCGTGATCGCCGCCGGAGCCGCGCTGGTCCTGCGGGACGTGGTGCAGCGCCAGCTCGGCATCCCCTGGAGCTTTGCCGCCATCGCCGTCGGCACGCTCCTCTCGGCGCTGATCGCCCCGGCCGCCCTCGTGCTCGCCTCTGCCACCGCGTTCCTGCTCAGCGAGACGGCCGACCTCGCCGTCTACACCCCACTCCAGCGCCGCGGCCTGGTGCGCGCCGTCGTGGCCTCGTCCGCCCTCGGCCTCGTCGTCGACAGCGTCGTCTTCCTGGCACTCGCCTTCGGCAGCCTGCAGTTCCTCCCCGGCCAGGTCGTCGGCAAGGCCTGGGCCGTCCTGGTCAGCGTCCCCCTCATCCGCCTCCTCCGCCGCGTGGCCCCCAACCCCGCGTCAGCATGAACCCCTACGACTTCCACCTGCCACCCGACCGCATCGCCCACACCCCCGCCCGTCCCCGCGATAGCGCCCGCCTCCTCCACGTCGGCCGCGCCCTCGAGGACCGCACGGTCCTCGACCTGCCCGGCCTGCTCCGCCCCGGTGACCTCCTCCTTGCCAACGACACCCAGGTCATCCCCGCCCAGCTCGAGGCCCGGCGCGGCGCCGCCCGCATCGGCATCACCCTCGACCAGCCCCGCCCGGACGGGACCCGAGGCGTGGTGTGGCACGCGCTGGTCCGCAACGCCCGCCGCCTCCGCCCCGGCGACACGCTCGACTTCGACCGCGCCCCCGAGCTCCAGGCGCAAGTGCTCGAAGTCCAGGACGGCCACGCCACCCTTCGCTTCAACGACGCCCTCGCCACCGCCCTCCCGAAGGCCGGCGCCCTGGCCCTGCCCCCCTACATCGACCGCCCGGACGGCCCGACCGCAGCCGACGCCGCGGATTACCAGACGGTCTTCGCCGCCCACCCCGGCGCCGTCGCCGCCCCCACGGCCGGGCTGCACTTCACCCCGCGCCTGCTCGCCGCGCTCGACCAGGCCGGCATCGCGCGCCTCACGATCACGCTGCACGTCGGCGCCGGAACCTTCCTGCCGATGCGCGACGGCCCCGACACCCACACCCTCCACGCCGAACGCGGCCACATTACCCCGGCAGCCGCCGCCACCATCAACGCCGCAGGCCGCGTCGTCTGCGTGGGCACCACCAGCCTGCGCCTCCTCGAATCCGCCGCCGACGCGCATGGCCAGGTCCATCCATACGACGCCGACACCACCCTCTTCATCCGCCCTGGCCACACCTTCCGTCGTGCCGGCGCGATGCTGACCAACTTCCACCTCCCCAACTCCACGCTCTTCATGCTCGTCTGCGCCTTCGCAGGCACGCAACGCATGCAGTCCGCCTACGCCCACGCCATCGCGCAACACTACCGCTTCTACAGCTACGGCGACGCCTCCCTGCTGGAGCCCGACTCCTTGAGCGCAGGGCCGTTCTCGCCCGCTTAGGCCCAACATCTCGCACAGCTCCGACCGGCAGAATGGCACGCTGCTTGCTAGGGCTTCCTGTGTCGTTTCAGGACAAACTCGATCTGATGCCGGATCAAGCCTTAAAGCACGCGGAAGCCTCGCCGCAACGCGACCACGCGATCCCCAATGGACACCGGCTCGACATCGATGCCGTAACGGTGCGGTACGGCGTGGCAACCGCGGTGGACGCCGTGTCGCTCACCGTCCAGCCGGGCGAGATAATGGCACTGCTCGGGCCCTCCGGATGCGGCAAGACCACGCTGCTGCGCACCATCGCCGGGTTCATCCGCCCGAATGGCGGGCAGGTGCTCGTCGATGGACGGTCCATCGACCACCTGCCACCGGGCAAGCGCGACGTCGGCATCGTATTCCAGTCCTACGCGCTGTTTCCGCACATGACCGTCGCCCAGAACGTGGCCTACGGGCTCGAAGCACGAAGCACCCCGAAGGCCGAGACCATACGACGGGTCGAGGCGGCGCTGCTTGCGGTCCGTATGGAGGCGTTCGGCGCCCGGAAGCCGCGCGCGCTTTCGGGCGGGCAGCAGCAGCGCGTCGCCCTTGCGCGGGCGCTCGCCATCGAACCGTCCATCCTCCTGCTCGACGAGCCGTTCGCGGCACTCGACCGCGCGTTGCGGCTGGATCTTCAGCTCGAGATCAAGCGGCTGCAGCGCCGCTTCGGCGTCACGGCCGTGCTGGTGACGCACGACCAGGACGAGGCGATGAGCATGGCCGATCGGATGGCGGTGATGCGCGCTGGCCGCGTCGAGCAGGTCGACGCCCCGGCGGCCGTGTATGATCGGCCGGCCACACCCTTCGTCGCCGGGTTCGTCGGCACGACCAACGCCCTGCATGGCCGCATCGAGGCACGCGACGGCGCAGGATACCGCGTCCTGTTGGACGTGGGCGCCGTCGTGGCCCTGGCCAGCCCGCTCGGCCTGGCCGCAGGCGAGCGCGTGGTGGTGTGCGCCCGGCCCGAGCACCTCGCGCTCCGCCCCGCCACCGATCCGGACCCGGCTGCCTGGCCCGCCCTGCTCCGCCTCTCGCTCCCGCTCGGGCCCTCCCTGATCCACGACGTGAAGGCGGGCGCGACCGAGCTGAAGCTGCACGAAGCCCGGCGCGGCCCCCCTCCCCCGCCCGGCGCCGTGCGCGTCGCGCTGTCGCACGACGCCCGCCCCACCCTTTACCCCGCAGGAGACACCGCATGACCCCTTCCCTGTCCCGACGCGCCTTGATCGGCGCGGGCCTTGCCGTCTCCCTGCCGTGGTCGAGGCCGGCCCGCGCCGCCGGCAGCCTCACGGCCGCAGTCTATCCAGGCGGGTGGGACGAGGCGCTGCGGGCGATCCTGCAACCGGCGCTCAAGCAGGCCTACGCCGTGGACGTGTCGTTCGAGGCGCTGTTCGCCGTGGACCAGATCGCCAAGGCGCGCGCCGCCCGTGGCACAGCGCCGTTCGACGTGTTCGTGCTCGACCCCGGCCCCCGCGTGTCCGGCATCGACTTCGACCTGTTCGAGCCGTTCGATCCGTCGCGCCTGCCAAACCGGTCCAAGCTGCCCGAGGGCTTCGCCGACAAGTATGGCGCGGGCGTCGCGGCCCAGGTGGTCGGCATCGCCTACAACCCCAAGAAGCTGCCGAAGCCCGCTGGCTGGAAGGACCTGTTCCGCCCGGAATACGCGTCGCGGCTCGGCCTCACGGGCTTCGGCACTACGTTCGGCACCGTCTCGCTCATCGAGATGGCCAAGTCGGTCGGCGGCTCGGACACCGACGTGGAGCCGCTGTTCACGGAGCTTCGCAAGATCCTGCCGCAAGTGGCCGCCGTGGCGCAGCCCGCCGCCATGCCCGGCCTGTTCCAGCAAGGCCAGGTGGATGTCATGTACACAAACACCTACACGGTGAGCCTGCTGAAGTCCCGCGGGGTCGATATCGAGTTCGCCTTGCCCGAGTCCGGTGGCGTGGCGTTCGGCACGACGATGCACATCGCCAAGGGCGCAAAGAACATCGAACAAGCCTACCAATACATCGACACCATGATTTCGGCCCCGGTCCAGGCGGGCCTGTCTCAGGCGCCGTATTACTTCGTGCCGGTCAACACCGAAGTGACGCCCGGTGCCGACGTGCCGATGCGGTCCGTGACGGACATGGCGAAGTTCGTCACGCACGACTGGTCCAAGATCAATCCCCAGCGGGCCCGCTGGATCGACCGCTTCAACCGCGAGATGGCCAAGTAGCATGGACCCGCGAGCAGCCTGGCAACTCGCCATGCCGCTCGCGGCAGCACAGGCGCTGTTCTTCCTCGCACCGCTGCTGATCCTGCTCGCGACCTCGTTCTCGACCGATGAGAACCTGCGCGCGCTCACCATGCAGGCCTGGGGCGACGTGCTGGGCGACGGCTTCCACCTCCGGGCGGCCTGGAACACGGTCCGGCTCGGGGCGCTGACGGTCGGGGCCACGCTCGTGCTGGCCGTGCCGCTCGCGCTCGTGCACCTCGCGGCCGGGCCACGGCTGAAGCGGCTCATCCTGCTGGCCGCCGTGCTGCCGCTGCTCACCTCCGTGGTGGTCCGCACCTTCGCCTGGATCGCTATCCTGGGGCGGGAGGGAGCCATCAACACGGCCCTGCTCTCCACCGGCCTGGCGACGGCACCCGTGGCTCTGCTGCAAACCGAGCCGGGGCTCATCCTGGCGCTCACGCAGATCGAGATGCCGCTGATGCTGCTGCCGCTCATCGCCGCCATGGCTCGGATCGACCCTTCGTTGCTGGACGCGTCGCAGGCGCTCGGCGCGTCGCTGTCCGCCACGCTCCGCCGGGTGGTGCTGCCCTTGGCGATGCCGGGGCTGCTGGCGGGTGCCACCCTCGTGTTCGCGTCGGCCGCGACGGCCTTCATCTCGCAATCCGTGATCGGCGGCGGGCGGCTGGCCTACCTGCCGGCGCTCGTGTGGCAGCAGGCCATGGTGGTGTTCAACTGGCCCCTGGCCGCCGCCATGGCCCTCACGCTCATGGGGGCCGTGCTGGCGGTGTCGGCCGGCCTGTCCGCGCTGGGCCGGAGGACGGCGATTGCTTAGGCTCGCGAACGGCGACAAACCCCTCGCCGCTTGCATCGTGCTGCTCGCGTCGCTCGCATTGCTGATCCTGGTCGGCCCGGTGCTGGTCGTGCTCCTGACCTCGTTCACCACGTCCCAGGCGCTGCGGTTCCCGCCACCCGGCCTCACCTTGCGCTGGTATGCCGAGCTGTTCGACACCGTGCGCTCCGCCCCCATCCATCGCGCCGCCGGCAACAGCCTGCTGGTGGCCGTCACGGTCGCGGCCGTGTCCACGGTCCTGGCCACGGCAGCGGCGCTCGGCATCGCGCGGTCCCGCGCAGCGTGGGCGCGGGCGGCGGAGGCGGCCTTCCTGGCGCCGCTGGTCCTGCCGGGCATCGCCTACGGGCTCGCGGCGCTCATGTTCTTCTCGTGGCTTCGGCTGCCGAGCTCGTTCTGGCTGCTGGTGGCGGGCCACGTGATGATCGCGACGCCGTTCGCGCTGCGGACCGTGGGCGCCAGCGCCGCCGGGCTGGACCCCGCGTTGCTCGACGCATCGGCGGCCCTCGGCGCCTCGCCCTGGCGCGGGTTCCGCCGGGTGGTGCTGCCGCTCATCCTGCCCGGCGTCGCAGCGGGCGCCTTCCTCGCCTTCGTGTCGTCGCTCGACAACGTGCCCGTGTCGCTGTTCCTGTCCTCGGCGCAGAACGACATGCTGCCCATCCGCATGTGGGGCATGATGGAAACGTCGCTCGACGTGCGGGTCGCGGCGGTGTCCGGCTTGCTGGTCGGCGGCGCCGTGGTGCTCCTGCTCCTCATGGACCGCGCGGTGGGCCTCGTGCGGCGGGTGGCCGGCTGATGCAGGATGTCCCGCTTTCCGTGGAGTGGACCCAATGACCTACCAGGTTGCGCGCGACTTCCGCGGCTATGGCGCCCATCCGCCGAACCCACGCTGGCCCGGTGGCGCTCGCGTGGCCGTCAACTTCGTCATGAACTTCGAGGAAGGCTCCGAAGCCTCGATCGGGGACGGGGAGGGCTTCAGCGAGTGGGCGCTCACGGAGTCGATGGGGTTGGGCCAGCGCGTGGTGGGCCGCGACCTGGCCGCCGAGGGGATGTTCGAATACGGCAGCCGGGTCGGCTTCTGGCGCTTGCTGCGGATGTTTCAGAGCCGCGCCCTGCCGTTCACCGTGTTCGGCTGTGCGCTCGCCCTGGAACGCAACCCAGAGGCCGCCGCCGCCATCCGGGAGGCCGGCTACGACGTGTGCTGCCATGGCTGGCGTTGGGTGAAACACTGGGAGTTGACCGAGGAGGTCGAGCGCGAGC
>JBBROS010000036.1:0-42091 GCA_038229135.1 Acetobacterales bacterium
GACAACCTCCAACTCGCCATGAAGCGCGACATGGCCGCCTAGCTGCCTCTCCACCTCCTCGCGGAGGTGTGTGGGGGTAACGGCCCTTCTCCCCCTCCCCTCGCGGGAGGGGGCCGGGGGGAGGGGGAGCAACCAGCGTGAACCTTCAACAGGAGCCCACCATGGACGGATCGCAAGGCCTGAAAGACTTCCCCCTCGCCCGCCGCGGCATGGTCATGACCGGGCTCATCTCCGGCTTCACCCTTGCCACCACGCGCGTGGACGCCCAGGCCATCAAGACCGACACCACCGGCATCGAGGCGGGCGAGGTGCAGATCCCCACCTCGCAGGGCACCCTCCCTGGCTACATGGCCAAGCCGGCCGGCGTCGCCCGCCCGCCCGTGGTGCTCGTCATCGAGGAGATCTTCGGCGTCCACGAGTACATCAAGGATAGCTGCCGCCGCCTCGCCAAGGAGGGCTACCTCGCCATCGCCCCCGAGCTCTACGCCCGCATCGGCGACCTCAGCACCATGACGGACGTGCAGGCCATCGTCCGCGACGTCATCAGCAAGACCCCGGACGACCAGCTCCTGAAGGACCTGGACAGCGCCGCCGCCTACGCCGCCACCCAAGGCGGAGACGCCGCCCGCCTCGCCGTGACCGGCTGGTGCCGCGGTGGCCGCAACACCTGGCTCTACGCCGCCCACAACCCGGCGCTGAAGGCCGCCGTCGCCTGGTACGGCCCGGTCGGCGGCGCTCCCAACCCCATCCAGCCCCGCACCGCCACGGACGTCGCCACGGACCTCAAGGCCCCCCTGCTCGGCCTCTACGGCGGCCAGGATACCGGCATCCCCGTCCAAGCCGTCCAGGACGCCGCTGCCAAGGCCAAGGCCGCCGGGCGGACCGCCGAGATCGTCGTCTACCCCGACGCCCCGCACGGCTTCCACGCCGATTACCGCCCCAGCTACCGCAAGGCGGACGCCGACGACGCTTGGAAGCGCATGCTCGCCTGGTTCAAGCAGCACGGGGCCTGAGTGGTTCCGCCCCGGTCCTCTCCCCCTGGGAAAGGGCCGGGATGAGGGTCCGACTACCAGCATCGATCAACCGGGCGTAGCGCATGCTACTCGGGCGGAGGCGTCCGGGATGCCATCGACGTCGCCACGTCGCATCCCCTCGCGTCAAGGCCCCGCTAAGAAGCCTTGCACCACCGCCACCGTCGCGGGCGCTTCCTCCTGCGGCACATGCCCCACCCCCGGGAGCCGCTGCAGCCGCGCGTTCGGCAGCGCCCGAAGGTAATCTTCCGCGTTGGACACCGGGATCATCCCGTCCTGTTCCCCCCACAGCAGCAGCGTCGGCGCGGTGATGCGCCCCAGCAGCGGCACCGGGTCCACCCGGACGTCCTGTGCCATACGGTCCACGATCGCCTGCCGCACGCCGGGGGCCCGCATCATGTCGCGATAGCGCACGAAGAGCGGCTCCGTCAGCACCGCCGGATCGGCATAGGCCGGCTTCAGCGAGGCCCGGAGCAGCGGGCCGGGCAGCACGTAGGGCAGCACCCGCAACATCAGCGGCACCTTCGGCGCCGTGCCATAAGCCCGCCCCGGGCTCGCGAACCCGTCCGGCGAGACAAGCACCAGCCGCTCCACCCGCTCCGGATGCTGCGCCGCCGCCATCCAGGCATAGCGCCCGCCCATCGAGTTGCCCACGAGGCTCGCCCGCGCCACCCCTAGCCGGTCCATGAGCCCGAGCAGCACCGCCACGCTCCGAGCATCCGAGTAGTCGCCCGTCGGGTCCGCCCCGGTGAGGCCGAACCCCGGCAGGTCGTAACGGATCACCCGGTGGTCCGCCTCCAACGCCGCCGCCCACGCGTCCCATGTCTGCAACGAGCTGCCGAACCCGTGCAGCAGCACCACCGCCGGCGCCGCCTCCGGCCCGGTCGCGCGCACGTGCAGGCGGACGCCCAGCACATCGATGAACTGGGAGGGCGGGCCCGCGTACGCCGCCTCGAGCCCGGCCCGATCCCTGTCGGGCACATACAACCAGGCCGCCGCCGCAACGACGACGAGGCCGAGGCCGAGGGCGAGGGCGAGCAGCCCGAACATCATCGGCCTACGCACCCGCCCGGTCCGGCTCGCGCCACGCCATGAACCGCAGCGAGCCCCAGGCCCCGACGCCCACGAGCACCGCCCCCATCGCCGCGATGAACGCCACCAGCCCCAGCCCCGACACCAGCCCGGGCGCCGCGAGCAGCGCCACCAGCACCCCGGCGCTGGACACGGCCATGCTCGCCCGCATGGAGGCTGCAAGGTCCCCGGGCCGCAGCCGGGTCTGGCGCAGCACGGCGGTGGGGATGTCCGACATCGGCCCGCCCAGTGCCGCAAAACCGGCGCTTGCCATGAGCCCGGGCAGCACCCACCCGGGCGGCAGCAGCAGCGCGGCCCCCAGGAGCATCATGCCCAGGCCCACCACCCAATCGCCCGCGAACATGACGCGCTGCGGCCTGTCGCCGAGCGCCCGGCCGCCCATGACGAGGTTCGACACCAGGTTCGTGCTGCCATAGGCCGAGATTACCAGGCCATACGCTCCGAGCCCCCCGCCCGCGGGCGCCTTGACCCCGAGCCGCTCGATGGCGAGCGGCAGTGCGAAGAAGAACGTTGCATACCAGGCACCGTTCAGCGGTCCGGCCGTGAGGAGCTTGAAGCCGAGGACCGGGTGCGACCCCATCGCCCGCACCCCGCGCGCGATACTGCGCCAGGCCGGCTCCCGCGCACCCCCGGCACGGGCGGCACCGGGCTGCAGCCGCCCGATCCAGCCCAGCGCCAGCGCCGACGCCAGGAACGTGGCCGCATCGAGCGTGAGGAAATGCACGATCGGCACGATGGTGGCGAGCAGACCGACCAGCGCCGGGCCGAGCAGCCGCGCCGTCCGCTCCGTCGCGTCCAACAGTCCGTTCGCGGCAGGCAGCAGCGCGGGCTCGCCCACCACGCCGGGCAACACGGATTGCAGCGCCGGCTGGAACACGGCCTGCCCGAGCGCCAGCAGCACGACGGCCACCACCAGCAGGGGAGCCGAGGGCGCCCCCAGGCCCACCCACGCCGCAGCGACCGCGGCCAGCACCGCCGCCCGGCCGAGGTCCGCCACGATCATGGCCCGACGCTGGTCCAGCGTATCCGCCCAGCCGCCGAGGCCCAGCACCGCGAGCAGCAGCACGAGGAATTGCAGGGCCGTGAGGTAGCCAGCCGCCTCTCCGAGCAAGGCGACCCCCACCCATCCGAGCGTGACGGCGAAGAACTGGTCTCCGAGTGCCGAGAGGGAGAGCCCGCCCCAGAGCAGCGCGACCGGGGTGCGCCGCAAGGGAGCGAGCAGCCGCATTCTACGCCGCCATCGCCTGCCGGACGGCGTCCAGCGCCGCATCGGCCTGCGCCGCGTCGGGCCCGCCTGCCTGCGCCAGGTCCGGCCGCCCGCCGCCGCCCTTGCCACCCACGGCCGCACTCGCGGCGCGCACGAGGTCCACCGCGCTGAACCGGCTGGTGAGGTCGGCACTGACCCGCACCACGATGCTCGCCTTGCCCTCGGCCGTGGACACGACGGCCACCACGCCGCTGCCCATGTCCGTGCCGATGGCCTCGGCCACGCCCTTGAGGTCCCGGGGCGGGATCTCGCCCAGGTTGCGCGCGGCCAGCGCCACGCCGCCCGCCTGCTCCAGCGCCGCCCCGCCACCGCCCGTGGCCAGCTTCTTCTGCAGCTCCACCACCTGGTTCTCGAGCCGCCGCTTGTCCGCCTGCAGCGCCGCCACCCGCTCCGGCACCTCGCCCGGCTGCGCCCGCAGCAGCGCCGCCGCCTCACCGAGCCGCCGGTCGCTCGCCAGCATCGCCTCGAGCGCCGTCGCCCCCGTCACCGCCTCGATCCGCCGCACCCCGGCACTCACCCCGCCCTCGGCCACGATGCGGAACAGCCCGATGTCGCCCGTCCGCGCAACGTGCGTGCCGCCGCAGAGCTCGACCGAAAAGGCGGGGCGCCGGTCCGGGCGCGTCCCCATGGACACGACGCGCACCTCGTCGCCGTATTTTTCCCCGAACAGCGCCATCGCCCCCTCCGCCACGGCCGCCTCGGGCGTCATGAGCCGGGTCGTGACCTCGGTATTGCTCCGGATCTCGGCGTTTACCTCGGCCTCGACGGCGGCCAGGTCGTCCCGCCCGATCGGGGTCGGCTGGCTCACGTCGAAGCGCAGGCGGTCGGGCGCGTTCAGGCTGCCCTTCTGCGTCACGTGCGCGCCGAGCCGCTTGCGGAGCGCCGCATGCAACAGGTGCGTGGCGCTGTGGTGCGCCCGGATGGCGCCGCGCCTCGTCGGGTCCACGCTCGCCTGCACCGCTAGCCCGGGCCGCGACGTGCCGCTCACCACGGTGCCGAGATGCACGAACAGGTCCCCCAGGCGCTTCTGCGTGTCGGCCACCTCGATCACCAGCCCGTCCGGCCCCAAAATCCGCCCGGCGTCACCCACCTGGCCCCCGCTCTCGGCATAGAACGGCGTCTGGTTCAGGACGACAGCCACCGTCGTCCCTGGCCCGGCCTCGGCCGCCTCCATGCCATCCACCACCAGAGCCGCAACCTCACCCTCGGCCGCCTCGGTCGAGTAGCCCAGGAACTCGGTGCCGCCCCGCCGTTCCTTCAGGTCGAACCACACCCGCTCCGTCGCGGCGTCGCCCGTCCCGGCCCATGCGGCGCGCGCCCGGGTGCGCTGCTCGCCCATGGCCGCCTCGAACCCGGCCACGTCCACACCGCGACCCTGCTCCCGCAACGCATCCTGCGTGAGGTCGAGCGGGAAGCCGAACGTGTCGTAGAGCTTGAACGCGACCGCGCCCGGCAGCGCCTCCGCCTCCGCAAGCCGCCCCGTCTCGTCCGCAAGCAGCCCGAGGCCGCGCTCGAGCATCGCCTTGAACCGCTCCTCCTCGAGCCGCATCGTCTCGCGGATCAGCGGCTCGGCGCGCGGCAGTTCGGGATATGCCGCCCCCATCTGCCGCACGAGCGCCGGCACGAGCGTGTGCAACAGTGCAGTCGTGGTGCCCATCATGTGAAGGTGTCGCATGGCCCGGCGCATGATCCGGCGCAGCACGTAGCCGCGGCCCTCCTTGGACGGCAGCACGCCATCGGCAATGAGGAACGCGCCGCTACGAAGATGGTCCGCCACCACCCGATGGCTGGTGCGGAACGGCCCGTCGGCGTCCTGCCCGGTGGCGTCGGCACTTGCCAGGATCAGCGCGCGGAAGGTGTCCGTATCGTAATTGTCGTGCTTGCCCTGCAGGATGGCCGCGAACCGCTCGAGCCCCATCCCGGTGTCGATCGACGGCCGCGGAAGGTCCGTCCGCGTGCCGGGCGGGCCCTCCTCGTATTGCATGAACACGAGGTTCCAGATCTCGATAAACCGGTCCCCGTCCTCGAGGGGGCTGCCCGGCGGCCCGCCCGGAATGCCGGGACCATGATCGTAGAAGATTTCGGAGCACGGACCGCACGGCCCGGTGTCGCCCATGCGCCAAAAATTGTCCGAGGTTCCGATCCGGATGATCCGGTCGTCCGGCAATCCGGCAATCTTGCGCCACAACGCCGCTGCGTCTTCGTCATCGGCATAGACCGTGACCAGCAGCTTGTCCTTGGGCAACGCGAAGTCCCGCGTCAGCAGCGTCCAGGCATGCTCGATCGCCACGGGCTTGAAGTAGTCGCCGAAGCTGAAATTGCCGAGCATCTCGAAGAAGGTGTGATGCCGCGCCGTGTAGCCCACGTTGTCCAGGTCGTTGTGCTTGCCCCCGGCCCGCACGCATTTCTGCGCCGTGGTGGCCCGCTGGTAGGGCCGCCGCTCCTGCCCGGTGAACACGTTCTTGAACTGCACCATGCCGCTATTGGTGAACAGCAGGGTGGGATCGTTTCGCGGCACGAGCGGGCTGCTCGGCACGACCTCGTGCCCGGTGCGTGCGAAATATTCGAGGAAGGTCGCGCGGATGTCGTTGCTGGAGGCCATGGAGCGCCAAAGGGTCCTGAAAAGCGGAAGGACCGTCCGTAGCGCAGCCGAGGCGACCTGTCATGTGCCTGCTGGAGAAGAGCCGAGCCAGCTCTCCATTCCAGAGATGGCTCGGCGATGGGCTACGCGGCAGAGGCCTACGGAGACGGTAGAGGGCTAATGATTCCGCCCGCGTCCGGTCTTCTCCTGCAGCTCGTCGATCTTCAACGAGGCCTCGGCCTTGTTGAGCGTATCGACGAACGGCTCTCCGGCCTCTTCCGACAACGTCTTCAGGTAGCTCGCCTGGGCTCCAGTCATGGACTCCCCACCGGTCGTCCAGTCGTGCGGGTCCTTCTCAGCGTTCGACGGCTCCGCCTGCTCGTTCGCTGCAATCTTCGGGTTTGTGTTCATACCGAATGAACGGCCGCGTGCCTGTTCTGTTCCCTAGCGCCGGTAGGGTGCGGGCAACAATTCCGTGATGTGCACCGCCCGTAATCCAGGCCCGAGGGGCACGATCACCCGTGCCTCGCGGTCATAGTCGAATAGCAGTTCCCGGCACGCTCCACATGGCGCCACTACGGCCACGGTGCGGTCTTGCTCCTCCGGCTTGGGATGACGAACCGCAACGGCGCACTCCACCGTCCCATCCCCGTCCATGATCGCCCGGCCCATGGCCACCGCTTCGGCGCAAATGGAAAGTCGCCCGACGGTCGCGCCGAGATGCACCCCGGTCCACACCCGCCCGTCCCGCCCGCGCAGGGCCGCGGCCACAGTATGCCAGAATGGCCTGTAGTGCCGTAGCATCACTTCGCGCGCGACCGCGACGAGCTCCGCATCGGCGTCCGTCAGTAGATGGCCGCCGGGCTCCCCCGGCGGCATCAGGTCATGCGGCATCAGTCGGCCGCGTCGGCATCGTCCTCTGTCTGCGGCGCCAGCATGGAGTTCGCCACGACGCCCGACAGCTCCCGCACCTTCTTCTCGATCGCCTCGGAGGCCTGCGGATGGTCGCGCAGGAATTGCTTGGCGTTCTCCCGCCCCTGCCCAATCCGGGTGCTGTCGAAGCTGAACCAGGCGCCGGACTTCTCCACCACGCCCGCCTTCACGCCCAGGTCGATCAGCTCACCCACCTTGCTGATCCCCTCGCCATACATGATGTCGAACTCCACCTGGCGGAACGGCGGCGCCAGCTTGTTCTTCACGACCTTCACCCGGGTCTGGTTGCCCACGACCTCTTCCCGGTCCTTGATCTGCCCGATGCGGCGGATCTCCAGCCGGATCGAGGCGTAGAACTTCAGCGCGTTGCCGCCCGTCGTCGTCTCCGGGTTGCCGAACATGACACCGATCTTGAGCCGGATCTGGTTCAGGAAAATCAGCTGGGTGTTCGACTTTGACACGCTCCCCGTAAGCTTCCGCAACGCCTGGCTCATCAGCCGCGCGTGCAGGCCCACATGCGTGTCGCCCATCTCCCCCTCGAGCTCGGCCCGCGGCACCAGCGCCGCCACGCTGTCGACCACCACCACGTCGATCGCGCCCGACCGCACGAGCGTGTCGCAAATCTCCAGCGCCTGCTCGCCGCCATCCGGCTGGCTCAGCAGCAGGTTGTCCACGTCCACGCCAAGCTTCCGCGCATAGATCGGGTCCAGCGCATGCTCCGCATCGATGAACGCGCACGTTCCGCCCCGGCGCTGCGCCTCGGCAATCGCGTGCAGCGCCAGCGTGGTCTTGCCCGAACTCTCCGGACCATAGATCTCCACGATACGGCCGCGCGGCAGACCGCCGATGCCGAGCGCCAGATCCAGCCCCAACGAGCCCGACGGGATTGTCGCTATCTGTTGATCGCCCGCCTTCGCTCCCATCCGCATGATGGACCCCTTGCCGAAGGCCCGCTCGATCTGCGTCAACGCGGCGTCCAGCGCCTTGTTCTTTTCCATGTCAGGCCCCTGCTCGCCAGATTCGCGGCGCTTGTTGGACCCATCGTATCCGGCGGTTGCCAGGCTGACCACGGCCATGTTGATCTCTCCGCATTCGGCCCGCCCGGCACCACGCCGGCCCTGCCCGTTAAGAATGCGATCACGTTACGTTCACAAGCTGGGCCATGCAAGAACAAAATGCGAACACGTTATCGGGCTCCCCGAAGCCGCCACACATACGCGATGATCTCCGCAACCGCCTTGAAGTGCTCCGCCGGCACCTCCGCATCCACCGGCAGCGTGTGGAGTGCCCGCGCCAAGGGCGGGTTGGGCACGAGCGGCACACCCGCCTTCGCCGCGGCTTCGCGGATGCGCGCCGCCACCTCGTCCACCCCCTTCGCCACGATCCGCGGTGCCGCCGCCTTCCCACGCTCGTAGCGCAGCGCAACCGCGTAATGGGTGGGGTTCGTCACCACCACGGTCGCCTGCGCCACCTGCGCCAGCATGCGCCGCTTCGCCCGCGCCTGGCGCAGCTGCCGCAGCCGACCCTTCACCTTTGGGTCGCCGTCCGACTCCTTCGCCTCCTGTCGCAAATCCTCCCGGCTCATCCGCAACCGCTGCCCATGGCGGCGGCGCACCCAAACGGCATCCAGCAGCGCGATCGCCACCTGCGCTCCCAGCACCAGCAGCAGCAGGTGAACGAGCTCCCGCCCGATCCGCTCCAGCAGCGTCCATGGCTCCCACAGCATCGCCCCCTGCCCGCTCGGCCACGCCCCCCGCATGGCGGACCACGCCGCCCAGGCCAGCACACCGAGCTTCACCAGCGCCTTCAGGGCCTCCACCGCGTTGTCCGGCCCGAAGACCTTCTTCAGCCCACGCGCCGGGCTGAGCCGCGCCAGATCCGGCATCAGCGCCTTGCCATGCAGCAAGAAGCCCGTCTGCAGCAGCACGCCCAGCACGCCCGCAAAAGCCACCGCGCCCAGCAACGGCCCAGCCCCCAGCGCCCAGGCGCCCGCGGCCCGGCGCAGCGCTTCCTCCCCAGGCTGCCCAAAATCAACCAGCATGTCCCGAAGCCGCTTCCCCAATCCGGACGCGAGCGGCTGCATCCCCATCGAAAGCACCAGCGCTGCAGCCGCTAGCCCGCACGCGGCCACCACCTCCCGCGACAGCGGCACCTGGCCCTCGTCCCGCGCCCGCTGGAGCCGCCGTTCGCTCGGCGCCTGTGTCCGGTCCTCGGCCTCCTCCGCCCCACCATCCGCCACGGCTCAGCTGCCCGGCAGCGTCGACCAGGCCAGCGCCGTCGCCTCCCGCCACGCTGCCAGAAGTGGCTCCGCCAGCACGCCCAGCAGCGCCAACCCCCCCAGGATCTGCCCCGGCACCGCCAGGGTGAATACCTGCAGCTGCGGCACCAGCCGCGCCAGTAGCCCCAGCGCGCCCTGCACCATCAGCCCCGCAAGCAAGAACGGCGCACTCAGCCGAACCGCCAGACCGAACGCTTCCGATGCGCCACGCTGCACCGCCTCGGCCAGCCCGCCCGCCTCGAGCACAGCCCCGGGTGGCACCAACTGGTAGCTCCCGGCCAGCGCCGACAGTGGCAGCGCATACAGCCCCGTCGACAGCACCAGCACCGGAGCCGCCAGCCCCAACCCGCGCGCGAGCGCCGAGCTCTGCCCGCCCAACGCCGGGTCGGGCTGGATCACGCTGCTCAGCCCCATCTGCGTGGAGGCAACGGCCCCTGCCATGGACAATGCCAACGCCGGCAGCCGCGCGAGCCACCCCAGCGCCACCCCGGTCAGCAGCTCCGCAACAACCATTCCGGCCGCCGCCACCCCCTCCCGCTCCACCACCAAGGGCGCCACGCCAGGCAGCAGGAGCGCCGAAAGCGAAAGCGCCAGCCCGGCCCGCACCACGGCGGGCGCCTCAACCTCGCCCAGCCCGGGCAGCAGCATCACCGCCGCGCCCACCCGGCACAGCACCAGCACGAGCGCGAAGGCCAGCCCCGGCAGTGCCGCGAGCGCCTCGGCGTCCGTCATTGCCCACCCACCGCCACCAGCCGATCCATCAGCGACTGCGTGAACGCCGCCAGCTGCCCCGTCATGAACGGGCCGAGGAGCGCCATCCCGGCCCCCAGCACCACCACCTTCGGCAAAAAGGCGAGCGTCGGCTCGTTCACCTGCGTAACCGCCTGCACCAAAGAGACCACGAGCCCCACGACCAGCGTCGCCAGCAGCAATGGGCCGCCAAGCTTCACCGTCACCCAGAGCATGTCCCGCAAGGCACCTGCCGCCTCCGCCTCGCTCATGCTGCCTCGCTCATGCAGCATCGCTCCGGAACGTCGCCCACGGGGCGTCGCTCATATCGGCATCCGCATGATTTCCTGGTAGGCCTGCACCACCTTGTCTCGCACCGTCACGGCCGTCTGCAGCGCCAACTCCGCCTGCGACACGGCCGTCGCCACCTGCGTCAGGTTGCCCTCGCCCCGGATGGCCCGCATCGCCTGGTCGTCGGCCTGGTGCCCCGCATCCACGACGCGCCCCAGCGCCCGGCCCAGCGCGTCCCCGAACCCCTCCACGCCCGAAGCCACGCCCGACGCCACATTCCCGGCCACCCGCGCATAGGCCTGCGCCGCCCCGGCCGCGCCGATCACTTCAGCAGCTCGATGGTGCGGGTCAGCATCGCGCGCGTGACTTCGAGCACGTTCAGGTTCGCGCTGTAGCTTCGCTGCGCCTCCCGCATGTCCATCACCTCCACGAAGCTGTTCACGTTCGGCAGCTTCACGTAGCCCTGCGCGTCGGCGGCCGGGTGCGACGGATCATACCGCTGCGGCAGCGCCCCCTCGTCCGGCCCCACCCGCTTCACCCGCACCGCTTCCGCGCCCAGCGCCCGGTCCATCCGGTTCTCGAACGTCACCACCTTGCGGCGATATGGCGCCGCCCCGGGCTCGCTCCCGGTCGTGTCCTGGTTGGCCAGGTTCTCCGCAATCACCCGCAACCGCGCCGTCTGCACGTCCATTCCGCGGGCCGAGATGGCCAGCGCCTTCGCGATCTCCATCATCCCCTCCCGAGCGCCAGGCGCATCATGCCCTGGTATTTCCGATGCAGGTTCAGCACGAGCTCCTGCGTGCTCGCCGTGTCCGCCACGCGCGCCAGCTCCGCCTCGAGCGACACGGTGTTGCCCGAGGGCGACCGTTCAGCGACCGCGCCCGCCCGCTCGCCGGCGGCGCGCCCCGTGCCCTGGAGGTGAAGCGGCGCGGTGGCGGCCAGCCCGCCGGGCAGCGCCGCCGCGAACGGCGCCACGTCCCGCGGCTGGAACCCCGGCGTGTTGGCATTCGCCACGTTATGCGCCAGCAGCCGCTGCCGCCGGTCCACCCAGTCCAGCCGCTGCTCGGCCAGGCGGAACAGGCCGATCTCGCCCTCCATCGCGTGCCTCCATTTTGGTGGGCGCACTTTGGCGGGGAAAAGTGAAGGAGAGGTTTCGCCGGCTGCGCGATCGCCGTTCACCGTTCCTCAACCCGCACGCGCCATGCTGCGCCCATGACACCACCTCTTCCCCCCGCCCTCCAGCGTCTGGCCGCCATCGTCGCCGTCGCCACCGGGCTCGCCACCGCGCGCCGCCCGATCGACCTCGGCGGGCTTGAGCTCGAGGCCGGGCTGCTCTGCGCCCAGGCGCTCGACCTGCCGCCCGAGCAGGGCGCGGCCCTCCGGCCCGCCCTCGTCGCCATGGTCGAGCGGATCGACGGGTTGAAGGGGCTCATCGCGCCGACCAGACCCACCTGACCCTCGCTCCTCCGGCAAAAAGGCCGAGCCATGCTCCAATCCAGCTCCATCACGCTTGCTGTCGCAGCCCTCGTCGGCGTCCTCGCCCTCGTGCTGCTCACAGCCCGTGCCGCCCGCGCCACCGGCCTCGCCCGCCCAACCTCGGGCCGCCTCGCCGTCCAGGACTCGCTGGCGCTCGACCGCGCCCGCCGCCTCGTCATCGTCCGCTGCGACGGGCGGGACCTGCTGCTCCTCGTGGGCAGCACGGACCACGTGGTCGGTTGGCTGGAGCCCACGCCATGAGGATCGGGCTCTGGCCGCTTCTGCTGGCGCACGCCGTGCTGCTGGCGCTGGTCCTGCTCCTCGCTGCCGCGCCGGCGGCGGCGCAGTCGGTCAACATCGACCTGGGCAGCGCCGGCCAGGCGGGCGCCACCAACCGCCTCGTGCAGCTCACCGCCCTCGTCACCATACTCAGCCTCGCCCCGAGCCTGCTCGTCATGGGCACGGCGTTCACACGGATCGTGATCGTCCTCTCGCTGCTCCGCAGCGCCATCGGCGCCCAGGGCACGCCGCCCAACGCCGTCCTCATCGGTCTCGCCCTGTTCCTCACCGCCTATGTCATGCAGCCGACACTCGACCAGGCTTGGCAGGCCGGGCTGCAGCCGATGAGCGCGGGGGCCGTCACCGAGATGGAGGGCCTCCGCCTGACCGCGGAGCCTTTCCACCGTTTCATGGCCAACAACGTGCGCGGCGCGGACCTGCAGCTCTTCCACGATTTGGCCAACCTCCCCGCCGTCGAGCCCGCCCAGGCCTCATGGCGGGCCCTCGTCCCGGCCTTCCTGGTCGGCGAGTTGCGGCGCGGGTTCGAGATGGGCTTCCTGCTCTACCTGCCGTTCCTCGTGATCGACCTGGTCGTCGGCAGCGTGCTGATGTCGCTCGGCATGATGATGCTGCCGCCCAACGCCGTGTCGCTGCCGTTCAAGCTCATCTTCTTCGTCCTGGTCGATGGCTGGCGGCTCGTCTCGGGCAGCCTCGTGCAAGGCTTCGTACCCTCCTGAACCCGCGGCCCGGCGGCGCGTTCGGTGCCGTGGAGGGACCCATGGAACAGAAGCACACCGAAGAGACGATCGTGCACACGGACGATCAGCAGGACACCGGCAACCACAAGAAGCCCGGCAGCCCGGACGCCGGCGGCGCAGACCGCTTCGGCGGCACCCGCGCGGGCGCCGAGAACCTCGAACCGACAGAGCCCGAGAAGAGCGGGAGCTAGGGCAGGCAGTCCGCGATGTAAGGGGGCAGCTGAAAGGCTGCATGCTGCACCTCGGGCGACCAATACCGGGTCTGCCCGAGCACCTCTGCCGCTTCCGCCCGACGCCGCTGTTCGTCGGGCGCGACCGCTTCGAGCCCCGGCGACTTCGACGCAAACCCTAGCGCCATCAGCCCGCCCACATAGGTCGGCACGGCAACCGTATAGGCCCCGACATAAGGAAAGAACTTGGCCCGGCGCGCGCTCGTGTCCCGTAGCTCGTCTGCCTGCATGAACGGCACGCCGCACTGGTTCACCACCACACCGGCCGGCCCCAGAATCCGCGCGCAGTCGCGATAGAACGCGTCTGAGAACAGCACTTCACCTACGCCCACCGGGTCCGTGCTGTCGACGATGATCACGTCGTAAGACCCGTCCGCCGCCCCCGCCACATGCGCGATCCCGTCGCCTACGATGACGTTGGCTCGAGGATCGTCCCACGCGCCCCCCCCGATCGACGGCAGGTATTCGCGCGCCAGCCGGATCACGGCGCCGTCGATTTCCACCATCGTCGCCGCCTCGACGGTCCTGTGCTGCAGCACCCGCCGCAGCACCCCACCGTCGCCCGCGCCGATGATCAGAATACGCCGTGCCGCGCCGTGCGCCAGCAGCGGCACGTGTGCGATCATTTCCTGATAGGTGAACTCGTCCGCCTCGGTAATCTGCACGTTGCCGTCCAGCACCAGCATGCGGCCATGCTGCTCCGTCTCGACCACCAGGATGTCCTGGAAATCGCTCCGCTCGCGGGCAAGCGTGCGGACAATGCGGAAGCGCTGACCCCAGCCGGGATACAGCGTTTCCTCCAGCCAATCGGTCATGTTGTCGTCCGAGTTGGACGCCGGGCTCGCACCCGGCGCCGCACTGGCTACAGCACGCGGCCGCGCCGCTCCTCGTTCAGGTCCACACGCCCGGGCGCAAAGGCCTGGCGCAGCACCGGGATCGCATCATGCGGGTCGCACGCGCCACACATGAAGATGTCGATCGCGGCAAAGTTCCGCTCCGGCCATGTGTGGATGGAGATGTGGCTTTCGGCCAGCACCACCACGCCCGACACGCCGCCATTGGGCGTGAAGTGGTGGAAATGACTATGCAGGATCGTCGCCCCGGCACGAACCGCCGCCTCCCGCAGCGCCGTGTCGATATGCGTCGGATCCGACAGGTTCGTCGCGTCCCACAAATCGACCAGAAGGTGCGTGCCTGCGAACCGCATGCCGTCCTTCTCGACGAAGTAGTCCTTCCGATCCTCACCCTCATCAGACAGGTGAGTAAGCTGTGCAATCGTCGTCTGGTTTTCGCTCGGAAGTTCCGAGACCATCCCCAGTTGAGCAAGTGCGTTCATCACGTACCCCCAAACCAGTAGATAGCCTGTTGGACAATATCGTCCCCTTGGGCCAAGGCCGCGGAGATAGGGCCAGGGGGGGGCGGTGGCAAGTGAAACTTGGACCCACACCCCTGCCATGTGTGTGTGACGAAGGAAACGTGATGCCACGTGCCAGTCCCGCCTCAAATCATCGCGTAGTCGCCGCGCGTGCCACCTGCAATTCCCGCGCGGCCCGCGGCAGGTCCGCGGCGGCCTGGACCGGCGCCGCGAGCAGCAACCGCACCATGTCAGCCCGCGCAGGGTCGAGCCGCGGCAGCCATGCGAGGACCGGCGCTGGCGACCGCAAGCCGACCCGGGCCGCAAGCGTGGCCTGGCGCACGACGAGGTCCTGGACATCCAGCGGCAACGGCCCCGACGCGGGGGCCAGCGCCGCCACGGCCTGGTTCAGGGCCTCGACGGCCGGCAGCACCGCACCCGAACGCTCCAGCACGCCCGCCTGCTCCACCAGCGCCGCGGGCGTGCCCACCTCGTCCAGCGCCCGCAGCGCCCCCGGGCCGTCGCCGCGCCGCTCCGCCAGCTTCGCCTCGAGCAGCCCTCGCGCCACCCTCGTCGCGGCCGGCGCATCGCCCGACCCCGACGCCTCCAGGGCCGCCTCCGCCGCCTCCCCCTCGCCCCCATCCAGAAGCGCCTGGGCGAGCCGCAGCCCGAGCTCCGCGCGCGCCGCCCCGGCCGGCGCTCCACGCACCAACCCCTGCAGCACCGGGATCGCCCGCGCCGGCAGGTCGAGCGCGATCAGCTTGTCCACGAGCAGCCCCGCCATCGCCTGCCCCGCTGCCCCCTCGGGCAGGCAGTCCGCGTACTCGGCAACCAGAAGCACCACGTCCAGCGCAGACGCCCCGCCTCCCTCTGCGGCCAGCATCGTCTCGAACACCCGCGCCTTCTCGCGCCGAACAGCTGCCTCCCGCCCCGCCGCAAGCCCCTCCGCCTCGAGCGCCCGCATCGCCGCAAGCGCCTCCCGATAGGCTCCGGAGGCCGCCCGCAACGCCGCAGCCCGCAGCCGAAGCGCGCCCTCCCGCGCATCGCCCCGCCAGCCCGTGGCCTGCTGCTCGATGGCCTCCGCTGCGGCACCGGGCGAAATCCGCCCCGCGGCCAGCAGCAGCTCCGTCCGCCGGACCCGCGCGCGCACCTGGTCCAGCCGGTCCGGCCCGGCCGCCAGCCGCTCGTAGCTCGTGAGCGCCGCCTCGATGTCTCCCACCCGCTCCTGCTGCAGCGCCCGTGCAAACGGCGGCAGCGTCTCCATCGCCAGGGCTCCGCCGGGCTCGACACCCGACTCCACCGCCGCCTCCGCCACCTCGGACCAGATCGCCCGGCGCAATCCCGCCGGATAGCCGAGCACCCGCCCCGCATGCGCCCCCACCCCCGCCGAAGCTGCCGTCTCCCGCCCGAGGCGCCGGTCCCGCAGGCCCTGCCACAACGCCGGCTCCCCCCCATCGAGCCCGTCACGTCGAAGCGCCGGGTCGTCGAGCGCCTCCGCCTCCGCCGGCCGCCCCGCCAGCACCGCCGCCATAGCCGCCAGGCCGCGCACGAACGCGTCGCCCGCCAGTTGCGGATCCTCCGCCAATGCAAGCTGCAGCACCCCCTGCGCCTCGAGCCCCAGACCCAGCCCGAGCATCGTCCGCGCCACCCCCACCCGCTCGCGCGGCCGGGCCCGGGGCGGTGCCGCGGCTGCCCCGGCCATCTGCGCCTGCAGGCGGTTCTGCAACGCCGCCGCCGGCTCGTCCGCGAACCCGAACACCCCCGGTGCGGCCCCCGCCACGGGCGCGCCCTCGAGCCCGGCCCCCTGGAGCGCGAACCCCTGCTCCGTCCGCCGCAACACCACCCGGTCCGATAGCGGCTCCAGCGCGACCCCGAGCCAGCTTGGAAACACCGCGACGTCCGGTGTGCGCCGCTCGCCCTGCACCGCCTCCGCGCCGCCCAGAACGGTGCCCACCAGCAGCGCTCCCATCCCCACCGGGTCCGCCACCGCCACCGAGCGCCCCGGCCGCGCCACCCCGAACGCCGCCCCCGCCAGCGACCCGGCCATCGGCCCGTTCGGCGGCCCGCCCTCAGTCCCGTCATCCGCGACCATCCGCACCCGCCACCCGCCCAGCTCGCGCCCTACCGCCAATGCCTGACCCTCTCCGAGCGGCACCGACACGACCGTGCTCACCGCCCCGAGCATCACCCGCGCATCCGGCCACTCCGACACCTCGAGCGCCGGCAGGCGCCGGTCCAGCACCACCAGTCCCGCCCCGCCCCGGCGAAAGGCCGCCGCGCCGACATCGGCATCCGTCGGCAAGAGCAGCCGCGCGACCTCCGGTCCGAAAGCCTCCTTGCTGGCCCGCCCACCCGTCGTCCGCTCCGGCTCCACAGGTGCCTCGCGCAGCACCGGCAGCACGGGAGCGGTCGTGATGCCAGGCAAGGGCGGTTCGCCAGCCTTGCCCACCCCGAGCCGATCGGGCGGCGCCCTCTCGATTGGCGCGGTCGCATTCGGCTGCTTCGGCGCCTCGGCTGCCAGCTTCCCCCTGGCAGGGCCCGCATCCAAAGCCTTTGCCCCCAGCATCAGCTCCATCGGCTCCGGGGCAGTCGCTGGTGCCAGCACCGCCTCGCCCCTCGGTGCCGCGGCAGTCCGATCGTAAGCCGCAGCACGGGCCGGCGCGGCTGCAGCCTGGGTGGGCGCGCGCGCGGCTGGCGCCCCGTCGGGCTTGGCCAGCGATTGGCCGACTGCCATTCGTGCGCCGCCAGTCCCTGCCCACTCTGCCAGCGCCTGCCCGGGCGCTTCCGGACCGGCGCCCCCCAGCCCGCCCGGCTGCTCCCCGGTTCCGCCGGCCAGCGCCGCCTCCGCCAACACGTCCCGCAGCATGGCCGCGCCCACGCCTGCCGACGCCATCCTGCCCGGCGCACCCGCCATCGCCGCCTGCCGCCTGCCCGGCTGCCCCTGCCAACGAGCCGAAGGCGCCCCCCGGACTGCACCCGGAGCTGCCGGCTCTCGCGCCAACCCGGGCGCCGGGTCGAGCGCATCGATCACCAGCCGATCCCCGAGCCGTACCGTCCGCACCCGGGCACCGGGCGCCAGCACGAGCGTCGCTGCGTCCAACCCGCCCTCGAGCCGCGCCACGTTCCGCGGCGGTGCAACGGTCCCGAGCGCGCCGGCGCCAGGCAGCACGAGCAGCACGCGCTCCCCCGCGACCGCCACCTCGGGCCGCATCCCCGGCTTGAGGTCGATCACCACGCGCCCGAACCCGGGATGGTCGCCCACCCGCACCTCCCCTCTCGCCGGGTCTGCCGCCGCGCCGACCATCCAAAGCGCCGCTACCAGCCCGCCGGCCCGCCCCGCCGCACCCCTCATCCTCGAGGCCCGCCGGCCGACCGCGTCCGCCATTGCACGAGCTGCGCCGTCGCCGAACGCGCCCGCTCCGGCGCCATCGCCGCCAGCACCGCCGACGACTTGCCCTCCTTCATCCGGTCCAGCACCTGCACCAGCACCGTCGGCTCCATGTCGTTGAAGATCGCCGCCGCGGACGCCGGCCGCATGGTTTCATAGGTCTTGACCAGGCCGCGCCAGTTCGCCTCGTCCCGCTCGCGTCGCGCCTCTTCCATCGTCTCGAGCCGCACCTGCATGGACGAGAGCTCGGCCACCCGCTCCCCCAGCCGCCGCTCGGCCGCCGCAAGCACCGCCTCCCTCGCCTCCACCACCCGCACCCGCTCCTCGAGCGCCGCCCGGCGCGCCCGCAAATCCTGCAGCACGGCCAGCTCGGCCGCGCTCGGGCCCGCCGCCGGCTCGGCGGGCCGGCGTGCCTCCGCCTGCAGCGGCCCGCCACCCTCCGCATACGGCGTGGCCGCTTCCATCCCGGCCTGCGGCTTGACGTCGGCGCCGCCCGAAGCTGCGCCCTGCTTGGCTGCCGACGCGTTGGCAGATGCGGGGACGGACGCCCCCGGGGTCGCACCCGAGGACGCACCCGAGGACGGGCCAGCGGCCTGGGCTGCCGG
Organism: Acetobacterales bacterium; assembly: GCA_038229135.1. Lineage (GTDB taxonomy): Bacteria > Pseudomonadota > Alphaproteobacteria > Acetobacterales > Acetobacteraceae > JBBROS01. The sequence goes on from JBBROS010000036.1 coordinate 18,293, forward strand.
CAGCACCGCCAGGCTGGCTGAAGCCAGCAACGGCGCAAGCGCCAACGAGAGCGTACCCAGCTTGCACACCACCACGACCCCCATCGCCACGACGGTCAACGGCAGCAGCCGAACCCCGAGCCGGCCCATGCTCAGCGCCCCCGCCGCAGCGCCATCAGCAGCTCCCGCTCGGCCTGGCTCCGCACCGTCGCAGCCACATCGGACCAGGCCGGCGCCTCGTCCCGCACAGCCGCAGCGCCCCCCGCCCGCTCCGCGTCCGGCAGCCGCTGGCCGGGCCGCCCGGTGGCCGCGCGCGCCATCGCGGCCAGCGCCGACCCGGCCCACGCGCTCGCCTCAGCCTCGGGCTCCGGTCGTGGACCCTCGTGCGGCCCCGGCCCGTCCTGCCCCAACCCCACCAGCCCCGACCCTGCCCCACCCACGCCGCCCGATGCGCCCCCGGCCCCGCCCGCCCCATGCACCCGCGCCGCCCGCACCAGCGCGTCCAGCCGGTCCGCCAACTGCTCGCCCCGTGTCGACAGCAGCTCCAGATCGTCCCTCAGCGCCGACGCATGCCCCAGCCGCCCGCCCAGCTGCTCTGCCGCATCCCGCAGCCGCCCAAGCCCGTGTTCGGCCAGCCGCGCCCCCTCGTCGAAGCCGGCCGCCGCCGCGTCCAGCGCCGGGCGCTCGCCCCGCAACTGCCCCAGCAGCCGCTGCAGCCGCACCGCATGCAGCAGCGTGGCCGCCAGCAGCACGACCAGAAGCACGTTCAACGCCGTCTCGATCCCACCCATTTTGGGCCCCCCATCCACCGTTCGCGGCAGCCGCCGTTTCACTGCCGCCTCAGCGGGTCATTGCACGATCATCTCGGTGAACAGCACCGCCACCGCCCGCGCCGGCGGGGCTGCCAGGTTCGTCCGCGCCAGCAGCTCCTCCCGCAGCCGGTAGGTGCTCGCCGAGCCTCGCAGCTCCTCCGGCCGCACCTCCCGCAGATAGCCCTGGAACAGGTCCAGCACCCGCGGCAGCGCCGCCTGGATGGCCGCCTGGTCCTCGGCGCGCGACAGCTCGAGCTTCACCTTCAGCTTCACGAAACTCGTCCGCCTTGGCCCGGCGTTCAAATTCGCCACGATGTCCGGCAGGTCCATGAACAGCGGCCCGGCAGAGCTCTTGTCCGGCCCCGGCTTGTCCGCCCCCGACTTCTCGGCCTTGGCCCCATGCGCCCCGCCATGACCGCCGGCAGGCTTCGGCGCGGCGCCATGCCCGGCTTCGGCCGCCTCCTCGCCCTTCCCCAGCAGCTTTGCCGCCGCACCCGAAGCCCAGGCCCCCGCCGCCCCGCCGCCCAGCAGCAGCAGCGCCAGGGCCACGATCAACAGCTTCTTCCTGCCGCGCCCAGCCTTCGCCAGCCCAGCCTTCGCTGGCCCAGTGGCCTCGTTCGCCTTCGCAGGCGCCTTCGCTCCCATTCGCCACCCTCCTGATCGCGGCACCCTGCCCCGGCCAGGTTAACGAACGCTTGCCGACCCCCATCACGCCCGGCACGAGCACGGCACGAACCGCCACCCGGCACGGCCTGCCCACCCCTCGCCGCCGCAAAATCCAGGCGCGACGGCCTCTCCGCCTCTGGCACGCCCCTTGCCCTGTCGAAGCCGGACCCGAACCGGACCAGGCTCAATGGAACTCACCAGTTACGTCGCCCTCTCCTACCTCACCGCCCAGAGCCGTGCGCTCGACGTCACGGCCGCCAACCTCGCCAACACCGGCACCCCGGGCTTCAAGGCCGAGCGCATGCTGTTCAGCGACTGGCTCGGCCCCCAGCGCGGCACGGACGGCTCCCACGGCCGCGGCCCCGTCGCCTTCGTGCAGGACCGCGCCTCCTACAGGGACCGTGCCACGGGCCCCCTCAGCCACACCGGCAACCCGCTCGACCTCGCCATCGCGGGCGACGGCTTCTTCACCGTCGACACCCCCCGCGGCCCCCGCCTCACCCGCGCCGGCCGCTTCTCCCCCACCCCGGACGGCCGCCTCACCAACGGCGAGGGCAACGCCCTCCTGGACACGGCCGGCGCCCCCATCCGCCTCGCCGCCGCCGACACGCAGCTGAAAGTGACGGCCGACGGCACGCTTGCCAGCGAGAACGGCCCCATCGCCCGCATCGGCGTGGTGCAACCGGACGACCCCATGCGGATGCGCGCCGAAGGCAGCACCAACCTCCGCGCCGACGCCGCCACCACCCCGGTCGACGCACCCCGCATCGTCCAGGGCGCCGTCGAAGACAGCAACGTCCAGCCCGTCCTGGAGATGACCCGCATGATGGCGGGCCTCCGCCAGTTCCAGTTCGCCTCCCAGCTCGTCCAGTCGGAAGGCGAGCGCCGCCAATCGGCCATCGACAAACTCACCCAGCGGAAGGTCTGACCAACATGCGATCGCTCGACATCGCCGGCACCGGCATGCTCGCCCAACAGACCAACGTTGAGGTCATCTCCAACAACATCGCCAACATGACCACCACCGGCTTCAAGCGCCGCCGGGCCGAGTTCCAGGACCTGATCTACCAGAACCTCCGCCGCGTCGGCTCCAACTCGTCGGACGCCGGCACCGTCGTGCCCTCCGGCGCGCAGGTGGGCCTCGGCGTCCGCACGGCCGCCATCTACCGCATCAACGAGCAGGGCAACCTGCAGCAGACCAGCAACAGCCTCGACGTCGCCATCAAGGGCCCGGGCTACTTCCAGGTGACGCTCCCCAGCGGCGAGACGGCCTACACGCGGGACGGCACGTTCGGCCTCAGCCCCGGCGGCCAGGTCGTCACCGCGGACGGCTACGCTGTCGCACCGGGCATCACCATCCCCACCAACGCGACCGACGTCACGATCAACGCCGCCGGCGAGGTGCAGGTGAAGATCGACGGCACCACCGCGCCACAGACGGTCGGCACCCTCCAGCTCGCGGTGTTCCCGAACGAAGCCGGGCTCGAGGCGCGGGGCGACAACCTGCTGCTGGCCAGCGCCGCCTCGGGCAACGCCGTGCCGGGCAACCCGGGTGCGGCGGGGTTCGGCAACGTCATGCAGGGCTTCGTCGAAAGCAGCAACGTCAACATCGTCAGCGAGATCACGAACCTCATCACCGCCCAGCGCGCCTACGAGATGAACAGCCGCGTGATCACGGCCTCCGACCAGATGCAACAGACCCTCACGAACCTGCGGTGAAAATGATGCGAACGCTTCTCCTCGCCTGCTGCCTGGCCGTGCCCGCGCAGGCCGCCAGCCTGCGCCCCTACGCCACGCTGGACACGGCCACCGTGCGCCTCTCGGACCTGTTCGAGGGCGCCGACGCCCGCCCCCTCGGCCCGGCTCCGGCCCCTGGCGGCCGCATCACCGTCGAGGCGCCGCAACTCGCCGCGATCGCCCGCCTCTATGCCGTGGACTGGCGCCCCGCCGGCCCCGGCGACCGTGCCGTGCTCGAGCGCCCCGGCCGCACCCTGGGCCGCGACGACGTCCTGCCCCCGCTCCGCGCCCTGCTGCAGGGGCTCGGCGCTCCAGCCGAGAGCGACATCGAGCTGCCCGCCTTCACCTCGCCCCTGCTGCCCTTGGGCACGCCCGCGTTCGCCTTTGGCAACACCGAATACGACGCCAACACGGGACGCTTCGCCACCATGCTCCAGGCCACCCTGCCCGACACGCCCCCGTTCCAGCTCCGCCTGGCCGGTCGCGTCCAGGAGATGGTCGTGCTCCCCGTCGCCCGACGCGCCCTGCTGCCCGGCGACGTGCTGGGCGCGGCCGACATCACCTGGGCCCGCCTCCGCATCGGCCTCGCGCGCGGCGAGATCGTCCGCGCTCCCGCCCAGGCCGACGGCCAGGCCGTCCGCCGCCCGCTGCCCGCCGGCCAGCCCATCCTGCTCGCCGATCTCGGCCGCCCTGTGCTCGTCCAGCGGGGCAGCCCCATCGCCCTCAGCCTCGAGGGTCCCGGCATCCAGGTCACCGCCCAGGCCGTCGCCGTCGCGCAAGGCGGGCTCGGCGAACACATCCAGGTGGTCAATGTCTATAGCCGCATGATCCTCGAGGCCGAGGTCACCGGCCCCGGCCGCGCCCGGATCGTGCCCGTCGCTCCGCGGCCGCTCGCCCCCGGCCAACACGCCTCCCTCCTGGTGGCCGCACGATGAGGCCCCCCCTGCTTCGCACGACCCTGCTTCGCCCGGCCCCGCTTCGAACGGCCCTGCTGGCAGCGATCCTGCTGCTCCCCGGCTGCGGCGCCCTCACACGCCTCTCCGAAGTCGGCCGCCCGCCCACCATGACCCCCAGCAGCGATCCAACCGCGGACCCGGCGTGGCGCCCCATCGCGCTCCCCATGCCGCACCCGCAGACCGAGCCCCCCGAGGCCAACGCCCTCTGGCGCAGCGGCAGCCGCGCCTTCTTCAAGGACCAGCGCGCCGCCGCCGTCGGAGACATCGTGACGGTCCTCGTCAACATCACCGACAACGCGGACCTCAAGAACGAGAGCACCGGCGGCCGCACCGGCTCCGAAAGCCTCGGCCTGCCGAACCTCTTCGGCTTCGAGAGCTCCATCCCCAAGATGCTCAGCAAGGCCAACCCCTCGAGCCTCGTCTCGGCCAACAGCCGCGGCAACAGCACCGGGGCCGGGTCCATCAAGCGCAACGAGACCGTCACCCTCCGCCTCGCCGGCGTCGTTACCCAGGTGCTGCCCAACGGCAACCTCGCCGTCGCCGCCCGCCAGGAGGTCCGCGTCAACAGCGAACTGCGCGAGCTGCTCGTCAGCGGCGTCATCCGCCCGCAGGACATCGACAGCGCCAACACCGTCCGGCACGACCGCCTGGCCGAAGCCCGCATCGCCTACGGCGGCCGCGGCCAGCTCAGCGACCAGCAACGCCCCCGCTACGGCCAGCAGATCCTGGACATCATCCTGCCGTTCTAGCAAACCGCCCTCACCCGCCCCCTCCCCCGCTGGGAAGGGGTTGGTGTACGGGCAACACGGCCGGGCGCATCGACATTTCCTACCCAAACCAACCCCACCCTGTGCAGACCCCTCCGCTACTCTCCACCATCGGGCCGAGCCGAACCGGGGTGCCATGGACATCGCAGCCGCCTTCCTCACCAGCCAAAGCCACGTCGCGCGCAACGCCTGCCCGGCCTGCAACGCCGCATCCGGGGCCACGCTGCGCCGCACCTGCGCGGCATGCGGGACCATCTGGACCCCCGCGCGCCTCGACTTCGAATACGACGACACCTACCCCGAGCAGCGCTCCCACACCGACGCCGCCGTGGCCCGCTGCAAGCAGGTCACCCTCGCCCACTGGATCCGGCGCACCGGCACCCCCCTCCGGGGCCGCCGCGTGCTGGAAGTCGGCTTCGGCGCGGGCTCCACCCTGCACTGGCTGCAGGCACAGGGCGCCCAGGTGGCCGGGCAGGAGCCCGTGGAGGCCAACCGCCGCTCGGCCGCGCAAGGCGGCATCGACCCGGCCGATCTCGCCCCCACCCTCGAAGACCTCGCCGGCCGCACCTTCGACCTGGCGCTCTACCTCGACGCCTTCGAGCACCTGCCCGATCCGGGCGCTCACCTCGAAACCCTCGGTGCCCTGACGGCAGTAGGCTCCCGCGCCATTCTGGTCCTACCCGTCGCCGACAGCCTGACACGCCGCCTGATGGGCCGCGCCTGACCGCACGACATCGAGGACCACTGGGTATTCTACTCGACGAGGGGGCTCGGCGAGCTATGGGGCCGCCACGGCTGGCGCCTCGTGCAGCGCTTCTACCCGTGAAAGTACCTCAGCGCCCTCACCATCGCCCGCCACGTCGAGCACAAGACCGGTCTCCGCCTCCCTGGCGCCGCCCTCGCAAACGCCGGCGCCTGGCTCAACTTCGGCGAACGCGGCCTGGTGTTCGAGCGGACCTGACCCGCTCCCTCTCCGCGTGACGTCGAGCCGCTGCTCCCGAGACCCGTCATCCCGCAGAAAGAGGCGCTGCGACCACACGTCACCGCCGCACGACGTGCACCTTGTTTCCGTCCAGGTCCCGGAAATACGCCCCGTAATACCCCTCGCCATACTGCGGCCGAGCCCCCGGCGGCCCCTCGCACGCCCCGCCCGCCGCCAGCGCCGCCGCGTGGGCCGCGTCCACCGCCTCGGGTGAAGGCGCCATGAACGCCGCCATGGTGCCGTTCCCCGGGGTAGGCGGCCCGCCGTCGAATGGCCGCCCGACATAGAACGCCGCGCCGCCCGCCTCCATCCGCCACCCGGCCACGTCCGCCTCCGTCACGAACCGCGTCACCCCAAGCGGCGCCAACACCCCGTCGTAAAACGCTACCGCCCGCGCCACGTCGGCCACGCCAACGCACACATGGGAAAACATCACTCGACCCTCACACCTTCCCACCGCAGCAGCCCGTCCGGCCGCGGCACCAGCCCGCTCACCCCGGCCCGCGCGCCCCACAACCAGGTGAAGTGATACAGCACCATATGCGGCCGCTCCGCCGTCCAGATGGCCGCTGCCGCCGCATACAGGCCGGGCCGCTCGGCCTCCGGCGCCTGGGCCGCCCGCGTCAGCAGCGCATCGAGCGCCGGGCTGCAATAGCCGCCCCAGTTCAGGAAGCCGCGGCAGCCCATCCAGATGCTGATGTTCCCATCCGGATCCGGCCGACCGCTCCAGATCACCATCGCCGCCTCGTAGTCCCCGGCCTTCGTCGCCGCCACCGTCGTCGCACTCTCCATCTGCGTCAGCCGCACGTCGAAACCGGCCTCGCCGGCCATCGCCTGGATCACCTGGCCCACCTGGCCGCTCACGGCGTCGTTGCCCACGATCAACCCCACGCTCGGCCGCTCCACCCCGGCCTGCCGCAGCAGGGCCTTGGCCCCCGGCACATCGCGCCCCGGCACCGGCTGCGCCGCGGCATAGAAGCGGCTGCCCGGCGCCTCCGTCTGGTTGCTCGGCACATACCGCCCGTCATGCACCACCTGGTTCAGCGCCGCCCGGTCGATGCTCCGCTCGAACGCCTCCCGCACCCGCACGTCCCGCGCGAACGGCGTGTTGGCGCGCGGTCCCTTCGCCACGTTGAAGCTCAGGATCTGGAAACCGAGCGACGGCGACGCCAGCACGCGCAGCCGCGTGTCCCGCTGCACGTCCGCCACGTCCGTCGGCGCGAGCCGCCCCACCACCTCGAGCCCGCCCGACTGCAGGTTCACCCGCCGCACCGTGGCATCCGTGATGGTGCGGAACTCGAGCCGGTCGATGTGGATCGCGCCTGCGTTCCAATAACCGGGGAACCGCTCGAGCACGATCCGGTCCTGTGCCACCCGGCTGACGAACTTGAACGGCCCGGCGCACACCGGGTTGGCCGCGATCTCGTCCGGCTTCAGCCCAAGGATGCGCGGGCTGAGCGGCGTGCCGGGCCGGTTCGCCAACAGCGACAGCAGCGGCGCATACGGCGCCGACAGCCGGATGCGCAGCGTGAGCGGGTCCACCACCTCCACCGCGCTGATCGGCGCCAGCTCCGTCCGCCGCAGGCTCTCCGGCGCCGAACGGTACCGCTCGAGGTTCAGCCGCACCGCCTCCGCGTCCAGCGGCGCCCCGTCTTGGAATGTCACCCCCGGCCGCAGCGTCACCGTCAGCGCCAGCCTGTCCTCGGACCACGCCCAGCCGGTCGCGAGCTGGGGCACGTAGTTCAGCTTCGGGTCGATGTCGATCAACTGGTCGCACATGGCGGTGAACACCACGCGGTCCCCGTAGGAGCCGTTGCGCGCCGGGTCCAGGATGTCCGGGTCCTGTTCGAGCCCATACCGGAGCGTGACCGCCTGGGCGGGCCCCGCCAGCATGGAACCGAGCAGCAAGGCAAGGGCGAGAACACGGCGCATCGGGCGGCCTCCTGGCAGACCAGCCATCGAACCGTGCCCGGCCCGGCGGCGCAAGCGCGTTAACGCCCGTGCAACATGCGCCGGGCATACCCGTCCCATGCGGCTCAAAACCTTCCGAGCACCCACGGTGGCGGCGGCCATGGCACAGGTCCGGGCGGAGCTCGGCCCGGAGGCGCTGATCCTGTCCACACGGCGCGTGGCCGATGGGTCGGAGATCACTGCGGCGCTCGAGAGCCTTCCCCCGCCCTTGCCCGACCCGGCGCGCCTGGACCGGCTGCGCTGGCACGGCGTGCCGCCGGCCCTGGCAGCCCAGCTCTCCATTGCCCCGCTCGAGCCCGCCCTCGCCCAAGCCCTTCGGTTCGGCGGCATCGACATCACCCCCTACGCGCCCCCGCTGCTGCTCGCAGGCCCCCCGGGCGCCGGCAAGACGCTCACCGCCGCGCGCCTTGCCACCCGGCTCGTGTTGGCAGGCACCCGCCCCCTCGTCATCTGCGCCGACGGCCAGCGCACCGCCGCCGCCGAGCAGCTTGCCGCGTTCACCCGCCTGCTCGATTTGCCGTTGCTCGTCGCACCCGACCCGCTCACCCTCGCCCGCGCCCTCATGCGCCGGGAGGCGGGTGCCCCGGTCCTGATCGACACGGCCGGGATCGACCCGTTCGACCCGGCTGCCCAGGCCGGCATCACCGCCCTCGCCGCGGCCGCCGCCGCCACCACGGCGCTGGAGCTGACTGCCGGGCTGGACCCGAACGAGGCCGCGGACACCGCCAGCGCCTTCGCTACGGCGGGTGCCACGCTGCTGGTCGCAACCAGGCTGGACGTCACGCGCCGCATCGGCGGTGTGCTCGCAGCCGCCCATGCCGGCGGGGAGCGCCGGCTCACCCTGGCCGAAGCCGGCATCGGCCCCGGCGCGGCCGATGGCCTCGTGCCGCTCACCCCATCGTTGCTCGCACGCAGTTTCGCCGACCCCAAAATCCGGAAGGCAGCCTAAATGTCCGACACGCTCGCCCCACCCCGCCCCAGCTCACCCCGCCCCAGCCCGCCCCAGCCCAGCCCGCCCCAGCCCAGCCCGCCCCAGCCCGGCCCGCCCCAGCCCGGCGAGCCCCGGGCCCGCGCCGCCGAATGCGCCGAGACAACTCGGCCAGGCCCGCGCACCATCGCCATCGCCTCGGGCAAAGGCGGCGTTGGGAAGACCTGGTTCGCCGTCACCCTCGCCCACGCCCTGGCCCGGCGCGGCCGCCGCGTGCTCGTGTTCGATGCCGATTTCGGCCTCGCCAACGTCGATATCCAGCTCGGCCTCGCCCCGCGCGCCGACCTCGGCCACGTGCTGGCCGGCCAAGCACGGTTCACCGACGCCATCACCCCCTATGCGCCCGGCGGGTTCGACGTGCTGGCCGGGAGCAGCGGCACCGGCGCGCTTGCCGCCATGGACAGGGCAGCCGTCGACCGTACGCTCGCCCTCCTCGCCGTCCACGGCGCCGCCTACGACCATGTGCTGATCGACCTCGGCGCCGGGCTCGAGGAGGCGGTGCGCCAGGTGGCCGCCTGGGCCGGCGCGCTCGTGGTGCTCGCCACCGATGAACCCACGAGCCTCACGGATGCCTACGCCACCATCAAGCTCCACGCCGCCCAACGCCCGGACGGCGACGTGCGGCTCGTCGTCAACCAGGCCAGCTCGATGGCGGCCGCCCAGCGCACCGCCGCCATCATCGGCCGCGCCTGCACCACATTCCTCGGCCGCGCCCCCACCCTCCTGGGCAGCATCCGGCGGGATCCGCGGGTGCCGGACGCCATCCGCCACCAGGCGCTGCTCCTCACGCGCTCTCCCACGAGCCCGGCGGCGCAGGACATGGAGCGCCTGGCCACTGCACTGTGACCGTCAGCCTCTTTGAACGGCTCCCGCCAGCCCATATGCTGGTCCGACACCGAGGGGCGGGAGGCGGCGCTGATCCACACCGGACCGTCCCGCGACCTGCGGGTGGACATTTTCCGCGGCCTGGCCCTGTGGTGGATATTCATCGACCACATCCCGGCCAACTGGATCGCCCAGTTCTCGCTGCGCAACTTCGCTCTGGCGGACGCGACCGAGGTGTTCGTGCTGCTCGCGGGATACGCCGCCGGCATCGCCTACGGCACGGCCTATCAGCGCCACGGCTGGCTGTATGCCGCGGCCGACGTCGTCCGCCGCGCATGGACGCTCTACATCGCGCACATCTTCCTATTCGTCGTGTTCAGCGCCCAGGTGAGCTATTCCGCAACCGCGCTCGACCGGTCGGAGTACCTCGACGAGATCCATCTGGACGTGCTGGCCGAAGCCCCCTACCGCGCCATGCTCGAGGCGCTGCTGCTGAGCTTTCAGCCGGCCTACCTCAACATCCTGCCGATGTACGTGGTGCTGCTGCTGCTGTTCGCGCTGGCGCTGCCGCTGCTGTCGCGCCCGCTGCTGCTCGCCGGACTGTCGGGGGCGCTCTACACCGTGGCCCGGCTGAAAGGCTGGAACCTCCCCTCCTGGACGGGCGGCGGCTGGTACTTCAACCCGCTCGCCTGGCAGTTCCTGTTCGTCCTCGGCGCCCTGCTCTCCCAGCACCCGCGGCGCCTCTTGGCCGTCATCCCGGTCCGCGTGGCGGACGTCGCGGCCGGGCTCGTGCTCGTGGTGGGCCTCGCCCTGGTCTGGTTCGTCTGGCCCAGCGACGACCTGAGCGCGCGCGTCCCGCGCTTGCTGACGCGACTCGTGATCCTCGTCGACAAGGAGGGCCTCCATCCGATGCGCCTCGTGTCGATCCTGGCGCTGACCTGGGTGCTGGTCCGGCTCGTGCCGTTCGACGCCGCATGGTTGCGCAGCCGGTTTGCAGCACCCCTCGTGCTCTGCGGGCAGCACTCACTGGCTGTGTTCTGCGCCGGCATCTTCCTTTCGTTCCTCGGCCGCCTCGTCATGGAGGCGCAGGATGGCTGGTGGGCCGCCCAGGCCGCCGTCAACATGGTCGGCCCCGTCATCCTGGTCGCGGTCGCCGCCCTCTCGGCATGGTACAAGACGAAGGGCCGCGCAACGCCCGATCGGGCCTCGGCGCCGCTTGCACTAGCAACCGATATGCCGGCACTCTCACACCCCGGTAACGCCAAGGTGACATGAGTATGCCTACCCGCTTCATGCTTCCACTTGTCGCTGCGCTGGCCCTTGGTTCCGTAATCTTCGGTACGCGCGCGATGGCTGCCGGGCCGCGTGACGCGTGCACGTCGCACGAGGATGTGGCAGGCGCCGTCACCGCCCTCCCGCTCGTCGCCAGCATCATCAAGACGGGCGGGCCGCTGCGCGTGTTGGCTGTCGGCTCCGCCACGATGTTCGGCCCCGAGGCGAGCCTCGAGCCCGGCACCATCACCAACCAGTCGCTCAATAGCGCCAGCAACGGGCTGCAACCGGTCACGCCGCTGCCCAAGACGATCACGCAGGAGGCCAGCGAGCGCGCCTTCCCCCACCAGATGGCGCGTGCGATCCAGTCCGCGGTGCCCGGGCTGCAAGTCATCGTCGTCGTGCGCGGTGGGCGTGGCATGTCGGCCGGTGACATGCTGGCCGTTCTGAAGCAGGAGCTGGCGACCAGCGGCCCATACCAGCTCGTACTCTGGCAGACCGGCACGGTCGAGGCCGTCCGCAACTCCCCGCCGGGGGAGTTCGCCTCCATTCTGTCCGACGGGGCCGAGGCAGTCGAGGCGGCCAACGCCAACCTCGTGCTGATCGACCCGCAATACAGCCGCTTCCTGCAGACCAACAGCAACCTCGACCCTTACACGCAGGCGCTGCAGCAGGTCGCCAACATGCCGGGCGTCGGCCTGTTCCGCCGCTTCGACCTCATGCGCGCGTGGGCGGCCGACGGCCAGATCGACCTCGAGCGCACCCCGCGCAATGACCGTCGCCGTGCCGTGGACGTTCTGCACGCCTGCCTCGGCCAGCACCTGGCTCGCCTCGTGCTTGCCGGCGGCCGCACATAGAAAACCCCGGTTCCGCTCGCGCGGAACCGGGGTTTCTCAGCCATCTGTCAGTTAGGCGTTCTCGACCGAGACCGCCTCCGGGCCGCGTCGGCCATCGGCCACCTGCATCTTCACCGTCTGGTTAGGCTCGAGCGCCGCAAGTCCGCCCCGGTTGAGCGCCGAGATGTGCACGAACACATCCTTACCGCCGCCATCGGGCATCACGAAGCCAAAGCCCTTCTCGGCGTTGAACCATTTCACGGTCCCGCGCATCTCGACGGCCGTGCTGAGGTCCACCGGGGCGCGCGCCGACGGCCGGGCCGGACGGTCAAAGCCGCCCCCACCCATGCCGCCGCCCATGCCCATGCCGCCACCGCCGCCGCCGCCGCCAGCACCCATGCCGCCGCCCATCCCACCGCCACGACCCGTCTCCGGGGTGGCCGTGGTCTCATCGACGCTGTTCACCTCGGCGACCTGCGGACCCTTCTGGCCCGCCGACGTCAGCACCTTGAGCGTCGCACCCGGCGACACCGTTTGGTAGCCGGCGCGGCTCAGCACGCTGATGTGCAGGAAAGCATCCCCGCCCCCACCCGCGAGTTCGACGAAGCCGAAACCCTTCTCGCCGTTGAACCATTTCACGATCGCCGTCGTCTCCGGCCCGGTCGGCGCGTTGAAGCCGCGCGGAGCGCCGCCGAACGTGCTGGGCGGGCGGTCCCCGCCGCGGGGCACGAACGCATCCCTCGGAACGTAGGGCTCGTCCCGCCGGCCTCCCCCGAAATCGTCGTCGCGGCTGCGGCCGCGGCTGCCCCGGCGGGGGCTCTCAAAGGATCGGCGGTCAGGTGGGGCCATAGATCTTGTCTCAAACGTGCTGAATTGACAGGAATGTTCTACACCTTCGGCACGGATCGGCTCCCGTTTCACCCAAGGCGTGATCTCACACTAGCGGATCGTCGGACGTTTATCCAGCCTGTGCCGCAACCCGCAGCGGCGCCCGCCCACGCGCGCACGCCGCCCGGGCCGACGCCGCCATGTAGTCACCCAGGACCGCCGCCACCTGGCATGCGGACATCTTGGCCCGGGGCCGCGCCGAGGGCTGCCGCGCCAGGTTGATCCGCATCACCCCACCGCCCGCGAGTGCGATCCGCAGCGTGCCCTGCGCCACCGCCCGCTGCCACAACGCCGCGCCGAGCGCCCCGCCCGACGCCGGCGGCGCGCGCCCTTCGGCTATGGCCTGCACCCGTTGCTGGTAGGCCGACGCCAGCATTGGCGTGCGTGAATGATACCAGCCGGTCGCGGTGTCCCAATTGCCGGCATCCGCCTGCAGCCGCCGCAGGAAGCGCGCGGCGTAGTCGGCGTTCGAGGCCGGGTTGAATGCGTCCTCGATCGATGCGAACGCCGAAGGGTGCGCCTGCAGGTTGACCTGCATGCACCCGACGTCGATCTGGCGCACGCCACGCGCCAGCGCCGCCGCCGTCCAGGCCACCGCGGCCGCCTGGCTGTCGAAGTAGATGCCTGCCCCGTCGGCATTCACCACCCACGGCCACGGCTGCAACCCCGGCATGGGCGGCACTGGCCGACCGCTTTCGGCCCGCGCGATCGCAACGAGCAGCCCGGCCCGCGTGCCATGCCGCTGCTCGGCCGCCGCGATCGCGGACAGGCACGTCACCGACTGCCGCTCCGGCCAGGACGGGACGCGCGCCTGCGCCCAACCCACCGCCGGGCCGTCCATCGCCCGCGCCGCGAAAGGCACGAGCACAAGCAGTAACGAGATGATCCGGAGCAGGGCCACACCGGCATGGACTGGATTTTCAGCGCCCGCGCAACCCCGGCGGGCAGTGGGTCAATAGTTGGGCCAAAGCCCCGGCGTCGCAATCTCGAGCGAATGCTGGTCGGGGTCGCGGAAATACAGGCTCATCCCGCCATGGCTCTGCGTCACCCGGCTCTCGATCACGACACCGTTGACCATCAGATGCCGCTCCCAATCCTGGAGCGAGGCGATCGGTATGGCCAGGCACAGATGCTGCGTCCCGCTCGCGTCGTGCGGCGGGATCATCCCGCCCGGCACCTGGCTCGGCCGCGCAGACCCGCCGCGTGCGAACAGCAACAGCACCGAACTCCCGGGCAGCTCCATCCCGATCATGCGCTCATCCTCGAGCATCACATCGAGCCCGAAGATCCTGTAGTAGAAAGCCTTGGACCGCTCCAGGTCGTCGACATACAACGACGTCTCGAGAAGGTGGCTGATACGGGGCGACATCCGGGTCTCCAACAGTCCTGCAGGGTGCCTTCGCCCCTGCTCCCAAAGATATTAACCTGCATCGCACCTCTGAAGGAGTGAATAAAAAGTGAAAAAGGCATTGATCGTCGGTAGTTCACGTGGAATCGGACTGGAACTTCTTAAACAAATAAAACAATCCGGTTTCGAAGTGACAGGAACTGTTCGAAAGCAGGCCGATATGCCCGCCCTTGCTGCTTTGGATGTCAGACTCGAGTTAACAGACATCGTGAATTCAGCCGATCTTGACATGCTCGCTGCCGCAATGACCGAGCCGCTCGACCTGCTCGTCATCAACGCCGGCATCAAAGAGCCGGCGCCGTGGGACCATATCGACGAGGCAGGCATCGGGCATTTGTTCCTCACCAACGCCCTCGCGCCCATCCGCCTGGCCGAGGCCCTGCTGCCCCGCATGGCGCCCGGCGGCACCATTGCCTTCATGAGCAGCCGCATGGGCTCGGTGGAGCTCACCACCGCCGACAACCTGGCCATGTACCGCGCCAGCAAGGCCGCGCTGAACTCCCTCACGCGCGGGTTCGCCGCCCGCCTGCCCGCGCCTCACCCGGTCCTCACCCTCCACCCGGGCTGGGTCCGCACCGACATGGGCGGCCCCGGCGCCGACCTCGACGTGCAGACGAGCGTGCGCGGCCTCGTGCAGGTGATCCTCGCCCACCGCGACAAGCCCGGCTCCCACTTCCTCGACTACTCGGGCGCCGTGCTCCCCTGGTGACGTTGTCGCCTCCCCTCCCCTCGCGGGAGGGGCCGGGAAAGCCGACCGCGCTGGCCGTCGGGCACCGCACCACCCCTGGCCTGGTCGACCTCCAGGTCAACGGCTTCGGCGGCGTGGATTTCAACGACCAGGCCCTCGACGCCCCGGCGCTCGACCACGCGCTCGACCGCATGGCGCGCACCGGCGTGCTGGCCTGCCTGCCCACCCTCATCACCGCCCACACAGCGCAGCTCGAGGCGCGGCTCGCAGCCCTCGAGGACGCCGTCGCCCGCAGCACGCTCGGCCCTCTCATGGTTCCCGGCTACCACCTCGAGGGCCCGTTCCTGAACCCCGGCGCCGGATTCGCCGGCTGCCACGATCCGGCCGCCATGCGCCACCCGGACCTTCCCTGGCTCCAGCGCCTCGTCGCCGGCCTGCGCCGACCCATCCGCCTCCTCACCCTCGCGCCCGAACTGCCCGGCGCCGCCCCGCTCATCGCCTGGGCCGTCGCACACGGCAT
Organism: Acetobacterales bacterium; assembly: GCA_038229135.1. GTDB lineage: Bacteria > Pseudomonadota > Alphaproteobacteria > Acetobacterales > Acetobacteraceae > JBBROS01. The sequence continues at coordinate 33,588 of JBBROS010000036.1, forward strand.
CGCGGTCGCCATCGGCCACGCGGATGCAAGCCCGGACGCCGTCCACCTCGCCGCCGATGCTGGCGCAACCCTCTCCACCCATCTCGGCAACGGCCTCCCAGCCACCCTACCGAAGCTCGAGAACCCGCTGATGGCCCAGCTCGCCGAAGACCGCCTCACCGCCTGCCTCATTGCCGACGGCCTCCACGTGCCCCCCGCCACCCTCCGCGTCATGGCCCGCGCCAAGGGCTCTGGCCGCACCATTCTCGTCACCGACGCCGTCGCCGCCGCCGACGCCCCCCCAGGCTCCTACGCCTTCGCCGGCCAGGCCATCCTCGCCCACCCCGACGGCACCGTCCGCAACGAGCAGGGCCGCCTCGCCGGCAGCGCGCTCACCCTCGACCGCGCCGTGCAGAACGCCGTCGCCTGGGGCCTCGGCACACCGGCCGAGACCATGGCCATGGCGAGCGCCAACCCCGCAGCACGCCTCGGCCTCACCCCACCGGGCGCCATCGTCTGGGATGGTCTGCGCTCCGTCTGCGCAACTCTCCACGACAGGACCTGGCGCGCCGCCTAGGCCCGCTCCACCCCACACCACCGCGCCAAGGTCAGCGCGATCACCCGCGTCGTGTCGTGCATGCTCGCCAGGCCGACACTCTCGTCGATGCCGTGGATGTTGTCGCTGTCCGGCCCGTAGCAGGTGGCCTGCACGCCCCCGAGCGCATAATGCCGCGCATCCGTCAGCCCCGTCGCCGCATAATGCCGCACCGCCTCGCCCGTGATGTCCCGGTGCGCCGCCGCCACGGCGCGCGAGATGGCCTGGTCGGGCGGGAACACGCAGCCATCCGCCATGAAGCCCTGGAACTGCACCGCGAGCCCGGCTCCCCGCAGCGCCGGGTCCCGCGCCGCGTCGGCCACCAGCGCCTCGATCTCGGCCCGCACCGCATGGCAACTCACGCCCGGCATCACCCCCACCCGCACGCCCACCTTCGTCCGCGTGGCCACCGAGCTCGTCCACTCGCCGCCCTCGATGGTGCCCACGTTCACGTTCACCGGGTGGTTGTTGCCCGCGAACGCCGGATGCCGCGCCTCCGCCCGGTTCGCCCGCGCCTCGTACGCCTTCAGGTGCGGCAGCAACGCCAGCGCCGCCTCGATGGCGCTCACCCCGGCCTGCATGTCCCGCACGTGCACGGGCCGGCCCGTGACCGTGATCCAGGCCCACACCACGCCCACTTCGGCCACGTACAGCGCCGGGAACCCGGGCCCCGGCTCCGGGATGAGGCACGCATCGGGCCGCGGCAGCGCCTGCATCACCGCCAGCGCCCCGTTGCCCGTGCACTCCTCCTCGACCACGGCCGCCAGCTGCACCTCGGCCGCCGGCTGCAGCCCGGCCATCCGAAAGGCGCGCATCGCCATGAGGATCGACGTGACGCCCGCCTTCATGTCGGCGGCCCCCCTGCCATACATCCGTCCCTCCCGCACCTCCGGCTCGAATGGCGGCGAGGTCCAGAGGTCCGCCGCCCCCTCCGGCACCACGTCCACATGCCCCTGCAACAACAGGCTCCGGCCCGATACACCCCGCGGCCGGTGCATCGCCACCACGTTGTCCCGCCCCTCGTAGCCGATCAGCGGCGGCGAGAACCCCGGCACGGCCGCGAGCGCCTCCGGGTCGGTCGGCACGCGCCAGGGCTCGAGCCCCAGGGCCGCGAAATGATCCTCCATCGCGTCCAGGCAGTCTGCCTCCTCGCCCAGCAGCGAGCGATGCCGCACGAGCCCTGCGAGGCACTCCACCGCCTCGGCCTCCAGCGCATCCACCGCCTGCAGCAGCGCGCGCTCGACCCCTTCGTCCAACCTCACCTCGCCACCCTCCCCCGCATCCATGCTATTCTCCACTCCCATGCTCACTGCGCCCCCGATTCGCCGCCTCTCCGAGCGGATGGTCAACCGCATCGCTGCCGGCGAGGTGATCGAGCGCCCGGCCGCCGCGGTCAAGGAGCTGGTGGAAAACGCGCTGGACTCCGGGGCCAGGCGCATCGCCATCACCCTCGAGCAGGGCGGCACCACCCGCATCGTGGTGGAGGATGACGGCTGCGGCATGGATGAAGCGAACCTCGCGCTGGCCGTGGAGCGCCACTGCACCAGCAAGCTGGCCGACGAGGCGCTGGTCCGTATCACCACCCTCGGTTTCCGCGGCGAGGCGCTGCCCAGCATCGGGGCTGCAGCGAGGCTCGAGATCACCTCCCGCCCGCACGGCGCCCCGCACGGCCATCGCATCCGCGTCGAGGGCGGCCGCACCGAGCCGCCGACCCCCGCGCCGGCGCCCCCCGGCACCCGCGTGGTCGTCTCGGACCTGTTCTTCGCCACCCCGGCGCGCCGCAAGTTCCTGAAATCCACCCGCACCGAGGCCGACCACGCCGAGCAGGCCGCACTCCGCCTCGCCTTCGCCGCCCCACACGTGGCGATGCGCCTCGAGATCGACGGCACGACCCGCTTCGACCTGCCCGCGCAGGACCGCGCCGCCCGCGTGGGTGCACTCCTCGCAGCCCGCATCCCCGCCGCCGCCCTGCTGCCTGTCCACGCCACCCGCGAAGGCGCCAGCCTCACCGGCTTCGCCGCCCCGGCGAGCCACTCCGCCGCCAGCGCCGCCGGGCAGAGCCTGGTCGTGAACGGCCGGCCGGTGGCCGACCCCGTCCTGCGCACCGCGCTCCGCGTCGCCTACCAGGGCATCCTCATGCAGGGCCGGCACCCCGTCGCTGCCCTCTGGCTCGAGCTGCCGCACGATACGCTCGACGTGAACGTGCACCCGGCCAAGACCGAGCTCCGCTTCCAGGACCCGGCCGCCATTCGCAGCCTCGTCATCGGCGGCCTGCGCGCGGCCATCGGGGTGGGCGCCGGCCAGGCCACGCCCGCCTTCACGCCCCGCCCCCACCTGCAGCTCGTCGCAAGCCGCCCCTCGATCCCGGCCTACCGCCCTCCCGCCTTTACCCCCGGCGGCTTCGCAGACGCGCAGCTCGCCTTCGCGCACTCCCCCACCGCCCGCGCCCTCCCCGCGCCGAGCCCCGCGCCCGACCACCCGCTCGGCGCCGCCATGGCCCAGCTCTTCGACACCTACATCCTCGCCGTGTCCGCCGATGGCGCCCTCGTCCTGGTGGACCAGCACGCCGCCCACGAGCGCCTCACCCACGAGGCCCTGCTCGCACAGCGCGAAGCGGGCGGCATCCGCTCCCAGCCCCTACTGATCCCCGCCGTGATCGACCTCGCCCCCCAACTCGCCGCGCGCCTCGCCGCCGCCGCCCCGCTGCTCGCAACCCTCGGCCTCGAGCTCGAAGCCTTCGGCCCCGGCGCCATCCTCGTCCGCAGCCTTCCCGCCGCCCTCGGCGCGCCCGACCCCCGCCCCCTCCTGCTCGACCTCGCCGACACCCTCGCCGACAACGACACCACCCCGCTGGATGCCCGCCTCGACGCCGCCACCGCCCGCCTCGCCTGCCACGGCAGCATCCGCGCCGGCCGCCGCCTCAGCCAGCCCGAAATGGACGCGCTCCTCCGCCGCATGGAGGCCACCCCCCGCGCCGCCACCTGCAGCCACGGCCGCCCCACCGTCCTCCGCCTCACCCGCGCCGAGCTCGAGCGCCTGTTCGGCCGAGGCTGATCAGGCCGCCCCGCCTTCGATCAGCGTCCGGTCCGCCGCCATGCCGTCCACCACCAGCTCGAAGAACGCCTGCACCCGCGCCGTCCGTCGCAGGTCCTGATGCGTCACCATCCACATCTCGCTGCGCAAGCTCGGTAACGGCGCCGCCAGTGCCCGCTCGAGCCCCGGCTCCGGGTCGCCCAGGTAGCACGGCAGCACCGCCACACCGAGCCCGGCCCGCGCCGCCACGAGCTGGTTGACCAGGCTGGAGCTGCGGAACACGAACGCCTCCGCCGGCACCGCGTCCGCCAGCCAGTCCGCCGCCGCAATGCCCGCAATCCCCTCCTCCCACCCGATCATCGGCTGCCCGCCCAGCGCCGCCACGGACCCGAGCGCCCCTTGGCCTCCCCGCACCCGGTATGCACCCCAGGCCACGTCGGCAAGCTTTCGCCCCCACAACGCCGCCTCCCGCGGTCGCATCGGCCGCAGCGCCACGTCCGCCTCGCGCCGCGTCAGGCTCAAGACGCGGTTCTCCACCGAGAGCGACACCACCAACCCCGGATGCCGCACGCGGAACGCCGCGATGTGCCGCGTGAGCAGCCGATAGGCGAGCGTCTCGGATGAGGCGACGCGCAGCCGCCCCGTCAACCGCGAGTCCCGCCCCGCCGCGTCTCGCGCCAGCCCGAGGATCTCCGCCTCCACCCGCTCGGCCGCCGCCACCACGCGCGCCCCGAGATCGGTCGGCTCGTACACCCCCGCGGCCAACCGCTCGAACACCGCGTGCCCGAGCCGCCCCTCGACGGCCTGCAGCCGTCGGAACACGGTCGAATGATCGAGCCCGAGCGACGCCGCCGCCCCCACCAGCCCCCGCCCACGCGCAACCGCGAGCACCAAGCGCAGGTCGTTCCAATCCGGCAGCGTCGTTTGCACTGGCGCAAGCCTCATTTGCGAAAGCTCAAGCGCCTCTGCACGCACGAGCCTCTACATGAGCCTCGACCCGGTCAAGCACCGGACACCGAACGGGAGCCTCCCATGCCCATCCATAGCGCGCTCTACGGCACGACCCTCCTCCGCATCACGCTCGGCCTCATGTTCCTGGCCCACGCCCTCCTGCTCAAGCTCCTCACCTACACCCTGCCCGGCACCGCCGCATTCTTCACCAAGGTCGGCCTGCCCGGCTGGCTCGCCTACGCGACCGTTGCTCTCGAGGCCGTCGGCGGTGTCATGCTCGTCCTCGGCATCCAGACACGCTGGGTCGCGTTGGCCCTCGCTCCCATCCTGCTCGGCGCCATCGTCACCGTGCACGGCTCCAGCGGCTGGCTGTTCACCAACCCGGGCGGCGGCTGGGAATACCCGGCCTACCTCTTCGTCCTCTGCATCGCCCAAGCCCTGCTCGGCGACGGCGCCCTCGCGCTCAGCCCCTCGCGGACCCTCCGCACCCGTTCCGCCACCGTCCTGGAGGCCTGAATGCTCACCCTCGTCAGCCACGCCCTCTGCCCCTACGTCCAGCGCGCCGCCATCGCCCTGGCCGAACACGGCGTCCCGTTCGACCGCACCGTCATAGACCTCGATTCCAAGCCCGCCTGGTTCGTCGAGCTCTCCCCCCTCGGTAGAGTGCCCCTTCTTCGCGTGGCCTGCCCCGCCGGCGAGACCGTCCTGTTCGAGAGCGCCGCCATCTGCGAATGGATCGAAGATACCCAGCCCGGTCCTGCGCTCCACCCGTCCGACCCCACCGAGCGCGCCCGTCACCGTGCCTGGATGGAGTTCGGCTCCATCACCCTCGCCGACATCTACGGCCTCGAGACCACGCAGGACCCGGCTTTCTTCGCCGCAAAGCGCGCAGCCCTCGCGGCGAAGTTCGCCCGCCTCGAGGCCACCCTCGCGGACGGCCCCTGGTTCGCCGGCCCCTGGTTCGCCGGCCCCCGCTTCAGCCTGGTCGACGCCGTGTTCGGCCCCGTGTTCCGCTACTTCGACACGTTCGACACCATCCTCGATCTCGGCCTCTTCACCGTCATGCCGAAGCTCCGCGCCTGGCGCGCCGCGCTGGCCACCCGCCCCAGCGTGCAGGGCGCGGTCGGCCCCGATTACGACGCGCTGCTCCGCCGCTTCCTGGCGCGACACGATGCCTACCTGCTTCGCGCTGGCGAGGCCAAGCCGGGCCTGGCCTAGGGCGCCCGCACCACCACAACCCGCGCGGCGCCGGCCTGAAACCCGGCAAGCTCTTCGCCCCATTCCGGCAGCGCCTCGTCCCGCGCCATCTCCATCACCACCAGCGCCCCCGGCGCGAGCCACGCGCCCCCTTGCAGCGCAGCCAGCGCCGGGGCGAGCAGCGCCTTGCGATAGGGCGGGTCCAGGAACACCAGGCCACACGCCGCGCCGGGCGCGCAGGCGGGCAGCCGGCGCATGTCGAGGGGCAGCACGCGGGACCGCTCCTCTGCCCCGCACGCCGCAACGTTGCCCCGAAGTGCGACCAGCGCCGGGCGCGCCCCCTCCACGAACACCGCATGCGCCGCCCCCCGGCTCAACGCCTCGAGCCCCAGTGCGCCGGTGCCAGCGAACCCGTCCAGCACCCGCGCCCCCTGCAACCGGCCCGCCGCCCAGGGCGCATGCGCAAGCCGGTCGAACAGGGCCTGCCGCACCCGGTCCGAGGTCGGCCGCGTCGCGTCGCCCGCGGGTGCCGCCAGCGCCCGCCCGCGCCAGGCCCCGGAAACGATCCTCACGGGCCCGGCTTCACGCCCGGCTTCAAGCCCGACTTCCCACCCGACTTTCCACCCGACTTTCCACCCGACTGCGGCCCCGCCGTCACCTCGGGTGCCGGCAACTGCTCCCGCAACACCTTGCCCGGCACCTCGTCCACCGCGCCGCGCTCGAGGTTGCCCAGCTGGAACGGTCCATACGCCACCCGGATCAACCGGCTCACCTGCAGCCCCAGATGCGACAGCACGCGCCGCACCTCCCGGTTCCGCCCCTCCTTCAGCGCGACCGCAAGCCACACGTTCTCGCCCTTGCGAACCTCCACCTGCGCCTCGATCGGCCCGTAGCGCACGCCCTCGATCGTAATCCCCTGCGCCAGCCGCGCCAGCTGCGCCGCATCCACCGGTCCCCAGGCCCGCGCGCGATACCGCCGGATCCACCCGTTGGCCGGCAGCTCCAGCCGCCTTGCGAGCGCCCCGTCGTTGGTCAGCAGCAGCAGCCCCTCGGAGTTGAGGTCGAGCCGCCCCACGCTCACCACCCGGGGCAGGCCGGGCGGCAGCTTCTCGAACACCGTCGGCCGGCCTTCCGGGTCCTTGTGCGTCGTCACCAGACCGTCCGGCTTGTGGTAGCGCCACAGCCGCGAGCGGTCCGGCGCGTCCACCACGCGGCCGTTCACCTGGACGATGTCGTCGGGCTGGATGAACGTGGCCGGATGGTCGATCTTGGCGCCGTTCACCTGCACGCGGCCCTCGCCCAGCAGCTTCTCCGCATCGCGCCGGCTGGCCACGCCCGCGCGCGCCAGCCATTTCGCGATCCGCTCGCCCCTGCCTTCGCGCTCACGCCCTTCGGTCTCGATCTCAGCCACCCGCGGCCGCCACCAGCGCCTGGAAGATGCGCGCATCGGCCGGGTCGATCAGGAACTCCGGATGCCACTGCACCCCCAGCGCGAACCCGTAGCGCGGGTCCTCGATCCCCTCCACCACCCCGTCCGGCGCCGTCGCGTTCACCACCGCGAACCGCCCCGGCGACCGCACCGCCTGGTGGTGCGCGGAGTTCACCTGCATGGCCGTCGCACCCGTGATCCGCGCCAGCAGCGTGCCCGGCACCACGTGCACCGTGTGCCCCGGTTGGTCCCGCGGGTTGGGCTGCTCGTGCGCCAGCGCATCCGGCACGCTGTCCGGGATATGTTGCAGCAGTGTGCCGCCCAGCGCCACGGCCAGCAGCTGCTGCCCGCCGCAGATGCCCAGCACGGGCATGTCCCGCGCGAGCGCGCCCCGGACCAGCGCGAGCTCGGTCTGCGTCCGCTCCTCCTTCAACGTCACGGTCGCGTGCCGCTCGGCCTCGCCATACAGGCTCGGGTCGATGTCGAACGCCCCCCCCGTCACCACCAGCCCGTCGATCCGGTCCAGGAAGTCCGTGGCCAGCCCCACGCCGTGCGGCAGCGCCACCGGCAGGCCGCCTGCCGCCATGATGGCCTGCGCGTAGTTGGCGCGCAGCGCATACCAGGGGTATTTCGAGTATCCGCCGGGCGGCTCGGCATCCAACGTGACACCGATCAGGGGTTTGACGCGTGCGCTCATGCGGCTGAGTAGACCCCAGGGGCCACGATGAGCAAGACCGCCCCCTCCGCGATGCAGTTGGCTCTGGCCCAAGCCCGCGCCGCCGCCCTGCGCGACGAGGTCCCGGTCGGCGCCGTCCTGCTCGCCCCGGACGGCACGGTCCTCGCCGAAGCCGGCAACCAGGTCGAGGCCACGCACGACGCCGGCGCCCACGCCGAGATGCTCGTCCTCCGCGCCGCCGCGGCCCGCCTGGGCTCCACGCGCCTCCCCGGCTGCACCCTCGTCGTCACGCTCGAACCCTGCCCCATGTGCGCCGCCGCCCTCGTGCATTTCCGCGTCGCCCGCCTCGTGTTCGGCGCCTACGACCCGAAGGGCGGCGGCGTCGACCACGGCCCCCGCATCCTCGCCCAACCCGGCGTGCTGCACCGCGTGGACGTGGTGGGCGGCGTGCAGGAGCAGGAATGCGCCGCCCTGCTGCTGAATTTTTTCAAGGGCCTGCGCTGACCGGTGTCTTCTTATCCGTCGTCGCGAGCGAAGCGTGGGGGTGCAGGGGGCGCCCCGGGCCCGGCCCCGGGGGCCCGGTTCGCCCCCCCCACGGGGCCCCCGGGCGCCGGGAAAACACTGGGGTGGTGGCCCAAAAAAAC
>JBBROS010000037.1:0-41766 GCA_038229135.1 Acetobacterales bacterium
GGTGTGCGCGCTGGTGCAACTGAAATACGCCCGCCCGTACCCGCCCGTCGCCAGCACAACCGACTGCGCGCGGAACCGGTGCATGGTCCCGTCGTCGAGCGACCAGGCCATGACCCCCCGGCAGGCGCCCTCCTCGTCCATGATCAGGTCGAGCGCGATGAACTCGACGAAGAACTCCAACTCGTGCTTCAGGCTCTGCTGATACAGCGTGTGCAGGATCGCGTGGCCGGTCCGGTCGGCAGCCGCGCAGGCCCGCATGGCCGGCGCCTTGCCGTATTCGGTCATGTGCCCGCCGAACGGCCGCTGGTAGATGCGGCCATCCTCCGTGCGGCTGAACGGCACGCCGTAATGCTCGAGCTCATACACCGCCGGAATGGCTTCCCGGCACATGTACTCGATCGCATCCTGGTCGCCGAGCCAGTCCGACCCCTTGACGGTGTCGTACATGTGCCAACGCCAGTCGTCCTCGCCCATGTTGCCGAGCGCCGCCCCGATGCCGCCCTGGGCCGCCACCGTGTGGCTCCGCGTCGGGAACACCTTGCTCAGGCATGCGGTCCGCAACCCGGCCGCCCCCATGCCGAGCGTGGCGCGCAGCCCGGCGCCGCCCGCGCCCACCACCACAACGTCGTACGTGTGGTCGATCACTGTGTAAGACCCGGTGGACGGCTTCGAAATCGCGTTCATCGCTACCCTCGATATCAGTTGCGCCTACAGCAGCGCGAGCTTCAGCACCGAAACAGCGGCCAGCAGGCCGAGTAATCCACAGATGGCCTTGTTCGCCAGGATGGCGAGGCTCTGCACGCGCCTGTCATGAACATAATCCTCGAGCACCACCTGGATGCCGAGCTGCATGTGATGGAACGTCATACCCACCAGCGACAGCAGCAGCACCGTGTTCCAGGGGTGCCCGGCCCACCCGGCGACGCTCTCCTGCGTGGCACCCGCCAGCCGGACCATGCTGAACACGAACCACAGCGTGAGCGGCACGAGCGCGATGGATGTCACCCGCTCCGCATACCAATGGTGCACCCCGGAGCCCGCCGCCCCGCTGCCGCGCACCCGGCCGAGCTGGCTGCGCCGGACCTTGATGCTGATCGCTTCCTGCATGGCTCAGCTCCGCAGCACGAGGAGGCCGGCCACCCAGATCAGCACGGTGCTGACCACCGTGGCGCCGATCGTGAGCCAGCCCGTCAGGTGCGTCTTGTCGAGCTCGTAGCCCCAGCCCGCATCCCACGCGAGGTGCCGCAGGCCGCCCCAGAAATGATACATGAGGCTCGCCGTCCACCCGAACAGCATGAACAGCCCGACGGGGGTGCCGATGAACCACTGCACGTGCTCGAACGCGGCCGGGCCGGCGGCGGCGGCGGCCAGCCACCACACCAGCAGCACCGTGCCGGCGGAGGCCGCAAGCCCGGTCACGCGGTTCATGATGGACAGGACGGACGTCATCTGCGGGCGATACACCTGCAGGTGCGGCGACAGCGGCCGGCGCACCAGCGTGCCGTCGCTCGTATGCCCCACCATCAGCGCGTCCCGTACGTCCTTCATCCGGCTCTGTCCTGCCCTGTCCACGTCTCGTTGGTATCGACTGAATTGGGGAGGGTCAACGCAATCGCAACCGCACTGCACCATTCGTGCGCCCGCGCTTGGCCCGGCCAGCGAACCGGGCTTAGCTGCGCCATGCCCTGGCCCATCCCGCTTCTAGACCACGTCATCGTCAACGCCCGGGACGGGCTCGACGCCGCCGCCTCTCTCTGGCAGCGCCTCGGCTTCCAACTGACGCCGCGCGGCCACCACACGCTCGGCTCGATCAACAACCTGGCCATGTTCGGCACGGACTACATCGAGCTGCTCGGCGCCCCAACGGGCGACACGCGGACCGATGTGCTCGACTGGCCACCGGGCCTGAACGGCCTGATCTTCAAGACGGACGACGCGGACTCGCTGGCCCAGCGCCTTGCCCACGCGCCCATGCTGCCAGTCCAGACGTTCTCCCGCCCCGTCGTCGACGAGCACGGCGCCACCCTGGGCGAGGCCGCCTTCCGCACGCTCCGGCTCGACCGCGCCGCCATGCCCGCCGGGCGCGTCTTCTTCTGCCAGCACCTCACACCAGGCCTCGTGTGGCGCGACGACTGGCGGACGCACCCGAACGGCGCACTCGGCATCGAGGCCGTGGTGCTGGAGGCGGACGACCCGGCGGCCCTCGCGAGCCCGTTCGCCGCCCTGTTCGGGCCCGCCTCCATCCATCCCATCCCGGGCGGCGTTGCGCTGGCCGCAGGCCTGGCCCGCATCGAGGTGCTGACCCCTGAAGCCACCACCGAGCGGCTCGGCCCCGGCACGCCCGCACCCGATGGTCGCCCCGCCCGCATGGTCGGCCTCGTCATCCGAACCGCCACCCTCGCGACCGCCCGCGCCGCGCTCGAGGCGGGCGGCATCCTCTCCGTCCCGCACGGGCCCTTGCTCGTCGTGCCCGCGACCGCCGCTTGCGGCCTCGCCCTCGCCTTCGGCCCCACAGCGTGAAGCCCAAGCGTCTCCCTCTCCCGCTGGCAGACGGCTGGGGTGAGCGACCTTGCAGCGCGAGGGCTGTCGGCGGCGGGGGCCAGCCCGAGCATTCACCCCGGCCCTCATCCCCGCCCTCACCCGGGTCCTCAGCCAGGGGGAAAGGGAGCAGGGCCGCCGTTTTGCTGCTGTTGCTCTCGACCGCGGCCCTTGCCCAGAGCATGCCGCCCATCGCCCTTCCGCCTGCGCCACCACCCCGGCAGGACGCGTCGGCCATCCAGGCCGCGCTCTCCCGCTTCCCCCCGCTCCTTCTCGGCGCCAACGTGCAGCCGGTCATGGCGCCGGGCACCATCATCCCCCGCCCCTGCCCGGCGCCGGGCGCCCGCGTCAACCCGCGCGGCGGCGCCGCCATCATCTACGACGGCGCGGACCCGTCCGACCCCATCCTGTGCCGCACCAGCGCCGGCCCCACCTGGTTCGGCCTCTGGCCCCAGTCTCGCGCCGGCGCCCCATACGCCGCCCGCGCCCTCCAGACCGTGCTGCAGGGCCGCACCGGCGACGCCGCCGCCTTCGACACCACCGAGCCCGGCATCGGCCAGTGGCACGACCTCCTCCGCAACGACGGCCTCGAAGAGATCACCCTCGCCGGCCAAACCTGGCGCGCCATCCGCATCGCCCACTACCGTGAGGGCATCCCCCCGACCCCGGACCGCTCCCTCGTCATGTCCTGGAAGGACGTCGACACCGGCATCGTGATCTATGCCACGCACCAGCACATCGCCGGCCGCCCCGACCTCGAGGCCCCACTCATCCCCACCGCCATCCAGGCCGCGCCATGACGCCCCACGAGTGGCTCGAGCCCGACGGCGCCGGCGGCTTCGCATCCGGCACCGACCGCCTCGTCCGCACCCGCCGCTACCACGCCCTGCTCCTTGCCAACACGCCCACCGGCCGGGTCGTGCTCGTCAACGGCATCGAGGCCTGGCTCGAGCGCCCGGGCCAACCGGCGCGCCCGATCACCAGCCAGCGCTACGCCCCGGGCATGACCCACCCGGACGGCGAGGCGCACATCACCACCTTCGACCACGTTCCCTGGCCGACCTGGGGCCTCACCTGGCCCGACGGCACCCTCCGCCAGGAGGTGTTCGTCGCGGGCGGCCAAACGAACCTCCGCTGGACCTGGGACGGCCCCGGCCCCGCGCCCCGCCTGCACGTCCGCTTGCTGCTCTCCGGCCGCGACTACCACGCGACGCACCACGAGAACGCCGGGTTCCGCTTCGAGGCCGAGCCCGTGCCCGGCGCCGTGCGCTTCCAGCCCTACCCCGGCCTGCCCCCCATCGCGGCCTGGGGCGGCGCCTACACGCCCGGCCCGCTCTGGTTCCGCCGGTTCCTCTACGAGACGGACGAGGCTCGCGGCCTCGATGCCGAGGAGGATCTGGCCTCCCCAGGTACGCTGGCCTTCGACTTGGCCCAGCCCGCCAGCCTCGCGCTTCGCGCCGACACAGCGCCCGCCTGGCCCATTGCCGTGCTCGCCCAGGCCGAAGCCACCGAACGCGGCAGCCGCCCTGCCTTGGCCCGCAGTGCGCTCCAATATGTCGCCCGGACGCCCCCCGGTCCCACCATCCTTGCCGGCTTCCCCTGGTTCACGGATTGGGGCCGAGACACCTTCATCGCCATGCGCGGCCTGCTCCTCAGCCCCATCCCGCCCCCCATGGGCGCCACCCCCCGCCAGCGCGCCGCGCTCGGGGCCGACGCCCGCACCAGGCGGGACCTCGCCGAGCAGATCCTCGTCGCCTGGGCCGGGCACGTGGATGGCGGCATGCTGCCCAACCGCTTCCCCGACGGTGGCCGCCCCCCCGAGTTCAACGCGGCGGATGCCAGCCTGTGGTTCATCGTCGCCACGCACGACCTGCTGGCGCGCGAAACCGCCCCCGCCACCGTCCACACCCTCCGCGCCGCCGCCACGGCCATCCTCGAGGGCTACGTCCGCGGCGTGCGCTACGGCATCGGCATGGAAGCCGATGGCCTCATCCGCGCGGACTGCCCCGGCCAGCAGCTCACCTGGATGGACGCCAAGGTGAACGACTGGGTGGTCACGCCGCGCCGGGGCAAGCCGGTCGAGATCCAGGCGCTCTGGATCAACGCGCTGCGCATCGCCGCCGCCTGGCCCGGCGGCGAGCGCTGGGCGACCCTCGCCGCCCAAGCCCATGCGAGCTTCCTCGAGCGCTTCCCCGACCCGGACAGCGGCGGCCTGTACGACCTGGTGGACGGCGACCCGGAGGAGCAGCGCCGCCTCCGCCCGAACCAGATATTTGCCATCGGCGGCCTGCCACACAGGCTTCTCGAGCCCATCCAGGCCCGCGCCGTCGTCGACCTCGTCGAGCGCCGCCTCCTCGTCCCCCTCGGCCTGCGCACGCTCGACCCCGGCGACACGGCCTACCGCCCCCGATACGGAGGCAACGTGCTCGAGCGCGACGGGGCCTACCACCAGGGCACGGCCTGGCCCTGGCTGCTCGGCCCGTTCGTCGAAGCCTGGCTCCGCACGCGCGGCGGCGGCCCCGGCGCCCGCGCCGAGGCAGCGCAATTCCTTGCCCCCATGCACGGCCACCTCGCCGAAGCCGGGTTGGGGCACGTCAGCGAAGTGGTAGACGGCGACTATCCCCACGCCCCGGGCGGCTGCCCCTTCCAGGCCTGGTCGCTCGGCGAATTCATGCGCATGGAAGCCCTCCTCGCGTGAAGAGCGAAGCACCCGCAGACTTCCCCCCTCCCCCTGCGGGAGGGGACGGGGGAGGGGTGACCGCAGGCACGAACCCAAGACCACCAGCGACCCAGGGTCCGAAATGATCGAGATCGTGTCCCTCGTCGATCGCCCCGACCTGCTGCCGACCCTGGCGCACTGGGCCTGGCACGCCTTCTGGGGCCCGGACGAGCACACGCTCGAGGAGGTCCTGCGCGCCTACGCCGCCAGCACCCGGCCCGGCCACCGCCAGCAGAGCTTCATGGCGCTCGAGGGCGCCACCCCGCTCGGCACCGCGAGCCTCGTCGAGCAGGACCTCGCAGAGCGCCCGAACCTCACGCCCTGGCTCGCCGCCGTCTACACCTTGCCCGAGCACCGCGGCCACGGCGTCGCGACGAGCCTCCTCCACGCCGTGGAGGACGCCGCACGCGCCCGCGGCGACGCCACGCTCTGGCTGTACACGCACACCGCCGAGCCCCTGTACGCGCGCCTCGGCTGGCTCGTGCACGAGCGTGTCCCGCGACAGGCCGCCCCGGAGGTCGCCGTCATGCGCCGCACCCTGTGAGCATCCTGCACACAGCCGAGGGCAACCGCCTGCTGGCCACCGACCGCGGCCAGGGCTGGCGCCGATGGGGACCCTACCTGTCCGACCGCCAATGGGGCACCGTCCGCGAGGATTATTCGCCGGGAGGCACCGCCTGGGAGTATTTCCCCCACGACCACGCCCGCATGCGCGCCTACCGCTGGGGCGAGGACGGCATCGGCGGCTTCGGCGACGAGCGCCTGCACTGGTGCCTCTCCCTCGCCCTTTGGAACGGCCAGGACCCAATCCTGAAGGAGCGCCTGTTCGGCCTCACCAATAGCCAGGGCAACCACGGCGAGGACGTGAAGGAGGTCTATGCCTACCTCGACGGCACCCCCACGCACAGCTACATGCGAATGCTCTACCGCTACCCGCAGGCTGCCTACCCCTACCAGCGCCTGCTGGACGAGAACGCCCGCCGCGGCTCGGACCAGCCGGAATACGAGCTGACGGACACCGGCGTGTTCGACCAGGACCGCTACTTCGACGTGGTGATCGAATACGCCAAGGCCTCGCCCGACGACCTGCTCCTGCTGGTCACCGCCACCAACCGCGGCCCGGACTTGGCGCCCCTCACCCTCATCCCGCAGCTCTGGGCCCGCAACACCTGGGCCTGGCGCGAAGGATCCCGCCGCCCGCTGCTCTCCCAAAAGGAGGGTTTCGTCCTCGCCGACCACCCCCGCCTCCGCCCCATGCGCCTCTACGCCGATGCGCCCGAGCCCTTCGTGTTCTGCGAGAACGAGACCAACGTCCGCACCCTGTATGGCATGGAGGGCGCCGGGCCCTCCCCGAGGCTCTACAAGGACGGCATCGACCGCCTGGTGGTCCATGGCGACCAGGCCGCCATCGGCGCCGACCACCGCGGCACCAAGTGTGGCCAGCCCGTCACCCGCACCCTCGCCCCCGGCGCATCCACCACCATCCGCCTCCGCTTCCGCCCGACCGAGCGCGATGCGGACCCCTTCGTCTGGTTCGACGAGACCATGCAGGAGCGGCGGAACGAAGCCGACGAGTTCTACGCCGCCCTCCAGGTGAACATCGCAGACCCGGATGCCCGCCTCGTGCAGCGCCAGGCGCTCGCCGGCATGCTCTGGTCCAAGCAGCTCTATCTGCTGGACGTGCGCCGCTGGCTGGACGGCGACGCGGCCCAGCCCAAGCCACCCGCCTCCCGCACCCGCAACCGCGACTGGCGCCACCTCAACAACGCCGACATCATCTCCATGCCGGACACCTGGGAATACCCCTGGTATGCCGCCTGGGACCTCGCGTTCCACGCCGTGACCTTCGCGCTCATCGACCCGGCCTTCGCCAAGGACCAGCTCGTGCTGATGCTGCGCGAATGGTACATGCACCCAAACGGCCAGATCCCGGCCTATGAATGGGCCTTCGGGGACGTGAACCCCCCCGTCCACGCCTGGGCCGCCTGGCGCGTCTACGAGATGGACCGCGCGCTGACCGGCACGCCCGACCGCGCCTTCCTCGAGCGCGTCTTCCACAAGCTCATGCTCAACTTCACCTGGTGGGTGAACCGCAAGGACGCCGAAGGCCGCAACGTCTTCCAGGGCGGCTTCCTCGGCCTCGACAACATCGGCGTGTTCGACCGCTCGGCCCCGCTGCCCACGGGCGGCACCATGGACCAGGCCGACGGCACGGCCTGGATGGCGATGTACACGCTGAACCTGCTCCGCATCGCGCTCGAGTTGGCACAGGACAACCCGGTCTACGAGGACACCGCCACAAAGTTCTTCGAGCACTTCCTCTACATCGCCGAAGCCATGGCCGGCCTGGGCGGCGCAGAGGGTGGCGGCACCGGGCTGTGGTCCGACGAGGACGGCTTCTTCTACGACGCGCTGCGCATGCCGGGCGGCGAGGTGGCCCACATGCGCGTCCGCTCCATGGTCGGCCTCATCCCGCTGCTCGCCGTCGAGGTCATCGGCGCGGAGATCATCGACAAGCTCCCCAACTTCGCCGGCCGCCTGCGCTGGTTCCTCGGCTACCGCCCGGACCTGGCCAGCCTCATCTCCCGCTGGGCCGAGCCCGGCGCCGGCGAGCGCCGCCTGCTCTCCTTGCTGCGCGGCCACCGCATGAAGGCGCTGCTGGCCCGCATGCTGGACGAGACGGAGTTCCTGAGCCCGCACGGCATCCGCAGCCTGTCCAAGGCCCACGACGCCGCCCCGTTCTGGTTCGAATACGGCGGCCAGCGCTACGGCGTGCACTACACCCCCGGTGAAAGCACCACCCGCGTCTTCGGCGGCAACAGCAACTGGCGGGGCCCCGTCTGGTTTCCGCTCAACACCTTGCTGATCGAGAGCCTCCGCCGCTTCCACGACTATTATGGCGACGAGTTCCTCATCGAATGCCCCGTCGGCACCGGCCAGCTGAAGACCCTCGCCGAAGCCGCCCAGGAAGTCCGCACCCGCCTCATCCGCCTGTTCCTCCGAGGCGAGGACGGCACCCGCCCCGCCATGGCCCACACCCGCCCCTGGCCCGGCGAGGAAGCCCTCGAGTTCCACGAGTTCTTCCACGGCGACACCGGCCAAGGCCTCGGCGCCGCCCACCAGACCGGCTGGACCGGCCTCATCGCGCTGATCATCCAGAACAACGCCGCCGTAGCCAAGGGCGAACCCTTGCCGGAGTCGCCCGACAGGCTGGAGCCCTGATCGTCCTCGCGAGCGCAGCGTGGCGATCCAGGGGCCACGTGGAGCAGACCCGTCGGCCACTGGATCGCCACGCCTCCGGCTCGCGATGACGAGGTTTACCGCCCCCGCCGCTGCAACCCCAACACCGCCAGCAACGCCCCCGCCACCACCACCAGGATGCACGTCGCCAGCGCGTTCAGCTCCGGCGTCACCCCCAGCTTCAGCGCGGAGAACACCACCATCGGCAGCGTGCTGGAGCCCGGCCCCGAGACGAACGTGGCCACGACCAGGTCGTCCAGCGACAGCGTGAACGCCAGCAGCCACCCGCTCACGAGCGCCGGCGCCAGCAGCGGCAGCGTCACCAGCCCGAACGCCTGCATCGGCGAGGCGCCCAGGTCCATCGCCGCCTCCTCGAGCGCGATCCCGCCATCCCGCAGCCGGCTCTCCACCACCACCGCCACATAGCTCAGGCTGACGGACACGTGCGCGAGCCCGATCGTCAGCGCCCCACGGCCGGCCGGCCAGCCCAGCACCTGCTCCATCTGCACGAACAGCAGCAGCAGGCTCAGCCCCACCAGCACGTCCGGCAGCACCAGCCGCGCGCCCAGCAACAGCCCGAACACCCCCCGCCCGCGAAACCGCCCGAACCGCGCCAGTGCATACCCGGCCCCGAGCCCCAGCGCCGTCGCCACGGTCGCCGACGCCGCCGCGATCTCGAGCGAGAGCAACGCCGCCCCCATCAGCCGCTCGTTCTGGAACAGCGCCGCATACCAGCGAAGCGAAAAGCCGCCCAGGACCGTGGTCAGCCGCGAGGGGTTGAAGCTCGTCGCCACCAGCAGCGCCACGGGAATGTACAGGAACGCATACCCGGCCACGAGCGCGCCCGGCAGGAACCAGCCCCGCCTCACGGCGCCCGCGCCCGCAGCAGCGCCATGGGCACGAGCAGGGCCGCCAGCAGCGCCGTCGCCACCGCGGCCGCCATGGGCCAGTCCCGGTTGCTGAAGAACTCGTTCCACAGCGCCCGCCCGATGGTCTGCGCCCCTGGCCCGCCCAGCAGCTCCGGGATGACGTATTCGCCCACCGCCGGGATGAACACGAGCGCCAACCCGGCCACCACGCCGGGCAGGCTGAGCGGCCACGTTACGGTACGGAACGCGACCCAGGGCGAGGCCCCGAGGTCGGCGGCCGCCTCCTCGAGCGCCGGGTCCGCCTTGGACAGCCGCGCATAGAGCGGCAGCACCATGAACGGCAGGTAGGCGTAGGTCACGCCGACGAACATCGCGAAGTCCGTGTAGAGCAGCCGTGCCGGCCCCAGCCCCACCAGGCCCAGCGCCGCGTTCACCCAGCCCTCGTCCCGCAGCAGCCCGATCCAGGCCGTGACGCGCAGCAGGAACCCGGTCCAGAACGGCAGCATCACCCCCAGCAGCAGCAGGTTCCGCCACCGCTCCGAGGCGCGCGCGATGGCCAGCGCCATGGGGTAGCCGATCAGCAGGCACAGCGCCGAGGACACGCCCGCCACGAGCAGGCTCTTGCCCATGGCGTCCAGGTAGTAGGTGTCCGCCACCAGCGCCGCATAGTTCTGCGCGTCCGGCTCCTGCAGCAGCGGCGTGTAGGGCGGCACCCCGGGTATGCTGGTGCTGAAGCTGAGCGCCGCCACGATCACCACGGGCAGGGCCACGAACACGAGCAACCAGGCCCAGACCGGGGCGAGGACGAGGGCGCGGCCACTCACGCTGAAGGTCCGTTCGCGCCGTCGCCCCTCCCCCGGCCCCTCCCGCGAGGGGAGGGGGGAAGAACGAGCCTGCTCCCCCTCCCCTTGCGGGAGGGGGCCGGGGGGAGGGGTGGCGCACAGCAGTCACCCGGGCCGCAGAGATTCCTCACGCCCCGAGCACCATGCACGCTTCGGCCGCCCAGCTCACCACCACCATCGCCCCCCGCGAGGGCAGGGCTCCCGCGCCATCTTCCAACGGCTGCGACACGTTCAGCACCGTCCCGTCCGCCAGCCGCACCGCCACATCCGCGATGTCTCCGCGATACACCACCTCGGCCACCACCCCCTCCGCCCGGTTCTCGAGCGCCTCGCCAAGCCGCACCCGCTCCGGCCGCAGCCCTAGCCACACGTCCCCGCTTGGCGCCACCCCCTTCGCCTGCACCCGCCCCACCCCAGCCACTTCGAGCACGACGTCCGGCCCCGGGGAAAACACGCGCGCCGGGAGCACGTTGGCCCCCCCCATGAACGCCGCCACATACCGGCTTGCCGGGCGCTCGTAGATCTCGGCCGGCGTGCCCACCTGCGCGAGCCGTCCCTGGTGCAGCAGCCCGATCCGCGTCGCCATCGCCAGCGCCTCGTCCTGGTCGTGCGTCACGAGCACGAAGGTCGTCCCGGTCTCCGCCTGCACCCGTGTGAGCTCGGCCCGCGTCTGCTCCCGCAGGCCGCGGTCCAGCGCCGACATCGGTTCGTCCAGCAGCAGCAGCCGCGGCCGCGGTGCCAGCGCCCGGGCCAGCGCGACCCGCTGCCGCTGCCCCCCGCTCAGCGCATCCGGCCGCCGCCCCGCGAACGCCTCCAGCCGCACCAGCGCCAGCAGCTCCGCCACCCGCGAGGCAATCTCCCCGGCCGCCGCCCCCTGTCGGCGCAGCCCGAACCCCACGTTCTCCGCGACGCTCATGTGCGGGAACAGCGCGTAGCTCTGGAATGTCGTGTTCACCGGCCGCTTGTGTGGCGGCAGCCGGGTGATGTCCTCGCCGCCCAGCACCACCCGCCCGGCGCTTGGCTGCACGAACCCGCCCAGCGTGCGCAGCAGCGTCGTCTTGCCGCTGCCCGAGCCGCCCAGCAGCACGAACATCTCGCCCGACCCGATGGAGAGATCCATACCGTCGAGCGCCACCGCCGGGCCGTAACGGACGGTGAGCCCCTCGATCTCCAGATGCGCCAACGCCGCTACCCGGCCTTGAACCGCGCCCACATCCGCGTCCGCGCCCGCTCGGCCGCCTGGTTCGGCGCCGGCACCACGAAGAACCTCGCCTGCGCCGCCTCGGACGGGAACACGCTCGCATCCGCCTTCACGTCCGCCGCGACCTCATCGAGGCTCTTGGGCACCGCGTTGGCGTAGTGCGTCTGGTTCGTGATCGCCGCCATCACGCTCGGCCGCAGCAGGTAGTCGATCAGCGCCATCGCCTCCGCCGCATGCGGCGCATCCTTCGGCACCGCGAGCACGTCGAAGCTCAGCTGCGCGAACTCCTTCGGCATCACGTAACGCACCGCCTTCTGCTTGGCCTCCGCCGCGCGCTGCGCCGCCTGGATCACGTCGCCCGAATACGTCATCGCCACACAGCTCTGCCCGGCCGCCAGCGACTCCACCGCGCCACCGGACGAGAAGGTGCGGATGTAGGGCCGGATCGCGCGCAGCGTCTTCTCCACGTCGGCCAGGTCCTTCGCGTCGGCCGAGGCCGGGTTGCGGCCCAGGTAGCGCAGCACGCTCGGGATGGTGTCGATGGCACTGTCCATCAGAGAGATGCCGCACCCCGCCAGCCGCTTCGCGTTCTCGGGCTTCAGCACCAGGTCCCAGCTGTCCAGCGGCGCGCCCGGCGCCAGCTTCTCCACGAGCTCCGGGATGATCCCGAGCCCGATCGTGCCCCAGAGGTAGATCGCGCCATACTGGTTGCCCGGGTCGCTCGTGGCCACCTTGGCCATCAGCTTCGGGTCGAGGCCCGCCAGGTTCGGGATCCGCACCCGGTCCAGCTTCCGCAGCGCGCCGGCCGCGATCAGCCGGCTCAGCGTCGGCTCGCTCGTCGGCACCACCAGATCGTAGCCCGACCGACCGGCGAGCAGCTTGCCCTCCAATGTCTCGAGGCTGTCATAGACGTCATACTGCACCTTGATGCCCGTCTCGGCGGTGAACGCCTCCAGCACCTTCGGGTCGATGTAGTCCGTCCAGTTGTAGAAATTGACCACCCGCTCCTGCGCCGCCACAGGCGCGCTCAGCGCCAGCGCCAGCGCCAATGTCAACCAACGAACCATCGAACCCTCCAGCCGCGCCGCCCCGCGCCGACCCTAGCGGGCGGACACATCGTTTAAAAGATGGCCGCTGACCTCGGTATCCGCCCCAGTTGCTTTCGCGTACCGATTGCTTTCGCCTACCGATCGCTTTCGCCCATGGACGCAGCCCGCCGCCTGCTCTAGCGACGGCGCATCGATCGGAGACCGAAGCAGCCCCATGTCCACCGCGCTCATCACCGGCATCACCGGACAAGACGGCGCCTACCTCGCCCGACTGCTGCTCGAGCGCGGCACGCGCGTGGTGGGCCTGCTCCGCCGCAGCGCCAGCGCCGACATCATCGGCGAGCGCCTCCGCTGGCTCGGCATCCTCGACCACGTGGAGCTTGTCGACGGCAACCTCACCGACCTCAGCTCCCTCATCCGCGTGCTGCAGGTCCACAAGCCGGACGAGGTCTACAACCTGGCCGCACAGAGCTTTGTCGCCGCCTCATGGCAGCAGCCGCTTCTGACCGGCACCGTCACGGCCCTCGGCGCCGGCAACGTGCTCGAGGCCGTGCGCCTCGTGCGCCCGGAGGCCCGGTTCTACCAGGCCAGCTCCAGCGAGATGTTCGGCCTCGTGCAGGAGCCGGTGCAGTCCGAGCGCACCCCGTTCTACCCGCGCAGCCCCTACGGCGTGGCCAAGCTCTACGCCCATTGGATGACGGTGAACTACCGCGAAAGCTTCGGCCTGCACGCAAGCTCCGGCATCCTGTTCAACCACGAGAGCCCGCTCCGCGGCATCGAGTTCGTGACGCGCAAGGTCAGCGACGGCGTGGCCCGCATCAAACTCGGCCTGGCCAAGGAGCTCCGCCTCGGCAACCTCGACGCAAGGCGCGACTGGGGCCACGCGCGGGATTACGTTCGCGCCATGCACCTGATGCTGCAGCAGGACACGCCGGACGACTACGTGATCGCGACCGGCACCACCACGACCATCCGCGAGCTGGTGCGCCTGGCCTTCGCACACGCCGGGCTGGTGGCCGAAGACCACGTGGTGACCGACCCGGCCCACATGCGCCCGGCCGAGGTGGACGTGCTCCTGGGCGACCCCTCCAAGGCCCGCCAGCGCCTCGGCTGGGCGCCCACCGTCACCCTGCCGGACCTGATCGCCGAGATGGTCGACGCCGACCTCGCCCGCCACCGCTCCCGCATGGCCCGGTGACGACGGACGGCTTTCCCCCTCCTCTTGCGGGAGGGGCCGGGGGAGGGGTGACCCCAGGCCCGAACCCGAGCCGCATCCTGATCACCGGCGCCACGGGCTTTGTCGGCCGCTGGCTGCTGCCGGCACTGCAGACCGCCTACCCAGCCGCCGCCCTCCTCACCCCCGCCTTCGACATCACCGACGAGCTCGCCTGTGACGCCGCCCTCGAGGCCGCCTGCCCCGACGCCATCGTCCACCTCGCCGCCATCGCAGCCCCCTCGGACGCAAGGCGGGACCCGGCCCGTGCCTGGGCCGTGAACCTCCACGGCGCCCTCGCCCTCGCCCGCGCAACCCTGCGCCACGCCCCCCAGGCCACCTTCCTGTTCGCCGGCAGTGCCGACTGCTATGGCGCCACCTTCCGCCGCGGCACCGCCCTGGACGAGGACGCCCCGCTCGCCCCTCAATCCGCCTACGCCGCGACCAAGGCCGCCGCGGACCTCGCCCTCGGCGCCATGGTCCCCGACGGCCTCCGCCTGGTGCGGGCCCGGCCGTTCAACCACACCGGCCCCGGCCAGTCCGACGCATTCGTCGTACCCGCCTTCGCCCACCAGGTGGCGCGCATCGAGGCCCACCTCGCGCAGGGCCTGCAGCCGCCCGAGCTGCACGTGGGCGCACTGGACCCGGAGCGGGACCTGCTCGACGTGCGCGACGTGGCCCGCGCCTACGCGCTCATGCTCGGCGCGGACCTGGCTCCCGGCACCGTCCTCAACCTCGCCTCCGGCCAGCCCCGCCGCGTGGGCGACATCCTGGACGCGCTCCTCGCCCGCGCCGGCGTGCTCGCCACAATCCGCACCGACCAGACCCGCCTCCGCCCCGGCGACATCCCCCGCACCGCAGGGGACGCCACCCGCGCCCGCACCCTGCTGGGCTGGGCCCCTGTCATCCCGTGGGAACATACCGTCGCCGACGTGCTCGACGACTGGCGCCATCGTGTGACCGTTGCATGACGCCATTGCCGCCCCCGGAACCTGCCCGTAGAACCGCGGCATCATCAAGGGAACGTGACCCATGCGCCTGATCCCGCTCGCTCTCGCCGCCCTTCTCGCGGCCTCCCCCGCATTCGCCGGGGAAAAGCCCTATCTCGGTCCGCAGCAGGTGGACCTGCTCCGCCTCCTGCCCCCGCCTCCCGCAGCCGGCTCGGCGGCCGACCGCGCCGAGATGGCCGAGATCGTCGAGATCGAGCGCACCCGCACCCCCGAGCGCGGCGCCCGGGCCCGCAAGGATGCGGACGAGACCATGTACGACATGTTCGGCGCCATCCTTGGCCAGGCCGTGACACCCGCCTCGGTCCCGCGCACCACGCAACTCTTCGCCCGGCTCGAGGAGACGGAGGAGGAGGTCGTCGGCCCCGCAAAGTCCGGTTTCGGCCGCCTCCGCCCCTACCTCGCCAACACCGCGCTCAAGCCCACCGCCCCCACCTCCAAGAGCGGCGCCTACCCCTCCGGCCACGCCACCCGCGGCACCATGATGGGCGTGGTGCTCGCCGCCATGCTGCCCGAGCGCCGGGGCGACATCTTCGAGCGCGTGACCGACTACAACGAGAGCCGGATCATCGGCGGCGTGCACTACCGCTCGGACCTCATTGCAGGACGCCAGGCCGGCACCGCCATGGCCGCCGTGCTCTTCAACGACCCGGCCTTCATGGCCGACTTCGCCCCCGCCCGCGCCGAACTCCGCACGAAGCTAGGATTGCCGAACTGATGCTCACCCTCGCCCAAGCCCAAACCATCGTCACCACCGCCCTCGAGACGGCCCGCGCCCACGCCATGAAGCCGCTCGTCGTGCTCGTGCTCGACGCCCGCGGCGCCTACAAGGCCCTTGCCGCCGAGGAAGGCACGAGCCTCCGCCGCGCCGAGATCGCCCACGGCAAGGCCCACGGCGCGCTGGCCATGGGCATCGGCACCCGAGCCATCATGAAGCGCGCGACCGACCAGCCCAGCTTCATCGCCGCCGTGACCCACGCCTTCGACGGCGCCCTCATCCCCGTCCCCGGCGGCGTGCTGCTCCGCGACGCATCGGGCACGCTGCTCGGCGCCGTCGGCGTCAGCGGCGACACGTCCGACAACGACGAGATCGCCGCCCTCGCCGGGATCGCGGCGGCGGGGCTGCAAGCGGAGGCCTAGAGCGGTATCCGATCGGACTGCTTCATCCGATCGGGTGTTTCGCATACTTCACAATAGGCTAGAGCATTCTTCCGATCCGCTGTGATCGGAAGACAGCTCCAGCGATCTGCTCCGACGCACGAAACGCCGTGTGAGCTAGCCTCGAATTGTGATGGACGCCCGGTCCTCGTCCTCCCGGTCGCTGCTCACCCCCACCGTCCGGATCAGCGCCGGCGAGAGCGCCCCGGCCCGCAGCCGTTCCGGGCGGCCCACCCCCGCCCCCAGCCGCTCCAGCTCCCGCCGTGCAAGGCTGTGGGCCGGGATGCCCGCAATCGCCTGAGGGGTCAGCGACCACGCCAGCAGCCGCCAGTCCGCGTCCCCCGCCATCCCATCCGCTGCCGCCCAGTCCAGCAGCTTGACTGCCCCCTCGCGACTGACCAGGTAGCCGTCTCCGCCAGGCGCATTGTCCTCCGGGTGGAACGCCGCCATCGCAGCCGCCAGGCCGTGCACCACGAAGCCGTCCGAAGGCGGCAGCCGCGGCTCCATCCGGTCGTTCACGAAGCACAGCTCGAGCCCGTCCGGCAGGCCCAGTGCGCCCAGCGTGGGCGGCAACTCCAGAAGCGGGATCACGTCGTCCTCCAGCACCAGCCCCCACGGCTCGGCCCCGGCCGCGACCGCTTCCCAGGCGGACGCGTGGCTCAGGAAGCATCCCAGCGTGCCGCGCGCCGAGTCCGCCCGGCCCGTCAGCCGCTGCACCGCCGCCCGCGCGAGCCGGCCGCCCTCCACGGCCGGAAGGCGCCGTGGCTGCACCGCGCCGCCGGCGAACTGGCGCCGCAGCTCCTCCAACCGCTCGCCATTCCGGTCCAGGTTCAGCACGTGCGCCGCATACCCTGGCCCATCGGCACGCCAGGACTGTGCGGCCATCGTCCGATACCGCCGTGCGGCCGTAAGCTTCTCCCCGAGCTCCACCTCTCCGGACAGGGCCACGGCCCGCTCGAAGGCAGCGACGGCCCCGTTCCAGTCGCGCCGCTGCCGGGCCACGTCGCCGCGGATCGCATGCAGCCGCACGTCGCCCGGCGCCCCCTCCAGCAGCGCCGCCGCCCGGGCATCGATCGCCTCGAGGTCGCTGCCATGGAATGCGTAGAGCGCCGCGTAATGCGCCAGCCACTCCGCGTCCGGCAACCCCCGCGCCGCCCGGCGGAACCGTGGGTCGCTATCCGGATAATGCAGCCCGGCCCTCAGGTCCCGCTTCAGCTCGAGCCCCAGCCGCCAATCGTCCGGCGCCGCATCCAGCAGCGCGCGCCACGCAGCCACCGCCCGGTCATGCTGCCCGGCAGCCCGGGCGGACACGGCCTGCTCTCGAAGATCGTCGCTCATCGCCGCAGCCAAGCCCACCTTTGTGGCTACAATGGACGCCGCCACCGCGCCCGCAGATCGATCACGTGCAGCCCGCCCCCCACCGCCAGCAGCAGCCCCACCCACGCCCAGGCCCCGCCCGACACCGCCACACCCGACGCCGCGATCAGGCTCGCTCCCGCCCCCAGATACGGCAGCACCTCCGCAGGCGGCAGCCCACGCCGCTTCCATCGCCAAAGCGCCAGCAGGCCCAGCGCCTCGAGCCCGATCGCCCCCAGGATCACCACCGCGAAGCCGCCCGCCGCATACCAGCTCACCGGCTAGGCCCTCTCATCGGCTGCCACCAGGCGCCGCAGCCGCCGCAGCGCCGCATACATCAGCCCGGCCACGACCGGAACCGACAGGGCCATGGCCATGGACGGACGGATCGGCGCACCGCCCTCCTCCGCCCCCTTGGCCACATAGCCCACCAGCCCCACCACGTAATACGTCACCGCCGCGATCGAGAGCCCCTCCACTGCCTGCTGCAGCCGGATCTGCAGCCGGATGCGACGGTTCACCGCCTGCAGCAGCCCCTGGCTCTGCCGTTCCCGCGTCACGCCCACCCGGGTCGCCAGCAACTGCGTCGCCCGCGCGACCCGGCGCGACAGCTCCTCCTGCCGACCGCTCACGCTCTGGCAGGTGTTCATCGCCGGGGCCATTCGCCGCTCCGTGAACTCCTGCAAGGTCTGCAGCCCCGGGATCCGCTCCTCCCGCAACTCCGAGATCCGCCGCTGCACGATCTCGTCGTAGGCCTCGGCCGCGCTGAACCGATACAGGTTGTCCGCCTGCCGGCTGTCGATCTCGGCCGCAAGCCGCGTCAACCGGTCCAGCAGCACCGGCTCGTCCGCCTCGCCCGCCGTCACCATCGCCGCGGTGATATGCGCCAGCTCCTGCTCGCACCGCGCGATCACCGGGGCCAGGCTTTGCGCCACCGGCAGCGCCAGCAGCGCCATCATCCGATACGTGTCGATCTCGAGCAGCCGCTGCGCCACCCGCCCCGCCTGCCAGGGCGTCAGCGACCGGTCCTGCACCAGGATGCGGCTGAACCCGTCCGGGTAGATGCGGAAATCGGTGAACGCCGCCCCCGAAGCGTCGGCCGCCAACGACCCCACCAGCACGTCGCGCGCAAACGCGCGGGAGCCTACCGCAACCAGGTCCTCCCCGGCATCGGCCACGAGCGCCAGGTGCGCCGCCACCATCAGCTGCCCCGGCAGCGTCGCCACCCAGTCGTCCGGCACAGATTGCAGCGCGGTGCGCCGGAACGGGTCTTCGTTCTCGCTGCCAGGAGCTGCTGCCGCCCCGCCCCCGGCTTGGCCGGATACGATGCCCCCGGCTTGGCCGGATACGATGCCCCCGGCTTGGCCGGATACGATGCCCCCGGCTTGGCCGGATACGATGCCCCCGGCTTTGCCGGATACGATGAACGTGTAGCGGACGAACTCGGTGTGCTTCTCCCACTTGATGCGAAAGGCAAAAAGGTCCGCGCTGAAATGGCTGGCGCCCGGTTCGGGCGGGGCCACACCGCAGCGCTCGGCGAGCGTCACCACCGCCCGCCAGCTCGCCTCCCGCGCCTCCGCATCGCAGATCAGCGCGATGTAGGACAGGCGGCACGGCGCCACGAGCGGCTCGGGCGGGCGGGCGTGCACCTCGTCGTTGAGCAGCACGCGCTGCGCGTGGTTTCGCGGCAGGGTCACGGCTCGGCTCCGATGCTGGCCAGCACGCCCACCTCGCGCGCGAAATCCTCGATGAGGGCCGCCGTCGCCTTCGGATCCTCCTCGTGGCTCAGATGGCCCAGCCCCGCCTGCCGCACGACCTTGGCGCCCGGCAGGCGCGCCGCCACGGTGTCCGCCCCCTCCGGCGGGACCGCACGGTCCATCTCGCCCGCCACGAGCAGCAGGGGGCACTTCAGGCCCGGCAACGCCTCGTCGAGCGGCTTCAGGTCCCACCGCGCCATCATGGACAGCGCCGCCGCGGTGTGCCGGCGGTCCCGCATCACGCGCGCATACAGCGACACGCCGCGCTCATCGAGCGTCGAGCCCGTGTTGGCCAGCAGCTTGGCCACCACCGCCGCATCCCGCGCGCGCCAGGCGAACAGCCCCGGGAGCAGCGGCAGCCCCGTGAGCACCTTGGCCAACGGCGAGAACAGCTGGCCGGCCACGCCCGAGAGCGGCAGGAGCGCCCCGTTGAGGCTCACCACGCCCTGCGGCTGGATCATCCCGCGCACCGCCATCTCGAGCGCCACGGCGGCCCCGGCCGAGTGCCCCGCCACCAGCACCGGCTGCAGCTCCAGCCCCTGCAGCAGCGCCCGCACGGCGCCCGCCATGCCGGGCAGCCCCATGCGACTCGAAGCTGGCGTGTCGGTGAAGCCGTGGCCCGGCAGGTCCGGCGCCACCACGGTGAAATGCGCGGCGAGCAGCGGCGCGAGGTCCCGCCAGGACTGCGTGGCAGCCGCCGTGCCGTGCAGCAGCAGCAGCACCGGGCCCGTCCCCATCACCTGCACGTGCCACCCGAACCCGCCCGCGCGCACGAAGCGGCTGGCGCCCCGGTTCGGCCAGTCGCCCAGCTGCTCCCGCCTCGAGCTCATGCCGCCCTGCCAGCGGCCGCGGACACCACGCGCGCTTCGGCGAACGGCAGCGGCACGTAACGCGCCGCCATGGCGCCAGCGAGTGCGCGCGCTGCCGGGTTGGGCCGCGGGGACGTGTCGATCACGAGCGCGGCGAACCTGGCTGCCGCCACGCGCCGCGCCGCCTCGAGCGCCTCCGTGCCCGCCCGCGCCCGCCCGCCCGCCCCGTCCCGCGCCACGTTCGCCTGGCCGTCGGTCAACAACACCAGCGATGGCGTTCCCCCCCGCCGCCGCACCGCATCCGCCATCGCCGCGCCGAGCTCGATCCCTGCGGCCAGCGGTGTCCCACCCCCGCCCGGCAGGCCCGCCAGGCTCCGCCGCGCCCGCACCAGGCTCCGCGTGGGCGGCAGCAGCACCGCCGCCTCCCGTCCGCGGAAGCCCACCACGGCCACCTGGTCCCGCCGCACGTAGCATTCGGCCAGCAGCAGCAGCACGGCGCCCTTGGCCTCCGCGAGCCGGTTCACCGCCGCCGAGCCGCTGGCATCCACCATGAAAACGGTTGTCGTCTCGCTCCGCTGCTCGCGCCGCAGGATGCGCAGATCATCCTTCCGGATGGCCACGCGGCCCGGTTCCGCCCCGCGCACGCGCTGCCAGGGGGCGGCGGTCCGGAGCGTCTCCACCAGGTCCAGCCGCGCCCCGCCCCGGGGCACGCCGGGCCGGGAGCCCAGCCGCCGCCCGCGCGCGCCCGCCATGGCCGTGCCCGCCTTCCCCGCACTCCGCGCCCGCGCCGCCCCGCCCGAGGCCAGCGCCGCCAGGAGGCCGGACGGGATGGCCGCCTTCGCCGCCTCCAGCACCCGCTCGGCCAGTTCGCCGGCCTCTTGCCGGTCCTCGTCGTCCTGCGGCGCGGCCTCCGGCTCGGGCGCCTGCTCCTGCTCCTGCTCCTGCTCCTCGTCCTGGTCGGCCGGCAGCCGCGTTGCCCGCGGGGCAAGCACCAGGCGCGCCGCCAGCGCGATGTCGTCCGGAGAGGCCACCGCGCGCCCTGAAACCGCCGCCGCCGCCCGTGCCGCCCGCAGCGCCAGCAGCGGCCCGCGCGCCGACCACACGCCCAGCGCCACCGCCGCCCCGCACAGCGCCTCGATCGCCGCGTCCTCGACGCTCACCAGCGGAAGCGTCGCGCGGGCCTCCTCGAGGTCGACAACCTCCACCGTCCCCGCCGCATCGGCGTTCACATACAGCCCTACACGGTCGAGCAGCGCTGCCGCCACCGCCTCCTCGCCCTCGCCCTCATCGAGCAGCACCAGTCCGAACCCGCCCCCGTCCGTCGCCTGCAGGTCGAGCGCCTGCGCCACACGTCCCGCTACGGCGGCGGCCACGCGCTCGGCCATGGCCACCACGACGATCCCGCCGGCCGCCTCCTCCAGCAGCCCCGCCATCCGCCGCGGCGCCCCGGCCGCCAGGGTCGCAACCAGGTCCAACCCGCCCACCAACCGATCCTCCGCGATCCCGAGCGGCAGCTTCCGCACCGGGCCTTCCGCCATCGCCTCCACCGCCGCGAGCCAAGCCGCCCGCCCCGGCCCCGCACCGCCGCGGACACACGCCCCGAGCGCCGGGTCGAGCGCCAGCATCTGCGCCGCCCAACATGCGTCGGCCTTCACGTCGGCCGCCTGGTCCGTCATGCCGCCTCGGCGCGCCCGGCGGGAGCAGCGGTCGGGAAAACCTCCCGGATCGCCCGTGCCACCCGGCTGCCGCTGCCCGACTCGTCCAGCGGGTCTCGCCGGAGCCGGTGCCGCAGGGCGAGCGGCGCCACCGCGAGCATCGCCGCCCGATCCACCATGCCCCCCTCTCCAGCGCCCCCTTCTCCGACGCCCTCTTTTTTAAAGCCAGCATCCAGCGCCGTGGCCGCCCGCGCCGCGCGCAGCAGCGTCAGCTCCGCCCGCAGCCCGTCCGTGCCCAGCGCCAGGCAGAGCCGCGCCGCATCCTCCAGCACCGCATCCGGCACCACGAGCTGCGCCAGCCGCCCCCGCGCCGCCTCGATTTGCCCGCCGAGCGCAGCCTCCGCCGCCGCCCACGTGGCGCGGAACGCCGCCGGGTCGCGGTCGAACGCATCCCGCCGCCGCACGATCTCCACCCTCGAGGGCACGTCCTGCGGCGTGGTCACGTCGACGGCCAGCCCGAACCGGTCCAGCAGCTGCGGCCGCAGCTCCCCCTCCTCGGGGTTGCCGCTGCCCACAAGCACGAACCGCGCCGGGTGCCGCACGCTGAGCCCCTCCCGCTCCACCACGTTCTCGCCCGAGGCCGCCACGTCGATCAACAGGTCCACCAGGTGGTCCTCGAGCAGGTTCACCTCGTCGATGTAGAGGAACCCGCGATTCGCCCGCGCCAGCAGCCCCGGTTCGAACGCCCGCTCCCCCTTGGTCAGCGCCCGCTCGAGGTCGAGCGCGCCCACCACACGGTCCTCCGTCGCGCCGAGCGGCAGGTCCACCACCGGCACCGGCACCATGGCCGGCTCCCCCGTCTCGCAGGCGGCGCACAGCCCGGCCACCCGCCCGGGCGCACAGCGATACGGGCACCCCGCCACCACGGGCAGCGCCGGCAGCAAAGCGGCCAGCGCCCGCACCGCCGTGCTCTTGCCCGTGCCCCGGTCCCCGAACACCAGCACGCCGCCCACCGTCGGATCGACGGCCGCGACCAGCAGCGCGCGCTTCATCTCGTCCTGCCCGACGATCGCCGTGAAAGGATATGCCTCGCCCAACTCGCTCCACCCTGGCCACTGGTCTGCTTCAACCTTGCGCGACGAACGCCCTCGTGCGCAACCGCCCACGCGCCACTGCGCTCCGTGTGCGACCCCCCCGCCACAGGAGCCAACGAATGTTCGAGTTCTC
This sequence comes from Acetobacterales bacterium, assembly GCA_038229135.1. Classification (GTDB taxonomy): domain Bacteria; phylum Pseudomonadota; class Alphaproteobacteria; order Acetobacterales; family Acetobacteraceae; genus JBBROS01. Next base: position 22,641 of record JBBROS010000037.1, read on the forward strand.
CCTCCCTGTCATCCTCTCCTTCGTCACGCTCGGCATCGTGCTCGTGCTGGGCGCCGTGCAGCTCATGCGCGTCCGCAACAGCCAGGCCAAGCGCGGTGAGCACCCCGGCGGCGTTGCCGGCCCGGAGTGAAGCCCCGGCGTTGCCGGCCCGGAGTGAAGCCCCGGCGTTGCCGGCCCGGAGTGGACTCCCGGCGTTGCCGGCCCGAGAGGAAAACGGGCGTCGCCAGGGCCGGGGTGGCCCATAGCTAGCCAGCCCGCCCCCCCTGCGGCAATGTCCGGCCGCGGCATCCCGCCGCGCCGGACCGTCTGCATGAGCTTCACCCGACATCGGCGCCTCCGCCGTACGCCCACCCTTCGCGCCCTGGTGCGCGAGAACCGGCTGACGCCCGAGGACCTCGTGCTCCCGCTCTTCATCGACGAAGCCGCCTCCGAGCCCGTCCCCATCGACGCCATGCCCGGCGTGCATCGCATCCCCGAGCGCTCCCTCGCCCGCGAGATCGAGGCCATCGCCCGCGACGGCGTGCGAAGCATCATCCTGTTCGGGATCAGCGCCCACAAGGACGATGCCGGCTCCGACACGCTGCACGACCACGGCCTCATGGCCCGCATGACCCGCATCGCGAAGGACGCAGCGCCTCACCTCGTCGTCATGACGGACAACTGCTTCTGCGAGTACACCAGCCACGGCCATTGCGGCGTCCCGGACGCCACCCGCGCCGACGTGGACAACGACACGACCCTCGCGAACCTGGCCCGGCAATGCGTGGTGGCCGCCGCCGCGGGGGCCGACGTCGTGGCGCCGTCCGCCATGATGGACGGCCAGATCGCCGCCATCCGCGATGCGCTCGACGAAGCCGGGTTCGGCGCGACGCCCATCATGAGCTACTCGAGCAAGTTCGCGAGCGCCTTCTACGGCCCCTTCCGCGCCGCCGCCGGGTGCGACCTGCAGGGAGACCGCATGGGCTACCAGATGGACCCCATGAACGGCCGCGAGGCCCTGCGAGAGTCCGACACCGACGAGGCCGAGGGCGCCGACATCCTCATGGTGAAGCCCGGCATGCCGTACCTCGACGTGCTGGCCCGCATCCGGGACCGCACGGACCTCCCGCTCGCCGCCTACCAGGTGAGCGGGGAATACGCGATGATCAAGTTCGCCGCCGCCGCGGGGGCGCTGGACGAGGAGCGCGTGGTCCACGAGTCGCTCGGCGCCTTCAAGCGGGCGGGTGCGGACCTGGTGCTGAGCTACTTCGCCCGCCAGGTGATCAAGGCCGGGCTGTGACACGGCGCCTGCTCACCGTCGTCAACGTGCACAGCCGCCGCGGCAAGGAGGCGGCGCCGTTCCTGGAGGCGCTGGAGCAGGCCGGGCTCGAGCTGGTGCGGCGCGAATGCCCGACGCGCGACTCGATGGTGGCCACCATCGGCGAACTGAAGGGCAGCGTGGACGGCGTGGTGATCGCAGGGGGCGACGGCACGATCAGCGGGGCCGGCATCGCGCTATACCACTCGGGCCTGCCGCTCGGCATCCTGCCGCTCGGCACCGCCAACGACCTGGCCCGGACGCTGGGCATCCCGGACGACCCGGTGCAGGCCGCCGCAATCGTCGCCGCCGGGCACACCCGCCAGGTGGACCTGGGCACCGTCAACGGCCGCCCCTTCTTCAACGTCGCCTCCGTCGGCGTCACGGTCGAGATCACCCGGCGCCTGTCCAAGGACGCCAAGCGCAGGCTCGGCGCGCTGGCCTACCCCTGGACGGCGCTGAAGGTGGTCATGAGCTACCGCAGGTTCAGCGCCATCATCCGCTGCGGCTCCAGCGTGCACCGGGTGAAGACCTTGCAGGTCGCCGTCGGCAACGGCCGCTTCTACGGCGGCGGCATGGTGGTGAGCGCGGATGCCGCGATCGACGACAACATGCTCAACGTTTACAGCCTCGAGCCGGAAAGCACCTGGTCCCTGCCCTTCATGGCGAGGGCGTTCCGCGCGGGCGAGCACGACGCCATCCCCTACGTCCGCACGGACCGCAGCCCGGTCGTGGAAGTCGTGACCCGCCTTCCCATGCCGATCAGCGCCGATGGCGAGATCACCACCGTGACCCCCGCCCGCTTCGGCATCATCCCCCGCGCCGTGACGGTCATGGTCCCTGCGCCAGAGGGCACAGCGCCTTGATCCTGCTTCTCGTCCTTGCCGCCGCATTCGGGCTGATCGCCTGGCAGGTCCAGACCCAAGGCCCCGTCGTCATGCTCGACGGCCTCGTCCAAGCCGCCCTCGCCCCCCTCCGCACCCGCCCCGTCCTCCTCGCCTTCGACTGGCTGACCCAGGCCGGCACCGGCGGCACCGGCGCCATCGTCGCCCTCGTCGCCAGCGGCCTCCTGGCCACCAGCGGCCGCGCCACCCTGGTCGGCCCCCTATGGATCGCTTTCGTCGGCGCCGAAGCCACCACATGGTCCCTGAAGTTCATCACCGGCCGGGCCCGGCCCCCCTTCCTCGAGGGCCTCACCGCCGGCTCCCCCTCCTTCCCCAGCGCCCACGCCACCGTCTCCGTCGCGATCTACGGCTTCCTCGGCCTGGCCATCGCCCGCGGCGTGCCACCCGAGTGGCGCGGGGCGGTGCTGGCCGGGGTAGTCGCCCTAGTCGTGCTGATCTGCGCGAGCCGGATGGTGCTGAGCCTGCACTACCTGTCGGACGTTCTGGCCGGGGCGGTCATCGGCGGGTTCTGGCTTTTCGTGGCGTGGCGGATGATCTGAGGGACTGCCGTCCGCCCGATGCCTGCGGAAAGCCTTCGCCGCCTCAGAGCCCGGCGTCCTGCTCGGGCCGAGCCTCCTCGAAGGCGGCGGACATCCAGGCGCTCACGTCACGACCCCTGCGCCTTCCGCACCCCGTCCAGCACCGCCTGATGCGTCGCCAGGATCCGCCGCAGCGTGGGCTTCCCCTTGTCGCTCGCCGCTGCGATGCCCTCGTGCATGTCCTCGATCCCCGTCGCCATCTGCTCGGCCAGGCCGGAGAGCCGCTCCTGCAGCTGCTCGTCGTCGTCCTCGAGGTCGGCCGCCCAGGAAGCCAGGACGCGGGAGAGTTCCGTGGCAGCGCGGTCGGGTGAGACGCCCGCCTGCAGGAGCTTGATGAGCGGGGCCAGGTCGGCAGCAGGGGAGCGGGGCATGAGTGCGATGGTAGGTAAGCGGACCTCGCATGGCTAGCCGACAAAGATCGGCCGACCGGGCGACGCAGACGCTGAGGGAGAAAGAGGCCGGCTAGGCGGAAGGCAGCCAGCCAAGACCTCCTGGGCCACGGGCGCAGGCCGTGGCATGGCGGCTCGTTTCACCTGCAACGAACGCTTTCCGTGATGAAAGGTTAAGGATATGTCGTTGTGCGTGACGGTTCGCAGGCGCGAGCCCGCACCTGTGCGCTTGCGACGGTGATCGGCGTCGCAGCGTCCGTGGAAGAGGGCGATTGATGTCAGACCTGCGGCGCGCTCCCCCGACCACACCACCCGAGGCCGGGGGCGGCAGGGCCGATGGCGCCCTGCGCACGGCGGTTGCGCTGGGCGCCCTCGTCATCGGCATCGTGGGGTTGTTCGGCTGGAGCTCCGGCGCGCCTGCCTTGAAGTCGGTCTTCCCCGGCCTCGTGACCATGAAGGCCAACACGGCATTCGGCCTGGTCACGAGCGCGTTCGGCCTGCTCCTGCTCCGAGGCCCCAACGCCACGTCGCGTCCGGCCGTCGTGACGTCCTGCTGCGGCCTGCTCACGCTGGCCTTGGGCGCCCTGACACTCGTCGAATACCTGACGCGCACCTCCCTCGGGATCGACGAGTTGCTCTTCACCGACGCGGATACGCCCTTCTCGTCCTTCCCCGGCCGCATGGCCCCCGCAACCGCCATCGCCTTCGTGAGCGTCGGCCTCGCGATGACCCTCCTCGCGCGCGCCACAAGCAAGCCCGGCTGGCGGTTCGGCCCCGCCGCTGCGACCGGCGCCCACGCGCTCGCTATCGTCCCGGCAGCCATCGGCTACGTCAGCCTGGCAGGATACGCCTACGACGTGTCCAGCTTCAGCGATTTCGGGATGTTCGCCTCGGTCGCGCTCAACACGGCGGTCGCCCTGTCGTTCCTCGCCGTCACGCTGCTGCTCACGGCGCCAGACCTCGGATGGCGCAGGCGCTTCACGGACGCGCCGGTCGCACGGAGGGTCATGTCCCGCCTCGTGCCGGGAGCGTTCATGCTGTCCTTCCTCACCGGCGCGGCCGTGGTGTGGGGGGCGCGGCGCCTGATCTACGATCCGATGCTCAGCCCGGCGATGTTCGCACTCGCGGCCGCCCTGACGATCACGGGAGCGGTGTTCCTGTCGGCCGAGGTCCTCCGGCGAGCCGAACGCAGGCTGCACGACACGCTCGCGGCCCTGCTGTCCAGCGAGGACCGGCTTCGGATCAGCCAGAGCACCGCCCATGTCGGCACGTGGGACTGGGACATCCCCGCCAACGCCGTGCACTGGACACCCGAGCAATACGGGCTGTATGGGCTGAACCCCGCGCGGCACGGCCCGATCGACTACGAGACCTGGCGCGGCAGCCTCCACCCGGAGGACCGGGACCGTGTCCAGGCCGAGGTCTTGGCCGTGGTCGCCGGCGACAGGCCGAGCTTCGAAACCGAGTATCGCATCGTCTTGCCCGCATCGGCCGGCGGCGCCGTCCGATGGCTCCTCGGGCGCGGCCAGGTGATCAGGGATGCGCGCGGCGCCCCGATGCGCATGCTCGGGATCAACATGGACATCACCGACCGCAAGCGGGCCGAAACGGCACTTGCCGAGAACGAGGAGCAGCTGCGCCTGTTCGTCGATCGCGCGCCGGCCGCCATCGCGATGTTCGACGGGTCCATGCGCTACCTCGCCGTCAGCCGCCGCTTCCTGCACGATCACGGGCTGGACAAGGGCATCGACCCGGCCGCCTTGCGCGGCCAAAGCCATTACGACGTCGTCGGAGATCTCCCGGCCCGCTGGCGCGCCATCCACCAACGCGTGCTGGCAGGCGAGACACTCGCGGCCGACGACGACGCGTTCCCCCGTGCCGCCGGGTCGACCGACTGGGTGCGCTGGGAGATGACGCCGTGGCGGCGCGCCGACGGATCGGTCGGGGGTGCCCTGCTGTTTTCCGAGTTCGTGACGGATCGGGTCGAGGCCGAGCGCGCCCTGGCGCAGAGCGAGGCCCGGCTGCGCGCGTTTTTCGAGGCGGCGCCGACCGGCATCATCATCGCCGAGGCCCCGTCCGGCCGGCTCATCTACGGCAATCCCTCGGTGGCACGGATCTTCCGCCACCCCATGCGCTACTCCGGCGGCGCCGACCAATACGACGAATGGGAGAGCTATCACGCCGATGGCAGCCGTGTGCGGGGCCAGGACTACCCCCTGGCGCAAACGCTGCGGACGGGCGAGCCGGCCTCGGGCGAATACCAGTTCATGTGCGGCGACGGCGTGCGGCGCTGGGTCACCATCAAGAGTGTGCCGGTCCTCGACGAGGCAGGCGGCCTGGACGCGGTCATGGTCATCAGCGACGACGTGGACGCCGATCGGCGGGGGCAGGCGGCGCTGACCCGGAGCGCTGCCGAGCTCGAGGCGCTGGTCGAGGAACGCGGACGCTCGAGGTCACGCAGACCCGCATGGCGCACCTGCAGCGGATGGAAGCGCTGGGCCAGCTCGCCGGCGGCATTGCCCACGACTTCAACAACGTCCTGCAGGCCGTCCAGAGCGGCGCCTCGTTGATCGAACGGCGCCCGGCCGATCCAGACACCGTCAGCCGCCTCGCGCGCATGGTGTTCGAGTCCGCCAGGCGCGGCTCGACGATCACGCGCAGGCTGCTGGCGTTCTCCCGCCATGGGGACCTGCGGAGCGAGGCCATCAACCCCGCGACGCTGCTCACGAGCATGCGCGAGCTGCTCGGACATACGCTCGGCACCGGCATCGACGTCCGCGTGGAGGCGCGGCCCGACCTCCCGGCACTTCTGGCCGACCTGGGCCAGCTCGAGACGGTGCTGGTCAACCTCGGCACCAACGCGCGCGACGCGATGGGCAGCACCGGCACGCTGACCCTTTCGGCATCGGCCGAGGCGATCCTGGACGCCGGGCCGAAGCATCCGGCCGGCCTGAAGCCAGGCTCGTATGTCCGGCTTGCGATCTCGGACAGCGGCATCGGCATGCCGCCCGAGGTGCTGGCGCGCGTGACCGAGCCGTTCTTCACGACCAAGCGACCCGGCGAAGGCACGGGGCTCGGCCTTGCCATGGCGCGCGGCTTTGCCGAGCAGAGCGGCGGCGGCCTGCTGGTCGAGAGCACGCCCGGGCGAGGGACGACGGTCACGCTCTGGTTCACAGTGTCCCGACTTGCCGCGTCCGCGGCGGCCGACCCGGCCGCGAGCGCCGACAGTCGGCCAGGTGCACGCCTGCTCGTCGTGGACGACGATGCCATGGTCCGCATGATCCTGACCGAGGAGCTCGAGGCGGCCGGGTATGCGGTCCTGACCGCAGCCGACGGCCCCGCCGCGCTCGCGCTGCTGGACGCCGGCGAGCGGGTGGACCTGGTCGTGGCCGACCTGTCGATGCCGGGCATGGACGGTGTGGCCTTGGTGCGGAACGCGCAGCATCGGCGGCCGAACTTGCCGGCCATCCTGCTGACCGGCTTCGCGAACGCCGCGGCCGAGATCGCGGTCGGCGGCGCGGTGACCGGGACTTTCACGCTCCTGCGAAAGCCGGTCGAGGCTGCACTCCTGGCCGAGCGGATCCGGATGATGCTCGAGGGCGTGTCCGCGGGCGAGTGCTGAACGGCCCGCCGCTCGCGCCGCGGCAGCCCGATACGCTTGCTCCGGCCCCATGCCCCGCGCCACACTCCCCCCATGCGCGACCGCACCGCCCCTGCCCTGTTCGGGATCGTCCTCTACCCCACCGTGGAGCCCATCGACCTCGGCGCCACCTTCGGCGTGCTCTCCATGGCCCGCCGCCTCCTGCCGGGCCTCCGCGCCGTCACGCTCGCGGCGAAGGGCCCCACCTGCACGCTGGCCGGCGGCCTCGTGGTCGGCATCGACCACACGCTGGACCTGGCCCCGCCCTGCGACGTGGTCATCGTGACGGGCGGCGCCGGGTGGCCCGAGGCCGGGGCAGACCCGGCCATGCACGCCTTCCTCCGCAGCCGCCCGGCAAGCATCATGGCCAGCGTCTGCACCGGCGCCCTCGTGCTCCAGGCCGCCGGGCTGCTCCAGGGCCGCCCCGCCACCACCCGCCGCCTCGCGGTCGGCAACGAGCCCCGGTCCCCGCTCAGCCGCCTCGCCCAGGGCGCCCCCCGCGTGCTCGTGGACGATGGCGACGTGGTCACGGGCGGCGGCGTCAGCCTGTCCGCGGACACCACGCTCCACCTCCTCGCCCGGCTTTATGGGCCCGAGGCGGCCCACGACGTGGCCGTCGCCATCGAATACGACCGCGCCCGCGCCGCCAATCTCCTAGCCCTGGGGCAAGCCGCATGAGCCAGACCACTCACCACAGCGTCTGCCCCCACGACTGCCCGAGCACCTGCGCCCTCGAGGTGGACGTGCACGACGGCACCCGCATCGGCACCCTCCGCGGCGCGCGGGACAACACCTACACCGCCGGTGTTATCTGCGCGAAGGTCGCCCGCTACGCCGAGCGCATCCACAACCCGGCCCGCCTCACCCGCCCCCAGCTCCGCACCGGCCCCAAGGGCAGCAGCCAGTTCCGCGAGATCGGCTGGGACGAAGCGCTCGACCGCACGGCCCAGGCCTTCACCGACACCGCTGCCCGGCACGGCCCCACCGCCGTCTGGCCCTACTACTTCGCCGGCACCATGGGCCTCGTGCAGCGGGACGGCATCAACCGCCTCCGCAACGTCATGGGCTACTCCCGCCAGCACAACACCATCTGCTCCACCCCGCAGGAAATGGGCTGGGCCGCCGGCGTGGGCAAGCTCGGCGGCCCGGACCCGCGGGAGATGGCGGACAGCGACGTCATCGTGGTGTGGGGCGGCAACCCGGTCTCCACCCAGGTCAACGTCATGACCCACATCACCCGCGCCCGGAAGCAGCGCGGCGCCCAGATGGTGGTCATCGACCCCTACCGCACCCCCACCGCCGCCACCGCCGACCTGCACCTGGCGCTGCGCCCCGGCACGGACGGCGCGCTGGCCTGCGCCGTGATGCACGCCGCCTTCCGCGACAACCTGGTCGACCGTGCCTGGATGGCCCGCTGGACCGACTGCCCCGAGCGCCTCGAGGCCCACCTGGCCACGCGCTCACCCGCCTGGGCCGCCGCCATCACCGGCCTGGACGAGGCCGAGATCGAGCGCTTCGCCGCGCTCTACAACCGCACGGACCGGGCCTTCGTCCGCGTCGGCTACGGCTTCGCCCGGTCCCGCAACGGCGCCGCCGCGCTCCACGCCGTGACGTGCCTGCCCGCCCTCGCGGGCAAATGGCGCCACCCCGGCGGCGGCGCCTTCTGGTCCAACCGCGCCGACGGCATCTACCACTGGGACAAGACCCTCATCGAGGGCCTCGACCGCCTCGACCCCACCATCCGCCGCATGGACATGAGCCGCATCGGCGCGGTGCTGACCGGGGACCGTGCGGAGCTGAAGGACGGCCCCCAGGTCCACGCCATGCTGGTGCAGAACACCAACCCGGCCGTGGTGGCCCCGAACAGCGCCCTCGTCCGCCGCGGCCTGCTGCGGGACGACCTGTTCACCGTGGTCCACGAGCAGGTCATGACCGAGACGGCCCGCTACGCCGACATCGTGCTGCCCGCCACCATGTTCCTCGAGCACGACGACCTCTACCAGTCGGGCGGCCACACCCACATCATGCTCGGCCCGAAACTCGTCGAACCGCCCGGCGAATGCCGCTCGAACCACGAGGTGCTGCAGGGCCTCGCCACCCGACTCGGTGCCCGGCACGCCGGCTTCGGCATGAGCGCGATGGAGGTCGCCGACGCCACCCTCAGCGCGTCCGGCTGGCCCGGAGCCGCCGAGGTGCTGGAGCGCCGCTGGATCGACGCCGCCGCCCCGTTCGAGCGCGCCCACATGGGCGAGGGCTTCGGCCACACGGACGGCCGCTTCCGCTTTGCCCCGGACTGGGCGGCCCTCGGCCCCCACGGCCACCTCATGCCCGAACTGCCGGACCACTGGGCCGTCCACGACGGCAGCAGCGCCGCCCACCCCTTCCGCCTCGTCGCCGCCCCGGCACGGAATTTCCTCAACACGAGCTTCACCGAAACGCCGACCAGCCGCGCCCGCGAAGGCCGCCCCACGGCGCTGATCCACCCGGACGACGCCGCCCGCCTGGGCCTCGAGGAGAACGACCCCGTCCGCCTCGGCAACCACCAGGGCGAACTCGTCCTCCCCGCCCGCATCGCCCCCCCGGGCGGCCAGCGCCCCGGCACCGTCGTCGTCGAAAGCATCTGGCCCAACGAGGACTTCCCCGGCGGCATGGGCATCAACCTCCTCGTCAGCGACGCCCCGGCCGCCCCCAACGGCGGCGCCGTATTCCACGACACCGCCATCTGGCTCCGCGCGGAACAGGCCGAGCAGAAGCTCGCCGCAGACTGACCGTCGCTCCCTCTCCCACCACCGACAACCGTCATCGCGAGCCGAGGGCGTGGCGATCCAGGGGCAACGAACACGTTCTCTACGGCCCCTGGATCGCCACGCTACGCTCGCGATGACGGTGAACCCTGTCCATGCGGGCGGGGGAGCCGCGCGACCGACCCGTCAGTAGCTCGGCAGCTCCGGCAAATCCACGCCCGAGAACTTCTTGAATATCTCGTTCAGCTCCCCGTTGTTGCGCGTGTGATACACGAACGTGTTCACCCATTGCCGCAGCTCGGTGTTCCCCTTCTTCATCCCGATCGCGATGTGCTGCCACCCGAGGCTCAGTTTCTTCTCGTAATTGGCTCCCGGCTGCAGCTTGTTCGTCTGCGCCGGGATGAGGAAGCCCGTCGCGGTCGCGTCCACCTGGCGCGTCATCAGTGCCTGGATGGTGGTCGCGTCGTTGTCGAACCGCATCATCGTCGCCTTCGGCGCCCGCGCCACCACCAGCGGATCCTGGATCGCGCCGCGCACCACGCTCACCTTCTTGCCCGCCAGGTCGTCCCAGCTGCCGATCGCCGTCGCGGCCGGGGCCATGATGATGCTCTCCTGCGCCGCATACGGGTTGCTGAACCAGATCTGCAGGGCCCGCTGCGGCGTTACCGTCAGCGTCGCCATGACCAGGTCCGCCTTGCCCGTCAGGATGAACGGGATCCGGTTCTGGCTCGTCACGGGCACGATCTCGAGCTTCACGCCCATGTACTTGGCCAGCAGGTTGGCCACCGACACGTCGATCCCGTCCGGCTGCATCGAGGCGTCGAGCAGGCCCCAGGGTGGGTTGTTCGTGTCGATTGCGATCAGGATCTTGCCCCGCGCGATGATCTCGTCCGTGGTCTGCGCCACGGCCGGGCGCCCGGCACCCAGCAGAACGAAAGCCAGCAACAACAAGCGGATCATGGATGGTCCTCCAATACGGCGCTATGCCTGCGCCTTGTTCGCCCCCACGCGCCCCAGCAGCCGGCGCTCGAGCCGGGTTGCGGTCCACGTCAGCGGGAAACACAGCGTGAAGTAGATCGCGGCCGCCGCCAAGTACACGGGGATCGGCCGGAACGTGAGGTTGTTCACGAACTGCGCCGCCTGCGACAGTTCGGCAAAACCGATGATGCTTGCCAAGGACGTGTTCTTCACGACCTGCACCAGGAACCCGATGGTGGGCGGGATCGCGATCCGCACCGCCTGCGGCAGCACCACCAGCCGAAGCCGCGCCCACGGCCGCAGCCCCAGCGCCTCGGCCCCCTCCAGCTGCCCGCGCGGAATGGCCTCGATCGCCCCCCGCCAGATGTCTCCCAGATACGCCCCGGCATAGAGGCTCAGCGCCGCCGCGACCGCCACGTAAGGATCCTGGTCCCGCCCGTACAGCGCGAGCCCGAAGAACACGAGGAACAGCAGCAGCAGCAGCGGCACCGACTGGAACAGCGCGATCCAGGCCGCGGCGGCCAGCCGGACCCAGCGCAGCCGCGCGGTCCGCGCGATGGCGAGGCCAAGCCCCAGCACGCCGCCCCCCGCGAACGCGACCAGGCTCAGCAGCACCGTCCACCGCGCCGCCGCGAGCAGATAGAGGAACTCCGCCTGGCCGAAGCTCCGGATCAAGCGACCCTCCTCAAGCCCGGCCCCGCGTCGCGAACACCCAGCGCTCCACGCCCGCGAACCCCAGCTTGAGCGCGAACGCCATTGCCACGTAGAGCCCGGCCACCACGATGTACACCTCGAACGGCCGGAACGTCTCCGTCTCCAGCAGATGCGCCGTGCCCGTCAGCTCCTCCGCCGAGATGGTGCTCGCCACCGAGCTGCCCAGCAGCACCAGCACGAACTGCGCCCCCAACGCCGGCAACGCCTGCCGCAGCGCCGGGAACAGCACCACGTGCCGGATGATCCGCCCCGTCCGCAGACCCAGCGCCCGCGCCGCCTCGACCTGGCCTCCCGGGATCGCCAGCACCCCGGCCCGCACGATCTCCGTCACATACGCCCCGGCGTTCACGCTCATCCCCACCAGCGCCGCCACCACGGGGCTGAGCGACACGCCCAGGCTCGGCAGCCCGAAGAAGATGAGGAACAGCTGGATCAGGAACGGCGTGTTGCGGATCGTCTCCACATAGCCCCGCACGAAGGCCCGCGCGCCCCGCCCCCCGAACGCGCTGAGCAGCGCACACCCCGTCCCGATCAGCAGCCCGGCCGCCATGCACGCCAGCGACAGCGCGAGCGTCAGCCCGGCCCCCGCCGCCAGCCGGTCGGCCGCCGCCCAAACCGCGCCGAAATGGAGCGTTGGCCCGCCCATACCGTTTCCTCCGAGGGCAGCGTAACGTCGGCACACCACCACGCAAAGGGAGCACGCGCATGCCCAAGGGCTATCTCGTCGTCGAAGTCGACATCCCCGACCTCGAGGCCTACCGCGCCTCCGGCTACATGCAGATGGCCGAGGCCAGCATCGCCCGGCACGGCGGCAAGTACATCGTCCGCGGCGGCGACCCTGCCGTGATCGAAGGCACCGGCGCTCCCGGCCGAGTCGTCGTGCTCGAGTTCCCCACCCGCGAAGCCGCCGAACGCTTCCACGCCAGCGAGGACTACGCCCCGGCGCTGAAGCTGCGGAACTCACTGAGCACGGCCCGAAACATCGTGCTCACCGGAACGGAATGAGCCTCGCCTCCAGGGTCAGGAGGGCTTCTCCGTCTCCCCCTGGGAGAGGGCCGGAGTGACGGTTCCAGCCGGCAGCACGAACCTACGGGCTTGCCCTCTCTACCCTCACCCAACCCTCTCCCGGAGGGCGAGGGCTTTCAGACCTCCAGCGCCCGCCGTGCCGCGCCCACCAGCACTTCGAGCCCGAGCGCCAGATCTCCGTCGGACGTGTCCTCCGCCCAATGGTGGCTGATGCCACCGATCGACGGCACGAAGAGCATCGCGCTCGGCAGGTGCCGGGCCATGTATTGCGCGTCGTGCCCCGCCCCGCTCGGCATGCGCTGCCACTGGCCGGGCGCCACCGCCTCCGCCGCCTCCGCCAGCATCGCCTGCAGCCCGTCGTCGCACGGTGCCGGCCGGGACTGGCTCAGCACCTCGAGCGTCGCCGGGCAGCGCCCGTTGCGGTTCACCTCCGCGACGCCCCGCTCCAGCGCCGCATGCAGCCGCTCGAGCACCGAGGGCTCGATATCCCGGAACTGGAACAGCACCTCGGCCGACCCGGGGATGATCGAGGCAGCACCAGGCTGCACTGTGATCCGGCCGGCCGTCCACACCGTCCGCGGCCCGCACAGGCGCGGGAACTCCTGGTCGATCCAGGCCAGCAGCCGCACCGCAGCCAGACCTGCATCCCGCCGCTCGGCCATCGTGGTGCCGCCCGCATGGTCCTGCTGACCCTCGAAGGTGATCCGATACTGCCAGATCGCGACGATCCCGGTCACGATCCCCGCCTTGTGCCCGGCCCGCTCCAGCACCGTCCCCTGCTCGATGTGCATCTCGAAGAAGGCCTTGTAGCGGCCGGGCTCGAACTGCACCCGCTCCCGCCCCGCCAGTCCCGCCTCCTGCAGCGCCTCGCGCAGCGGCTTGCCGTGATACCGGTTCGCCATCCGGTCCATCTCCGCCTCGTCCAGCAGCCCGGTGAACGAGCGGGACCCTGGGAACGCTCCGTAATGCCCCTCCTCGTCGGCGAACGCGATCACGTCCACCGGCAGTCCGGCCCTGGCGCAGGCCACGGCGGCCATCACGCCCAGCGCGCCATCCAGCCACCCGGCCTCGTTCTGACTCTCGATATGGCTGCCCATCAGCAGCTTCGGCCCCGGCCCGGGATGCCGCCCCAGCACGTTCCCGATGCCGTCCAGCACGGGCTCGAGCCCAACCTCGCCCATCCTGTCCATCAGCCAGCGCCGGCTCTCCATGTCCTCCGGGGAGAAGGTCGGGCGATGCACCCCGGTCTTGAACGCGCCGATTTGGCGAAGCGTGTGCAGGTCCTCGAGGAAGCGGGCGGTATCGGGCGGGGGCGGCTGGTTGCTCATGGGACGCAAGACTGGACAGGCCGGCCCGGCGCGTAAACCCCCCGCGTTGCGGCGCTCCCCCTCGCTTGTTACCAAAGGCCGCCCAACCCGGAAGACACGCCCATGCGCCGGTTGCTCCTCCTCGTCGCTCTGCTCGTTCTCCCGGGTCTCACGCCCGCAGGGCCCTTGACGGTGCTCGCCGCCGCCAGTCTGACCGACGCCATGCAGGAGCTCGGCCGCGCCTGGGCCGCCCAAGGCCACCCAGCCCCCCGTTTCGTGTTCGCCAGCTCCAGCGCGCTGGCCCGCCAGGCCGAGCAGGGCGCGCCCGCCAGCCTGTTCGCGTCCGCCGACGAACCCTGGATGGACTACCTCGGGCAGCGCGGCCTTCTGGCCCCGGGCACCCGCATCAGCCCGCTCGGCAACCGCCTCGTGCTGATCGCCCCCGCCGGCGCCGCCGAGGTCGGCATGGTCGGCATGGTCGGCTCCGGCACCGACCTCCTCGCCCGCCTTGGCCCGCAAGGCCGCATCGCCACGGGCGACCCGGCGAGCGTGCCCGTCGGCCGCTACGCCGAGGCCGCCCTCCGTACGCTCGGCCTGTGGGACAGCCTGGTGCCACGCCTGGCCCGTGCCGAGAACGTCCGCGCCGCCCTCCTCCTCGTCGAGCGTGGCGAGGCCCCGCTGGGCATCGTATACGCCACCGACGCGGCGGTCTCCCGGCACGTCCGGGTCGTCGGCACCTTTCCGCCCGGCACGCACCCGCCCATCACCTACCCCTTCGCCATCCTCCGAGGTGGCGACAACCCCGAGGCCCGTTCCCTGCTCGCCTTCCTCACCGGCCCCGAGGCCGCCGCCACCTACCGCCGCCTCGGGTTCGAGCTGCGCGACTAGGTGCTCTCCCCCGACGAATGGACCGCCGTCCGCCTGAGCCTGGTCGTTGCCGGCCAGAGCGTGCTGTTCGGTCTGCCGCTGGCCGTCGCTGCCGCGTTTGCGCTGGCCCGCACGCGGGGGCCCGGCCGCACCGCGTTTGACGCGCTGGTGCACCTGCCCCTGGTGCTGCCCCCGGTCGTGGTCGGCTGGGGCCTGCTGCTCCTGTTCGGCATCCAGGGGCCGCTTGGCGCAGTGCTGCATCAGTGGTTCGGGATCCGCCTCGTCTTCACCACGGCCGGCGCTTCCCTGGCCACCGCCATCATGGCCTTCCCGCTCATGGTGCGCGCCATCCGCCTCTCGCTCGAGGGCGTCGACCCGGGGCTCGAGGCCGCGGCCCGCACCCTCGGCGCCGGCCCGCTCGACCGCTTCTTCACCATCACGCTCCCGCTCATGGCCCCCGGCATCCTCGCGGGCGCCGTGATCGCCTTCGCCGCCGGCCTCGGCGAGTTCGGCGCCGTCATCACCTTCGCCAGCAACATCCCCGGCGAGACACAGACCCTGCCGCTCGCCATCTACGCCGCCACGCAAGTGCCCGGCGGCGAGTCCACCGCGGCCCGGCTCTCGCTCGTTTCCCTCACGCTCGCCGTGCTCTGCCTCCTGCTCGCTGAGGCCCTCGCCAGGCGCCTCGGCCGCTGGCTCGGCCGATGACGCTCGAGGTCGCGCTCCAGCACAGCTTCGGCCCCTTCGCGCTCGATTGCGCGTTCGTGGCTCCCCCGGGCGTCACGGCCCTGTTCGGCCCCTCCGGCGCCGGGAAGTCGAGCGTCCTCCTCGCCGTTGCCGGCCTGCTGCGCCCACGTCACGGCCGCATAGCCGTGGATGAAATTACGCTGCTCGACACCGCGCACCGCATCGACCTTCGCCCCGAACGGCGCCGCTGCGGCGTCGTGTTCCAGGACGCGCGCCTGTTCCCGCACCTCTCGGTCGAGACCAACCTGCGCTATGGCGCCCGCCGCGCTCCCCCCGGCCCGGCCGCCGACTTCGGCTCGATCGTCGAGCTCCTCGGCATCGGCGCCCTGCTCGCCCGCCGCCCCCGCACGCTGTCGGGCGGGGAGCGCCAGCGCGTCGCCCTCGGCCGCGCCCTGCTCGCCCGCCCCCGCCTGCTGCTGATGGACGAGCCGCTCGCCGCGCTCGACGCCCCCCGCCGCAACGAGATCATCCCCTACCTCGAGCGCATCCGCGACGAGGCCCGGATCCCCATCCTCTACGTCAGCCACGCGCTCGACGAGGTCGATCGCCTGGCCGACACCCTCGTGCTGATGGACCAGGGCCGCGTCGTCGCCACTGGCCCGGTGGAGGCGCTCTCGTCCCGCACCGACCTGCCGCAGCTCGCGGGCCGCCGCGACGCCGGTTCCGTCCTGCGCTGCACCGTGCTGCGCCACGATGCCGCCCGGGGCCTGTCCGAGCTCGCCTTCGCCGGCGGCAAGCTCCTGCTTCCGCTCCGCCCCGAGCCGCCCGGCGCCGCACTCCGCCTTCGCCTCCGGGCGCGGGACGTCGCCGTGGCCATCGCCGCCCCTGCCGGCATCAGCAGCCACAACGCCATCGCCTGCACCGTGCGCGCCATCGCACCCGCAGGGGCCCACGAGGTGTTCGTGGCGCTCGAGGCCGGGCCGACCACCATCCTCGCCCGCATCACCCGCGACGCCGTCTCGACCCTCGGGCTCGTGCCCGGCCGCACCGCCTATGCGCTGGTGAAATCCACCGCCTTCGACCACGGGTGAGCGGCCTCGGTCGAAGTCAGCTCAGACACGTCGTGCTCCGTGCATCGTCGCTGCCGTTTCAGCGCTTGGGCGCAGGCGGCAGGTCTTCGTCGAGGATGGTCATCGTCAGCGAGTAGCTCACCTCACCATCGTCCTCGTCCCGATGCAGCGTCGCCAGGAACTCGTCGTCGAGCTTCACCTCGACCGTAGCACCCTTGCGCTTCGGCACCGGCACCGTGATGCGCTGGTTGTTCAGGATGCGGCGCAGATAGGCCTCGACGCGCGCGATGTCTGTGGGGGTCATGCAGGTCCTCGTCTGGTTCGAGCGCGATGTAGCAGCCCGGCCCTTGACGCTCTACCCCTGGTTCCCCCCGCTCGCCGGGCTACCCACGCTCCCACGGCCGTCGCGGACGCTGCCCCAAGCCCGGCGGCGGACCCGGGGGCTGGCCTTGCTGTTGGACCCGTGCCGCGCGCTCCCGCTCGAACCGCTCCCGATCGCCACGCTCACGCTCGAACCTGGCCCGCTGCTCCCCCCGATCGCGCTCGAACCGCTCCCGCTGCCCCCGCTCGAACTGCTCGCGCTGGAACCGGTCCCGCTCGCCTCCCACCCGCGCCTGCTCCCGCGCGAACCGATCCCGGTCCCTCTCCCGCTCGAACCGCTCGCGCTCGAACCGCTCCCGCCGGAACCGTTCGCCGAACTCCACGCCCACCACGGGGCCGGGCACGAACACCGGGGAGGTCGCGTAGCCGCCATAGCCGACCCCGTACGATGGCCCCGGATAAGTCTGGGGCCCCGGATAGGTCTGGCCCAGATAGGCTTGGCCCAGATACGCTTGGCCACCATAGCCTTGTCCCTGATATGCCGGGCCCGAGTAGTCGACCCCACCGGGATAGGGCGCACCGACCCCGGCGCCGTAATCGGCATAGGGCGCACAGGCCACCAGGCCAAGGCTGGCCAACACCGCCACGAATGCCCCACGACTGCCACCGCGCATCACACGCATCCTTCCGCTAGGCTTCGGCCCACACCCCAGCTATCGATCGACAACATGGCGGAACGGCGGCGGTTCCGCGCCAACATTGCCCCGGTTCTATCGAGGAGACGACCATGCCCGTGAGCGGCGCCGGCCCTTACGACGACAGCAACATCTTCGCCCGTGTCCTGCGCGGCGATATCCCGTCCAAGCGCGTGTACGAGGACGAGTTCGCCGTGGCCTTCCACGACATCGCCCCCCAGGCGCCGCTGCACATCCTCGTGATCCCGCGCGGGCCCTACGTCGCGCTCAGCGACTTCGCGGCCCGTGCCAGCGAGGCCGAGATCGTCGGATTCTGGCGAGCGGTGGGCACCGTTGCCCGTGAGCAGGGGCTGGAGGCGCCTGGATTCCGCATCCTCGCCAACATGGGCGTGCATGCCGGGCAGGAGGTGCCGCACTTCCACGTGCACCTCTTCGGCGGCGCCCCGCTCGGCCCCATGCTCGTCCGCGATGCTCGTCCGTAGTTGACTTGTCGGGGCCCAGGCCCGACCTTGCCCATACCGAGGGGGGTCCCGACAGGGGGCTGAGAGTCCGACGGCCGCTCCCGGAATACGGTCGCGGCAGCGCGGTGACCCTTTCTAACCTGATCCGGGTCATGCCGGCGTAGGGACGGGACGCGCTACACCCCCGTTCCCGCCGCACCACCCCGGGCGACCGAGGGACGCGCCATGACCTATCAGCAGAAGCCGAGTGCGGTGACGACCGGGCCCATCACCGGGTCCCGCAAGATCTACACCAGCCCGGCCAGCCATCCGCACATCTCGGTGCCCTTCCGCGAGATCGACGTGCACCCGTCGGCGCGCGAGCCGGCGCTTCGCCTCTATGACACCTCCGGCCCCTACACCGAGACCAACGCCGCCATCGACCTGGCTGCCGGCCTGCCCAAGATCCGCGCCCCCTGGCTCGCCGCGCGCGACCATGCGCCGGCCACCGCGCGCGAGGTCCGCCCCGAGGATAACGGCTACGTCCCGGCCGACCGCCTGGTGCCCGCCTGCCCGGCCCCGCAGGTGCTGCTCGAGGGCCGCCCCGGCCAGATGGTCACGCAGCTCGAATTCGCCCGCGCCGGGATCGTGACGGAAGAGATGATCTACGTCGCCCACCGCGAGAACCTCGGCCGCGCCGAGGCCCACGCCCAGGCCGCCGCAACCGTGGCCGACGGGGAGAGTTTCGGCGCGATCATCCCGGATTTCGTCACCCCCGAGTTCGTCCGCAGCGAGATCGCCCGCGGCCGCGCCATCATCCCGGCCAACATCAACCACCCGGAGCTCGAGCCGCAGATCATCGGCCGGAATTTCCTGGTCAAGATCAACGCCAACATCGGCAACTCCGCTGTCACGTCCGGCGCCGCGGAGGAGGTCGAGAAGCTCGTCTGGTCCATCCGCTGGGGCGCGGACACCGTCATGGACCTCTCCACGGGGCGGAACATCCACAACATCCGCGGCTGGATCCTGCGCAACTCGCCCGTGCCGATCGGCACCGTGCCGATCTACCAGGCGCTGGAAAAGGTGGGCGGCGACGCCGACAAGCTGGACTGGGCGGTGTTCCGCGACACCCTCATCGAGCAGGCCGAGCAGGGCGTGGACTACTTCACCATCCACGCGGGCGTGCGCCTCGCCCACGTGCCGCTGACGGCCCGCCGCACCACCGGCATCGTCAGCCGCGGCGGCAGCATCATGGCCCGCTGGTGCCTGGCGCACCACAAGGAGAGCTTCCTCTACGAGCATTTCGGCGACATCTGCGACATCATGCGGAAGTACGACGTCAGCTTCTCCCTGGGCGACGGCCTCCGCCCCGGCTCCCACGCCGATGCCAACGACGCCGCGCAGTTCGCCGAACTCGAGACGCTCGGTGAGCTCACGAAGGTCGCGTGGGAGCGCGGCTGCCAGGTCA
>JBBROS010000038.1:0-40973 GCA_038229135.1 Acetobacterales bacterium
ATCTTCACGCGGCCGACCGCACTCAGGTCGTAACGGTCCCCATCGAAGAACAGGCCGCGAAACAAAGCTTCGGCCGTCTCGGGCGTGGGCGGCTCGCCGGGACGCATCACGCGATAGATATCCACCAGCGCATCCTCGCGCCCGGTGTTCTTGTCGACCGCGAGCGTGTTGCGGATCCACGGTCCGTTCGACTGGTCGACGGCCAGGGTCGCCAGCTCTGTGATGCCCGCATCCTCGAGGGCCGCCAGCCGCGCCTCCGCCAGCTCCTCGCCGGCCTCGGCCCAGATCTCGCCCGTCTCCTCATTGACCATGTCCACGGCCATGAAGCGGCCCAGCAGGTCCGCGCGCCCGACCAGCACGGTCTTGGTCGACTCCGCCACCTTCCGCGCAGTCCGCGCCGTGAGCTTCGCGCCGGCCTCGACCACCGTCGTGCCCGTGTCCGCGTCCACCAGCGGCTCGGCCAGCGTGATGCCGCGATAGGCCTCCGCCTCGAACGGCCGCGCCCAACCCTTCGGCGTGCGCGTGAACACGACCTGCGTGTAGAACGCGGTCAGGATCTCCTCGGGGTCCATCCCCTTGATCTCGCCGATGTCGAGCGGCTCGCCAGCCGCCACGCGCTCGGCACGCAGTTTCTCCGTAGCCGTATTCTCCAGCGCATAAAGCAGCGTCGTCACCGGCAGCTTCCGCTTCCGGTCGATCCGCACGTAGACCAGGTCCTTGCTGTCGAACTCGAAGTCCAGCCACGAGCCCCGATACGGGATCACCCGCGCCGTGAATAGATACTTGCCGGACGAGTGGGTCTTGCCCTTGTCGTGGTCGAAGAACACGCCCGGGCTGCGGTGCATCTGGCTGACGATGACACGCTCGGTGCCGTTGATGATGAAGGTGCCGTTATCCGTCATGAGCGGCATGTCGCCCATGTAGACCGGCTGTTCCTTGATGTCCCGGATGGACCGCGCGCCCGTATCCTCGTCGAGGTCCCATACGATCAGGCGAAGCACGACCTTCAGCGGTGCCGCGAAGGTCAGCCCACGCTGGATGCACTCTTCCACGTCATACTTCGGCTCTTCGAGCTCGTAATCCACGAACTCCAGACGCCCACGCCCGGCGAAATCGTCGATCGGGAAAACCGACTTGAACACCTCTTGCAGGCCCGTCTGCGTCCGGCTGTCCGGCGCGACGTTCATCTGGAGAAACGCCTCGTAGCTCGAGCGCTGCACGTCGATCAGGTTCGGCATCGGCGCCACTTCGGGGATCCGTCCGAAGCTCTTGCGGATCCGCTTCTGCCCCGTGAAGGTTGGGCCGTTGAACGACTTGGTGATCGCGTTCATTGCGTATTCCTGACCTGTGTCTCGTCCATGGCCCTGCAATACCGGGGCCACCCGGCTTACGCTCTAACAACAGGTTCGCGGGCGCGAACCGACCTCGGTTCCCGCCCGCTTACCCGCCCTGTCCCCCGGCCCGCGATGGAGCCGCGGGCCGGGGTTCGCTGGTTACTTGATCTCGACAGCGGCACCCTGCTCCTCGAGCTGCTTCTTCAGCTTCGCCGCCTCGTCCTTGTTCACGCCTTCCTTGACGGTCTTGGGCGCCCCCTCGACCAGGTCCTTGGCTTCCTTCAGCCCAAGACCCGTGATGGTGCGGATTTCTTTGATCACGTTGATCTTCTTTTCACCGGCCTTCGCCAGGATCACCGTGAACTCGGTCTGCTCCTCCACCACGGCCGCGGCAACTGCCGCTACCGGAGCCGCCGCTGCCGCCGGAGCGGCCGCAGACACGCCCCACTTCTCTTCGAGCATCTTGGAGAGCTCGGCCGCCTCGAGGACGGTGAGGGTGCTCAGCTGCTCAACCAAACTTGCCAGATCGGCCATCGTCACGCTTCCTTATCTACTGCCTGAGTTGTTCCAAACAAGGCCACCAGGGGGCAGCCCTGCCTTGCTATCCGGTTGCCGCCCTGTTCAGGCCGCCTCCGCCTCGTCCTTCTTCGCATAGGCCCCAAAGACCCGCGCGAGCTGCCCGGCCGGCGCCTGGAGGATGCTCGCGATCCGGGTCCCGGGGGTTTGCAGCATCCCCAGCAGCCGTCCGCGCAGCACGTCCAAGGACGGCAGATCGGCCAATGCCCGGATCCCATCCGCATTCAGCGTCTGGGTGCCCAGGGCACCGCCCATCACGACGAACCTCTCGTTGGTCTTGGCGAAATCGACGGCCACCTTGGCCACCGCCACCGGGTCCGTGTTCCACGCGAGCGCGGTCGGACCCTTCAGCAGGGGCGCAATGCCATCGAAACGGGTCCCATCCAGGGCGAGGGCGGCCAACCGGTTCTTCGCGACCTTAAAGGTCGAACCCGACGCACGCATCCGGCGACGCAGCTCCGATACCTCGGCCACCGTCAACCCCTTGTTCTGGGTGACGACGACCATGGACGTCTCTGCGAAGACCTGACCGAGCGCGGCCACGAACTCCCGCTTCTCCGTACGGTCCAAAACCCTTCTCCTGCTGGCCGTGGCGCGTTTGGACCGCGCCCTGGCCGGGTTACCCAGGGCGCCACCCCCATGGCAGCGCCCTTCGCCTGTCCCGGACCTGCCGCAACGCATGCGGCAAAGGACCTCTAGCCGGAACCGCTCAGGGCCCCAAAGCGTTGTCGCTTCAGGTCAAACCCGTCGCTTCCCCGTCTCCCGCGCGCGGGCCTCGGCCCTTTACTGCCATCCTCTCGGAGTGGCGACGTGCGGTCTCGGACAGGTCGGGGCCACGGCGAACCGCAACCCCTGCGCACCGCCCGCCCCTCGTGGGCCAGGCAGCTCATCTGGTGTTCAGGCGGCAGCCAGAGTCGCCACGTCGAGTCGGATCCCCGGCCCCATGGTGGAGCTCAGCGACGCCTTCTGCAGGTAGGTGCCCTTGGCCCCCGTGGGCTTGGCCTTCTGGATGGCGTCCACGAACGCGCGGATGTTCTCGGCAAGCTTCGCATCGTCGAAGCTCGCCTTGCCGATGCCAGCGTGCACGATGCCGGCCTTCTCGGCCCGGAACTCGACCTGGCCGCTCTTGGCTGCCGTCACGGCGCCCTTCACGTCCATCGTCACCGTCCCGAGCTTCGGGTTCGGCATCAGGCCGCGCGGACCCAGAATCTTGCCCAGACGACCCACGAGGCCCATCATGTCGGGCGTCGCGATGCAGCGGTCGAACCCGAAGGTCCCGCCCTGCACCTGCTCGGCCAGGTCCTCGGCGCCCACGATGTCGGCGCCTGCAGCCCGGGCCTCGTCGGCCTTCGCACCGCGCGCGAACACACCCACCCGGAGCGTCTTGCCGGTGCCGTTCGGCAGGCTCAGCAGCCCACGCACCATCTGGTCCGCATGCCGCGGATCGATGCCGAGGTTCATGCTCAGTTCGACAGTCTCGTCGAACTTGGCCTTCGCGTTAGCCCGCACCAGCGCAATGGCCTCCTCCAGGCCATAAGACTTGTTACGGTCGAACGCCTCATAGGCGGAGCGGAGCCGCTTGTCGTGTGCCATCGGTCAGCCCTCCACCACGGTAAGGCCCATCGACCGCGCGCTGCCAGCCAGCATCCGCACCGCCGCGTCCTCGTCGTTCGCGTTCATGTCCTTCATCTTGATGGCCGCGATCTCCCGCAACTGCGACGTCGTCACCCGGCCAACCGCCGCGCCCTTGCCCGGCGTCGTCGTGCCCTTGGTGATGCCCGCGGCCTTCTTCAGGAAGTGCGTGTTTGGCGGCGTCTTGGTCACGAAGGTGAACGACCGGTCACCGAACGCCGTAATCACCACCGGGGTCGGCGTGCCGGGCTCGATGCCCTGGGTCGCCGCGTTGAACTCCTTCACGAACTGCATGATGTTCAGGCCGCGCTGGCCGAGCGCCGGTCCGACGGGCGGGGACGGGTTCGCCTTACCGGCCGGAATCTGCAGCTTGATGTAGCCGACGATCTTCTTCGCCAAAACCTGCCCCCTCGAGTGCAGGACCGCGGTTCATAGCGAACCAGCCGCCGTTCGGCAGCACGGTCCTCCCGCGTTCCTCGATGTGAGGGCGGGCGTATAGCCGGCCCCGGCACCCGCGTCCAGCATTTTGTGTCAAGGCAGGCTGGCATTGACCGCGGACCCCACTATACAGGGGATCCAACCCCAGCCCAGAGGCGCCCCCATGGCCATCAAGCCCGGCACCACGCCACCTACTCCCCGCCCGCCTCGCTTCAACGAGACGGCCATCGCCATCGGCGCCTCCTTCGTCATCGCTGCCGTGCTCTCGTCTCTGTTCGTGTCCAACCCGTTCCGCGCCGCCCAGCTGGCCTACACCGACTACAGCAACACCCCCGCGGCCGGCGCCCCGAAGGCGCAGACCGAGCGCGCCGGCGGCAGCGTGCAAGGCAGCGCGCCCGGAACCGTCATCGCAAAGTAGGGTTGGTGCGTACAACCCCCTTACCCGGCCGGCTGCGCCAAGGCTGAGCCGGCGGCAACCTCCAACCCGGATCGCCCCTTGAACCGACCGGGCGCGAATGCCGTGATCGGCCGGTTCGTCGCGCCCTGCAGCACGAGCTGCGCCACGATGTCCCCCACCACCGGCGCCAGCTCGAACCCGTGGCCGCAGAAGCCGAAAGCGTGCACCACCCCGTCCTGCACGGCCGACGGCCCGATTATAGGCAGCTCGTCCGGCGTCACCCCCTCGATCCCGCCCCAGGCATGCACGATGTGCGCGCCCGCCAGCACGGGAAACAGCTCTAGCGCCGTCCGCGCCGAGTAGCCGAGCCGCTCCACGTCGATCGAGAGCGCCCCCGTCTCGAGGCTCGCGACCCCCTTGTGTCCGCCCCCGATCATCACGTGCCCGTCGTCGGTCTGCTTGAACGAGATCGGCCGCCCCGCCGCGCCCACCACGGGAAACACGAAGGGCGGTTGCCGGTCGGTCAGCATCATGAGGAACGCGCTGAACCCGAGCGCCACCTCCTCGCCCAAATGCCGCGCGAGCCGCCCGCCCCAGGCCCCGGCCGCGTTCACCAGGGTCCGTCCCCGATACTCGGCGTCCCCGGCCGACACGCACCACGCACCCTCCCGGCGTTCGGCACCCGAAACGCGGGCACCCTCGATGATCGCCACGCCTTCCGCCCGGGCTCCGCGCGCGAAGGCCAAGGTGGTGCGCAGCGGCGAGGCAAAGCCATCCCGGCGGCACACCATCCCACCCACTGCATCGGGCCGCACCGCGGGCAGCAGGCGCCGCAGTTCGTCGGCATCGACGATCTCCTCATGGCGCCAGCCGGCGGCCTGCATCGTGGCTGCTCGCGCAAGCAGGCCGTCCAGCTCCGCCTCCGTCTCGGCCACCTTCACCTGGCCCACGGCGCGGAAGCCTCCATCGTCACCAGTCAGCGCCGCCATCCGGTGCCACATCTCGAGCGACTCGAGCGCGAGCGGCACCTCCGCCGCGTGCCGCCCGAGCGTCCGCACGCCACCGGCCGAGAACCCCGACGCATGCGCCCCCACGCGCCGCGCCTCGAGCACCAGCACGCTCGCGCCTCGACGGACCAGGTGCAGGGCGGCCGATAGCCCGTGCAGGCCGCCGCCCACCACGATGGCGTCGTAGGTCACAACGCGCCCTCGTCCGGCTGCACCGGTCGCGGCACCGGCCGCTCGGGTGTCAGCGCCGCCAACGCCGCGAGGCTGACGGGACGTGCCGGAAGCACGGGGCCGAGCAGCGCGGCCTGCGCCAAAACGGCCTCGTTGCGCCCCGGCCCTAGGGGCTGCTCGAGCAGGCTCGCGAGCGCGACGGGGTCCAGCCGCTCCGGCGCTGCCTGGGCCGCGCCGTCGAGAGCCGGCCAGGCCGCGCTGCCCACCGCCTCCGCCGCGGCCCGCCCCTGCGCTGCCGCCGTCTCTCCCCGCGTTGCCCCACACACAAGCCCGGCCGCGAACACGCCCGGCACGCTCGTCCGCCCCGCCCCGTCCACTCCGGGCCGCACGCCCTCGAACACGCAGCCGAGCGCCGACAGCAGCAGGGGCTCGTCCGCACACAGGATCAACGCGTCGAACGCCTCCGACCGGACCGTGCCCGCCTCCTCGACCCAAACCCGGCCGGGCTCCGCGTGCCAGGCGACCGCAGGCCGCGTCACCAGCACCGCCTGGGGCAGCGCCGCCAGCGCCGACCGCCCTGCCGGGCCGCCACCGACGATCACCACCCTCATCCGCGCCGCTCCCCGGTCAGGAGCCGGTCGATCGGGTAGAACCGGTCCAGCACCGCCAACGCCAGGATCGTGACCACGATCAGCGCCGCCGAAACGGAGGCTACGAGCGGGTCCGTCATCTGGTCGATGTGGGTGAACAGCCGGACCGCGAGCGGCGTGTGCGCCGGCGAGGCCAGGAACAGGCTCACCGTCAGCTCGTCGAAGCTCGTGATGAACGCCAGCACCCATCCGCCGGCGAGGCCGGGTGCCAGCAAGGGCAGGGTGATCCGCCGGAATGCCGTCCAGCCCGACGCCCCGAGCCCCTCCGCCGCCCGCTCCAGCCGCGCATCCATCCCCGCAAGCCCGGCGCAGAGCAGCCGCACCATGTAGGGCGTGACCACGACCAGGTGCGCTGCAAGCAGCCCCGCCCAGGACCCGGCAAGCCCGAGCCCGGCCGCGAACTGCAGCATCGCCACGCCGAGCACGACATGTGGCAGCATCAGCGGCGAGGCCAACCCCGCCACCAGCGCCGCCCGCCCCGGGAAGCGATGCCTTGCAATGGCCAGGGACGCCGGCACGGCCATGGCAGCCGACAGCGTGGCTGACACCGCCGCCAGCTTCACGCTCGTGCCGAAGCTTTCGACGAACTGCACGTTCTGCCCGATCGCCCGCCACCACCGTAGCGAGGCGCCTCCCGAGGCACCCCCGAAGGGCAGCGCGAGGTAGCCCCGGTCGGTGAACGACACGAGAACCACGACAACGAGCGGCGCGAGCAGGAACACCAGCACGAGGCCGTGGAAGGCCAGCGCCCCGGATCCGTTCCGCCTCACGGTGCCCCAAGCCTTCGGAGCGCCGGCCGCTCCGCCAGGCGAGCCCATAGCGCCACCGTGCCCAGCACCGCCACCAGCAGCAGCGCCGCAATGGCCGCGCCCAGCGGCCAGTTCAGCGTGTTGAGGAACTCGTTGTAGGCCATGGTGGTCACCACCTTCAGCCGCTTGCCGCCCAGGATCGCGGGCGTGGCGAAGGCCGAGGCGCTCAGGCAGAACACCATCACCGTGCCCCCAAGCACGCCGGGCATGAGCTGCGGCAACACCACGCGGCGGAACACGGTCAGCGGCCCCGCCCCCAACCCTTCGGCGGCCCGAGGCAACGAGGGGTCGAGCCGCCCGAGGCTCGCCCACACGGCCAGCACCATCAGCGGCAGCATGACGTGCACCAGGCCAAGCACGATCGCCCCCTCGGTGAACAGCATCCGATAGGGCGCGCCAGGCAGCCCAAGCGCCAGCAACGCCTGATTCACGAGCCCGCCCGTGCCCAGCAGCACCATCCATCCGAACGTGCGCACCACCACGGACACGAGCAGCGGCCCCAGCACCAGCAGCAGCATGACACCGCGCCAAGCCGGACGCATGCGGTGGATGACCCAGGCCTCGGGCACGCCGACCACGAGGCAGATGAGCGTGACCCCTGCCGACACACGGAATGTCCGGGCCAGCGCCTCCCCGAACAGCCCGTCCGTGAGCAGGTCTGCGTAGTTCTCGACCGTCCAGCCCGGCAGCGCGCCCCGCGTCGGGTCGTAGCCGTGCAGGCTGAGCAGCAGCAGGGCCCCGAGCGGCAACGCGAGCACCAGCGCGTAGGTCAGCACGGCCGGCCCGGCGAGCAGTGCGGGCCGGATCATGGCCCGAGCCGTCGCAGGCTGTCGGCATCCCAGGCGAGCGCCACGGCGGCACCCTCCGCCACGGGCGGCGCCCCCGTGTTCTGCACCACCGCACCCATCGGGCCGGCCGCGGTCTCCACCTCGTAAAGCCAGCTATGGCCCAGGAAGGCGCGCGATCCCACTCGGCCCCGCAGCCCGTCTGCGGCATCGGGCAGCACCCGTACGCGCTCCGGCCGGATGGCAAGCAGCGCCTCGCCGGGCGGCAGCGCCCAGGGCAGGTCGAAGCCGTAGCCGTCGACCCAGCCGCGCCCGCCCTCGACCCGCACCGCGAGCCGGTTGCTGCGGCCGAGAAAATCCGCCACGAACGCCCCCGAAGGCGCCTCGTAAGCCTCCCACGGTGGCGCCACCTGCACCACGCGCCCGGCCTGCATGACCGCGATCCGGTCGCACAGCGCCATCGCCTCCGCCTGGTCGTGCGTCACCAGCACCGTCGTGATCCCGAGCCGCCGCTGCAGCGCGCGCAGCTCCGCCTGCATGCTCTCCCGCAGCTTCGCGTCGAGGTTGGACAGCGGCTCGTCCAGCAGCAGCAGCCGCGGCTCGATCACCAGCGCCCGGGCCAGCGCCACGCGCTGCTGCTGCCCGCCCGAAAGCGCGCGCGGGAACCGGTCGGCGAGCCCGCTCAGCCGCGCCTGGTCCAGCGCCGCTGCCACGCGCCGGCCCCGCTCATCCCGCGGCACCCGCCGCATCTCGAGCCCAAAGGCCACGTTCTCGCCGGCCGTCATGTGCGGGAACAGGGCGTAGGACTGGAACACCATCCCGATGTTCCGCCGCGCCGCCGGCACCCTGGTCAGCTCGGCGCCATCGAGCCAGATGCCACCCCGGCTGGGTGCCTCGAACCCCGCGATCATCTGCAGGGTGGTCGTCTTCCCGCATCCGGACGGGCCCAGCACGCCCAGGAACTCCCCTTGCGCCACCTCGAGGCAAAGATCCTGCACGGCCTGCACGGCGCCGTAGGACTTGCTCACCCCGTCCAGGCGCAGGAAGCCCACCCAGCGCCCCGCTTACCGTTCGACTTCGCGCTGCCAGCGCCGGGTCCACTCGGGGCGCTTGGCGTTTATCGTCGCCCAGTCCAGAGCCACCAATTCCTTCACCTGGTCCTCGCCGAACACCACCTTGGCCGCCGTCTCGGGGTCGAGCTTCGTGGTCCGGTTCGTCGGCCCAGACCCGTACTGCCTGGCGAACGCCGCCTGGATCTCGGGCGAAACCATGAAGGACAGGAACTTCTGCGCCAGCTCCGGCTTCGGCGCCCCCTCCACCACGCACCCGGCCGTCATGAGCACCACCGCCCCCTCCTTCGGCCGCACGATGGCGAGCGGGAAGCCGGATGCCGCCATGGCCGACACGCGGGACGAGCCCCAGACGGCAAGCCAGATCTCGCCCGACTGGAACAGCTCGCTCATCTTCCCCGGGCTGCTTTCGTAAGCCAGCACGTTCGGGTTGACGCGGCCCTTCATGGCGGCGAACCCGGGGTCGATGTTGGCCTCGCCGCCGCCGTTGATCCGCGCCTCCATCACCAGCGTGTGCAGGCCATAGGTGTTGTCGATGCCCGGGATGGAGAGGCGCTGCTTGAACTCGGGGCGGGCCAGGTCCGCCCAGGAGGTCGGCGCCGGCAGCCCGCGCTCCTGGAACAGCTTCGTGTTGTAGGCGATGCCGGTGTAGCCGAACCCGGTGCCGACCGCGCGCCCCTCGGCCAGCAACGCCACCGGATACAGCGCCGCCTTCGTCGCGTCGTCCCGGAAGGGCTGGCACAGGCCCATGGAGGCCGCCTGCACCATCGGCCCGTCGTCCAGCACGGCCACG
Source organism: Acetobacterales bacterium (assembly GCA_038229135.1). GTDB lineage: Bacteria > Pseudomonadota > Alphaproteobacteria > Acetobacterales > Acetobacteraceae > JBBROS01. Next base: position 9,663 of record JBBROS010000038.1, read on the forward strand.
CCCACCGACTGGTTGCCCCGCTGCGCCTGGAGCTTGGCGATGTTGTCGGACGAATTGCCCGCCACATAGTCCACCACCACGTTGTGGGCGCGCTGGAAGGGCGGGATCACCACCTCCCGCATGATCGTCTCGTAGCTGCCGCCATAGGCTGCCACCACCAACCGGTCTTGCGCGTGGGCACCCGTGGACAGCAGGCCCAGGACCGCGGCAACGAGCGTTTTGTGCATGCGCTTCACTCCCTCATTCGCCAGCCCGCGCCAGCGCCGATTGCGACCAACGGCTGGGTGCCGCGGGCAGCCCGAGGTTCTCCCGCAGCGTCGCCCCCTCGTACGCCGTGCGGAACCGCCCGCGCCGCTGCAGCTCGGGCACGACCAGCTCCACGAAGTCGTCGATGCCCCCCGGCAGGTGCGTGGGTGTGATGTTGAACCCGTCTGCGGCACCCACCTCCATCCACGCTTCCATCTCGTCGGCCACGTCCGCAGCCGTGCCGATCAGGCGGAACCCCTCGCCGATCGCATACTCGCCATACATCTGCCGGATCGTCAGCCCCTCGCGCTTGCTTCGCTCCCACCACCCATAGGCGATGCTCCGCACCTTGGCCCCGGTAGGCTCCGGCACCGGGCCGTCGAGGTCGTATCCCGAGAGGTCCCCCATCAGCCCGTAGATGCGCGCGAGGCCCACCAGCGGGTCCATCAGCGCCTGCAACTGCTCGAGCTTCGCCTGCGCCTCGGCCCGCGTGCGCCCCACCACGGGGATCAGCGCCGGCATGATCCGCAGGTGCTCGGGCGGGCGACCATACTTCGCCATGCGGTCCTTCACGCTGGCGTAGTAGGCCCGCGCCTGGTCCATGCCGTTGATCGACGCATAGACCACGTCCGCGCTCGCCGCCGCGATCTCCTGGCCCAACGCGTTGGCGCCCGCCTGCACGATGATGGGCCGGCCCTGCGGCGTAGGCTTCACGCTCAAGGGCCCGCGGACCTGGAAATGCCTGCCCTTGTGGTTCAGCACGTGCAGCCCGGACGGGTCGTAGAACTGCCCGGTGGCCTTGTCGTGCACGAACGCGTGCGGCGCCCAGCTGTCCCACAGCCCGGTCACCACATCCACGAACTCCCGCGCCCGGTCGTAGCGCGTGTCGTATTCCAGGTGCGTGTCCCGGTTGAAGTTCCACGCCTCCTGCTCGGACCACGAGGTCACCACGTTCCACCCGGCCCGCCCGCCGCTGATGTGGTCCAGCGAGGCGAACTTGCGGGCCACGTGGTAGGGCTCGTTGTAGGTGGTGCTCGCCGTGCACACGAGGCCGATCCGCTCCGTGTTCGGCGCCAACGCTGCCAGCAGCGTGATCGGCTCCAGCTCCACGTTGCGGTTGGAGTGGGCCAGCGAGCCCGGCGGGTCGTCGTTCGCGCGCACCCCGATGCCGTCGGCGAAGAACACCATGTCGAACAGCCCGGCCTCGGCACGCCGGGCGCAGCGGAGGAAGTGGCGATAGTCCGACGAGGCGTCCGGGTCCACGTCCGGATGGCGCCAGGCGGCATCGTGGTAGCCGAGGTAACGCATGGACAGGCCGAGGCGCATCTGCGTTTTGCTCATCGCTAGATCACCAGCTCGATCACGAACGGCCCGGGCCGCGCGTTCGCCTGCTCGAACAGGTCGTTGAACGCATCCAGCGTCTCGGCACGGGCAGCCTCGACGCCCATGGACCGGGCGAGGCCGGGCCAGTCGAGGTTGGGGTTGCCCAGGTCCATCATGTCCATCGCCGTCCGCCCCGGGTTGGCACCCACGGCCCGGTATTCGCCGAGCAGGATGGCGTAGCTGCGGTTGCTGAGGATGACCGTCGTCACGTCCAGCTGCTCCCGCGCCTGGGTCCAGAGGCCCTGGAGCGTATACATCGCCGAGCCGTCCGCCTGCAGGTTGATCACCCGCCGTCCTGGCGCGCCCACCGCAGCGCCGGTCGCGAGCGGGATGCCGCAGCCGATGGCCCCACCCGTGATCTGGAGCCAGTCATGCGGGGCCGCGTGCTGCGTGACGGGGAACAGCGATCGCCCGAAGCTCACGCTCTCATCGGCCACCACGGCCCCCTCCGGCAGCAGGGCCGCCAGTGCCTGGGCGAAGCTCTCCGGGTTGATGGCCCCCCGCACCCGCTCGGGCCGCGTGCGCGCCGGAGCTTGCGCCGGCGCCACGCCCAGCGCCGCCGCAAGCCGGGCCAATGCCTCCCCGGCATCCTGCTCGGGGCGTGTGAGCACCGTGACCTGCGCACCCGGCGGCGCCATCCGCCCCGGCTTCCCCGGGTAGGCGAAGAACCCCACAGGCTCGGTCGCGCCCACCAGGATCAGCTGCTCCACGCCCTCGAGCGCCTTCACGGCGGCGTCCACCGGATACGGCACCCGCTCGATCGGCATCCGCCCGGCCCCACGCTCGATCCGCGCGTTGCTCGTCTGCGCCAGCATGGCCGCGCCCGTGGCCGCCACGATGCCGCCCGCCATCGCCAACGCCTCCCCGCGCAGCGCGAGGCCGCCCAGGATCAGCATGGCCTTGCCCGCCCGCAACGCCCGCGCAGCATCCTCCACAGCACTCGGCGCCGCCTGGCCCGGCGCCAAATGCGGCAGCGGTGCCGCGACCACGCCCCCCTCGTCCCAGCATGTGTCGCTCGGCAGGATCAGCGTCGCCACCACCCCTGGCCAGCCGCCCGCCGCCTGCACGCAGGCCGCCGCGTCCGCCCCCACGTCGGCCGCATGCGACGCCGTGCGCACCCAGCCCGACACGCCGCGCGCGAACCCGTCCGTGTCGGCCGTCAGCGGCGCATCCAGGATGCGGTGATGCGTCGCCTGGTCGCCCACGATGTTCACGATCGGGCTCCGCGCCCGGCGCGCATTGTGCAGATTGGCCAGCCCGTTCGCGAGCCCCGGCCCGCAATGCAGCAGCGTGCAGGCCGGCTTCCCCGTCATCCGCGCATAACCGTCGGCGGCACCCGTCACGACGTTTTCCTGGAGCCCGAGGATGCAGCGCATGCCGGGGATCCGGTCCAGCGCCGCCACGAAGTGCATCTCGGACGTGCCCGGGTTGGAAAAGCACGTGTCCACGCCCGCCGCCAACAACGTGTGCACCAGGCTTTCCGCACCGTTCATGCCAAGTCCCCGTATTGGATCCAAAGGCAGGCTGCGCGAGGCCCCGGCGCTTGGCAACCGGGGAAAGCCGGCCTACCCAGGCCAAAACCCACGAAGGCCAAGACAGGGAGCGCCACCCACGATGCCCACCATCCTCTACCCGGAGCGCATGTACGAGACGGACCTCGAGGAGCGCCGGGTCCACGGCGAGGGCGCCACCATCCTGTTCCGCGACACGAAGGCGCTCGCCGACCTGTCGGACGAGGATTGCGGCCAGGTCGAGGGCCTCATGCTATTCCGCCAATTCTGCACCGCCACCGACATGGACCGCATGCCCCGGCTCCGCGCCATCGTCCGCATGGGCGTCGGCTACGACCGCATCGACCGCACCGCGGCCGCGGCCCGGGGCATCACGGTCTGCAACGTGCCCGATTACGGCACCACGGAGGTCGCGGACCACGCCATCGCGCTGATGCTGGCGCTCCGCCGCGGCTTGCTGCTGCACCACGACCTGCAGCGCGCCGAGCCGCCCGCGCCCTGGTTCGCCATGCAGCACCCCGTGCTCCGCCGCGCCTCCACGCAAACCTTCGGCGTGGTGGGCCTCGGCCGTATCGGCACCGCCGCCGCCCTCCGCGCCAAGGCGCTCGGCATGCGCGTCGTGTTCTACGACCCCTACCGCCCGAACGGCGCCGAGCTGGCGCTGGGCATCCACCGCGCCCCCTCGCTGATGGCCTTGTGCGAGCAATCCGACGTGGTGAGCATGCACCTGCCGCACACGCCCGAGAGCGTCCGCATGATGGGCGCCGCGCAGTTCGCCGCCATGCCGCGCGGGGCCGTGTTCATCGACACGGCCCGCGGCACCAACATGGACACGGACGCGCTGCACGACGCGCTCCACGATGATCATCTGGCCGGCGCGGGCCTCGACGTGCTGCCGGTTGAGCCGCCTGTGGAGCCCGTCCCGAAGCTCCTCGCCGCCTACCGCGCCCGGGCACCCTGGCTGCTGGGCCGCCTGATCATCACGCCCCACTCCGCCTACCTCACGCCCGAGGCGCATTGGGACATCCGGATCAAGTCGGCAGAGACCATGCGTGCGGCGCTGTCGAACCAGCCGCAGAACGTGATTGCGCCGGGGGATTACTGAACGTCGTTGCGCGCCAGGCAAAGCAGTTCACAGCCGGTTACAAGTGCCTGCCCGGCACCGATGACGGAGGTCTCAGACCATCGTGTAGGCCTCCGCGGTTTGCATTCGCCGATGACCCGTCCTGACCGCGTGATGGCGTAACGTGCCGGAGCCTCTCATCCTCCTCGGCGCTGCCCTCGGCGGCCTTGCGCAGGGCCTGTCCGGCTTCGCGCTGGGCCTCGTCTGCACGGTGTTCTGGGCCGGCGCACTGCCGCCCACCGTGGCGGCGCCGCTGATCGTGCTGAGCTCCATCGCCGGGCAGGCACTCTCCATCCGCGGCGTGCTGCCCGCGCTGCGCTGGCGCCGGGCCGCGCCCATGGTGGCCGCCGGCATCGCTGGCGTGCCGCTCGGCGTGGCCGTGCTGCCCTGGGTCGAGGTCCACGCCTTCCGCCTCGGCGTGGGCATTCTGCTCTGCCTCTACTGCCCACTGATGCTCGCGGCCCGGCGGCTACCCCGTATCGCTTGGGGCGGCCCGCGCGCCGACATGGCGGCCGGTCTGCTGGGCGGCGCGATGGGCGGTCTCGCAGGCCTCGGCGGCCCTGCACCCACCCTGTGGATCACGCTGCGCGGCTGGCCGCGAGACGAAGCCCGCGCCACGTTCCAGGCCTTCCTCATCACCACCCAGGCCGCGAGCGTGGTCTCCTACGCCGCATCCGGCCTCCTCACCCTCGAGGTCGGCCACCTGCTGCTCTGGACGGTGCCCTGCGTGCTGCTCCCGTCCTGGATCGGCTCCCGCCTCTACCGCCACATCCCGGCAGAGGCGTTCCGGCGCATGATCCTGGGGCTGCTTTTGCTGACCGGGATCGCGCTCGTGGTACGCGGCTGAGCTACTGCCGCGGCCGCCACACCCCGTCATCGCGAGCCGAAGGCGTGGCGACCCAGGGGCCACAAGCCTGCCCCAGGCCGCGCCTGGGCCGCACGCTATGCTCGCGACGACGAACCAGAACACGCCGTCCCTACCCCTCCTCCACCCGCTCCACCCCCGGCACGACCTTCAGCGCCTGCATGAACCGCGGCCCGAGCTGGAACCGCCCCGGGAGCGTGATCTCCACCGCCTGCGCCTCGTCCAGCCGCGGCACCAGCGTGACGGTCCCGCGCCCCTTGGCTTCCCGCTCCAGCATCGCCTTGATGTGCGGAACGGCCTCGGACTTATCCAGCCAGACCCGCATCCCCGTGCCCGCCTCGGCGGCCGCATCGTCCAGCGCGCGGCAATCCGTGGCCGTGATCCGAACCGTGTCACCCTCGAGCTTCAGTTCCACGCCCATCAGCACCGCCCGCCCGGCCTTCAGCACGTCCCGCGCCGCCCCCAGCACCTCGCTGAACACCGTCACCTCGAAGCTGCCGCCCTGGTCCGACAGGCGGATCCACGCCATCTGGCTCCCCGTCCGCGTCCGCCGCTCCTTGCTGGCCACCCCGCAGCCCGCCACGCGCGCGCGCGTGACGCCCTGGCGTGCGCGCGGCTCCAGCTGGTGGGAGGCGATGGCCCCGAGCCGCCGGAGCGCCGGGCCGTAGCTGTCGAGCGGATGGGCCGTCAGGTGGAACCCGATCGCCTCCGCCTCGAAGGCCAGCCGGTCCATCTCCGTCCAGTCCGGCACATCGGGCAGCCGCAGCGGCTCGGGGGCGCTCGGCCCGCCCCCGAACAGCGCCACCTGGCCACTCGCCGCCTCCTCGGCCACCGCCACGGCCCGGCGCAGCAGCGTGTCCGCACCCTGGAACACCTGCGCCCGGTTCTTGTGCATGCCATCGAAGGCCCCGGCACGCGCCAGGTTCTCGAGCTGCATGCGGTTCAGGTTCCGCGGGTCGATCCGCTGCGCGAACTCCGCCATGGAGGCGAACGGCTTGGCCCCACGCGCCTGGACCAGCCCCACCATCGCCGCGTGGCCTACCTTCTTTACCGCCGCCAGCGCGTAGCGGATGCGCTGCACCCCATCCTCGCCCACCTCCACGGCGAACAGCGCGCCCGAGCGGTTGATGTCCGGCGGCAGCACCTCGATCCCCATCCGCTGCGCCTCCTGCCTCAGCGCGGCGATCTTGTCGGTGTTGCTGACGGCCAGGTTGAGGCACGCGGCGAGGAACGCCACCGGGTGGTTCGCCTTCATCCAGCCGGTCTGGTAGCTGACCAGCGCATAGGCGGCCGCGTGGCTTTTGTTGAACCCATAGTCCGCGAACTTCGCCATGAGGTCGAACACCTCGGTCGCCTTCTCGGGCGAGATCCCGCGCCCCTCGGCACCTTCGGTGAAGATCTGCCGCTGCTGCTCCATCTCGGAGCGGATCTTCTTGCCCATCGCGCGCCGCAGCAGGTCTGCCCCGCCCAGGCTGTAGCCGCCCATCACCTGGGCGATCTGCATGACCTGTTCCTGATAGACGATGATGCCGTAGGTCTCGGCCAGGATCGCCCGGATCTCCTCGTGCGGCGCCTCCCAGGCCTCGCCATGCTTGCGCCGGCAATAATCAGGGATGTTCGCCATGGGCCCCGGGCGATACAGCGCACCCACCGCGATCAAATCCTCGAAGCGGTCGGGCCGCATCTGGCGCAGCACGTCCCGCATGCCCTGGCTCTCGAACTGGAACACGCCGCCCGCATCGCCGCGCGACAGCATTTCGTACGTCCGCGCATCGTCCAGCGGCAACCGGTCCAGGTCCACCTCCACCCCCAGCCCGGCCAGGTTCTCGACCGCCTGGCGCAGGATGGTGAGCGTGGTGAGCCCCAGGAAGTCGAACTTCACGAGGCCCGCCTGCTCGACGTATTTCATGGAGTACTGGGTGACGAGCGTGTCCGTCTTCGGATCGCGATACAGGGGTACCAGCTCCACCAGCGGCCGGTCCCCGATCACCACGCCGGCCGCATGCGTGCTGGCGTGGCGGTACAGCCCCTCCAGCTGCAGCGCGACCTCGAGCAGGCGCTTCACGGCCTCGTCCGTGTCCCGCATCTCCTGCAGCCGCGCCTCGCCCTCGATGGCCTCGGCGAGCGTCACGGGCTTGGCCGGGTTGTTCGGGATGAGCTCGGCCACCCGGTTCACCTGGCCGAACGGCAAGCCCAGCACGCGCCCCACGTCCCGCACCGCCGCCCGGGCTTGCAGCTTGCCGAAGGTGATGATCTGCGCCACCCGGTCCCGCCCATACTCGCCGCGGACATAGGCGATCACCTCGTCCCGCCGCTCCTGGCAGAAATCGATGTCGAAGTCCGGCATGGACACGCGCTCGGGGTTCAGGAACCGCTCGAACAGCAGCCCCCAGCGCAGCGGGTCGAGGTCCGTGATGGTGAGCGCCCACGCCACGACGGAGCCCGCGCCGGAGCCGCGGCCCGGCCCCACTGGGATGCCGTGCGCCTTGGCCCATTGGATGAAGTCGGCCACGATCAGGAAGTAGCCGGGGAAGCCCATGCGCGCGATGACGCCGAGCTCGTAGTCCAGCTGCGTCGCGTACCGCTCCCGCGTCGGCGGGTCGGCGCCCAATGCATCCATGCGCCGCACCAGGCCCTCCGCGGCCATGGCGCCCAGCGTCTGCTCCTCCGTCTGCCCGGCCCGCACCTTCGGCGACACCGGCAGCAGCGGCTTGCGCGTCTCGGCCATCACCGCGCAGCCCTGGGCCACCGCGAGCGTGTTGCTGCACGCCTCGGGCAGGTCCGCGAATAGCTGTTCCATGGCCGCGGCCGGCTTGAACCAGGCCTCCGGCGACACGCGCCGCCGCTGTTGCTCGCTCACCTGGCGTCCATCGGCGATGCACAGCAGCGCGTCGTGCGCGGCATGCATCGAAGGCTTGGCGAAGAAGCACTCGTTGGTGGCCACCAGCGGCATGCCGAACCGGTCCGCCAGATCGATCAGCCCCGGCTCGATGGCACGCTCCACGGCAAGGCCATGGCGGTGCAGCTCCATCAGGGCCCGGTCCGGGAAGGCCTCGCGCAGCCGGGCCAGCAGCGCCTCGGCGTCGGCCACGCGCCCCTCGGCCAGCATGCGCGCGACCGGGCCGCGAGTGCCGCCCGTGAGCAGCCACAGCCCGTCGGCATGCTCCAGCAGCGCCTGCAGCGGCAACACCGGATCCTGCGGGTCGGACTCCATGAACCCGCGCGAGGACAGGCGCTGCAGGTTGGCCAGCCCCGCCGCATCCTGCGCCAGCACCACGACCGGGTCCGGCAGCAGGCGCGGGTCCTCGCGGCGCAGCGCGATCTGGCACCCCACGATCGGCTGCACACCCCGCCCCACGCAGGCTTGGCTGAACTCGAGCGCGCCGAACAGGTTGCCACTATCCGTGATAGCCACCGCCGGCATCCCGGCGTCGCGGGCCAGCTGCGCGATCCTGTCCGCCTTGATGGCACCCTCGCTCAGCGAGTAGCTCGAATGCACCCGCAGGTGCACGAACCCGGCATGCGCCATCCTAGACCTCTACCACCTTGCCATCGCGCAGCGTCACGCGCCGGTCCATCCGCGCCGCAAGCTCCGGGTTGTGCGTCGCGATCAGCCCCGCCACGCCTTGCCCGCGCACGCTCGCCATCAGCTCGTCGAACACCAGCGCGGAGGTCGCGACGTCCAGGTTCCCCGTCGGTTCGTCCGCCAGCAGCACGGCCGGCGCGTTGGCCAGCGCCCGCGCGATCGCCACGCGCTGCTTCTCCCCGCCCGAGAGCTTGCCCGGCAGATGGTCCAGCCGATGCCCGAGCCCGAACGCCTCCAACAACCCCTTGGCCCGGACCCGCGCCTCCTTGCGGCTCTTGTTCGCCACCATCTGCGGCAGCACCACGTTCTCGATCGCCGTGAACTCCGCCAGCAGGTGGTGCGACTGATACACGAACCCGATCCGGTCCCGCCGGATGGCCGTCCGCACCGGGTCCGGGAGCTGCCCGGCATCCTGCCCACCAACGAAGACCGCCCCGGCATCCGGCCGCTCCAGCAGCCCGGCCAGGTGCAGCAACGTGCTCTTGCCCGTGCCCGACGGCGCCACCAGCGCCACGATCTCGCCCGGCCGCAGCACCAGGTCCGCGCCCGAAAGCACCTGCAGGTCGTGGTCGCCGCTGCGATAGGCGCGGCTGACCGCCCGCAACTCGAGGGCGGCCTCACTCATGCCGCAACGCCTCGACCGGGTCCGTACGCGCCGCCCGCCAGCTCGGATAGAGCGTGGCCAGCAGGCTGAGCCCGAGCGCCATCAGCATCACCTGCGCAACCTCCGCCGGGTCGAGCCGGCTCGGCAGGTGCGTAAGGTAATACACCTCCGGGTTGAACACCTGGCTCCCCGTCGCCGCCTCCACCCAGCCCTGGATGGTCTGGATGTTCAGGCAGAACAGCACGCCCAGCACCACGCCCAGCACCGTGCCCGTGACGCCGACCGAAGCGCCCGCCATGAGGAAGATGCGCATCACCGCCCCCCGCCCGGCCCCGATGGTCCGCAGGATCGCGATGTCCCGCGTCTTGTCCTTCACCATCATGATCAGGCTCGAGACCACGTTGAATGCCGCGACCAGGATGATCAGCGTCAAGATCAGGAACATCACGTTCCGCTCCACCTGGACGGCGGCGAAGAAGCTATTGTTGTTCTGCTCCCAGTCGACCACCCGCACCCGCTCGCCCGACAGCGCCTGCGTGATGGCGGCCCGGATGCGCCGCACGCTCCGCACGTCGTCCGCCACCACCTCGATGTGCCCGGCCTGGCCCATCTGCTGGAAGAAGATCTGCGCCGCCTCGAGCGGCAGGAACACGAAGCTCGTGTCGTATTCGTTCATCCCCACCTGATAGATCGCCGCCACCTGGTAGGCCCGCACCCGCGGCACCGTGCCGAACGCCGTGGCCGCCCCCTGCGGCGAGAGCAGGGTCAGCGTGTCTCCCACCCCCAGCCCGAACTTGCCCGCGAGGCCCACGCCGATGACGATCGCGTCCTCGCCCTTGAACGCATCGAGCGAGCCCTGCCGGATGTTGCCGGCCACCGCCGGGAGTTGCCGGATGTCAGCCTGGCTGATGCCGCGCACCATGCCGCCCGCGTTCTGCCCCCCCGGGCCGTTCAGCAGCACCTGGCCGTCCACCACGGGCGCGGCCGACACCACGCCCGGAATCCCGCGCACCTTGGCCGTGAGTGCCTCGTAGTTCTGCAGCCGCGCTCCCTGACCATACACGCCGACATGCCCGTTGAACCCGAGGATCCGGCTCAGCAGGTCCGTCTGGAACCCGCCCATGACGGACATGACGATGATCAGCGTCGCCACCCCCAGCGCGATGCCGACCAGGCTGAACCCGGCAATGACGCTGACGAAGCGCTCGCCCCGCCGGGCCCGGAGGTAACGCCCGGCCACGGCCCGCTCGAATGCATTGAACATCTAAAGGATATGGGTCAACGCGGCCTCGAGCGGTAGCTCCTGCCGTTCGCCCGTTGCCCGCCGCTTCAGCTCCACCGTGCCGGCGGCGGCCCCGCGCGGGCCCACCACGAGCTGCCAGGGGTGCCCCATCAGGTCCGCATCCGCAAACTTGACCCCGGCCCGCTCTGCCCGGTCGTCATACAGCGCCTGGCCCGCGAAGTGGCGGTAGGCCTGCTCGCACACCGCGTCCGTTGCCACGTCGCCCTGCTTGAGGTTCAGGATCGCCGCCCGGAACGGCGCCACCTCGTCCGGCCAGATGATACCGGCCTCGTCGTGATGCGCCTCGATCAGCGCCCCCACGAGCCGGCTCACGCCGATGCCGTAGCTGCCCATGTTCGGGTGCACCGCCGCCTGGTCCGGGCCAGGGACCTTCAGGCCCACGAGCTCGCTGTAGAGCGTGCCGAAGTTGAACACCTGGCCCACCTCGATCCCCCGCCCCTCGCGCCGCCGCTCCTCCGGCACCTGCGCCCAGGCCGCCAGATCGTGCTTCTCGTCGGTTGCCGCATAGGGCTTCGTCACGGCCTGGAAGAACCGCTCGAGCGCCGCCGGGTCCGTGTGGTCGAGGTCCGTGCCGATCTCGACCTCCTCGACCTGCGAGTCGTAGAACACCTGGCTCTCCCCCGTCGGCGCCAGGATGTGGAACTCGTGGCTGAGGTCCCCCCCGATCGGCCCGGTGTCGGCCGCCATCGGCACGGCGCGCACGCCGAGGCGGCGGAATGTGCGCAGGTAGGACAGCATCATCGTCCGGTAGGACCGTACGGCGCCCTCCTGGTCCAGGTCGAAGCTGTAGCCGTCCTTCATCAGGAACTCGCGGCCGCGCATCACGCCGAACCGGGGCCGTGTCTCGTCCCGGAACTTCCACTGTATGTGGTAGAGGGTCTGCGGCAACTCCTTGTAGGAGCGAATCGACTGGCGCATGAGGTCCGCGATCTGCAGCTCGTTCGTCGGCCCATAGATCAGGTCCCGCTCGTGCCGGTCCTTGATGCGCAACATCTCCGGCCCGTACGCGTCATACCGCCCGGCCTCCCGCCACAGATCGGCCGACTGCATGGTGGGCATCAGCAACTCCTGCGCACCCACGCGGTCCTGCTCCTGCCGGACCACGTCCATGATGTTGTGCAGCACCCGCCACCCCGCCGGGAGCCAAGCGTAGATCCCGGCTGCCACCTGGCGCACGAGCCCGGCCCGCAGCATCAGGCGATGCGAGGCGATCAGCGCCTCGGCCGGGTTCTCCTTGAGGGTGGGCACGAGCGAGCGGGACAGGCGCATGGACGATTCCTGGGCGGCGGAGCGCGGACACTACGCGCAGCGATGGTCCACGAACAGGCTTCGGATCGGTCAAGCCGTCCGGCTACAACGCAATTTTTGTGCATCGCAACATCGATTGTGGCAGGAAAGATGCAACCAGCACCGGAAACGACGTGACATCGTACATGACGCAGGCTAACAAAAAAACAGGCCCGCGCGCCTCGGCGCAGCGGGCCTAGTTTAGGGAGGAAACGCCAGTCACGTGGCCAGGCAGGGAAGGATCCCTGCCTTCGTCAAGCATGATGGCAAGGATCGGCAAAAGCCGTCCAACGGAAAATGTGCAGCCTGCTCGGTCTATTTGCGATCCCGAGCAGGCTTCGCACACTCTCAGCGCAACTGCCTCCAAAACGATCAGCCTGTTACGGACGCGCCGCGGAAGCTTAGCCAGTCCGACCCGATCAGCAGCATCGCCCCGCCCCACAGCACCACCGCGATCGCAGTGGTCGCCAACAGCTTGCGTGCCATCAGCGGCCGAGCCGGCGCCCCCCGCCAGCCCGTCGCCGCATCCGGCTCCGACTCGGGGCGCGTGCCGAACGGCAGCACGGCAAACAGCACGGTCCACCAGATCATGGTGAACACCACGAAGCTGGTGAACCACGCCATGCCGGCTAGACCCGCAACAGGTGCACGTCCACCATCGGCTTCTTCTGCAGTCTGCGCCCGAGCGCCCGGCGCAGCGCAGTCCGCGCCGCGTCCGCCAGCGCCGACGCATCGTCGCGGACGCCGGCGGGCAGGCCGCTCAGGCCCTGTGCGAACTCCTTCGTCACCCGCACCGTCTCCGGGTCGTCCGGCTCGAACAGCCCGGGCGCGCTCACCTGCGGCTTGCCCACCAGGCGTCCCGACGAGTCCATGGCCGCGCTGCCAAGCACCACGCCATTGAACAGCATGCGCCGCCTGGCCGCGAGCACCGGGCCATCGAGCGGCACCAGGCGGTCACCATCCAGCACCAGCCGCCCGACGGGCGCGCTGTCCACGATCTCCGGCCTGCCCGGCGCCAGCTGCAGGATGTCGCCGTCCTCCAGCAGCATCGGCGTCGCCTGCATCCCGCGCGCGAGCTCCGCATGGGCCGTCAGATGCCGCCACTCGCCATGCACCGGCACGGAGAACTTCGGCCGCACGAGGCGATAGAGCGCCCGCAACTCCTCCCGCGCCGGGTGGCCGGACACGTGGGTCATGAAATCGTCGTCCGTGATGACCTTCACACCCCGGCGCACCAACGCATCCTGGATGCTGATGATGCCCCGCTCGTTGCCCGGGATCATGCGGCTCGAGTAGATGACCGTGTCGCCCTCGCCGAGCGCGATGTTGGGGTGCGTGTCGGCGCTGATCCGCGCCAGTGCGCTCCGCGGCTCCCCCTGGCTGCCCGTGACCAGGATCAGCAGGTTGTCGTCCGGAATGCTGCCGGCCGCCTCCTCGGGCACGAACTCGGGGGTACTCCGCAGGTAGCCGCACTCGCGCGCGGCCGCCTCCAGGTTACGTAGGCTCCGCCCCACCAGCGCCACCGTACGCCCGGCACGTTGGGCTGCGAAAGCGACGCTCTGCACGCGCGCCACGTTGCTCGCAAAGCAGGTCACGGCGATGCGCCCGTGCTTGATGCTGCCGATCAGCCGCACCAGGCTGTCCCGCACCTCCTCCTCGGAGCCCGAGTGCCCGTCCACCATGGCGTTCGTGCTGTCGCACACCATGGCGAGCACGCCCTCGTCGCCCAGCGCCTTGAACGCCGCCTCGTCTGTGGGCAGCCCCACGAGCGGCGCGCCGTCGATCTTCCAGTCGCCCGTGTGCAGCACCGTGCCGAAAGGCGTGCGGATCACCAGCGCCTGGCTCTCCGGGATGGAGTGCGCGACGGGAATGAACTGCAGCTTGAACAGCCCGAGCTCGAACGAACCGCCGGGCTGGATGGTGTGGATACGGACCTCGTTGGCGAGCCCCGCCTCGCCCAGCTTGCGCTTCAGCACGGCAGTGGCGAATGGCGTGGCATACACGGGGCAGCGTAACTGGCGCCACAGATGGGCCACGGCGCCGATGTGGTCCTCGTGTGCATGCGTGATCACGAGGCCGAGCAGCAAGTCCCGCTGGCCGGCGATGAAGCCCGGGTCGGGCATCATGATTTCGACCTCGGGATTTTCGCTGCCCCCGAAGCCGATCCCGCAATCGATGGCGAGATACTTGCCGCCGCAGCGGTAGAGGTTGAGGTTCATGCCGATCTCGCCCGTCCCGCCCAAGGGCAGGAAGGCGAGGCCGTCGGATTGGGTGTTCATCTAGTCGCCTTCGGGTAAACGCGTTCTGTCGCGATTATATGTGGGTGCGGGGTTGCGTTCGGCCAACAGGCGGAGCCCATCGAGCGTGAGGTCGGGGTCTATGATGCCGATGACGGTCGTGCCCTCGGCCAGAAGGGGTGCAAGTCCGCCTGTGGCGACCACCTGGAGCGGGCTGTCGTACTCGGCCTTTATGCGGGCGATGAGGCCTTCGATGAGCCCCACGTAACCCCAGTAGATGCCGGACTGCATGGCGGGCACGGTGCTCCGCCCGATCACGGCCTGGGGCCGCCCGATGCCGATGCGGGGGAGCCGGGCTGCGGCCTTGTGCAGCGCCTCGATCGAGAGATTGATGCCCGGGGCGATGACGCCGCCGAGATAGGCCCCGTCGACGTCGATCACGTCGAAGGTGGTGGCGGTGCCGAAGTCGATCACCACGAGCGGCCCCCGGTAGGCCTGGTGCGCGGCCAGGGAGTTGAGCAGCCGGTCCGCCCCGACCTCGGCCGGGTTGTCGACCTTGATCTTGAACCCCCAGTCCAGGCTTGATCGGGCGATCAGCGGCTCCGTGCTGAACCAGTCCCGGCACAGGCGGCGCAGATGGTAGAGGGCGGCGGGCACGACGGTGCCGATCACGGTGCGGTCGATGGTGGCTGGATCGATGTTGGACAACTTGAGCAGCGTGAGCAGCCACACGGCATACTCGTCGGACGTCCGCTGCGGCTCGGTCGCGATGCGCCACGTGCCGATCCAGCCGGTACCGTCGTGCACGGCGAACACCACGTTGGTGTTGCCGGCGTCCACGACGAGCATCATGGCACGTGCATCACAGCGGGATCATCATGCCCGCGGCTCAGCGGAACAGCACGCGGGCCGCCGCCTGCGCCGCGCCCACGACCGGGGCCGGAAAGACGAAGAACAGCGCCGTGACGAGCGCGCCAACGCCGGCCACGAAGCTGATCGAGGTCGGACGCGCGTCGAACGCGGGCTCGGCAGCATCGAAATACATCACCTTCACGATCCGCAGGTAGTAGTAGGCGCCGACCACGCTGGTGAGCACGCCGATGACCGCGAGCGCGAAGTAGCCGGACTGGATGGCCGGCAGGAACACGTACAGCTTGCCGAAGAAGCCCGAGAAGGGCGGGATGCCGGCCATGCTGAACATGAACACCGCCATGGCGAGTGCCAGCCCCGGGTCCGTGCGGGCGAGGCCCGACAGGTCGCTGATCCGTTCCAGCGCAACCCCGCGGCGCCGCATGGACACGATGCAGGCGAACACGCCCGCGCTCATGAATACGTAGGTGACCATGTAGACCATGACGCCGCGCACGCCCTCGGCCGTGCCGGTGGCGAGCCCCACAAGCGCGTAGCCGATATGCCCGATGCTCGAATAGGCCATCAGCCGCTTGATGCTGGTCTGCCCAATGGCAGCCAGCGCTCCCAGCAACATGGAGGCGATGGAGATCAACACGATCAGCCCCGTCCATTGCTGCAGCAACTGCCCGAACGGCACCTCGAGCGCCCGCAGCATGAGCGCGATTGCCGCCACCTTCGGCGCCATGGACATGAACGCCGTCACGGGCGTGGGCGCGCCCTCGTAGACGTCCGGCGTCCACATATGGAACGGCACGGCGCTCAGCTTGAACGCGAGCCCGGCCACGATGAACACGACGCCCACCACGAGCCCGGCGGACGCCGCGCCCGGCGAGGAAATGACCCGCGCGAGCTCGTTGAATTGCATGGTGCCCGCGAACCCGTAGCAGAGCGAGATGCCATATAGCAGCAGCCCCGAAGCGAGCGCCCCCAGCACAAAGTATTTCAGCCCCGCCTCGGAAGACCGCACGTCGTCCCGCGCAAATGCGCACATGACGTAGATGGCGAGCGACTGCAACTCGAGCCCGAGATACAGCGTCATGAGATTGTTGGTGCTACACATCACCATCATGCCGGTGGTGCAGAGCAGGATCAGCACCGGGAATTCGAACCGCGCGATCCCCTCCCGCGCGTTGAAGTCGAGCGCCAGGATGGCCGACAGCCCGGCGCCGACCAGGATCAGCAGCTTCATGAAGCGCGCGAAGCCATCGACGGCGATGAGCCCGCGATAGGCCGTGCCGTCGGGCGTCGATACCACGAGCACGGCGGCCAGAATGAGCGCCGCGAGCGCGAGCATGGTCGCGACGAAGGATTTCTGCACGGCGTCGCTGGTCGGCTTCACTACGCCCAGCAGCAGGATAGCCATGGCCGAAAGGGCCAGCGCGATCTCGGGCGCGGCCAACGTCCAGTTGAAGTCCATCATGGCATGATCCCGGCAAGGCGCGTGGCCTGCAACGCGGCCACGTGGTGCTCGACCATGGCGTGCACCGTCGCGTCGAAGAACTGGGTGAAGCTCGAGGGGTAGACGCCCATCCACAAGGTGAGCGCCACGAGCGGTGCGAAGATCGCTATCTCCCGCGGCGACAGGTCGAGCATGGCCCGCACCTCGTCCCGCGTGACCGCCCCGAACACCACGCGGCGATACAGCCACAGCATGTAGCCGGCACCGAGCACCATGCCCAGGGAGCCCAACAGCGCGAGCCAGAAGCTCACCTTGAACGCACCCACCAGCACCAGGAACTCGCCCACGAACCCGGACGTGCCGGGCAGCCCGACGCTCGCCATGGTGAACACCATGAACATGAGCGCGTAACCGGGCATGGGCCGGGCGACGCCGCCATAGCGGTCTATCTCGCGCGTGTGCAGCCGGTCGTAGATGACGCCAACGCACAAGAAGAGCGCAGCCGAAACCACGCCATGGCTCAGCATCTGGAACAGTGCCCCCTGCAGCCCCTGCGCATTCACGGTGAAGATTCCGATTACTACCACGCCCATGTGCGCGACGGACGAGTAGGCGATCAGCTTCTTCATGTCCGTCTGCGCGAGTGCCACGAGGGACGTGTAGATGACGGCGACAACCCCAAGCGCAAACATCCAGGGCGCGAACCGGGCCGTCGCCTCGGGCAGCATGGGCAAGGTGAACCGCAGGAACCCGTAGGCGCCCATCTTGAGCAGCACGCCCGCGAGAATGACGGAGCCTGCGGTGGGTGCCTCGACGTGCGCGTCCGGCAACCAGGTGTGCACGGGCCACATCGGGACCTTGACCGCGAACGACGCGAAGAAGGCGAGGAACAACCACGTCTGCATCCGCCCCGGGAACTGTGCCTGCATCAGCACGGCCAGGTCCGTCGTGCCGGCGCTGTACCAGATGGCCAGCAGGGCGAGCAGCATCAGGATGGAGCCGGCGAGCGTATAGAGGAAGAACTTGAAACTCGCATAAACGCGGCGCGGGCCGCCCCACACTCCGATGATGAGGAACATCGGGATCAGCACGCCCTCGAAGAACATGTAGAACACGACGAAGTCCTGGGCCGAGAACATGCCCACCATCATCGTCTCGAGCACGAGGAACGCGATCATGTACTCGCGAACCCGGTTCGTGATGCTCTCCCAGCTCGCCAGGATGCAGATCGGCACCAGCGCGGTGCTGAGCAGCACGAAAAGCACCGAGATGCCATCGACGCCCATGCGGTAGCCCACGCCGAATTCGGGCAGCCAGGCAAGACTTTCCTGGAACTGGAAGCCTGGCTCGTTGACGTCGAACCGCGCCCAGAGCACGAGGCTGATGGCGAACACGATGAGGCTCGTCCACAGCGCTGCCCAGCGGGAGTTGCCGGCCACCACCTCGTCCTCGCCCCGAACGGTGAGAATGAACAGCGCGCCGACGAGCGGCAACCAGGTGACGACCGAGAGGATGGGGAAGCCGGCGGCGTTCATCAGCGGGGTCATCGGAACACCAGGAAGACGCTGACGAGCACGACGAGGCCGATCAACATGGTGAAAGCGTAGGCCGCGATCGAGCCGGTCTGCAGCCGCACCGCCTGCCGGCTGCCGTCGGCCGCGAGCGACGCCACACCGTTGGGCACCCCGTCGATCAGCCGCGCATCGCCCACCTGCCACAGCAGCCGGGCGAGCGCGATCGAGGGGCGGAGGAAGATGCGGTCGTAGAGCTCATCGAAATACCACTTGTTCAGCACGAAACGGTACACCGGCCCGAGCGCCCCGGCCACGCGCGCCGGCAACCGGGGTACGGCCACATACATGAGGTAGGCGATCCCGATGCCGAGCACGCCGACCAGGGTGGGCAGCAGCGCGATGAAGCGAGGCACGTGGTGCATGGCCTCGAGAACGTCGTTGCCGGGGCGGTTATGGATCGCCGCCCCCCAGAACTCGCGCCAGGCATGGCCCACGAAATCACCCTCGAACACCATGCCCGTCAGCACGGCACCGGTAGCCAGCAGCACGAGCGGCACGAGCATGGAGGCCGGGCTCTCGTGCACATGGTCCATGGTGCTCTGGTCCGCGCGCGGCTTGCCGTGGAACACGAGGATGAGCAGCCGCCACGAATAGAACGCCGTCAGCAGTGCTGCGATGATGCCGCACCAGAAGCCGTACTGGCCCACGGCGGAATGCCGCGCCCAGGCTGCCTCGAGGATTGCGTCCTTCGAGTAGTAGCCGGCAAAGAAAGGAATGCCGGCGAGCGCCAGGCTGCCGATCCACATGACGGCGTACGTCACGGGGATGCGCCGCCAAATCCCGCCCATGCGGCGGATGTCCTGCTCGTCCGACATAGCATGGATCACGCTGCCTGCGCCCAGGAACAGCAGCGCCTTGAAGAAAGCGTGCGTGAAGAGGTGAAACACCGAGGCCTGGTAGGCCCCTACCCCGGCCGCCACGAACATGTAGCCGAGCTGCGAACAGGTGGAGTAGGCGATGATGCGCTTGATGTCCGTCTGCGTGCACCCGATGGTCGCCGCGAACAGGCACGTGGTCGCGCCGATGAAGGTGACGAGACCCAGAGCACCGGGCGCGTATTCCATGATGGGCGACATGCGCGCCATGAGGAACACGCCCGCCGTAACCATGGTTGCTGCATGGATGAGCGCCGAAACCGGTGTCGGCCCCTCCATCGCATCCGGCAACCAGGTGTGCAGCCCGATCTGCGCGGACTTGCCCATCGCGCCCAGGAACAACAGCACACCGATGACCTCGTAGGCGCGGTAGCTCCCTCCGAACACGCGGTAGGCATCGTCCATGTGCGCCGGCACCGCGGCGAAGATGTCCTGGAAGCCCACGCTGCCGAACGTCCAGAACACGAGCGCGATGCCGACCGCAAAGAACAGGTCCCCCACCCGGTTCACGATGAAAGCCTTCATCGCCGCACGGCCCGCGCTCGGCCGGTCGTACCAATAGCCGATCAGCAGGTAGCTCGCGAGGCCCACGCCCTCCCACCCGAAGAAGAGCTGCACCAGGTTGTCGGCCGTCACCAGCATCAGCATGGCGAAGCTGAATAGCGACAAGTAGCTGAAGAAGCGCGGGATCGTCGCGTCGTGGCTCATGTATCCGACGCTGTAGACATGGATCAACGTCGCGATGAACGTGACCATCGCCACCATCATGGCACTCAGCGCGTCGTAGCGGAGTGCCCACTGCACCTCGAACCCTTCGACCGCCATCCAGCGACCGAGATCGAGCACGGCAGGCTCGGCAGTCCCCTCGAGGAACGGCAGGACGCTCGCCGACCCGCAGAAGGCGGCCAGGCACATGCACCCGATCGTCACGGCCTGGCTCGCCCTGTCGCCGATCTGGCGCCCCAGCAGCCCGGCCACCAGCGCGCCCAGCAGCGGGGCGAAAACGGCCACGGCATACAGCATCATGCCGCTCAACCCTTCATCATCGTCACGTCCTCGACCTCGATCGAGCCGCGGTTGCGGAAATACACCACCACGATCGCAAGCCCGATCGCCGCCTCGGCCGCAGCCACCGTCAATACGAACAGCGCGAACACCTGGCCCTGCAGGTCGCCCAGCGCCGAGCTGAAGCCCACGAGGTTGATGTTGACTGCGAGCAGGATCAGCTCGATCGACATCATGATGATGATCACGTTCTTCCGATTCAGGAAGATGCCGAACACCCCGAGCACGAACAGCACGGCGCCCACCGCAAGATAGTGGCCGACGCCGATCATGCGTGGTCCCCCCCGGCATGCGCAGGCGCGTGCTTGAGCGCGGGCACCGCAACCGGCTGCGGCAATGGGCGCAGCACGTCCGACGCCGCCACCCCCGCGTGCACCGGCATGTGCACCATCACCAGCGTGTTCTCCGGCGCCCGCGCAATCTGCCGGGCAATGCTCTGGCGCCGCGTACGGGGCTTGTCGCGATGCGTCAGCACGATCGCCCCGATCATCGCCACCATCAGGATCAGCCCGGCCGCCTGGAACAGGAACACGTAGTCCGTGTAGATCAGCCGCCCCAGCGCACGCGTGTTGTCGATGCCGTCCGGCATGGTCGAAAGCCGCAGCACGCTCGACTCCGGCGCGAACTGCCAGCCGCCGAGCACGAGCGCCAGCTCGAGGAACAACACGCCCCCCACCACGGCCCCCACGGGCGCATAGCGCTGAAAGCCCTCGCGGAGCTGCGTGTAGTTCACGTCGAGCATCATCACCACGAACAGGAACAGCACGGCCACGGCGCCCACGTAGACGATGACGAGGATCATCGCGAGGAACTCGGCCCCGGCGATGAGAAACAACGCTGCGGCGTTGAAGAAGGCGAGGATCAGGCACAGCACGGAGTGCACCGGGTTTCGCAAGCTGACGACGGCCGCGGCCGACCCGATCAGCACGGCCGCGAACACGTAGAAGGCGATGGTGGCGAGCATACGCAGTCCTTCAGCGATACGGCGCGTCGAGCTCGAGGCGTCGGGCGAGCTCCGCCTCCCAGCGGTCCCCGTTCGCGAGCAGGCGGTTCTTGTCGTACATCAGCTCCGCCCGTGTCTCGACCGAGAACTCGAAGTTCGGCCCCTCGACGATGGCGTCCACCGGGCAACTCTCCTCGCACAGGCCGCAATAGATGCACTTCGTCATGTCGATGTCGTAGCGCGTGGTCCGCCGCGAACCATCGTCCCGCGGCTCGGCCTCGATCGTGATGGCGAGCGCCGGACACACGGCCTCGCACAGCTTGCACGCGATGCACCGCTCCTCGCCATTGGGGTAGCGGCGCAGCGCATGCTCGCCCTTGAAGCGGGGGCTCAGCGGGTTCTTCTCATGCGGGTAGTTCAGCGTGACCTTGGGCCGGAAGAAATACTTGAGCGTGAGCCACAGGCCGGACACCAGTTCCGTCAGCAGCAGGCCCCGCGCCGCACCAGCGAGCATAGCCATCATTGAACCCCTTGCTGGCCAGGAAGCCAGCCGAATGCGAGCAGCACGCCCGCGGTGAGCACGAGCCAGCCGAGCGAGAGTGGCAGGAACACCTTCCACCCAAGCCGCATCAACTGGTCATAACGATAACGCGGGAACGTGGCACGCACCCACACGAACATGAACAGCACGAGCCCGATCTTGAGGATGAGCCAGATCGGTCCCGGCACCCAGGTGAACGGCGCAAACGGGATGGGGCTGAGCCAACCGCCCAGGAACAGGATGGCGGTCATGGCCGACATCAGGATCATGTTCGCGTATTCACCGAGGAAGAACAGCCCGAACGTCATCGCGCCGTATTCCACATGGAACCCGCCCACGATCTCGCTCTCGCCCTCCGGCAGGTCGAACGGTGCCCGGTTGGTCTCGGCCAGGATGCTGATGAAGAACACGATGAACATCGGGAAGAGCGGGATGAAGAACCATACCCGCTCCTGCGCCATCACGATGTCCGTCAGGTTCAACGAGCCTGCACAGAGCAGAACCGTCACGATCACGAAGCCCATGCTGACTTCGTAGCTCACCATCTGTGCCGCCGAGCGCATGGCGCCCAGGAACGCGTATTTGGAGTTGCTGGCCCAGCCCGCGATGACGATGCCGTACACACCCAGCGAGCTGATCGCGAAAAGATACAGGATCCCCACGTTGATGTCGGCGATGGCCCAGCCCTCGGCAACCGGGATCACGGCCCAGGCGATCATCGCCAGCGTCATGGTGAGCAGCGGCGCCACCAGGAACAGGAGCCGGTTCGCGCTTGTCGGCACGATCGTCTCCTTCATCAGCATTTTCAACGCGTCGGCGAACGGTTGCAGCAGGCCGAACGGGCCCACCACGTTCGGGCCGCGGCGCATCTGCATCGCCGCCATCACCTTACGCTCGGCGAGCGTCAGGTAGGCCACGCTGACCAGCACCGGAACCAGCATGGCCAGCGTCTTGGCCACCGTCAGCAGCAGGATGCCGAACGGCGTGGCGAGGAACCCGGTCATGACCTACTCCGCCCTCAACTACTCGGCAGCGATGGCCGCAGCGGGCACCGCGTAGGTGCGGCTGCACTCGGCCATCGTGTTGCTCGCCCGTGCGATCGGATTCGTCTGATAGTAGTCCTGGACGGCATACGCAAACGGCGCGCTGCCCAGCTCGCCCGCGCCTGCAGGCCCGGCCGTGTCGGTGCAGCCGCGGCGGGGCAGCGCCTGGATGGTGGCGAACGCCGGATGCTTGTCCGCCATGCGCGCGCGCAGCTGGTCGAGGCCGTCGAACGGCAGCGGCTGGCCCAGCACGGCGCTGAACGCACGCAGGATGGCCCAGTCCTCGCGCGCCTCGCCTGGCGGCGGGCAGGCAGTGTAGCCGCGCTGCACCCGGCCCTCGGTGTTCATGTAAGTGCCGTTCTTCTCGGTGTAGGCGGCGCCGGGCAGGATGACGTCCGCGACGGCGGCGCCACGATCCCCATGGTGGCCCTGATACACGACGAACGTGCCGGCCCCGATCTCGCCCATGTCGAACTCGTCGGCCCCCAGCAGCCACAGCAGCTCCACGCCGCCGCCCAGCATGGCCGGCAACGCCTTGCCCTGCGGCCCGGGCACGAAGCCGACCTCGAGCGCCGCCGGACGCGCGGCGGCGCTGTGCAGCACGTTGAACCCGTGCCAATCCTCCCGCAGCGCACCTACGCTTGCCGCCAGCGCCCAGGCGGCCGCCAGCACCGCCGCGCCATCCGGCCGCCGCAGCGCACCCTGCCCCACGATCACCATCGGCTTCTTCGCCGCCCGGAAAGCATCCCCGAACGGACCCTCGAGCGCGGTCAGCACGCCGGGGGTTTCGCCCAGATGCGTTGCGCGATAGGTCAGGTCCGTCTCCGGCCCCACATAGCCCACGGGGCACCCGCCCAGCGCCCACCGCTTGCGGATGCGTGCGTTCAGCACCGGCGACTCACGCCGCGGGTTGCTGCCCACGAGCAGGATCGCGTCCGCCTCGTCCATCCCGGCCACCCCGGTGTTGAACAGCCAGAACTCCCGCCGGGCCGGATCGAGCGCCGCGCCATCCTGCCGGCATTCGAGGTTCTGCACACCGAGTTGGCCCATCAGCGACTTCAACGCGAACATGCTCTCGGCGTCGCACAGATCGCCCGCGACCGCACCGATCTTGCTGGCATCGAGCCCGTGCAGCTTGTTTGCGATCGCCGTGAACGCCTCGGGCCAGGTCGCAGGCCGCAGCTTGCCGTTCTCCCGCACCCAGGGCCGATCCAGCCGGCGGCGCTTCAGCCCGTCATGCGCAAATCGGCTCTTGTCGGCGAGCCACTCCTCGTTCACGTCCTCGTTCAGCCGCGGCAGCACGCGCAGCACCTCACTGCCGCGCGCATCCACCCGGATGTTCGTGCCCAGCGCGTCGTGCACGTCGATGCTGTCGGTCTTGCGCAGCTCCCACGGCCGCGCGACGAAGCTGTACGGCTTGTTCAGCAACGCACCCACCGGACAGATGTCGATCAGGTTGCCCGACAGCTCCGTCGTCAGCGCATGCTCGATGTAGGTGCCCACCTCCATCGCCTCACCCCGGCTCGTGGCGCCCATCTCGGGGATGCCGGCCACCTCGCTCGAGAAGCGGATGCAGCGCGTGCAATGAATGCAGCGCGTCATGAAGGTCTTCACCAGCGGGCCCAGGTTCTTGTCCCGCACCGCGCGCTTGTTCTCGGCGTAGCGGGAATGGTCCATGCCGTAGGAATAGGCCTGGTCCTGCAGGTCGCACTCGCCGCCCTGGTCGCAGATGGGGCAGTCGAGCGGGTGGTTGATGAGCAGGAACTCCATTACGCCCCGGCGCGCGTTCCGCACCATGGCCGTGTCGGTCTTGACCACCATCCCGTCCGCGACCGGATAGGCGCAGCTCGCCACCGGCTTCGGCGCCTTCTCGACCTCGACGAGGCACATCCGGCAATTGCCGGCGACACTGAGCCGCTCGTGGTAGCAGAAGCGCGGGATTTCTACCCCCGCCGCCTCGCAAGCCTGTAGCACGGAGGCGCCCGCCGCCACCTCGACTTCGGTTCCGTCGACCGTAAGCTTCGTCATCGTCCAGCCTTCTCGTACGCCGCCACCAGGTCGGACACGGCCACGCCGTCGATGCGCATCCCCGTGGTGGTGCAGTTCTCGATGTGAACCCCCGAGAGGTCCGCCTCCTTGATCGACAGCCCGGTGAGGTTGGCCGCGATGATTGCCGCCCCAGCCAGGCTCACGTCCCGCAGCTGCGCGCCGCCCATGTTGACGTTCTCGAACTGCGCGCCGGGCAGCCCGGCATTCTGCAGAACGAGCCCGGACATGTTCACGTCGTCGATCCGTAGGCCAGCCGCCCGGCATTTCGTGACGGTGCTGCCCGACAGGTTGCAGTCGGTGACCAACAGCGGTTCAACGAGCCCCGTGACGTCCATGCTACTCGGCCGCCATGGGAAGCGCGTTCGGGGCCTTCCGCGCCTTGTAGGCCGAAATCCGCTCCTCCATCACCGGCCGGAAGTGCCGGATCAACCCCTGGATCGGCCATGCCGCCGCATCGCCCAGCGCACAGATCGTGTGCCCCTCGATCTGCCGCGTCACCTGCTCGAGCGTGTCGATCTCCTCCGGCTCCGCCCGGCCCTCCACCATGCGGGCCATCACCCGCATCATCCAGCCCGTGCCCTCACGGCAAGGCGTGCACTGGCCGCAGCTCTCGTGCTTGTAGAACTGCGCCAGGCGGTGGATGGCGCGCACCACGTCCGTGCTGCGGTCCATCACGATCACGCCCGCGGTGCCGAGCCCGCTCTTCACCTCGCGCAGGCTGTCGAAGTCCATCAGCACCGTGTCGCAAATGCTCTTGGGCAGCAGCGGCACCGAGGACCCGCCCGGTATCACGGCCAGCAGGTTGTCCCACCCGCCACGCACGCCGCCGCAATACTTGTCGATCAGCTCGCGGAGCGGGATGCCCAGCTCCTCCTCCACGTTGCATGGCTTGTTCACGTGACCGCTGATGCAGAAGATCTTGGTGCCGGTGTTCTTCGGCCGTCCAAGCGCGCTGAACCAAGCCCCACTGCGCCGCAGGATGGTCGGCGCCACCGCGATCGTCTCGACGTTGTTCACCGTCGTCGGGCAGCCATACAAGCCCACTGCCGCGGGGAAGGGCGGCTTCAGGCGGGGCATGCCCTTCTTGCCCTCGAGGCTCTCCAGCAGCGCCGTCTCTTCGCCGCAGATGTAGGCCCCGGCCCCGCGATGCACGAAGACCTCGCAATCGTAGCCCGAGCCGCACGCGTTGCGCCCGACCAGCCCGGCCTCGTAGGCCTCGTCCACGGCCCGCTGCAGCGCAACCGTCTCGTTGTAGTACTCGCCCCGCACATAGATGTAGCAGGCGCTCGCACCCATCGCGAAGGAGGCGATCAGTGCGCCCTCCACCAACTTGTGCGGGTCGTGCCGCAGGATGTCGCGGTCCTTGCAGGTGCCGGGCTCGCTCTCGTCGGCGTTGATCACGAGGTAGCTCGGGCGCCCGTCCGGGGCCGCCTGCTTCGGCATGAAGCTCCACTTCATGCCCGTGGGAAAACCGGCGCCGCCGCGGCCGCGCAGGCCCGAGGCCTTCATCTCCTCGATGATCGCGTCCCGCCCCCGCGCCAGAATCGCGGCCGTGCCGTCCCAGTCGCCCCGGCCACGCGCGGCCTCGAGCCCGGCATCATGCTGGCCGTAGAGGTTCGTGAAGATCCGGTCCTTGTCGGCCAGCATGTCAGTCAGCCTTCTCGAGCAAAGTGGTAGGGCCGCCCTCGGGTGCGGACGTCATGCGCCCGATCACGGAGCCGGGCTTGGGCCGCTCGCCCCGACGCAGCGCCTGCAGCAGCGCGCGCGTGCGGTCGTAGTCCAGGTCCTCGTAGTAGTCGTCGTCCACCTGCAATATGGGCGCGTTCACGCAGGCGCCGAGGCACTCCACCTCGGTCAGGCTGAACAGGCCATCCGCACTGGTCTGCCCGTAGGCCTTGACGCCCGCCTCGTCCCGGCAGGCGCGCGTCACCTCGTCCGAGCCACGCAGCCAGCAGGGCGTCGTGCCGCATACCTGCAGGTGATGACGCCCGATCGGCTTGGTGTTGAACATGAGGTAGAACGTCGCGACCTCGTACACGCGGATCGGCGGCATCTCGAGGCGCGCCGCCACCACGTCCATCGCCACGCGCGGGATCCAGGCACTGCCCGTTGCGCGGCGCATCTGGTGCTGGACGATATACAGCAGCGGAAGCACGCCGCTGGCCTTGCGGCTTGGCGGGTATTTGCGCAGTACCGCCTCCACCTCCGCCTCGCTCTGCCCGTCGAACCCGAAGCTGGCCGGCTCGGGCTGCTCCGCCCGCGGGTTGCGCGCGCTGCCGATGGGCTCCGCCGTCCCGTTTGCCGAAGCGGACCCGCCCGGGGTGGCGTGATTCATCACCGGATTGTTGTCCCGATCGCTGGGGCTCACGCCTGCCGGGCCGGGCTGGTTCGTGCCGCTCACCGGTCGATCTCCCCGAATACCACGTCGAGGCTGCCTATCACCGCCACCGCGTCCGCCAGCATGTGCCGCTTCGACAGGTGCTCCATCGCCTGCAGGTTCGCGAACCCGGTCGGGCGGATCTTGCAGCGATACGGCCGGTTGCTGCCATCTGCCACCAGGTACACGCCGAACTCACCCTTCGGGCTCTCCGTTGCCGTGTAGGTGCTGCCGGCCGGCACGTGATAGCCCTCGGTATAAAGCTTGAAGTGATGGATCAGCGCCTCCATCGAGCGCTTCATCTCGCTGCGCCGGGGCGGCGTGAACTTGCGATCCTCGATCTTGACGGGGCCGGGCTGCATCTTCTCGAGGCACTGCTCGATGATGTAGACGCTCTGCCGCATCTCGGCCATGCGGACCAGGTAGCGGTCGTAGCAGTCGCCATTCCGCCCAACGGGCACGTCGAAATCAACCTCCGCATACTTGTCATAGGGCTGCGTGCGCCGCAGGTCCCATGCGATGCCGGATGCGCGCAGGCATGGGCCGGTGAAGCCCCAGGCCAGCGCGTCCTCGGGCGTCATGATCCCGATATCGACCGTGCGCTGCTTCCAGATGCGGTTGCTGGTCAGCAGGCCCTCGAGCTCGTCGATGAACCTGGGGAAGGTCTGCGCCCACTCGTGGATTCGCGCATCGAGCCCGGCCGGCATGTCCTTGGCCACGCCGCCTGCCCGCAGGTAGTTGGCGTGCAGACGCGCACCCGAAACGGCCTCGTAGAATTCCATGAGCTTCTCGCGCTCTTCGAAACCCCAGAGGCTCGGCGTGATCGCGCCGACGTCGAGCGCGTAGGTCGTGATGTTCAGCAGATGGTTCAGGATGCGCGTGATCTCGGCGAACATCGTGCGGATCCATTGCCCCCGCTCCGGCACCTCGATCCGCAGCAACTTCTCCTGCGCGAGGGCGAAGGTGTGCTCCATGCACATGGGGCTCACGTAATCCAGCCGGTCGAAATACGGCATCGCCTGCAGGTACGTCTTGTGCTCGATCAACTTCTCGGTGCCGCGGTGCAGCAGCCCGATATGCGGATCCGCCCGCTCCACGACCTCTCCATCCATCTCGAGGATCAAGCGCAACACGCCGTGCGCCGCCGGGTGCTGCGGGCCGAAATTGATCGTGTGGTTGTCCACCTCGACCACCTTGGTCACGCGCCCACGGTCCTCGCCGGGCGTCGTGGCGTGCGTGCCCATGATCGTGTCCGCGTCGATGATGCTCATGGCTTCCCCTCCGGCGCCGGCAGCGGCGTAGCAGGCTTCGGAGCCTCCATTTGCCGCGCCAAATGCGCCTTTTCGTCACCCGGAAGCGTGACCATACCCTCCCACGGCGACACGAAATCGAAGTTGCGGAAATCCTGCGTCAACGTGACCGGCTCATAGACGACCTGCTTGCGCTCATCGTCGTACCGCACCTCGACATAGCCGGTGAGGGGGAAATCCTTGCGGAACGGGTGCCCGTTGAAGCCGTAATCCGTCAGGATCCGGCGAAGATCAGGCTGGCCTTCGAACACGATGCCGAACAGGTCCCACGCTTCACGCTCGAACCACGTCGCCACCGGCCAAATCGTATGGCAGCTCGGCACTGGCTGCGCCTCGTCGGTCTGCACGATCACCCGCACGCGCTGGTTCCGGCTCACGCTCAGCAGGTTGTAGACGACGTCGAAGCGGAGCGGCCGGTCCGGCCAGTCGACGCCGCACAGGTCCATCAGCTGCTCGCAGGCGAAGGCCGGCGCATCCCGCAGGCCCGTCAGCACCTCGAACAACCGCGTCCGCTCCACATGCAGCACCAGTTCCCCATCCTCGAGCCCGGCGCGCACGACCCCCGGTAGGCTCGGCGCCATGGCGGCCAGCATCTCGAGGTCGGCCGCCAGCGTCGCGGCCGTGGCGGGCACGATTGGGGCAGGCGCAGTGGGGGCCGACGCGGTGGGGGCCGACGCGGTGGGGGTAGGAACGAGTTCAGCCACGGAGGATCGTCCCCGTGCGCCGAATCTTCTTCTGGAGCTGCATGATGCCGTATACCAAGGCCTCCGCCGTCGGCGGGCAGCCGGGCACATACACGTCGACCGGGACGATCCGGTCGCAGCCGCGGACCACGCTGTAGCTGTAATGGTAGTAGCCGCCGCCATTGGCGCAGCTGCCCATGCTGATCACCCAGCGGGGCTCCGGCATCTGGTCGTAGACCTTGCGGAGCGCAGGCGCCATCTTGTTGGTCAGCGTGCCGGCCACGATCATCACGTCGCTCTGCCGCGGGGAGGCGCGCGGGATGACCCCGAACCGGTCGAGGTCGTAACGCGGCATGTAGGCGTGGATCATCTCCACCGCACAGCATGCGAGCCCGAACGTCATCGGCCACAGGCTGCCCGTGCGAGCCCAGTTGACTACTTTGTCGAGGTTGGCCACCACGAAGCCCTTATCGGCCACCTCTCCCGTGATGCCGCGAATCACCGCATCCTGTTCGGCACCGGGCGGCAGCGACTCACGATTCCAGGCCAGGTCCATGCCATCCGCTCCGGGCAGCGTCCCGTCCGTCGCTGCTCCAGGCAAAATTCCTCGTGTCGCGCTCATGCGACTACTCCCATTCCAGCGCACCCTTGCGCCACTCGTAGATGAACCCGACGGTCAGGACCGCAAGGAAGCCAACCATGGACAAAAAGCCGAACATTCCGATGTCGGCAAGACTGACGGCCCATGGGAACAAGAACGCGACCTCGAGATCGAAGATGATGAACAGGATCGCGACCAGGTAGAACTTCACGTCGAACTTGCGCCGTGCGTCGTCGAACGGCTCGAACCCGCATTCATACGATGAGAGCTTCTCGGCATAGGGCTTTTGCCGTGCTGCCAGGAGTGAACCGGCAACCATGGCGAACGCGATGAACCCGCCGATGGCAAGGAACACCAGGATCGGGAAATAGTCGGCCA
Source organism: Acetobacterales bacterium (assembly GCA_038229135.1). Taxonomy (GTDB): domain Bacteria; phylum Pseudomonadota; class Alphaproteobacteria; order Acetobacterales; family Acetobacteraceae; genus JBBROS01. The sequence continues at coordinate 39,558 of JBBROS010000038.1, forward strand.
AGAGCGTGGAGCTGCTCAGCGGCATGGTTGGTCCCCTCTGGATGGCATCCCGGAGCACGGCCGGTGCTGCAATGCAGCGGCATTACACCAGCCCCGCGCCCCTCGCCAGCGCCACCGCAGCATAGGACAGGCATTCATGGAATGGTGATCGATCAGCCACCAGACAACATGGGGTGGCGCGAGTGACGGGGCTCGAACCCGCGACCTCCGGCGTGACAGGCCGGCGCTCTAACCAACTGAGCTACACCCGCAATCCTCTGGCTGGCGAACCAACCGTGGGGGGCACCGTCTAGGACCCCCACGGCGTCCGGTCAACCCTCTGCTCCCAACCTTCGTTCATGGTGGGCGGTGACGGTTTCGAACCGCCGACCCTCTCGGTGTAAACGAGACGCTCTACCGCTGAGCTAACCGCCCCACTCCCTTCAGTGCGGCAAAGACGCCGCGGGCACCACCGGCGCCACCACCACCGGTTCCGGCGGCTCTTCCCACTCGATCGGCTCCGGCTTGCGGGCTAACGCTTGCACGATCACCTCGTCCACATGGCTCACGGGCAGGATGGTCAACGACTTCGTAACGCCAGCCTCGATCTCGACCAGATCCTTCTCGTTGTCCTTCGGGATGAACACGGTCGTAATCCCGGCCCGCAGCGCCGCCAGCAGCTTCTCCTTCAACCCCCCGATCGGCAAGACCCGGCCCCGCAGCGTGATCTCGCCGGTCATGGCCACGTCCCGCCGCACCGGGATCCCGGTCATGATGCTCACGATGCTGACCGCCATCGCCACACCCGCCGAAGGCCCGTCCTTCGGCGTCGCACCCTCCGGCACGTGCACGTGGATGTCCTTCTTCTCGAACAGCGTCGGCTTGATCCCGAAGGTCGTGCCCCGGCTCCGGACGTAGCTCAGCGCCGCCGACACGCTCTCCTGCATGACGTCACCCAACTTGCCGGTGTGCTTCACGTTGCCCTTGCCCGGCAACAGCACGCTCTCGATGGTCAGGATTTCGCCGCCCACCTCGGTCCAGGCCAGGCCCGTGACGACCCCGACCATGTCCTCCGCCTCGGTCTCGCCATAGCGGAAGCGCCGCACCCCGGCATATTTGTCGAGGTTCTTGGACGTGATCGAGATCTTCTTGGACTTCTTGATCACGATCTCCTTCACGGCCTTCCGCGCCACGTTCGCGATCTCGCGCTCGAGGCTGCGCACGCCGGCTTCCCGCGTGTAGTAGCGCACGAGGTCGCGGATTGCGCCCTCAGCCAGGCTCCACTCGTCCGGCTTCAGCCCGTTCGCCTCGGCCTGCTTGCGCACCAGGTGGCGCTTGGCGATCTCCACCTTCTCGTCCTCGGTGTAGCCGGGGATCCGGATAATCTCCATGCGGTCCAGCAGCGGCTGCGGCATCTTGAGGCTGTTGGCCGTGGTG
>JBBROS010000039.1:0-40433 GCA_038229135.1 Acetobacterales bacterium
CACCACACCGGCGGCGATCGACTGCTGCCTGAGCGTTGCCGAGGCCACCGACACGCAGGTGGCAATCCACACCGACACGCTCAACGAAAGCGGCTTCGTCGAGGACACGATCGCAGCGTTCAAAGGCCGCACGATCCACACCTTTCACACCGAAGGCGCTGGTGGCGGCCACGCACCCGACATCTTGAAGGTGGTCGGTGAAGCAAACGTGCTGCCGAGCTCGACCAACCCGACGCGGCCTTACACCATCAACACGATCGACGAGCACCTCGACATGCCGATGGTGTGCCACCACCTCGACCCGGCCATCGCCGAGGACTTGGCGTTTGCCGAGAGCCGCATTCGCCGCGAGACGATCGCTGCCGAGGACATCCCCCACGACCTGGGTGCGATCAGCATCATGTCGAGCGACAGCCAGGCCATGGGCCGCGTGGGCGAGGTCGCCATCCGCACCTGGCAGACCGCGCACAAGATGAAACAGCAGCGCGGATCGCTCCCCGGCGACGGGGCCGCCGACAACGCCCGCATCAAACGCTACATCGCCAAATACACCATCAACCCGGCCATCGCGCAGGGCCTCAGCCACGAGGTCGGCAGCGTCGAGCCGGGCAAGCTCGCGGACCTGGTGCTCTGGTCCCCGGCCTTCTTCGGCGTGAAGCCGGACCTGGTGCTGAAGGGCGGCATGATCACGGTGGCTCCCATGGGGGACCCGAACGCGTCCATCCCCACGCCCCAGCCCGTGCATTACCGCCCGATGTTCGCGCAATACGGACGGGCGCTGCAGGCCACCTCCATCACCTTCCTCAGCCAGGCAGCGCTCGACGACGGCATCGGCCCCCGCCTCGGCCTCCAGCGCGCCCTCAGCCCCGTGCGCAACACCCGCGGCGGCATCGGCAAGCGCAGCATGATCCACAACGACGCGACGCCGCACATCGAGGTGGACCCCGAAACCTACGAGGTCCGCGCCGACGGCGTGCTCCTCACATGCGAACCCGCAACGCTGCTCCCCATGGCGCAGCGCTACTTCCTGTTCTGAAGGAGCCTCCGCCCATGCGTGCCGTATTGCTGTTCTCCGCCGTGCTCCACCTCGCCGCCCTCGGCTTCGTCGCTGCCTACGCCGTCCGCGGGTGGTTCGGCAGCCAGCGCAAGGCGGAGCCGCACTTCACCGCCATGGCGGGCGCCGCGGCCGGGCTCGGGGCGTTCGTCCTCGCCATCGTATTCGTCTTCAGCGCCAGCACACGCGGCACCGGCCCGGCCTTCACGACCGCGCTCGTCGCCGGCGTGCTCGCCGCCGCCGCCTTCCTGCTCGGCCTCGGCGCCATCCCGCACCCCCGCAACGACGGCACGCCCCCCAGCCGCAACCTGCGCATCTCGGCCGCCGGCTTCGTCGCGCTGATGGTCGTGACCGAGCTCGTGGCCTTCATGCTGCTCGTCGGCGCCGCGCTGCGGATGAGCCCGTATGCCTGAGCAGGGCCGCGCCACCGCCATCCTACCGGCCGGCTCCTGGCACCAGGCGCCGGTCGACCGGGTCCTGATCGACTTCGACCGCCGCCACCGACGCCGCATCCAGCTCGAGACGGAGGCGGGCATCCCCCTCCTGCTCGACCTGCCCCAGGCCGCCCGCCTGCGCGACGGCGACGGCCTGGTGCGCGACGACGGCCAGGTCGTGCGCGTGGTCGCCCGGGCCGAGCCCCTGCTCGACATCCACGCCCACGACCACGCCGCCCTGGTGCGCATCGCCTGGCACCTCGGCAACCGGCACTTGCCCGTGCAGCTTCACGGAGCCCATCTCCGCATCCGCGCGGACCACGTCATCGCGGACATGGTGCGCGGCCTCGGCGGCCACGTGCACGAGCTGGACGCCCCGTTCGACCCCGAGCCCGGCGCCTACGCCGCGGCACCGCACACCCATCACCATGACGACGACCACGCGCATTGACCCGCTCGTGACAGCGACGCCGCTGCTCCACCTCCTCACCTGGCTCTCCCCCGCCTTCCCCACGGGCGGCTTCGCCTACAGCCACGGCCTCGAATGGGCCGTGGACAGCGGTGACGTGACGGACGAGGCCCGCTTGCTCGCGTGGATGCAGGACACGCTGGTGCACGGCTCTGGCCGCACGGACGCGATCCTGCTCCGCCACGCGCATCGCTGCAGCACGGCCCAGGCGCTCGCGGACGTCGCCGAACTGGCCCAGGCCAGCGCCACCACGCGGGAACGCCGCTCCGAGACGCTGGCGCAGGGCGACGCCTTCGCGATCGCGGCCCGCGTGTGGGGCGCGCCGTTGCTGGATGCGCTGGAAGGTCCCGTGCCCTACCCCGTCGCGGTCGGCGCCCTGGCCCGCGCCCATGCCGTGCCGGAGGACGACGCCACCACCGCACTCCTGCACGCCTTCAGCGCGAACCTGGTCGGCGCCGCCGTGCGCTTGGTCCCGCTCGGCCAGACCGCCGGGCTCCGGACCCTGGCCGCCCTCGCCCCACTGGTCGCAGAGATCGAGGCAGGCACCCGAGACGCCACGCTGGACGACCTCGGCACCGCCTGCTTCCGCTCCGACATCGCCTCCATGCGCCACGAAACCCAATACACGAGGCTCTTCCGCACATGACCAACCAGCACGGTCCCTTGCGCGTCGGCGTCGGCGGCCCCGTCGGCACCGGCAAGACGGCCCTCATGGACGCCCTCTGCCGCCGCTTCTCCCCCCGCTTCGACGTCGCCGCCATCACCAACGACATCTATACCAAGGAGGACGCCGAATTCCTCACCCGCGCCGGGTCGCTCCCCCCAGAGCGCATCCTCGGCATCGAGACGGGCGGCTGCCCCCACACCGCCATCCGGGAGGACGCCAGCATCAACCTCGCCGGTGTGGCAGAGATGCGCCGCCGCTTCCCAGGCCTCGACCTCATCCTCATCGAATCCGGCGGCGACAACCTTGCCGCCACCTTCAGCCCCGAGCTCGCCGACATCACCATCTACGTGATCGACGTCAGCGCCGGCGACAAGATCCCCCGCAAGGGCGGCCCCGGCATCACCCGATCGGACCTCCTCGTCATCAACAAGATCGACCTCGCCCCCCATGTCGGCGCAAGCCTCGAAGTGATGGACCGCGACTCCCGCCGCATGCGGGGCGAGCGGCCCTTCGTCTTCACCAACATCCGCGCAGGCCACGGCGTGCCCGAGGTCGCCGCCTTCATCGAACGCGCCGGCGGCCTCGGCTGACGCGCGCTGCATGGCGTTCGACGGGGCGCGCCACACACCTGTGAACTGGTCGCCTCGGCAACCTACCCGCGCCAGCCGCGTTCGCCGACCGAACAACGGCAGGACGCACCCGACCCATGAAGGCACTCTGCTGGCACGGCAAAGGCGACATCCGCTGCGATACCGTGCCCGACCCCAAGGTCGAACACCCGAGGGACGCCATCATCAAGGTCACGTCCTGCGCGATATGCGGTAGCGACCTGCACCTCATGAACGGCTTCATGCCCGGCATGAAGCCCGGGGACGTCATGGGCCACGAGACCATGGGCGAAGTGGTCGAGGTCGGCTCCGAGAACAAGGCGCTGAAGGTCGGCGACCGCGTCGTGGTCCCGTTCACCATCAGCTGCGGCGAATGCTATTTCTGCCAGCGCCAGCTCTACTCCAGCTGCGAGCGCAGCAACCCGAGCCCGAACCGCCAGGTGGCCGAGAAGCTGTGGGGCCACTCGCCGGCCGGGCTGTTCGGCTACACCCACCTGCTGGGCGGCTACGCCGGCGGCCAGGCCGAGTACCTCCGGGTGCCCTACGCCGACTTCGGCTGCATCAAGGTGCCGGAGGGGCTCACGGACGATCAGGTGCTGTTCCTGAGCGACATCTTCCCCACCGGCTACATGGGCGCCGAGATGTGCAACATCCAGCAAGGCGACACCATCGCCGTGTTCGGCTGCGGTCCCGTGGGCCAGTTCGCCATCCGCTCCGCCTTCCTGCTCGGCGCCGAGCGCGTCATCGCCATCGACCGGATCCCCGAGCGCCTCATCCTCGCCCGCCAGGCCGGCGCCGAGACGGTCGATTTCAGCGCCGAAAGCGCCCATGACCGCATCAACCAGATGACTCACGGCCGCGGTGCGGATGCCTGCATCGACGCGGTCGGCCTCGAGGCCAGCGCCGGCTACGCCTTTGACGCCGTGCTCGACCGTGCCAAGCAGGCCGCCTGGCTCGGCACCGACCGCCCGCACGTGCTGCGCCAGTGCATCAACAACACCCGCAACGGCGGCATCGTCAGCATCATCGGCGTCTATGGCGGCCTGCTCGACAAGGTGCCGATGGGCAGCGCCATCAACCGCGGGCTGACCTTCAAGATGTCCCAGACGCCGGTGCAGAAATACCTGCAGCCGTTGATGGACCGCATCGTAAGGGGCGAGATCGACGCCTCCTTCCCGATAACCCACATCGGCAAGCTCGAGGACGGGCCGGACCTCTACCGCGTGTTCCGCGATAAACAGGATGGCTGCGTGAAGGTGGTGCTGAAGCCATGAACGACATTCAACTCTCGAAGGCCCTCGGCCTGTTCAGCCTCGTCCTCGGCGGCTTCGAGCTGTTCAAGGGCCGGGCGATCACCCGCACCCTCGGCCTGCCCATGCCCGCCATCGCCGTGCGTGCGTTCGGCGCGCGCGAGATGCTGTCCGGCTTCGTGGCGCTTGCCCATCCGGACAACAAGGGCCCCATGGGCCTCCGCACCGCCGGGGACGCCATGGACCTGGCTGTGCTCGGCGTGGCGATGCTGCCCGCCAACCGTAAGCGGCACAACGCGGCGCTGGCCCTGATGGCGATGCTGAGCGTCACGGCCATCGACATCGCCGCCACCGCCGCCCTCACCCGGCGCGAGCACAAGGCGCTCGCCACCGCCCGCCGCACCCGGGTCAAGCGGATCGGAGCCTGAGCCAGCGCCGGGCCGCCACCCCGGCCCACACCGCCTCCACCAGCCCGAACGGCCACGCCCCTTGAAGGAACCCGTAGGCGGACCCGGCCAGGCATGCCACCGAGAACCCGAGCACCCAGCCGGGGCCACGGGCCTCGTTGGCGTAACACACCAGCATCGCCGTCACCGCCACGAGCCCGAACACCGTAAGATTATCCACCGTATGCGCTCACTCCCAGGAGTTCTCGTCATCGCGAGCCGCAGGCGTGGAGATCCGGGGGCCGACGGGCCTGCTCTCCACCGCCCCTGGATCGCCACGCTGCGCTCGCGATGACCGGGATCCCGGCATGATCCGCGCATCCATCTTCCCATCCCCCTCCACCTGCCGCACCATCGCACCACCCAAGGAGCGACCCCCATGGCAAAGCGCGGCATGCAGTTCGGCATCTTCCTCGCCCCCTTCCACCGCCTGGGCGACAACCCCAGCCTCGGATTCCAGCGGGACCTCGAGATGATCGAGCATCTCGACCGCCTCGGCTACGACGAGGCCTGGATCGGCGAGCACCACTCGGCCGGGTGGGAAACCATTGCCTCCCCCGAGCTCATGATCGCCGCCGCCGCCGAACGCACCAAGCACATCCGCCTCGGCTCCGGCGTCACCTCCCTGCCCTACCACCACCCCTTCCTCGTCGCCCAGCGCTTCACCCAGCTGGACCACATGACCCGTGGCCGCGCCATGCTCGGCTGCGGCCCCGGCGCCCTCGTGTCCGACGCCCACATGCTCGGCATCGACGCCGCCACCCAGCGCCGCCGCATGGACGAGTCGCTCGAGGCCATCATGGCGCTGCTGCCCTGTGACGGCCCTGTTACCCGCAAGACGGACTGGTTCGAGCTGCGGGACGCCCGCCTCCATCTCCGCCCATGGTCGGACCCGCACTTCCCCATCGCGGTCGCCAGCGTCCTGACGCCCTCCGGCCCGGCCACCGCCGGCCGCCACGGCGCCGGCATACTCTCAATGGGCGCCGGCATGCCCGGCGGCCTCGCCGCCCTGCCCGGCCAATGGGCCATCGCCGAGGAGGAGGCCGCCCGCGCCGGCCACGCCATGGACCGCCGGAACTGGCGCCTGGTGCTCAACGTCCACGTGGCCGCAACGGACGACCAGGCCATGGAGGACGTCCGGCACGGCGAGCGTCTCGAGACCGTCACCTACTTCGAGGACGCGCTCGGCCGGCCGCCGGGCCGCAGCGAAGACCCGCTGAGCGACGGCGTCCGCGCCGGCAGCACCCTCGTCGGCTCCCCCGAGACGGTCGTGCGCGGCATCCAGGCCCTGCAGGCCACCAGCGGCGGCTTCGGCACGCTGCTGTTCCGCGCGCATGACTGGGCCGACCGCGAGGCGACCTGGCGAAGCTACGAGCTGTTCGCCCGCTGGGTGATGCCGCACTTCCAGGACTCGATCAGTACGCTGGCCACAAGCCACGCCTGGTGCGTGGAAAACCGCCGCACGATCTTCGGCCCCAACGTGGCCGCCCTGAAGAAAGCGTTCGACGACGCCGGCCGCCCGGTGCCGGAGCAGTTCCACGCCCGGGCCTCCGGCGCGCGGGACGTTGCCGCCGAATGACTCCCAGCACCACCCACGCCGCCCTCGGCCCCGACTTCTTCGACCTCGTCCAGCCTGCCCGCTTCCCTACCCACATCCTCCGCCACAGAGATCGGCGTGCTGCTGCGTCAGTGGGCCTGGACGGCCTGTCCGACGCCGCCTGGCTCGACCATTTCGGCCGCTTCCAGCCCCTCCCCGGCAGCCTCGAACAGCCCCTCGCGTTGCGCTACCACGGCCACCAGTTCCGCCACTACAACCCGGACCTCGGCGACGGCCGCGGCTTCCTCTTCGCCCAGGTGTTCGACGACGAGGGCCGCCTCATGGACCTCGGGACCAAGGGCAGCGGCACCACACCCTGGTCCCGCGCCGGCGACGGCCGCCTCACGCTGAAGGGCGGCGTGCGCGAGGTGCTGGCCAGCACCATGCTCGAGGCCCTGGGCGTCGACACGAGCCGCTCGTTCAGCCTCGTCGAGACCGGCGAAAGCCTCCGCCGGCACGACGAGCCCTCCCCCACCCGCGGCGCCGTCCTCGTCCGCCTCAGCCACAGCCACATCCGCATCGGCAGCTTCCAGCGCTTCGCCGCCCTGCAGCAGCCGGAGAACGTCACGCGCCTGCTCGAGCACACCATCCGCCACTACATGCCGGCCCTGTGGCAGGACGACCTCGCCACCCGCGCCCATGCCTTCGTCGACCAGGTCGGCCGCAACACCGCCCGGCTCGCCGCGCAATACATGGCCGCCGGGTTCGTGCACGGCGTGCTGAACACGGACAACATCAACGTCACCGGCGAGAGCTTCGATTACGGCCCCTGGCGCTTCCTGCCGCACTACGACGCGCAGTTCACGGCCGCCTATTTCGACGAGAACGGCCTTTACGCCTATGGGCGCCAGCCGGACGCCATCCTGTGGAACCTGGTGCGCCTCGCCGAGTGCTTCTTGCCCATCGCCGACCAGGCCGCCCTGCAGGAGGCCATCGAGGCCTGGCCCAAGCACTTCCACGCCGAGCTCGACGCCGCTCTGCTTGCCCGGCTCGGCCGCAACCAGGCCAGCCCCGACCAGGACCGCGCCCTCGCCGCCGCCTGGTGGCGCTGGCTCGCCGCGAGCAAGGCCCCGTTCGAGCAGGCCTTCTTCGACATCCGCGCCGGCCGCCCCTGCCCCGACCTTGCCGTCCAGGACCTCCTCGACGCCTACCCCCTGGCCCCGGTCACGCAATGGTTCGCCCGCCCAGCCCCACCCACGCTGCTGATCGAGGAGGTCGAAGCCCTCTGGGCGCCCATCGCCGAGCAGGACGACTGGGCTGCGTTCCACGCCAAGCTCGAGGCGATCGACGCCATGCGCCAGGCCTACTCCCTCTCCCCCCGGGAGAGGGCTGGGGTGAGGACCGACGCCGCATGATCCACCGCCGCCTCCTGCTCGCCGCCCCGGCCATCTTCGCCACCCGCGCCCTGGCCCAGGTGCCGTCCGAACGCACCGTCGAAACCCGCCTCTCGCTCGCCTTCCGCGTGGACGACGCCGCCCTCCGCCCACTCCTGCCGCCCGGCTTCGTTCCCGCCCCCGCCACCGCCGGGCCGAACCGCGGCGCGAATTTCCGCCTGGACCTCGTCGAGCGCCTGCTCGTCGCCACCGCGTCCGACAACCGACCTGCCGGACCCGGCCGCGCCTTCGAGCTCCTCGCCGTCATCCCCGCCCGCGAGGCGTCCGGGACCGGCGCCGGCGCCGTGGTCGCCTGGTCCGTCACCCGCCCTGAATTCGTGCCCGGCCCATATCGCAACGCGACCGCGGGCACGGTGCAAGCCACCCGCAAGGCTACCGCGGACGGCACCGGCGCCCTTGGCCTGAACGAGGAGTGGCGCGTTGCGGCCCCCGACGGCAGCCGCCTATCCCTGACACTTGTAGCGGACCGCGCCACGCCCACCCGCGCCGTGTTCACCTCCACCACCTTCTCCGGCACCGTCCCCGGCCTCTCCCGCCTCTACCAGACCGACCAGGGCAGCGACGTGCTTCGCGCCCAGGGCCAGCCGGACCGCATCACATCGCTCGAGCTCGAGGCCACCGGCCCCCGCTTCGACCTGCTCGGCCCGGCGCCCCTGGACCGCCTGGTGTCCGTCACCGCCATCCCCTGGCTGGTCCGCACCGCCAGTTTGCCGTGACCTGTGTCCTACAACGCTTCCGTCATCGCGAGCCGAAGGCGTGCCGATCCAGGGGCCATCGGGCCTGCTCCGCGCGGCCCTGGATCGCCACGCCTTCGGCTCGCGATGACCGCAAGTCGGCTCGAGTATTGTGAAAATCACCGGAACCCCAAGGGGCCGTGCACGGCCTCAGCCCAGCGCCGCCATCCCCACCACCGCCGCCGCCATCAGTCCCGCCGTGGCCCATCCCATCGCCCGGAGCCGCCACGGCAGCACCAGCTCCCCCATCACCGCCCGGCTCGAGCCCAGCAGCACCATCGCCACGATCAGCGGTGCCGCCACCACGCCGTTGATCACCGCACTCCAATACAGCGCCCGCATCGGGCTGATCGGCGCCAGGGTCATGCCCACCCCCAGCGCCGTCGCGGCCGCGACCACGCCGTAGAACGCCCGCGCCTCGCCCGGCTTACGGTCCAGCCCCACCGTCCAGCGCAGCGCCTCTCCCACGCCATACGCCGCCGAGCCCGCCAGCACGGGCACGGCCAGCAGCCCGGTGCCGATGATCCCGGCCGCGAACAGCCCCTCCGCGAACGGCCCCGCCAACGGCCGCAGCGCCGCCGCCGCGTCCGCCGCCGTCGCCACCTCCCCCACCCCGGCCACATGCAGCGTCGCCGCACTGCCCGCCATGATCGAGAGCGCGACCAGGTTGGAGAATACCATGCCGACCACCGTGTCCGTCCGGATCCGCGCCATCTGCGGCGGTGCATCGGCGGGGTGCTCCAGCAGCGGCCGCGGGTCCGGCTCCGCACGCTCGTCCTCCGCCTCCTCCGCCGCCTGCCAGAAGAACAGGTAGGGGCTGATCGTGGTCCCCAGCACCGCCACCAGCGCCGTCGACACGCCCGGCCCCTGCAGGTGCGGCACCAGGGCGCCCCACAGCACCTCCCGCACCGGCACCCGCACCACCACCAGCAGCGCCACATAGGCGAACAGCGACAGCGTGAGCCACTTCAGCACCGCCACGCACCGCCGGTATGAAAGCCAGATTTCCGCCCCGGCGCACAAGGCGGCGAACCCCAGCGCATAGGGCAGCGCCGGGCCGCCCGCCGCCAGCTGCGCCGCGGCGGCCATGGCGCCGATATCCGCCCCGAGGTTGATCACGTTGGCCACCACGAGCAGCCCGACCAGCCCCGCCACCACCCAGCCCGGCGCATGCACCGCCAGCGCCGCGCCGAGCCCCTTGCCCGTGGTGCGCCCCAAGCGCCCGCTGATCTCCTGCACCGCCACCATGAACGGCGTGCTCAGCAGCACCGTCCACCCGAGCGCATACCCATATTGCGCCCCCACCTGGCTGTAGGTCGCAATCCCGCTCGGGTCGTCATCGGCGGCGCCGGTCACGATGCCTGGGCCCACGCGCGCCCACAGGCTGCGTCGGACCGGCGTGGCGTGCGGAAGAGGGTCGAGCGGCACGAGCGGGCTCCTGCCTGGGTGACGGCTGCTACCTTAGCAGGTTCTGCACCGCCCGCTCATCCTTCAGCCCCACCCCCGTCGAGCCCCGCGCCCGCGCCGCCCGCATCAGCCAGGCCAGCGCCTCGGCGCCCTCGATGGGCGAAAGCCCGCCGCCATGGATGTTCGAGATGCAGTTCCGCTCGCTGTCCATCCGACCCCGCCGTGGCGCGTGCGTGAGGTAGATGCCCAGGCTGTCGGCCGCCGTCAGCCCCGGCCGCTCTCCCACCAGCACCGCCACCAGCCCGGCCCCGAGCGCCTCGCCCACGTCGTCCCCCAGCGCTACCCTCGCCTGCGTCGCCACCACCACCGGCCCGATCCGCCAGCCCGGCAAGAGGGGCTCCACGGCGTCCAGGACCGCCGCCGCATGGCGCTGCACCGCCAACGCCGAAAGCCCGTCCGCCAGCACGAACACCGCGTCGAACGGCCCGCCCGCCAGCGCCGCCCGATCCTCCTCGTGCAGGCGCCGCCCGAGGTCCGGCCGCCGCAGGTACGTCACCCGGTCCGGGCAGGCCGACCGCACGGCCACGCTCGCCCGTGGCGACAACCCGGCCACGAGCGCTGCCACGTCCAGCGGCGCATGCACCGCATCCCGTGCCCGCGCATGGGCAAGCTGGAACTCCAGCACCGCCCCGATCGGCATCGCATCGCCCGTCCGCCCCAGCCCGATCCGCGCCCGCGTCGCCTCTCTCAGCCGCGCCCACGGGTCCTGAGCCCGATCAGGGGCCATCGAGCCACGCCTCCGGCCCCGCCAGGCGTAACACCCCCGTTGCCGGAAGCCGCACCCGCCCGGCCGGATCGAGCATGCCCAGCCCCTCGAGCCAGTCCTCGAACTCCGGTGCCGCCCGCACCCCGAATGCCGAGCGCAGGTAGTGCATGTCGTGGAACGACGCGCTCTGGTAGTTCAGCATCACGTCGTCCGCGCCGGGCACCGCGATCAGGAACGTCACCCCCGCCACCGTCAGCAGCGTCATGAGCGTGTCCATGTCGTCCTGGTCCGCCTCGGCGTGGTTCGTGTAGCAGACGTCGCACCCCATCGGCAGCCCGAGCAGCTTCCCGCAGAAATGGTCCTCGAGCCCGGCGCGCACGATCTGCTTGCCGTCGTAGAGGTATTCCGGCCCGATGAACCCCACGACCGTGTTCACCAGCAGCGGCCGGAACGCCCGTGCCACGCCATAGGCCCGCGCCTCGGCCGTCTGCTGGTCCAGCCCGTGATGCGCGCCCGCCGACAGCGCCGACCCCTGGCCTGTCTCGAAATACATGCAGTGGCTGCCCACCGTGCCCCGCCCCAGCGCCAGCGCCGCCTCGTGCGCCTCCCGCAGCACGGCCAGGTTCACGCCGAACCCGGCATTCGCGGCCTCCGTCCCCGCCACCGACTGGAACACCAAATCCACCGGCGCCCCACGCCGCATCAGCTCCAGCGCGTTCGTCACATGCGTCAGCACGCAGGTCTGCGTCGGGATGGCGTGGCGCCCCCGCACCTCGTCCAGCATGTGCAGGAGGGCGGCGCAGTTCTCCACATTGTCGGAGGCCGGGTTCACGCCGATCACGGCATCCCCCACCCCGTGCAGCAGCCCGTCCACCGTGGACGCCGCGATCCCGCGCAGGCTGTCCGTCGGGTGGTTCGGCTGCAGCCGCGTCCCCAGCCGCCCCGGCAGCCCCTGCGTGTTGCGGAACGCCGTGACCACCCGGCACTTCCGCGCCACCGCAACCAGGTCCTGGTTGCGCATCAGCTTGCTCGCTGCCGCCGCCATCTCCGGCGTCAGCCCCGGTGCCAGCGCCGCCAGCGCAGCCCCGTCCGCCTCGTAGCTCAGCAGCCAGTCCCGGAACCCGCCCACCGTAAGGTGCCGCACCGGGGCGAACGCCGCCGCATCGTGCGTGTCCACGATCAGCCGCGTGACCTCGTCCGCCTCGTACGGCACCACCGCCTCGTCCAGGAACACGCGCAGAGGCAGGTCCGCCAACACCGACCGCGCCGCCACCCGCTCCGTGTCGCTCGAAGCCGCCACCCCCGCCAACTCGTCCCCCGACCGCAGCGGCGTGGCCTTCGCGAGCACCTCCTTCAAGTCCACGAACCGATGCCGCTCGCCCCCGAACGCCGCCACCAGGCGCGTCACTGCTCCCTCCGGATCGAGGCAACACGGTCCAGGCAGGAACCCGTCCTCGCGAGCGCAGCGTGGCGATCCAGGGGCCGCACGGAGCAGGCCCGTCGGCCCCTGGATCGCCACGCCTGCGGCTCGCGATGACGAGACTTCGTGCGAATATTCATCCCGGTTGCCCGCCGGCCACCCACCCGCCAGCCATCTCCGCCGCCCGCCCCTCCTCCGCCAGCTTCGTCAGATGCGCCCGCACCGTCAGCCCCGCCGCCCGGTGCAGCGTGGGCGACACCTCGGCATAGAGCTGCCCCACGATCGCCTCCACCGTCCGCGGCGCCGGGCCGAGTGCGGCCAGCACCGCCGCCTCGCGGGCCTGCCGGTGTGCCAGCAGCGCCCGCACATGCTCCAGCGGCGCCTCGATGGGCGGCCCATGCCCAGGCAGATAGAGCCGGTCCTCGCGGGCCAGAAGCCGCTCCAGGCTCGAGAAATACTCGGCCATCCGCCCGTCCGGCGGGATCACCACGGTGCTCGACCACCCCATCACATGGTCCGCACTCGCCAGCACGCCCCCCTCCGGCGCCGCGAAGCACAGATGGTCCGGCGCGTGCCCGGGCGTGTGCAGCGCCGTCCAGCCGAACGCCAGGTCCCCGTCCCGCAGCGCCACGTCCGGCACGAACGAGCCCACGGCCGGGTCGTGCCATCCATGCACCGGCGCCCCCGTGGCCGTCCGCAGCGCGTCCACGCCGCCCAGATGGTCCGGATGCGTGTGGCTCAGCAGGATTGCCCGGACCCTGCCCGCCGCCGCCGCCACCGCGGCCACGTGCCCGGCATCGTCCGGCCCCGGATCCAGCACCAGCACGCCGCCATCGGTCTCGATCAGGTAGGTGTTCGTGCCCCAGCACGTCATGGCTCCGGGATTGGGCGCCACGATGCGCCGTATGCCGGGTGCGACCACCACCGCCGCCCCGCGCGGCGGCTCGGGCTCGCTCAGGAACCTCATTGCGCCTCCGCCCTCCGAACCCTCTCCCGGTGCAGGTTGTAGAGCACGGAGCCCGCCACCACCGCCGCACCCACCAGGCTGCTCGGGGCCGGCACCTCGTTGAACACGAGGTAGGCAAGCCCCCCGCCCCACAGCAGCATCGTGTATTCCCCCGGAGCCACCGCCGCGACGGGCGCCATCGCGTAGGCCCGCGCCATGAGCCAATGCGCCACCCCGTTCAGCACCCCCGTCGCCGCCAGCGCCAGCACCACGTCCCCACCCAGGCCGCCAGGTGCCGGCCACCCCAGCGCGAGCAGCACCAGCGCCCCCGGCACCTGCGCCGCCTGGAGCCAGAACGTCAGGCACTCCGGCGTCTCCGTGGTGGACAGCATCCGTCCCATGATCCGGCTGACAGCCATGCCCAATATGCCCGGCACCAGCACCAGCGCCGCCGGCTGCCACAGCGCCGTGCCCGGCCGCACCATCACCAGCACGCCGCAGAACCCCACCGCCGTGCTCAGCGCCCGCCGCCAGCGGATGCGCTCGCCCAGCATCGGCACGGCCAGCAGCGTCATGATCAGCGGCGCCGTGAAACCCAGCGCGTAGCTGTCGGCCAGCGGCACGGACTGCCAGGCTACATACCAGAACACCGATACCCCAGCGTGCATCCCGCTCCGCAGCGCCACCATGCCCGTCCGCACCGGAATGAGCCGCCGCCAGTCCCGCTCCGCCAGCACAAACGCCCCGATGGTGGCACTCCCCGCCAACCCCCGCCCGATCATCACCGCCGCCACCCCCGCCGGCAGCAGCGCATACTTGCTGGACACGTCCCCCAGCGTCAGCAGGAAGTAGCCGACGAGCGCAATCAGGATGCCGCGCACCACCTCCGCCGGGTCGTCCCGCAACACGCGCAGGGCGAGCGCACTAGGCAAGCGTCGCCTCCGCGTCCATGCACACGGCGCCCGACGGGTCCAGCGTCCGCATGCGCCAGCCCTCCCCCTCCTGCCACGCCTCCACCCGAAGCGCCGCGCCATGGAAGGCCGGGCGCCGCCCGCGGAAGCTGAACCGCGTGGGCGATCTCGGCAGCAGCCCGGCCATGAGCGTGGCCTGCAGCGGCCCGTGCACCACCAGGCCAGGATAGCCCTCGACGCCACGCACGTAGTCCAGGTCGTAATGGATCCGGTGCCCGTTGCCCGTGAGCGCCGAGTAGCGGAACAGCATCACGGGATCCGGCACCACACTGCGCGCAACGCCCTCGGGCGCCGGCGCCGCCGCCTCGGCTGCACGCACCGCCGCCCCGGACGCGTCGCGATAGACGATGTCCTGCGCCTCATCCACCGCGAGCCCGCCTGGCCCCTCCACCCGGTGCCGCACCGTCACGAACACCAGTCGCCCGGCGCCGCCCGATGTCTCCCGCACCGCCTCGATGGTGCTCGTGCGCCGCACCCGGTCCCCCACGTGCAGCGCCGCCCCGAACTCGACCCGGCCCCCCGCCCACATCCGCCGCGGCAGGTCGTGCACGGGAGGAAGGAACCCGCCCCGCGCCGGATGCCCGTCCGGCCCCACCCGGTCCGGCGGCACCCAGTCCTGGAACAGCATCCAGTGCCACAGCGGCGGCAGCACCGGCGGCGCCTCCACCCCCAGCGTCGCCGCCAGCCCCTGGACGAGCCGGGGCGACACCTCGTCCTCGTGCGTCTGGCTCCGCCCGACCCAATCCTGCAAGCTCACTGGGCCGCCTTCACCGCCGGCCTCGGCGCCCTCGCCGGCGGCCCTGTCAACAGCCGCAGGTCCACGGCATCGCCCATCGCCAGATACCCCGCCCGGTTCGGGTGCAGCCCGTCCCCCGGGCCGCCAATGGTGCTGCCGGGGATGAACTCGGCCCGCATCGCCCCGCTCGAGCCGTCCACCGTCGCCCGATCGAAATCAACGATCCCGTCGAACACTCCACCCTTCTCCCGGTTGGCCTGCTCCCGCACCCACGCGTTGAACGCCCGCCGCCGCTGCTCCACCTCCGGCGTCTGGTGCGCGGCACTCGTCGTGCCCACCACGCTCGTCAACGTCGCGCCCAGCACCCGCACGCCGGGCAGCTTCGCCCGCAGCCGGCCCACGCCCTCCACCATGCCGTCCCGCACCCGCTCGAACGTGGCGCCCCCGTTCGTGCTGAAGTCGTTGATCCCCTCGAGCCAGATCACGTGCGTGACGCCCGACAGCCCCAGCACGTCCCGCTCCAGCCGCTGCAGCGCCGAGGGCCCTCCCGGCGTCGGCTTCGCCAGCCCATACTCCGCCGGCCCCACGACCTGGTTGCCCCCGATCCCGGCATTCACCACCGAGAATTTCTGCCCCGAGCTGCCGGAGTTGCCAGCCAGCCGCCGCGCCAGCACGTCCGGCCAACGATCGTCCCCGTTCAGCGTGGAGCTCGTCCCGTCCGTGATGCTGTCCCCGAAGCACACCACCAGGCGCGTGCCCGGCTCCGCCGTCATGTCGACCGCATCCAGGAAGAACCAGCTCGTCGTGCTGTTCGGATAGGCGCTCTCGTCCTCGAGCTCCCCCAGCGACCCGGCCCCTTGCGCCGTCATGTAGCTCGTCTGCAGCGCCTTCGCGTGCCAGGTCGGCGGCCCGGACGGCCCCACCACGTGCAGGCTGACGGCCAGCTTGCGCCCCAGCAGCTCCGCCGCCGCCGGGTTCGACACGAACGGCAGGGTCACGGCATCCGACCACACCTGGCCACCGGGCGGCACCGTCACGCTCCGCTTGCCCGCGAACGAGACGGGCCGGTTCGACTGCGCCATCAACGCAGCCCCACTCGATTGCAGCCCGACGAACACGCCGTCGAACACCACCGCCCGCGCGCCGAACGCATTGCTCAGCCGCACCCGCACTTGCCGCCCCCACAGCTCGGGCTTCACCACCAGCCGGAAGGTCTGGTCTTTCGCCCCCGTCTCCTGGCTCGGCAGCGCGAACCGCAGCTCGGGCTGCGCCGTGGGGTTGCCCACTGGATACGGCCCCTGCACCGAGGCCGCCCACGCCGTCACCCAGCGCTGCGCGAAGGCCGGCGATGCGGCCAGCAGGCCCATGAGCACGAACGCCACCAATCTATGCATTGCCGCCTCCCGGAAACTCGAATGCCGGGCGCGGGATGGCCGCCACCCCGGTCAGCTCCACCCGCCATGCCGGATTTGCCAGACGCGCCTCGACCGTCGCCCGCGCCGGCTTGGCGCCGCGGTCCAGCCACGCATCCCAGGCCCGGTTCATCGGCGCGAAGTCCCGCGCCATGTCGGCCACGAAGATCTGCACGCTCAGCAGGTGGTGCTTGCCACTCCCCGCCTGCGCCAGCAGCGCATCCACCTGGCGCAGGATGTCCGCCATCTGCCCCTCGGCATCCAGGCTCGGATCGTCCGCCACCTGGCCCGCGAGATACACCGTGTCCCCGTGCACCACGGCGCCCGACAGCCGCTGTTCCTCCGCGAGCCGCACGATCATCCCCGGGCACTCCCTCCTGCCTGGGCCGAAGCCTAACCCGGCGAGCCCGAGCGCACCACAGGCGCTCGATGACCCGCAGCGCAACGGGCGCTACGCGGCGTGCAGCACCCCCCACACCCGCGCCGCGGTCGCCGGCATGTCGAGCCCCCGCACACCGGCCGGCCGCAGCGCATCCAGCACGGCGTTCATCCCGGCCGGCAAGGATCCGGTCGTCCCCGCCTCGCCCGCACCCTTCACGCCCAGGCGGTTGTTCGGGGACGGCACGGGCCGCTCGTGCAGCTCCACGCCCACCAGCATCTCCGCATGCGGCATGCTGTAGTCCATGAAGCTGCCCGTCAGCATCTGCCCGTCCGCGTCGTACACGCACTGCTCGCCGAACACCTGGCCCAGCCCCTGCGCGATCCCGCCCATAATCTGCCCGTCCAGCAGCGTGTGGTTCAGCACCACCCCGCAATCATCCACCGCCACGTAGCGCTGCAGCGCGACCACACCGGTCGCCGGGTCGATCTCGACCTCGGCCACATGCGCGCCCGACGGATAGGCCCGGCTCGAGGGCAAGGACGTCACCGTGTCCAGCGGCCCGCTCTCCTGCCCCTCCGCCGGCCGCGCCAGCTCCAGCAGGGTCACGACACGGTCCGTCCCCACGATCCGATACGCCCCGGCCTCGTAGGCGATGTCGACGGACGCCGCCTCCAGCCGCTCGGCCGCCAGTGCGAGGCCCTTGCGCACCACCTCGTCCGCCGCCACGGCACTCGCCGCGCCATGGCTCAGCATGGACCGCGAGGCGAACGCCCCGCCGCCCACCTGCACCGGCCCCTCCGACACCCCCTGCCGCAGCTCGATGCTGGAGGGCTCGAGCCCCAGCACCTGCGCCACGATCTCCGGGAACACCGTCTCGTGCCCCTGCCCGGACGAGTGCGTCACGTTGTGGACGATGACCCGCCCGTCTTCGAACGTGATGGCCACGTCGTCCTTCGGCACCACGCCGCCCGACGGTTCGACGAACACGCCCATCCCGATCCCGCGCAGCTTGCCCCGGGCCTTCGCCTCCGCCCGCCGCGCCTCGAACCCGGCCCAATCGGCCAGCTCCGCCGCGCGCTCCAGCAGCCCGGCATAATCCCCGCTGTCGTACACCGCCGCAAACGGCCCCTCGACCGGCAGCCGGTGCGGAAAAGCCTCCTTCGGCACCAGGTTCAGCCGCCGCAGCGCCAGCCGGTCCATGCCGAGCACCTGCGCCGCCTCGTCCACCAGGCGCTCGATGGCATAGGCCATGTCCGGCCGCCCGGCCCCCCGATACGCCGTGATCGGCACGGTGTTCGTGATGGCCAGCCGGTTGCGTCCATGCACCACCGGGATCGCATAGGGCCCCGTGCACATCATGGACGGGTTCAGCGTCCCGATCAGCGGCCCGGTCGCCACGGGATAGGCCCCCTGGTCGCACACCCACTCATGCCGGATCGCGAGGAACCGCCCCTCGGCATCCAGCGCCAACGCGCCGCGCATCCGCAGGCCGCGCCCGTGATAGTCGGACAGGAACGTCTCGGACCGCGAGCCCACCCAGCGCACCGGCCGCCCCGCCGCCTTTGCCGCCAGGGCCAGCGCCGCATACTCGGGATACGCCCCGCCCCGGATGCCGAAGCCACCGCCCACGTCCTCGGCCCGGATCCGCACCTGCTCGGGCTTCAGCCCGGTCAGTCCGCACAGGCTGTCGCGCATCGCCGCCATGCCTTGCGTGCCAGCCCACAGCTCCAGCACGTCGCCTTGCCACCGGGCCAGCGCCGCCTTCGGCTCCATCGGGTTCCCCACCACCCGGTCGCTGGTCAGCGCGACCTCCACCACGTGCGCCGCGCCAGCGAACGCCGCCGCGGTCGCCGCCTCGTCCCCATACTCGTAGTCGAAGCACATGTTGCCTGGCACGTCCGGGTGCAGCTGCGGCGCGCCGGGCTCGAGCGCCGACTCCATGTCCACCACGGCTTCGAGCGTGTCGTACTCGACCGCCACCCGCTCCGCCGCGTCCATCGCCTGCGCCGCCGTCTCGGCCACGACGAGCGCCACCGGGTCGCCCACATACATCACGCGCCCATCTGCGAGCGACGAGCCCTGCGGCGTCAGCAGCGCCATCCCGCCGCGCCCCTTGTACGGCACGAAGGCCCGGCCGCGCCCATACCCGGCCGCAGTCGCATCCGCCCCCGTCAGCACGGCCCGCACGCCCGGCGACGCCAGGGCCGCCGAAGTGTCGATTGCAACGATCCGCGCATGGGCCCGGTCCGACCGCACGAACGCGGCCTCGAGCTGCCCCGGCAGACGCCAGTCTGCCGTATACCGCCCAGCCCCGGTCAACAGCCGCGCATCCTCGCGCCGCCCCACATACGGATAGCTCAACGCACGCCCTCCACCTCGAACAGCCTGCAGATGGGCGCGCTTGCTACCCCGTCCACCCCGGCGCCCGCACCGCAGCCGGCGCGGCCCCGGGCCCCGCCTCCGCCACCTCCTCCAGCCGCAACCCCGCCGGCTCCACCCCCAGCGCCAGCACCGTCCCGATCAGCACCGCCAGCAGCCCAACCATCAGCGCCAGCACGCCCTTCACGCCATAGTCCGTGAACAGGGCAATCACGAGGAACGGCGTCAGCACCGTCGCCCCGCGGCCGAACGTGTTGCAGATGCCGGACGCCCGCAGCCGCACCTCCGTCGGGAACAGCTCCGGGATGTAAACCCCGAACAGCACCGCCACGAGCACGTAGATCGGAATGGTGAGCGCCAGCCCGGCGATCGGCAGCAACGACGCCTCGCCCACGAACGGGTAGATGCACCCGAACACGATGGACGCCGCCGCCGCCCCCACGATGATCCGCCGCCGCCCCAGGCGGTCCACGAACAACGCCCCGATCAACGAGCCCACCGGTGCCCCGATCGCCATGATCAGGGTGTAGTTGAAACTCGTGGCAATAGGCATGCCGGACTTGGCAAAGAAGGTCGGCAACCACGTGATGAACCCGTAGATCAGCGTGTTGATCACGATCAGCGCGACGCTCCCCAGGATCATCCGCCCCAACAGCGGCGGCGCGAACAGGGTGGAGATGGCCCGCGACGGCGCATGCGCCGGGGCAGGCGCCGGCGCAGGCAACGGCCGCCCGCCCGAGGCCTCCGCCTCGATCTTCTGCATCAGCGCCTCCGCCTCCGCCGTGCGCCCCACGCTCTCCAGCCAGCGCGGGCTCTCCGGCAGCGCCTTGCGCGCCCACCACACCAGCAGCGCCCCCACGCCCCCAAGCACGAACATCACGCGCCAGCCATAGAGCGGGATCAGCCACGTCGCGGCCAGCACCGAAACCGGCAGGCCCGTGACCACGAAAACCGCGATGAACCCGAGCCACCGCCCGCGCCGCGCGGGCGGCACGAACTCCGTCATGGTCGAATACCCCACCACGTTCTCCGCCCCGAGGCCGAGGCCCATGATGAAGCGGAGCCCGATCAGCACCGTCATGTTCGGCGCGAACGCCGCCGCCAGTGACGCCAGCCCGAACACGGCCAGGTTCGCCTGGTAGGTGAAGCGCCGCCCATACCGGTCGCCCAGGAACCCGGTCAGCAACGACCCCAGCATCATGCCCAGGAACGTGCTGCTCACGAACGCCGCATTCTCCGGCAAGGTCGAGAACCCCGAGCGGATGGTCGACCCGAGCACTGCCGCACCGAGGTAGATGTCGAACCCGTCGAAGAACATCCCGAGCCCGATCAGCCGCAGGATCCGCCGATGGAACGAGGATACCGGCAACCGGTCCAGCCGCGCACCCGCATTGACGCTCGCACTCATCCCGCCCTCCATGGTGCTGCCCTTCTCTCTTCCCCCCCGGGGACAGGGCCGGGGTGAGGGACACCACCGGACCGAAGATCCCGACGCAGACAACGGAGCAGCTCTCGAATGATCAAACACTACGCCGCCCACACCGTCGAGGCCTCCATCTTCGGCGAGGGCGCCCCAGGCCTCGCCACCGTCTGGCTGTTCCACTCCCTCCTGGCCGACGCAGGGAGCTGCCTGCCCCTCGCCCACGCCCTGGCGCTGCACCACCGCGTCGCCGTCCCCAGCCTGCCCGGCTTCGGCGGCTCCACCCGCGCGGCCGCCGGGCCGCACCTCGAGGCCGTGGCCGACCGCCTCGCCGAAGCCATGCGCGAAGACGCTCACCCCGCCGCGATCGTCGGCAACGGCTACGGCAGCTTCGTCGCCCTCACCCTCGCCCTGCGGCACCCGGACCTCGCCGGCCGCCTCGTGCTCGCCGGCACGGGTGCCACCTTTTCCGAGCCCGGCCGCGCCGCCTTCCGCGGGATGGCCGCCGCCGCCGCGGCGAAGGGCCTCGCCGCCATCGCCGACACCGCCATGTGCCGCCTCTTCGCGCCCGAGTTCCAGGAGGCCAACCCCGCCCTCCTCGCCGAGCGCCGCGCCGCCTTCCTCGCAACCGACCCTGCGCTCTTCACCGAGGCCTGCGCCGCCCTCGCCACCCTCGACCTGCGCGACGCCGTCACCGGGCTGGAAACCCCCACCCTCGTCATGGCCGGCAGCCTCGACGAAGCGACCCCGCCCGCCATGGCCCAGGACCTCGCCGCCCGTCTGCCGCACGCCCGCTACGTCCCGCTCGAGGGGCTCGCCCACGTCCCGCAGCTTCAGGACACGGACGCTTTCCTGGCCGAGGCAGGCCCTTTCCTGCGCGGATCGTAAAACGAACGGAACGGCGTTCATGCCAGCCCGTTGAAGCGGGCATGCACGCTGCCCATCAAAGGATCATGAGGTTGTCCACTTGATCCGCCCTGCCCTGCTGGCCTGCGTGCTGCTGCTCACGGGCTGCGCCGGCCCGGGCGTGGCTCAAGGCACTGCCCCTGGCGCCCTGCGCACGCCGCCCGCGCCCATGCCCGGCGCCCCCGGCAGCTTCGCGCCCCTGGTCAAGCGCGTTGTCCCCGCCGTGGTCAACATCTCCGTCGTCGAGCAGGGCCCCGACTCCGCCATCCCGCCCGAGCTCCGCTCCATGCGGGACCGCCTGCCCCGCCGCCCCGTGCTCGGCGCCGGCTCCGGCTTCATCATCGACCCTTCGGGCATCATCGTCACCAACACCCATGTCGTCGGCCGCGCCTCCCGCATCGCCGTCACGCTGGCCGACGGCACCGAGCTGACCGCGCTGCTCGTCGGCCGTGACGAGCTCACGGACATCGCCGTCATCCGCGTCACCTCGCCCACGCCGCTGCCCTACGTGGCCTGGGGCGACAGCCGCCAGGTGGAGGTGGGCGACTGGATCCTGGCCGCCGGCAACCCGTTCGGCGTCGGCATCAGCGTGACCGCGGGCATCGTCAGCGCCCGCGGACGGGACATCGGGGCGGGGCCGTTCGACGACTTCCTCCAGATCGACGCCCCCATCAACCCGGGCAACTCCGGCGGCCCCACCTTCAACATGGCCGGCGAGGTCATCGCCGTGAACACCGCCATCGTCAGCCCCACCGGCGGCTCCGTCGGCATCGGCTTCGCGGTGCCCAGCGAGATCGCAGCCCGCATCGTGGCAGACCTGCGCGACAAGGGCCGCATCGAGCGCGGCTGGCTCGGCGTCAGCGTCCAGGAATCGGGCGGCTCCGGCTCCCTCACCGCCACCCGCGCCAACGGCGTCACCATCGCCAACATCGACCGCACCGGCCCCGCAGCCCGCGCCGGCCTCCGCGCCGGCGATGTCGTGGTCGCCATCAACGGCGCCCGTGTCGAGACGTCTCAGGGCCTCATCAAGGCCATCGCCGCCACCACCCCCGGCAACGCCGTCCGCCTCTCCGTCCGCCGCGGTGGCCAGGCGCTCGAGCTGCCCGTCACCGTCGGCCGCCGCCCGGCCGACCCGCTGGCAGGCTGAGGGGGCGGGCAGGACATGACCGAACCCACCCTCGGCATGCGCGTGCTCGTGGTCGACGACGACCGTGACGTGGCGGGATACGTCTGCAAGTCACTGGCCGAGGCCGGCCACCACTGCACCCAGGCCGGCACCGGCCAGGGCGCGCTGGACTGCGCCGCGGCCGCCCAGGCGAACGGCATCCCCTTCGACGCCATCGTGCTCGACCGCATGCTCCCCGGCGGCATGGACGGCATCGGCGTCCTCCGGACGCTGCGGGACCGCGACGACCAGACCCCGGTCCTCATCCTCTCCGCCATGGCGCAGGTGGACGACCGGGTGGCCGGGCTCAAGGCCGGGTCCGACGACTACCTCCCCAAGCCCTTCGCCCTCCCCGAGCTGCTGGCACGCGTGGAGGCGCTCACCCGTCGATCCCGCACGACCGGCCCCGAGACCCGCCTCGTCGTCGGCGACCTCGAGATGGACCTCCTCGCCCGCACCGTGAAGCGCCAGGGCACCCGCATCGAGCTGCAGCCGCGCGAGTTTGAGCTGCTCGAATACCTCATGCGGCATGCCGGCTCCGTCGTCACCCGCACCATGCTGCTCGAGGCGGTGTGGGACTACCATTTCGACCCGCAGACCAATGTGATCGACGTGCACGTGAGCCGCCTGCGCACCAAGATCGACAAGCCATTCGCCACCCCCATGCTCCACACCGTCCGCAGCGCCGGATACATGCTGCGGGCGGCATGAGCCGCGCCGCACCCCCCCTGTTCCGGTCCGCCGGCGTCCGCCTCGCGGTGGCCTATGCGGCCGTCTTCGGCCTGAGCGCCCTCGTCCTCGTCTTCGTCCTCTGGTCCGCTACCCGCAGCCTGCTCAACGGCCAGGTCGACACGCTCATCCAGGTCGACGCCCAGGCCCTGGCCGAGCGCTGGCGCCAGGCCGGCGCCCCGGGCGTGATCGCCAGCATCGACGAGCGCCTCGTCGGCAACGTGGACGACGACGCGGTCTACGCCGTCATCGACCCCTACGGCCGCATCGTGGCCGGCAACGTCCGCAACACCGACCTCCAGCCAGGCCTCCCGACCCGCGGCGACATTTCGGAGCTCGTGCTGCCCCGCCACGGCACCCGCAGCGTCGCCCGTCTCCACCGTGTCACCCTTCCGGGCGACTACTCCCTTGTCGTCGGCCGCGATGTGGACGCCCGCGCCGCCTTGCGGGACCTGCTGGCCCATACTCTCGCCTGGGCCATGCTCCTCGTCGCCGGCCTCAGCATCCTCGGTGCCCTGGTCGTCCGCCGGCTGTTCCAGCGCATGCTCCACGACGTGAGCGACACCGCCGCCGCCGTCTCGGCCGGGGACCTCTCGCCCCGTGTCCGCCTCAGCGGCCGCGGCGACGAAATGGACCGCCTCGCCACCACCATCAACGCCATGCTCGACCGTATCACCCGCCTCATGGACGGCGTGCGCCAGGTTTCGAACGTGATCGCGCACGACCTGCGAACCCCCATCACCCGCGCCCGAGCCCGGCTCGAGCACGCCGCCGCCAGCCCCGCCTCCGACGCCGAGCTCCGCATCGCCATCGGCCGAGCCGTCGACGACCTCGACGGCATCACCGCGGTCTTCCAGGCGCTGCTCCGCATCAGCGAGATCGAGGCCGGCGCCCGCCGCTCCGCCTTCGAGCCGCTCGATTGCGCCCCCATGCTCCGCGACCTGGCCGAGCTCTACGTCGCAGTGGCCGAGGAGCAGGGCATCCGGCTCGTGACGGTGGTCACCTCCACGCTCCCACTCCGCGGCGACCGCACCCTTCTGCAGCAAGCCGTCTCGAACCTCCTCGACAACGCGATCAAGTTCTCACCCCCGGGAGGCACCGTCCGCCTCGCGGGCCAGGCCGCCCCGGGCAACGTCGTCCGCATCGTCGTGGCCGACGAAGGGCCCGGCCTTACACCCGAGGAGCTGGCCCGCGCCACCGAGCGCTTCTACCGCGGCGAGGCGGCCCGCCACACGCCGGGCTTCGGCCTCGGCCTCACCCTCGTCCGCGCCGTTGCCGGCCTCCACGGCGGCAGCCTCACCCTGCTGCCGCACAAGCCGAACGGACTGCACGCCACGCTCGCCCTGCCGGCCGCGCGCCTACCCCATCGAACCGCCGACGAGCCCCCCGCTCTCGCGCCGATAGGTCAGCACGAGCACGTCGCGATAGGCCGGTAGCGCCAGGTCCAGCGGCTGCACGGCCGTGACCCCGTGGAACACCCGGTGGTCGTCCAACAGGGCCGCATCCATCGGGTCCGCCAAGGTGAAGCTCCCGAGCTGCCCGCGATGCAGACCGTGGATCGTGGTCGTACCCTCCGCGATGTTGCGGCGCCCCACCATCAGCACCAGCACCCAGTCGACCCCGTCCTGGTGCATCCCCTCCGGCGTCGGCTGCCCCGCCGCGCCGGGACGCGCCTCGATGCGGAACTGGTGCGCCTCCACGTGCCAGGACGGCGCCGGCGTGAGCGAGTCGAACAAGGCCGTGCACAGCGCCATGATGGCCTGGAATGCCGCCCCCTCCGCCACCGCGGGCAACACCGGGTCGAACCACCGCGCGATGCCGCCATTCAGCGCGTTGTAGTCCCGGCTCTGGTAGTGCGGCTGGTCCGGCTTGCGCGCCGCCCGCGCCACCCCGTCCACCACCCCCGCCGCAAACGCCGCGTGCCGCCGCTTCCGATAGCGCCCGCCATCGGCCATGTAGGTGTCGACCCCAAGGTCGTCCCAACTGGCAGCGAACTCGCGCCAGCCGAAAACCGCTTCCCTCCCCTCGTGGGAGGCGCCGGGGGAGGGAGCCCCATCCGCCGAGGCCGCAGCGGCAGCCAACAGTGCCCCCACCGCCACCCCCGGCGCGAACACGAACCCCTCCTCCCGTAGCGCCTTCTCCCAACCCGTCACGCTGCCACCTCCGCCTGCTGCCCAGCCGGCCCCGGCAAGTCGCTCAGCGCCCGGTGGCTCGTGAACGGGCTCTCGATCCCCAGCGCATCGAACCGCATCTTGATCCGCCGGTTCAGCTCCCGCGACACGGCCCAGCGGCTCGCGGGCTGCGTCTTGATCCGCACCCGCATCACCCAGGACTCGTCCACGAACTTCTCCACGCCCATCACGTCCAGCTTCTCCAGCACCAGCCCCTGCCATTTCGTCTCGGCCCGCAGCTCCTCGGCCACCTCGCGCAGCACCACCGCCACGCGATCGGGCTCCTCGTTCAGCCCCACGTTGATGTCCAACACCGCATAGCCGTAATCCTTCGTCTGGTTCGTCACCGTCGTCACGGCGCTGAACGGGATGATGTGCACCGAGCCATCGATCGCCCGCAGCCGGATCGTCCGCACCGACAGCGCCTCCACCGTGCCGGACAATCCGCCCAGCGTCACCACGTCGCCCACCTGCATCGCATTCTCCAGCAGCAGGAACAGCCCGGTGATCAGATCCTGCACCAGCTTCTGCGAGCCGAACCCGACCGCGATGCCCACCACGCCCGCGCCCGCCAGCAGCGGCGCGATGTTCACCCCGATCTCGCTCAGCGTGGTCAGCACCACCACGGCCACGATCGTCACCAGCAGCGCCGTCCGCAGCATCGGCAGCAGCGTCCGCAGCCGCCCGGCGCGCGCCAGCTGGGAGGCGGCCGAAAGCCGGGCCAGATGCGCCTCGATGGCCGCGTTCGTCCCCTCCCACACCAGCACCGCCAGCACCACCGTCGTCCCGATCAGCGCCAGCGCGGAGGCCGTGCGCCCGCCGAGCCCGGTGCGCTGCAGCCACCCCAGCATCGGCACGCCCCACACCTCGAGCAGCGCCACCGCCGTGCCGACCCCGATCGCCAGCAGCATCGCAGCCCGCAGCACCGGGAAATACGCCTCCGCCCGCGCCTCGAGCCCCGGGCTGCGCCCCACCAGGCCCGTCCAGGACCGTGCGCGGTCGAGCCCGCCCAGCAGCAGCACCGCCACCAGCCGCGCGACCACCAGCACCACCCCCGTCAGCAGCGCGAAATGCACCAGCCGCACGTAGCCGTTGCGCAGCTCCGCCGCCCATACCAGCCACAACGCCACCACGAAGAAGATCGCCACCAGGTGCCAGATGTCGGCCAGCCTGTTCAGGCTCCCGGCCCACGCGGCAGCCTTGTTCCGTAGGTGCAGCCGCCGCGCCACCGGCTCCCGCGCCTGCAATATCGCCACCACCAGGAACACGTGGATCGCCAGCGCGAACAGCTTCAGCAGCGCGTCGTATGCAGTCCGATACATCCCGAACGCCAGCCCGAACTCCGCCACCGCATACCCGGCCACCCCCACCACGATCACCCGCCGCAGCCACCGCGTAAGGAAGCCGGCCGCCCAGTCCGAAACGTGCAGCAGCCGCAGCCGCGCGCTCGATGGGCTCACCAGCATGTCCGCCACCACCAGCACCGCCCGCGCCGCCGCATAGGCCGCCACCGCAATCCCGATTACCCGCGGCACCGCCCCGGCCGGGCCGCCCGCCACGCCCGCCTGGCCCAGCGCCGTGCCCGCCAGCGCCTGCCCCACCAGCGCGAACGCCACGATCGGCAACAGGTCCAACATCAGCCGCCCCAGCAGGAACGGCAGCTTGCGCAAGGCCCCCAGGGCCCGCGTGAGCCGCCACTGCCGGGCGGACGCCTCGCTCTCCCCCGCCTCGGCCGCCGCCAGGCCCGTCTCGGGCGGCGGCAGCGTCATCGGGTCCTGCGGCGGCGGCGGCTGTGGGGACGCATGGGCCCCCCGCACCACCGCGCCCCGCACCCGGCCGAGCACCAGGCGCACCGCCTGCTCCACCAGCAGCCCGGCGCCCACCACCACCAGCAGCCGCCACGCCGCATCCAGCAGCCGCGCCCGCGCGTCCGCGTCGCTCGCCTGCGCCGCCAGCCAGCGCCACAGCAGCGGCAGGTCGTTCACCGCCCGTGCCGAGGCCAGAAGCTGCGCGCCCGTGGCCGCCACCGCTTCGCCGGCCTGCGCCACGACCTGCGCGCCCAGGCTGTCCGGCGCCAACGGCAGCGACGGCTTCTCCCCAACCGTCTCTCCGGCCTTCTCTCCGGCCGCCGCCACCGCAGCCGGCGCCGGGTTGGCCTTGGCGATCGCCTCCAGCGTCGCGATCATCTCCGCCCGGCGCTTCTCGTCCCGCAGCACCTCGAGCGCGCTGCGTGCCTCGGCCGCGCTCGTGCCCACAGCCGGAGCCGCCGCCGGAGCCGCCGCTGGAGCCGCCGCTGGCGCCACCGCTGGCGCCGCCGCTGGCGCCACCGAAGGCTGGGCCGCCGCCAGACCCGGCACGAGGAGACAAACGATCGAGAGCAGCCGCCAGATACGCATCCCGGCCCTCAACACCCCGCCCGCGCCCCTGTCAAGGAACCCGGCCGTGAGCCCGGCTTGGCGCAAGCCCCGCTTGCCACTTGGCCACCCGCGGCACCGGCACGGCCGACGTGCCCTCCTGGCTGACCGACCCTCGAGGCCATGCGAACCGAATGGCTCGACGCCGCCCCCGACACCCAGCCCGCCATCGCCGCCCGCATCCAGGCCCGCGCCCTCGAGGTCGGCGCCTACCTCCCCCTCGGCCGCTACTTCCAGCCCACCGCCTGCCGACGGGACCTGGTGGGCGTACTCCCCGGCCTACCGCTGTTCACGAACGTCCGCCGGGCCTGACCGCAGGATCGCCTCGACCACGGCTTGCACCTCCAGCGCCTCCTGCAGCGTCGCCAGGTGATGCGCCTCGCCCCGCGTCATCCGGGCCACGCCCTCGAGCTGCCGGCGCAGCACGATCGACCGGACGGTCTCGTTCGGTGCGTTGTCCGGTCCCGGCGTCCACACGCCCTCCGGACCCTCGCGCTCGGCCCAGGACCAATCACGCAGCCGCACCGCCCCGGCGCCGTGCAGCGTCCAGCTATTGTGGTCGTCTGCCGTCGTCGCACCCACCGCCCCCGTGAGATGAACCGGCACGCCGCCCGCCTCCAACCGCGCCTCGATCGCGCGCTCGGTGTGCCCCGCCGCCCGGTTCACCCGGGACGACAGCAGCTCCAACGGCCCCAGGACGCGCCGCGCGAGGAACAGCATGTGGGACACGACCTCACGCGTGAACCCACCCTCCGCCGGCGCATCGAGCCAGGCCGCCGCCGCCTGCTGCCACGGCCGGGGCCACCGGGCGAAGGCGACGTCGATCTCCAGCCGCGAGTAGCTCGGCCCGATCGCCCCCTCGGCCAGCCACCCCCGAAGCCGCTCGACGGCCAGGCTTGAGGCGAAGGGGAAGTTCACCGCCGCACGCTGCCCCGCGGCCCCCCGCACGAACGCCTCGGCAGCCCCCACATCCGTCGCGAGCGGCTTCTCGAGGAACACGGACCGGTCCGTGGCGAAGGCCTGCTCGGCATAGGCGATGTGCGTTGCGGGCGGCGTCGCGACATACACGCAGTCGGCCGCCTCGATCGCCGCGGCCGCGCTTTCTGCCAACGGCACATGCGGCACAGCCTGGCGGAGGCGGTCCAGCGCCGCCGGGGCCGCGTCCCACACGGCCGTCACGGTCACCACCCCCGCCGCATGATCCAGGGCCGCACGCAACATGCGCTCACCCATGATGCCCGCACCGATGATCGCGAGACGAGTGGGGGGCGTGCTAATCATGGGGCCTCCGGCGTTGGTCACAGTGTGTGATGACCTAAAGCCATCAGCCCACCGGCACCAGCAGCTCCGGCAGCCCGGCCGACACGAACAGCGCCCCATTCGCAGCCGGCGGCGGCGGCACGGTGATGCCGTACACCGCCGTGCCCTGCACCGGGGCCAAGGCCCCCGCCATCCGCTGCCCCGCCACCTCGATCCAATCCACGTACAGCCTCCGCTCGCCCTGCGGATCCGGGTTCAGCATCGTCACCGTCGCCAGATGCGGCCCGGGCGCGAGGTCCACCAGGAAGCTCATCCGTTGCGTGGCCCCTGCCCCATGCGCGGCACTCACCACCTGCACGCCCCCCAGCACCCGCCCATCGATCGCGATGAACGCCCGCGCATCCCCCCGCCACGCCTCCTCCGACAGCGCTACCGTGATGGTGGTCTGCCGCACCACGGGCCCCGTCGTCAGCACCACGCTCCCGTTGGACCGCAGCGTCGCCGAGGCGCCGGACTCCTCCCCGTTGAACGCCATCCCGTCCACATAGAGGGTCCGGTCCTCGCCCGGCCCCACGCCCTGCAGATCGTTGAGGAACCGCACGCTCACCGCATGCGCCCCCGCCGCGAACTGGCCGGCCACCGTGAAGACCTGGCTCTGCCCCGCCGCCCGCGACGCGCCGGCCGTCAGCGTCCCGCCCACCGCCACCCCGTCCACCAGCAGGCTGAACTGCGGCAGCCCACGATAGGCATCGCCCGAGACCTGCAGCCGCAGCACCCCGAACTCCGCCGGGCGCACGGCTCGCGCCGCCGCCACCGGGCCGGGCGCAGGCGCCGCCTGCAGCCCCCAGGGCGCGGCCGTCGAAACCTGCACGTCCGTCGCCACCGTCGCGTTCACCGCCGTGCCGCCCGTCACCTGCACGCTGCCCTCGGCCCCGCCCACGAACACGCCATTCGTTACCGTGAGCCCAACGGACGCCGCCGAGCTCGCCACGAAGCGCGTCGGCATTTCCGCAAGGTCGCTGACCAGCGTGGTGCCCACGAGCGTCACGGTGCTCCCCGCCCGCACCGTCCCGCCGCCCACCATCACGATCGGCGTCGGCTGGCTTCCCGCTCCCTTTTCCAGCGCCGAGCCCTCGACGCTCACCCGCCCGCCATCGGGCAGCTCCAGCGCCGCCCCGCCCCCGCCCTCGAGCTGGCTCACCCGCACGCCCTCCAGCACGGTGTTCTCCGCCCGGCTCCGGATTTCCGGCCCGCCTGCGCCGTCATGCACCCACACGTTGCGCGCCACCAGGCTGCCGCCCGGCCCCACCTCCAGGTTGAGGCCGCGCCCGTCGGCCGTGCCGTTGCGCGCCAGCTCCGTGTCGAACACCCCCACGCTCGCCCCGGCCGCGACGATGCCGGCCTGGTTGTCGTGGATCGTCGCGTTCACCACCGTCAGCACGCCGGCTTCCGCCCGGATCGCCGCCACGGCGCCCCCCGGACTGCCGGCCCCGAACAGCTCGACGTTCCGGAACGTCACGTCCGCCCGCGTGACGAACGTCGCCGCCCCGTTGGCTGGCGGCGCAATCGAGACGAACCGCGCGAGCCCGCCCACGCCTTCGATGACCACCCGCCGGTCGATCACCGCCGCCTCGTTCACGTAAGTCCCCGCCGCGACGCGGATCGTGTCCCCGTCGCGCGCCGCCGCCAACGCCTGCGCCAGGGTGCGGTAGGCCGCATCCGCCCCCACGAGCAGCACGGTCCCGCTCGCCACAACGGCCCCGGCCCGGCCCCGGTCGATCGGCGGCGCGATCCCGCTTGCCACCACGGGCGCGCCCGGCACCGCCGGGCGGGCGCCGAGCAGCACGTTGCCGGACGCCGCCACCGGCCCGGTCGCGAGCCCGGCCAGCCCGAAGAACTGGTTGCCGCTCAGCGTCGCCGCCACCGCCGACGCGTTCAGCAGCAGCACGAGGCCGGGCTTGTCGGACAGGACGGTGTTGCCCGCCACCACCAGCGCGGAGCCCGCCTGCAGCGGCTCGCCGCCGAACCGGATGGCCGCGGCACCCGTGGCGTTGGCGCCCTTCTGGATCGTGTTGCCCCGCAGCGCCACCACGCCGCCCGCGGGCAGGTCCACGGCGAAGCCCGAGGCCGCCGCCCCGTCCACGATCCTGCTGTTCATGATCGTGGTGGCCTGCGCCCTGCTCCGCACCTCCTGCCCGCCAGCCGCGTCGTGCACGAAGCTGTCGGTCAGGGTGAACGCCTTGATCGCACCCACGGCCAGATTGTGCCCGAACCCGTCGCCCGCGCCGTTGCCGGCGAACTCCGAGGTTTGCACGTTGAGCGTCGCAGTCGCGCTCGCCGCTGCCAGGAGCCCGGTCTGGTTGCCCGCAAACAGGCTGTTCCTGACCGTGAGCGCGCCACCCTCGAGCCGCAGGCCCGCCGCCGTCCCGTCCGCGTTGCGAGCGCCCTGGAAGGTGAACCCGTCCACCGTGCCGCCCGCCGCCATCGTGAGCAGCGCCTTGCCGGCCATCACCGCAGTCCCCTGCAGCGTCACGCGCCCGCCCACGGCCACGAGCGACACCGCTACCCGCGCCACCGCCGCCTCGTTCAGGTAGGTCCCGGCCTGCACCGCGATCGTGTCGCCCTCTCGCGCAGCCGCAACAGCCGCGGTGATCGTGCCGAACTGCTTGCCGATCCCCACCGTGAGCGTCGCCATGGCCCGTCCTTCATGCGCCAGGCCACCCCGGCGTGAAGTCCATGTTCTGAGCCACGTTCTTTAATTTAAGACGAATTCCCGGATCTTTGGACTCAATCGAGCTCGGCGAGATAGGCCCGCCAGCCGCCGAGCCGCGTGATGTCCTTCTGCCCCACGACCCCGTCCGCCTCGGCCAGGAACCCCAGGCACGGCCCGCCCTCGAGCATGACCGTTCCGAACCCGAGCGGTGGCGGAACCTGCGCCAGCAACGCCCCGACGCTCGACGTCGGCAGCGCCCAAACCTCGCCCGCCACCTGGCCATTGCCTCCCGCCACCAGGCCCGGGCGGTTCCCCAGCGCGAACAAGCGGTATTGCCTCACCGTGCGCGCCTCGCGCACGAACCGCCCGCCCAGCGCCGTCACCTGGCCATTGAGCGGCAGCCCGGCCATGTGCGCGCCGATACAGAACAGCGCTGTCTCCGCGGGGTCGAGCGCGTCCGGCGCCGCAGCGTCCGGCAGCCGCTCGGACGTTGCACCGATCCGCGTTTCGGCCGCGCGATGGATGGCGTCGGCGATGGGCGCGAGCCGGCCTTCGGACCATGCCGGGCCTACCACCGTGAGGCCGACGGGCAGCCCCTCCGGCGTGCGCCCGGCAGGCACGGCGATGGCAGCCAGGTCGCACAGGTTGACGAAGTTCGTGTAGGTGCCGAGCCGTGTGTTCGGCCCGATCGGGTCCGCCTCCAGCTCCGCCAGCGTGGGCCAGAACGGGGCCGTAGGCAGCAGCAGCGCGTCGTAGGCCGCGAACAGCCGCTCGGCCAGGCGGCGCGCCTGGGCCTGGTGGTGGAAGGCGTCGAATGCATCGACCGTGCGCCGCTCGAGCCCGCCTTCGAGGATCGCGCGCGTCGTCGGGTGCAGCGCCTCGGGCCGCGCCAGCACGGGGCGCAGTGCGGCGGTGCGCTCGGCCACCCAGGGGCCATCATACAACAGCCGGGCCAGCGCCAGGAACGGGCCCGCGTCGACCGGCGCGGCGCCGAGCCGGGAAGCGACGGCCTGCACCACGGCCGCGAACGCCGGGTCGCAGGCGGAAAGGTCGGCGGGGATGGCGAGGCGGAGCGTAGGCGACGGCGCCGCACGCCGCAGCGCATGGGGCCGCTTGCGGCTGTAGGGGTCCGCATCGTCGAACCCCTCCGCCACGCGCTGGGCCGCCAGCGCCAGGTCCACCGTCGGCGCAAAGAGGGAGATGGTGTCGATCGAGCGGCATGCCGGAACCATGCCGCGCGCGGACAGCGCCCCGATGGTCGGCTTCAGCCCCACGATGGCCCCGAACGCCGCCGGTACCCGCCCCGAGCCCGCCGTGTCCGTCCCGAGCGCCAGCCTCACGATCCCGGCCGCCACCGCCGTGCCGGACCCCGAGCTCGAGCCGCCCGGCACGCGGGTGGGGTCGAGGGGCGCGCGGGGGATGCCGTAGGGGCTGCGCACGCCCACGAGCCCGGTCGCGAACTGGTCGAGGTTCGTCTTGCCCATCCCGATGGCGCCGGCAGCGCGCAGCCGGGCCACCACGGGCGCATCCTCCGCGGGCGTGGTGGCGTATGCCGGGCAGCCCGCCGTCGTGGGCAGCCCGGCCACGTCGATGTTGTCCTTCACCGCCAACATCACGCCCCAGAGCGGCCTGCCCTTCGGCCCCTCCGCCTCCAGCGCCGATGCACCGGCCAGCAGCTCGGCATCCGGCACGCGGTGGATCCACAGCGCCCGGTCCGCATGCGCCGCGTCCGCCGCGATGGCCGCGCGGGCCTGGACAACGGGCGTCCTGTCCCCGGGGGTCATGCCTTGGCCGCGGGCAGCGCGATGCCGGCCAGCGCCTCCCACACCCGGATGACGAACGCGTCGTCCCGCCCGCCATGGCCGGCCGCCGCGGCGGCGAGGAACAGCTGGTGCGCCGCCGCGGCCAATGGCAGCGGGAACGCCAGCGCGCGCCCCTGGTCCAGCACGATGCCCAGGTCCTTGACGAAGATGTTCACCGCCGAATGCGGCGTGTCATCGCCCGCCAGGATATGCGGCACCCGGTTCTGGAACATCCAGGAATTGCCGGCCGAACTCGTGATGACGTCGTACACCGTCTGCGGGTCCGCCCCGGCGCGGATGGCGAGCGCCATGGCCTCGGCCGCCGTCGCGATGTGCACGCCCGCGAGCAACTGGTTGACCATCTTGACCGTGCTGCCCGCCCCCGCCCGCGCGCCGAGACGCCACACGTGCCCCGCCACCGCCTCGAGCACCGGCCCGGCCGCCGCGAACGCCGCCTCCGACCCGGCGCCCATCACCGTCATGGTCCCCGCCTCGGCCCCCGTGGACCCTCCCGACACTGGCGCATCGAGGTAGAGCCGCCCCGTGCCCTCCACCTGCGCCGCGAACGCCACCGCGGCGTCGGGCGAAACGGTGGTGCAGTTGATGACGACGCCGCCTGGCGCGAGGCGCGGCAAGGCGACGTTCAGCACGGCCCCGGCCTGGGACGTGTTGACGACGAAGACCACGAGCGCCTCCAGCCCCTCGGGCAGCGCGGCGGCATCGGCCACGCACTGCCCACCCGCCGCCTCGAGCCGCGGCCATATCTCGGGCCGCACGTCGCACCCGACGACGGCATGGGAGCGCGCCAGGTTCAGCGCCGCGCCCATGCCCATAGAACCCAACCCAATTACCCCGACCCGCACCGCGCTTCTCCGCCCAACCCGGGCGAAGCATGCACGGCGCCGAGCCGGGCGTCACGGCATCAGCGCCTGCGCATCCGCCCGGCCTCGACACCTGCGTTCTGTCAGCACCTCGGCGCCGCCAAGCCGCCGTGGATGGTGTCGACCGACCCGTGTGCCTCTACCGCGTGTGCCGGAACCGCTCCACGGCCGACACCAGCGCCCGCCGCACGCCAGGCTCGAGCGCGGAGTGCCCGGCATCCGGCACCACGGTCAGCCGCGCCGAAGGCCAGGCCGCGGCCAGCTCGAAGGCGGTGCGTGCCGGGCAGACCATGTCGTAGCGGCCCTGCACGATCTCGGCCGGCAGGTGCCCGATGCTTTCCATCCCCGCGAGCAGGCCACCAGGCGGCAGGAACAGGTCATGCGCGAAATAATGCGCCTCGATTCGCGCGAGGCCCAGCGCAGTACGGTCCTGCGCGAAGCTGCTCACCGTGTCCGGGCTCGGCAGCAAGGTGCTGCACGAGCCTTCATAGACCGACCAGGCACGGGCGGCGGCCATGTGGGTCGACGGGTCCGGATCGGTCAGCCGGCGCAGGTAGGCGCCCAGCACGTCCCCGCGCTCGCTTGCCGTGAAGTGGCCCACGAACGCGGCATGCGCGTCCGGGAACACGGCGGCCAGGCCGTGCAGGAACCAGTCCACCTCGACCCGCCGCCCCAGGAACACGCCGCGCAGCACGAGCCCCCGCACCCGCTCGGCATAGGCCTGCGCATAGGCGAGTGCGAGCGTGCTGCCCCAGCTGCCGCCGAACAGCAGCCAACGCTCGACCCCGAGGTGCCGGCGCAGCGTCTCGATGTCGCCCACGAGGTCGGGCGTCGTGTTGGCCGCAAGCGACCCCAGCGGGCGCGAGCGCCCAGCGCCCCGCTGGTCGAAGATGATCACGCGCCAGAATTGCGGGTCGAAGAAGCGCCGATGCACCGCGCCCGCGCCCGCGCCCGGCCCGCCATGCAGGAACAGCACCGGCTGGCCGCGCGGGTTGCCCACCTGCTCCCAATACATCACATGACCCCCCGTGAGCGGCATGTAGCCAGTCTCGAAGGGGCCGATCTCGGGGAACAGGTCGCCGCGGGGCATGGCGCTCTCTACACCGAGCGGAAAACGGACGGAAGGAGCGGAGGCGGGATGGTCAGGGTTTGGATCGTGGCGGGCGGGCTGATGGGCGCACTGGCGGTGGCGGGCGCAGCGTATGGGGCGCACGCGGCAGTGGACCCGGCCCGGGCGCGGGCGCTCGCGAGCGCCGTGCAGATGCAAGGTTGGCATGCACTGGCCCTCCTCGCCTGCGGCCTGCTCGGCACGGCGGGCGGCTGGCCCGTCGCTACGGCGGGCACGCTGTTCGTTATGGGTGTGCTGCTGTTCTGCGGCGCGGTGTGGGTGCCGCTGCTGGGCGGCCCGGCCCTCGGCATGGTGGCACCCGTCGGGGGCACGATGCTCATCTTGGGCTGGGTGATGCTGGGCGTCGCGGGACTGTCTGCGCGCTAGCTATATCACGACGCTGTGATCGGTTGACGGGTTGTGAGTTGCTCACGTTTTCGCGACTGTGCCCCATGGTAACCGTTGATCAACGTACACGCATCCTGGTCGTCGAAGACGAGTTCCTCATCCGGATGACCCTGGTCGAGGCGCTCACCGACGAAGGCTATGACGTGCTCGAGGCCGAGAGCGGCGACGCAGCGCTTGTTCTGTTGCAGGCCGACCAGGGCATCGCGATGCTGCTGACCGACATCCAGCTGCCCGGCTCGCTCGACGGCGAAGCGCTTGCAACCACGGCCCGGGCCGAGCGGCCCGAGTTGCCGGTGCTGTTCATGACCGGCCGGCCCGACCCGCGGCGGGCCTCGCAGGCCACGATGCGCAACCGCTACATCGCCAAGCCTTACACGCTCGCGGATATCTGCCGGGCCGTGAACGAGCTTACACAGGCCGGCTGAACACGCCGGCCGCCCTGGATCACTCCGGCGCGCCCGCCGCGATCGGGATCGCGCGCGCCTCGGGCTGCCCCTCGTCGTCCTCACCGGGACCATCGGATTCATGGCGCCGGCTGTAAGGCTCGCGAACCTGCGGCCCCTGCCCGTTGGCGGGTGCGCCGCCTTGGTAGCCGCCCTGCTGCGGGTTCTGGCCCGGTTGCCCAGCCTGGTTCGGCTGCCCGCTCTGCTGCGCCGCCTGGTTCATGGCGTTCAGGATGCGAAAATAGTGCTCGGCATACTGGAAGTAGCTCTCCGCCATCACGCGGTCCCCGCCGCCGGTCGCGTCCCGGCCGAGCTGCAGGTATTTCTCGAACAGCTGCTGGGCCGTCCCGCGGATCCGCAGGTCCGGGCCCGAGCTGTCGAACACGTGGTTGCGGTTCATGGGCGTGTTGCCGCCCTGCTGGCGAACCGGGCCCCCTCCGCCTCCGCCGCCTCCGCCGCCTCCACCCGTCCTGTGGTTGCGGCCACGCATGCGCTTCATGTTCATTCGGCTCGACGCACTTTCCTGTCTGGCCGGGCGCGCGGCCATTTGGCCCTCGTCCCCTATCGGCACTCGATTGGCGCGACGCTCGACGAAGCCCTGAAAGGAAGGGCCCAGCGCCATGGCAAGCGACCGCAGTCGCCACACCCCCGTGCACAAGGAACAGTTAGGGCACCCATGCCCCAATGCCAACCTCTTTTTCCAGCAGCAAGGCCCGGTCGACGCCGCCCAGGTCTGACCGCAGCGCACACCGGAACCCGGCTTCCCGGGCCAGCGCCTGAACCGCACCCGCTTGGCCCACCCCCAGCTCGAACACAGCGAGCCCGCCCGGCGCCAACAGCCCTGGCAGCACCGCCAGCAGCGCCCGATACGCCGCAAGCCCGTCCGCCCCGCCATCGAGCGCCCCGCGCGGCTCATGCCGGCTCACCTCCGGCATCAGCCCCGCCACGTCCGCGCCAGGGATGTACGGCGGATTGGACAGCACCAGGTCGAACCGGCCCTCGATCGACGCCGCCCAATCCCCGGCGACCCAGGCCGAGCGCGCTGCCAGGCCCGTACGGCGCGCATTGCCCGCCGCCAGCACCACAGCGCCCGGCACACGGTCGATACCGATCCCCCAGGCGCCCGCATATTCCGAGAGCCCGGCCAGCAGCAGGCACCCCGTGCCCGTGCCGAGGTCCAGGATGGACGCCACCCGCGCACGCTCGGGCCGGGCAGCCAACGCCGCTTCGATCAGCGTCTCCGAATCCGCCCGTGGGATGAGCGTCGCCGGCGAGACGTCCAGCTCCAACGACCAGAACCCCTGCCGCCCGGTGATGTATGCCAGCGGCTCCCGCGCTGCCCGGCGCTCCAGCAGCGCCGTGAACCCCTCCGGGGCCACCTGCCCCCGATCCAGCAGCGTAGCCCGTTCGAGCCCGGCGGCATGCGCCATCAGCAGCCGTGCTTCCCGCGCCGGGTCCTCGAGGCCGGCCTCGGCCAAGCGCGCAGCCCCGAGCCGCAGCGCCTGCCCCACGTTCACTCCTGCGCTGCCAGCCGCGCAGCCTGGTCCTCGGCCGTCAGCCGGTCCACGATCTCGTCGAGCTCGCCCCCCATGATCCGCTCGATGCTGTGGAGCGTGAGCCCGATCCGGTGGTCGCTCACCCGGCCCTGTGGAAAATTGTATGTGCGGATCCGCTCCGAGCGGTCCCCGGTTCCCACCTGCGTGCGCCGATCGGCCGCCCGCGTGGCGTCGAGCGAGCTCCGCTGCGCGTCATACAGCTTGCTGCGCAGGATCTTCATCGCCTTGGCGCGATTTTTGTGCTGGCTCCGCTCTTCCTGCATGGCCACCACCACCCCCGTGGGCAGGTGGGTGATTCGGACCGCGCTTTCCGTCTTGTTCACGTGCTGCCCGCCCGCGCCCGACGCCCGATACACGTCGATGCGCAAATCACCCTCGTTCACCTCGACATCGACCTCCTCGGCCTCGGGCAGCACGGCCACCGTCACGGTCGAGGTGTGGATGCGCCCCTGGCTCTCGGTGGATGGCACGCGCTGCACCCGGTGCACGCCGGACTCGTATTTGAGCCGGGCGAACACGTTGCGGCCCGTGACCTCCGCGACCGCCTGTCGGATGCCGCCCAGCTCGGTTGCATCGTATTCCAGCACCTCGGTGCGCCAGCCCTTCAACCCCGCGTATCTCTGATACATGCCGAACAGCTCGGCCGCGAACAGCCCGGCCTCGTCGCCGCCCGCCGCCGGGCGCACCTCGAGGATGGCGCTGCGCGCGTCCGCCTCGTCCTGCGGCAGCAAGGACAGCCTGATCTCGTGCCGCAGGGCCGGAAGGCGATCCTTGAGGTCCTGCAACTCGTCCTCGGCGAGGGCCTTCAACTCCGGGTCCGCCAGCATGGTCTCGGCCTCGGCCTGCGCCTGCTCGGCCGCCCGCAAATCCCCGATGCGGCTCACGATCGGCTCGAGTTCCGACAACTCACGGCTGAGCTTGCCGAAGCCCTCCGAGTTGCCCTCGCTCAACAGCGCCCGCAGCTCGTCCGCGCGCCCGACGATGCGGTCGAGCTTGTTGTCCAGGCTCCCGCTCATCGTTGGAGGCGCGCCACCGCGTCAGCCAGCACCAGGTCGTGCTGCTCGCCCGTGGCCAGGTCCTTCAGCTGCACCACGCCCCGCTCCCGCTCGGCGCTGCCGATGATGAGCGCGGCCCGGGCACCGGACTTGTTGGCACGCTCCATGCGGCGCTTGAGGTTGCCACGGTACGCCATCTCCGCCCGCAGCCCGGCCGCCCGCAGCGCCGCCAGCGCCCCGAGCGCCACATCCTCCTCCGCATCCGACATCGGGATGACCGCCACGCCCGAGGGCGCCGCAGGCGGCGCGACCAGCATGGCCAGCCGGTCCACCCCCGCCGCCCAGCCCACGGCCGGCACGGAGGGGCCGCCCATCTGCTGCACGAGCCCGTCATACCGCCCGCCGCCCATCACCGTGCCCTGCGCTCCGAGCGCCTGCGTCACGAACTCGAACGCCGTATGGCTGTAATAATCCAGGCCCCGAACGATGCGCGGGTTGACCACGAACGGCACCCGCATCTGCTCCAGGTGCCGCCGCACCCCCGCCCAGAACCCGGCCGCCTCGGGCGTGAGCGAGCCCTCGATCGTGGGCGCCCCCGCCACCAGCGCACGATCGCCGTGGTCCTTGCTGTCCAGGATGCGCAGCGGGTTCCGCACCAGCCGCTCCCGGCTCTCGCCCGACAGCGATGCCTCGTGCTGGGAGAAGTAGGCCACCAGCGCCGCCCGATACGCCTCCCGGCTCGCCGTGTCGCCCAGCGTGTTCAGCTCCAGCACCACGTCGCGTGCAACGCCCAGCGCCTGCAGGATCGTCCAGCCCATCGCCACCACCTCGGCATCGGCAAGCGGCTCGGACGGCCCGATCAGCTCCGCGCCAACCTGGTGGAACTGCCGATACCGCCCCTTCTGCGGCCGCTCGTAGCGGAACATCGGCCCGGCATAGAACACCTTCTGCGGCAGGCTCTGCGTCAGCCCGTTCGTCACCAGCGCCCGGCACACCCCCGCCGTGCCCTCGGGCCGCAGCGTGACGCTGTCGCCGCCCCGGTCCGCGAAGGTGTACATCTCCTTCGTCACCACGTCCGACGTGTCGCCCAAGGTCCGCGCGAACACCGCCGTCTCCTCGAAGATCGGCGTCGCCCACTCGTCGAACCCATACGTCGCGGCAACACGCCGCGCCGTGTCCACCACGTGGGCATGCCGCCGCTGCTCGTCCCCGATAAGGTCGCGGGTGCCGCGGACGGGTTGTAGGTCTCCACTCATGGTCTTGGCATCTCGGACATTGCTAGCGTTCAGAAAACGTCACTCAAAACCCGTCTTCGGGAGCGCAGCGTGGGGGTGCATGGGCGGCCCCCAGCAGGCCGGGGGGGCCCGGGATGGCCGCCCCGGCGGCTCGC
>JBBROS010000040.1:0-38819 GCA_038229135.1 Acetobacterales bacterium
GCGGTCTTGAAAACCGCCGGGCGTGCAAGCGTCTCGTGGGTTCGAATCCCACCCCATCCGCCAATGCATGATGTCGTGACCGTCTACCGATGTCCCCCCGGCTCGGGGGGCTCGTCCATGGGACCGGCTGGCGCTGTGTGTGCCAGCAGCCGGTCCAAAAGAAAATCCACCATCGGTCCGTGGTCGACGCGGCGCGCGACCTCGATGGTGGGGACGGCGGGCAGGGCGAGGCCCTGGTGCATACCGTAGCCGGGGCGCCATGCCACCGGACGGCCGCGTGTCAGCCGGCCCGCCAACTCGACATCCACATGGACACAGGTGCTGGTGATGAGGTCGGGCCGCAGCAGCGCCACGACTGCAAGCGGATCGTGAAGCGCGCAGCCATCGCGATTGCGCAATGCCGCCACGTAGCGGATCCAGGGCTCGCAGCTGTTGCCAAGATAGCGCATGAAGGCCGACCGTGCGCCGCGCAGCCGATCGTTGTCCGTGATGCGGAAATAGGTGGTTAGCGTAAGATCGAGCGGTATCAACAGGGTCGGCCCGCCCGCCGTCACCACGATGCGGGCGGCCTCGGGATCGTAGCCGAAGTTCAACTCCTGGGGGTAGTCCGCGACACCGAAGCCGCCGCCCATGATCAACAACCGCGCGAGCTTACCAGGAAGGGACGGGTCTAGCCGGAACGCTAATGCCACGTTCGTGAGTGGGCCGACCGCGATGAGGTAGATCTCACCTGGGTAGGCGTTCACCAGTCGAACAATCGCGGTTGCGGCATCCTCGACTTCCGCCGCGCGTCGGATCGGGGCGGGGGGCGCGACGCTTGCCCATAAACCGGGCGCATCGCCGCGATAGCCGCGGCCGTCAAGCTCCGCCCGCCAGGGCACCGGGTCCTCAACCAACGGCAGTGCGGCGCCGGCGTGCAAGGGTACATCGCTGCCAGCCAGCTCCAACATGGCCAGACCGGAGCGAACGCCATCCGCCAGCGGCACGTTGCCGGCCACCACGGTCACCGCCAGCAACTCGACCTCAGGGCTGGCCAGCAGCAGGCCGAGTGCCAGGCCGTCGTCAATGTCCGCACCCGGGAAGCCGTTGCCGGGATCGCAGTCAAGAATGACCTTCAAAGAGCCCCCCAGACCAGCGGATATTGGATGCCCGTTATCGGCTGGCCAGCCACCAGATCGTCGTATCTCAACTCGGGCGTGGTGCCGGGGCGTGGGTCGTAAGTGACATCGTCGCCCGTGTAGCGCGGGATGTAGCCGCGCCGCCGGGTAGCCCCGCTGCGATTGCCGCCGGCACCGTGCAGCACCAGGCCCTGGAAGGCCACCAGGTCGCCCGGCGCGAGGTCCCACGCGACGATGTCGTAGGCGGCGCGGTTGGCCTCGACATCCGGAACCGCCTCGAACTCCTCATTGCCCTCGATCGCGGCACGCTTGAGGAAGCTTTGTGGCTGAAACCAGCGATTCTCGCGATGCGAGCCGCGCACCCACTCGACGCGACCATTGTTCGCGTCCACCGGGTCAAGCGCGATCCAGACCGTGATTACCTTCGTCCCGAGGATGGGCCAGTAGGGCTGGTCAT
Source organism: Acetobacterales bacterium (assembly GCA_038229135.1). Taxonomy (GTDB): domain Bacteria; phylum Pseudomonadota; class Alphaproteobacteria; order Acetobacterales; family Acetobacteraceae; genus JBBROS01. The sequence goes on from JBBROS010000040.1 coordinate 1,576, forward strand.
TGTGCCAGGGCGTCGACGCCGCCGTGCCGGGTTCCTTGACAATGAACTGGTCGAAAAACAGGTTGACCCGGCTGCTCTCAAGCAAAGCGGCCGCGACCGAGGGGAGCGGGCCACACATCGAAAATTCGGCGAAATCCGTGTCCACCTCGCGCAGGCGAAACGCATGCTCGAAGCGACCGCCGGCGGCAGGGTCGTCCAGACGCTTCGAATGCGGTGCTGGGGTGGCGAGCACCCGATCCACGGCACCACGCAGCCGCTCGACCCATCCAGCGCTGACCAGGCCGCGCAGGCACACGACGCCGTCGCGGCGATAAGTTTCAATATCCTCGGAGCTCGGTGCAAGCGCGGTCGTGTCCATGCCGTCCTCCTGTTACTTCATGCCCGATGTCGTGATTGAGCGGATGTAGAAGCGCTGCAGCAGCAGGAACGGGATGACAGCGACGACCGAGGCCGCCGTCATCGCCGAGAAAAGCCTGCCGTAGTTGGTCTGCTCGAAGTCGAGGTTACGGGTAATCGCCACCTGAACCAGCGTGTACTCAGGCGAGCTTGCCGCGACGAGGGGCCAAAAAAATGCGTCCCACTGCGTCAGGAACAGGATGAGGCCCGCCGAGGCCACCGTGGGCCAAGACAGTGGCAGCGCGATGGACCAGAAAATGCGGCCCCATGTTGCACCGTCGATCAGCGCCGCCTCGAATAGCTCGCGCCCGAGTTTCGTGAAAAACTGGCGAAACAGGAAGATGACCAACCCGTTCGCGATCTCAGGCACGATCAGCACGGGGTAGGTGTCCACCCAGCCCAGCCAGCGAACCAACGAGAAGAGCGGGATCACGATGCTCTCGAAGGGCACCATGAAGCTCAACAGCACGGCGGCGAACAGCATGTCCCGGCCGGGAAAGCGGAAGACGGCGAAGGCAAAGCCGGCGGCGGAATTGATGAGTACGCCGGGGATCACGGTGGCGACCGTAACGAAGATGGAGTTGGCCAGCGGGCGAAGGAAGTCCGGCCGCATCACGCCTTCCCAGTTTACGAGGCTCAGCCGCTCGGGAACGAAACTGTGCCAGTTGAGCCGCATGGCATTTCGGAAGATTTCTCCCGGGTCACGGAATGAAGAAACGCCCATCCAGATGAAGGGCAGCAAAGTCGCCAGCACGGCAAGGACCAGCAGCAGCCCCTGCGTGAGGCCAGGGAGCATGCTGCGCAAACGCCCTTGAACAAGCGGGGCACCGGACCCAGCGCGCATCGGCATCACTCGCGCGCCCTCAGCAGCCGCAACTCCAGCACGGCGAAGATGCCCACCAGCACCAGCAATGCAAGCGAGATGGCCAGGGCCCGGCCGTGGTTCAGGCGCAGAAAGCCGGCCTCGTAGGCCTTGAACATCAGCAGTTCCGTGCGTGCTTCCGGTCCGCCCGAAGTGATGACGAGGATCGGCGCGAAGAACAGGAAGGCGACCGCGGTTGCACCGACCGCCACGAACGCGAACGTGCGCGTCATCAGCGGCAGGGTGATGTAGCGCAGCGATTGCCAGCGTGTTGCGCCGTCGATCCGCGCGGCTTCCCGCAGGTCGGGGGCGATCGCCAGCAGGCCGGCCAGCATGAAGATCATCCAGTAGCCCGACGCCCGCCAGGTCGCGAGTGCAACCATCGTTGGCAGCGCCTGGTCTGCGCCGCGGAAAAAAAACTGGCGCTCAAAGCCCATTCCCGAGAGCACCGTGTTCACCGGGCCGAGGATAGGGTCGAAAAGCAGATTCCAAAGCACCGCGGTCAGCGCCACCGACATCGTCACCGGCAGCACGAGGATGGTGCGGCAGGCGATGCTGAAGCGGGTTGGCGCCTGCACCAGCAGCGCAAGGGCGAACGACATGCCGACAACCAGCGGCACGACGACGGCCACGAACAGCAGCGTCCGCAGGAGCGCTGCGACCATGTCTGGGTCCGTCGCTACCGAGACGAGGTTGTCGAGCCCGGTGAAGTGCATCTCCCCGGTCAGTCCCTCGGTGTAGAAGCTGCCAACCGCAGCTACCCCGATCGGTGCCAGGCGGAACAGGGCGAGGCCAAGCAGGGCGGGCAGCAGGAAGACCCACGGCGTGCGGCCAGCCTTGAACATCCCGGGCTTAGCTCCTGTATTTCAGCAGTTCGCGGTCGATGTCTCGCGTGGCGCGCTGCAGGCGCGGCGCAACTTCCGCGCCGCCCTGGATGTCACGGAAGGCGGTGTGCAGCACATCCTCATATTCGCGGAACCCCGGGGTACGCGGCCGGGGTACGGCAGTCGTGTTCAGCTCATGCAGCACGATACGCCAGGCAGGCGAGGAGAAGACCTCCGGCATGGTTTCATAGGTTGCTTTGAGCACGGGAGGGTTGGTGCGCAGTCGGAACCACGCTTGCTGCAGCCCAGGTGACATGAAGTAGCGCAAAAGGGTAAGCTGCTGGTCGCGATTACGGCTGCGCGGGTTCAGCGCGATGTGCCAGGATCCGGTGCAGGTGACAGGCCGGCCGGCGGCGAAGGAGGGGTGCGGGACGGCGACATAGTCAAGCCCCTGCACGCGATCGAACAGGTCGAGCGCCCAAGTGCCGGCAATGAGCATGCCCGCCCGGCCACTGGTGAAGACCTCCCGCGCGAGGGCCAAGTCGAAGACGCCTTTTGGCGAGATGGCGTGCCGATTGAACAGGTCCGCGTAGAATTGCGCCGCCTCCACGAAGCGGGGACTGTCGATATGGCCGGTGACGGACAAACCGTCCTCGCTGATCACGGTCGCGCCGTGGCTCTGCATGATCGGCAGGATCTGGTACGGCCGGGCCGATTGTTCGATCACAAGGCCCCAGGTGTCTCGGCTACGGTCGGTCAACCGCCTGCCAATCTCCACCGTCTGCTCCCATGTCAGGCGCTGTGCGGGGTCGGCAGCGGGTATATCGATCCCGGCGGCCGCGAATAGGCGGCGGTTGATGTAGAGCAGAGGGCTGCTGGTGTGCAGAGGGGCGGTGTAGAGCCGGTTTCGCCAGGTTCCTTGGTCCCACCCTGCGGCGGTGAAGCGGTCCTGCTCCGGGCCGAACACCGAGGTGAGGTCCAGGGCATGTCCTCGAACCGCATAGGAGGCGGTCAGGCTGCCATCGGCCATGTAGATATCGGGTAGCGGGGTGCGGGCACCAAGCTGAACCTCCAGCGCCTGGAGCAGGTTATCGAAGGGGATCGGCGTGACCACCGGATCAATCTCCGGATGGGCTTGGCTGAACATCTCGAACAGAGGGCGGACATGCTGTTCCGGCCAGCCCATCCAGATGGTGGCCAGTTGGGTGGCCTGCGCCTTGGCGTGGCCTCCGCCCATGCTGGCAGCAGTCGCAAGAGCAGTAAGGACAAGGCGCCGGGGAAGCGGGTGGGCCATATCGTACGGTCTCCCTTGGTTATTGTCGTTGGACCTCCGATGCAGCCTTGCACACGCGTGCAAACCTTTCCACCTTAACATGATGAGTTCCACTCGTTTCCACCGCCCAGTGTCAGCATCCGACGTCGCCAGGCTGGCCGGCGTCTCGCGCTCGGCCGTTTCGCGCTGTTTCACCCCGGGGGCGAGCCTGGCACCAACCACGCGCACACGGGTGATGGCGGCGGTGCAGTCGCTTGGCTATGCGCCGAATGCGCTGGCGCGGTCGCTAACCATGCAGCGGTCCCGCCTGATTGCCACGGTGATGGCGGACCTGCGCAACCCCTTCTACGCCGACTTGCTCGGTCGCATCAGCGAATCACTGCAACGGCGTGGCTTGTCGCTGCTGCTGCTGTCGATTGGCGATGCGCGCCGATTGGACGAGACGCTGCCAGGCCTTCTCGCCTATCGGCCGGATGGAGTATTGGTAACCTCGGCGACCCTGTCATCGGGAATGGCGGCGCATTGCTCGTCGCTCGGCATTCCAGTTGTCCAGTTGAACCGCTTGGCAACGGCGGGCACGGCGAGCGCGGTCACCTGCGACAACCCGGGGGGCGGTGCCGCAGTAGCGGAGCTGCTGCTGCGTGGTGGGCATCAGCGCATCGCATTCATGGCCGGGCTCGAGGACACCTCGACCAGCCAGGAGCGCGAAGCGGGCTTTACCGGGGCGCTCAGGCGCGCTGGCGCCTGCCTGGCAGCGCGCGATACCGGCCATTACAGCCGTGAAGGCGCCGTCGGGGCGGCACGGCGAATGCTGGGCGCGGCCCTCCGCCCAGATGCGCTGTTCTGCGCCAATGACGTGATGGCGCTGGCCACGTTGGACGTGGCACGGCGGGAATTCGGGCTGGATGTCCCAGGCGATCTGGCCGTAGTTGGGTTCGACAACATCGAGATGGCGTCTTGGTCGGGCCATGGCCTGACCAGCGTCGACCAGAACGCGGCGCAGATGGTGGAGCGTGCCATTGACCAATTGCAGGGCTGCGGCACGGCAAACGACCGGCCGGCAGTGGAACGCGTGGCGTGCCAGGTTGTGGTCCGGGCCACGACCCGGAACACTGGATGAACGGCAGGTCCATAGGCAGCCGCCCTGCCGTGCCAGCTGGCGAGCATCGCCGTGCGAGCATGGACCCTGCGCCGAGCGGGTCATCCCGGGCGGCCTCTGGGGCCACATGGACGCCGCGCGCCTGCCCGACGGCTACCCGAAATTCTTCACTCGCGCCGAAGGCTGCCGGCTGGAGGACGCCGACGGCCGCGTGTTCAACGACTTCATGTGCTCCTGGGGCCCCATCATCCTCGGTCACCACCACCCCGTCGTCGACCAGGCCGCCGCCGCCGCCCAGGCCGCGCAGGGCGATTGCATGAACGGCTCCGCGCCCGTCCTGGTCGAGCTCGCCGAGCTGGTCACCGAGCTCGTGCCGCACGCCGACTGGTGCATCTTCGCCAAGAACGGCACGGACGCCACGATGGCCCGCCTCGCGCTGGACGCGGCCGACCGCGGCTTCCGCCACGTCGCGCGCCGATGCTGAACGACCCCGACAGCGCCACGCTCGACGCCTGGCTGACCGAATTCGCCGCCGCCCTCGAGCGTGGCGCCGCCGCCGCCTGCGCGGCCCTGTTCGCGCCCGAGTGCTACTGGCGGGACCTGCTGGCCTTCACCTGGACGCTTCGCACCCTGGAAGGCCAGGCCGACATCCAGGCCATGCTGCAAGCGCAACTCCCCTCCACCGCCCCGCGCGCCTGGCGGCTGGAGGGGCCCGCCAAGCGGGCGCGCGGCACCGTCGAGGGCTGGATCAGCTTCGAGACGGGCGCCGGGCACGGACGCGGCTACGTGCGGCTCCGCGAAGGCCGCTGCTGGACGCTGCTCACCGCGCTCCGCTCCCTTCACGGCCACGAGGAGCGTGAGGGCCCCACCCGCGAGCTCGGCACCCCCTCCGCCACCGACCGCCGCAGCTGGCTCGAGCGCCGGCAGGCCACCGCGGCAAGCCTCGGCCACGACACCCAGCCCTACTGCCTCATCATCGGCGGCGGCCAGGGCGGCCTCGGCCTCGGCGCCCGGCTCAAGCGCCTCGGCGTCCCCACCCTCATCGTCGACGCCCACCCCCGCCCCGGCGACAACTGGCGCAGCCGCTACAAATCCCTCTGCCTGCACGACCCGGTCTGGTACGACCACATGCCCTACCTCCCCTTCCCGGCCCACTGGCCCGTCTTCACGCCCAAGGACAAGCTCGGCGACTGGCTCGAGATGTACGCCCGCATCATGGAGCTCGACTGCTGGAACGGCACGCGCTGCCAAAGCGCCAGCTACGACGACGCCGCGGCGCGCTGGACCGTGCAGGTGGACCGGGACGGCCAGCCCATCACGCTGCACCCCGCCCACCTGGTGCTCGCCACCGGCATGTCCGGCGTGCCGAACCTGCCCAGCGTCCCCGGCATGGACCGCTTCCGCGGCGAGCAGCACCACTCCAGCCGCCACAAGGGCGGCGCCGCCTACGCGGGCAAGCGCTGCGTCGTCATCGGCTCCAACAACTCCGCCCACGACATCTGCGCCGACCTGCACGAGCACGGCGCCGACGTGACGATGCTGCAACGCTCCTCCACGCTCGTCGTGCGCTCCGAAACCCTCATGCGCCTCGGCTTCGGCCCGCTCTACTCCGAGGAAGCGGCGGCCGCGGGCTTCACCACGGACATGGCGGACCTCCTCGCAGCTTCCATCCCCTACCGTGTCCTGCCCTCGCTCCAGGCCCCGATTTACCGCCAGATCGAGGCCGAGGACCGCACCTTCTACGACGGCCTGCGCGCCCGCGGCTTCAAGCTCGACTTCGGCGAGGACGGCTCCGGCCTGTCCCTCAAATACCTCCGCCGCGGCTCCGGCTACTACATCGACGTCGGCGCCTCCGCCCTGATCATCGACGGCGCCATCCGCCTCCGCAGCGACTCCCCCGTGGCCGGCATCACGGAAGACGCCGTGCTCCTCGAGGATGGCACGAGGCTTCCGGCCGACCTCATCGTCTACGCCACCGGCTACGGCTCCATGACCGGCTGGGCCGAACGGCTCATCTCGAAAGAGGTCGCAGACCGCGTCGGCCCCTGCTGGGGCCTCGGCTCCGGCACCACGCGGGACCCGGGGCCCTGGGAAGGCGAGCTCCGCAACATGTGGGTCCCCACCGCCCAGCCCGGCCTGTGGTTCCACGGCGGCAACCTCGCCCAGTCCCGCCACTACTCGCGCTACGTGGCCCTCCAACTGAAGGCGCGCTTCGAAGGGCTGACCGTGGCTCCCTATCCAAGGACGTGAAAGGCGCTACGGCACGGTGGTTCGCGACCTGGAACGATGCCGGACATCGTGCCTGAGCGGCCGGGCCAGACCGTTCACGCCAGGCTCTCCGCCAGCTGCCAGCCCGCTTCGGCGATCGGGGTTGCCATGCGGCCGAGTGCGGCCGCGGCCGGGTCGGATGCGGTGCCATCCGCCGCCCGTTTCGCGATGCCTTGTACGATCGCGGCCAGGCGGAACAGGTTGAAGGCGACGTACACCGGCCATTCCGCTCCGGGATCGCCTCGCGCCTCCCGCCCCGTGCGCCTGTCGTAGGCTGCCACGTACTCCCCGGCGGTCGGGATGCCGAGGCCACCCAGGTCGACCCCCTTCAGGCCACGGAACACCTCCGGCTCCAGCCACCACGCCAGAGTGTTGTTGGCGAAATCCGACAGCGGATCCCCCAGCGTCGACAGCTCCCAGTCCAGCACGGCCACCACCCGAGGCTCCGTCGGATGGATCATCATGTTGTCCAGCCGCAGGTCCCCATGGACGATCCGCACCTCGGCCCGCTCGGGCAGGCGGGGGGCGAGCCAGTCGATCAGCCGGTCCATGGCCGGGATCGGCACCGTTTCGGACAGGCGGTATTGCCGGGACCAGCGGGCATGCTGCCGGTGCATGTACTGCGCCGGCCGCCCGTAATCGGCCAGGCCCACCGCCACCGGATCGACCAGGTGCAGCCGGGCGACGGTGTCGTTCATGGAGTCGAAGATCGCAGCTCGTTCGGCCGCCTCCAAGCCTGGCAGGCGCGGGTCCATGAACACGCGGCCAGGAACGAACTCCATCACGTAGAAGGGGCTGCCGAGCACGTCCGGGTCCTCGCACAGGGCATGCACGCGCGGCACCGGCACGCCCGTGCCGTGCAGCGCGCCGATCACGCGGAACTCGCGTTCGATCATGTGTGCGCTGGCGAGCAACGCCCCGAGCGGCTTGCGGCGCAGCACGTAGTCGCCCGAAGCGGCCCGCAAGCGATAGGTCGGGTTCGACTGCCCCCCCGCCAGCACCTCGGCCGCCACGGGGCCGCGGAAGCCGTCCACGTGGCGCTCCATCCAGTCGCCGAGCCGCGCCGGGTCCGGCCCGTCGCCATGGGCCCTATCCTTGCCTGCTCGCGGGTCCGTCATGGTATGGCCGGTCACTCGAGGACCCCTAATCGTGGGACCGGGAGCCTAGGTCTGGCCCGGGCAGGGAGCAACCCGCCGCACCGGCAGCACCGCCACGGCGCACGAGGCTAAGCGGGTCCGGCGAGGATCCACGCGGCTGTTCAGGATGCGCGGCCCACGCGCGCCGAGGACCACGCCGGCGGCATCGGCGCCAGCGAGGGCGTCAGCTCGACGATGCGACGCCGCCGCCCGACGGTCGGCCCCCACCTTCGGCGCCCGCCGTCAGCCGGGCGGCGCGGCCCCGGAACTCCGGTCCACCGCCTCCGGCAGCTGTTCCGACAGCGCCTGCAGCACCGCATCCGGGGTCGTATCCGCCTGCTCGGCCCAGGCGTTCAGCTGCTCGGGCGTGAACACGGCTGCGAGCTCCTCGGCCGTCACGGGCAGGTTCTCGCCATGGCCGAGCCAGGATTGCACCCGCTCCGACAGCCCGGCGTTCTCCAACTGCGCCAGCAGCATGGGCAGCGCGCCGCCCGCCAGGCCCTGCGCGAACCCGAGCAGCTGTCCCAATGCCCCGAGCCCGCCCGCCCCGCTCATCAGTGATACCCCATGTCGGCCCGGACCTTGCCGCGGAACACCCAGTAGGACCAGGCCGTGTAGAGCAGCACGGTGGGCAGCAGGAACAGGGTGCCGATCAGCAGGAAGGCCTGTGTCTTGGGCGCCGAAGCGGCCTCCCAGAGCGTGTAATGGTGCGGCACGATCATCGGCCAGAGGCTGATGGCGATGCCGACATACGACATCAGGAACAGCCCGACCCCGCCAAGGAACGGCCCGGCCTCGGGCTTGGCCCTGCCCAGCGCCCGCCACGTCCACCACGCGATGCCGGCCGTGATGAGCGGGACCGGCGCGAGGTAGGCCATGTTGGGCCAGGACAGCCAGCGCGCCGCGATATCCCGGTCCAGGATCGGGGTCCACACGCTGACGAGGCCGACGCACACCACGACGCCCGCCAGGCAAGCCCTGCCCTGCCGACGCACCCGGGCCTGCAACTCGCCCTCGGTCTTGATGATCAGCCACCCCGCGCCCAGCAGCCCGTAGCCGAACACGAGCGCGACGCCCGTGAGCGTGGAGAACAGCGTGAAGCAGTCGAAGCTGCCGCCCGTGAACGCCCGGCCCTGCACCTCGAAGCCCTGGATGAACGCGCCCAGCACCACGCCCTGGGCGAAGGTCGCGAGCATGGACCCGTAGGCGAACCCGTGGTCCCAGAAGGTCCTGCGCGCCGCATCGCGGAAGCGGAACTCGAACGCGACGCCCCGGAAGATGAGCGCCAGCAGCATGATCAGCACCGGGAAATACACGGCCGGGATGATGATGGCGAACGCCAGCGGGAACGCCACCAGCAGACCGACACCGCCCAGGATCAACCAGGTCTCGTTGCCGTCCCACACCGGGGCGATGCTGTTCATCATGGTGTTGCGCGAAACCGTGTCCGGCGCCAAGCCGTAGAGGATGCCCACCCCGAGGTCGAACCCGTCCAGCAGCACGTAGAGGAACACGCCGACCGCCAGGATCACGGTCCAGATCGGCACGAAGTCGAGCGCCAAGGCGGCCATCATGGCGCGGCTCCCTCAACGGCCGGCAACGCCACGATCGGCCCCACCGGCCGGCCGCTCTGCACCGGCCCATCGCTGGCCCCATCCTGCAGCCCGGCGCGGATGATCCGGCGCAGCACGAAGAACCCGCCCGGGAAGATGATGGCATACACCACGATGTAGGCGGCAAACGACAGCATCACGTCTCGCCCCGTGAGTGAGGGCGACACGGAATCCGCCGTCCGCAGCAGCCCGTACACGGTCCAGGGCTGCCGCCCCACCTCCGTCGTCACCCAGCCCGCAACGACCGCCACGAACCCGAGCGGCGACGCCCACTGGCAGGCCCGCAGGAACCAGGCCGAGCGCATGAACCGGTCATCCCGCCGCAGGAACGTGCCCGCCACGACCAGCGCCAGCATCAGCAGCCCGGCACCCACCATGATGCGGAAGGCGAAGAACGGCGGCCCCACGGGCGGCCGGCGATCGGCCGGGAAGTCGTTCAGCCCCTTGATCTCGCCGTCCATCGTGTGCGTCAGCACCAGGCTGCCCAGCACCGGCACCGCCACCTCGTAGCGCATCACCCCGGCCGCGTCGTCCGGGATGCCGAACAGCGTCAGCGGCGCCGGGGCGGCCGTGTCGTAGCGGCCCTCGAGCGCGGCCACCTTAGCCGGCTGGTGCTGCAGCGTGTTGATCCCGTGCAGGTCCCCCAACAGGATCTGAAGCGGCACCAACGCCACCAGCATCCACAGCGTGATCGAGATCATGCGCCGCCCCTCCTCGAGGTGGCGGCCACTGCGGATGAACCAGGCCGAGATCCCGAGCACGACGAGCCCCGTCGTGATGTAGAAACCCGTGACGGCATGCGCGAGCCGGTAAGGGAACGACGGGTTGAAGATCACCGCCCACCAATCGGTCGGGAAGAACCGCCCATCGATGATCTCGAACCCCGCCGGCGTCTGCATCCAGCTATTGGCCGCCAGGATCCAGAACGTGGACGACAGCGTGCCGCCGGCCACGGCCAGCGCCGAGACGAAGTGCATCCACCGCGGCACCAGCTTACGCCCGAACAGCAGCACACCGAGGAACGTGGCCTCAAGGAAGAACGCCGTCAGCCCCTCATACGCCAGCAGCGGAGAGATGACGTTTGCCGTCGCGTCCGAGAAACGGCTCCAATTGGTGCCGAACTGGAATGGCATCACGATGCCGGACACGACGCCCATGCCGAACGCCACCGAGAAGATCTTGATCCAGAACGCCGAGATGCGGCCATACACCGCACGCCCGGTCGCGAAATGCATGCCCTCCATGAAGGCGATGTAGCTCGCGATGCCCACCGTGAATGCGGGCAACAGGATGTGGAAGACAATGAGCCAACTGAATTGCAGGCGCGACAGGAAAACGGGATCGAGGTGCATGGCACGCCTGTGATGACTGGCTCATGAGCGTGCCTCGCAGCCATGTCGGCGGGCAGCCTCGGAAACTACGCAGCCCATCATCCGGCGCTGCCTAATGTCCGAGGCTGCCCGCCAAGCCATGCCCGCTGCACGATGGAGCACCCGCTCGTGCACCTGTCCCCGCCCGCCTGGCAGGATCGGACACTACTCGGCAGCCCCCTCTCCGGCCGCCGCCATCGCCAGCCGCGCCAACGATGGCAGGGAGCGCGTCCCCGTCGCCTTCATGATCGAGGCGCGATGGTTCTCGACGGTGCGTTGGCTGATGCGGAGGTCGGCCGCGATGTTCTTGCTCGGATGCCCGGCCAGCACCAGGTCCATCACCTCCCGCTGTCGCGGCGTGAGCCCGGCGATGTGCTCGGCCGCACTCGCTTGCCAGGCCCGTTGCTTGCCCCTGTCGCGCGACCGCTCGAGCGCGCGGTCGATGCTGGCCAGCAGGTCCGCCGCCGCGATCGGCTTCTCGATGAAGTCGGCCGCGCCCGCCTTCATCGCGCGCACCGCCATCGGCACGTTGCTGCGCCCGGTGATGACGATGGCGGGCAGCCTGTCGCCCCCCGCGCGCAGCCGCCGGAGAAGGTCGAGCCCCCCCATCCCCGGCAGGGTCGCGTCCACGAGCAGGCAGCCCTCGACGCCGGGCGTGTAGGCGGCGAGGAAGGCCTCGCCCGTCGCGAAGTCGAGCACCGTCCGGCCATTGTCCTCGAGGAGGATGCGGACGGTTTCCCGGATGTTCCGGTCGTCGTCGATCAGGAACACCGTGGCAGACGCCTCCCCTGGCGAGGGCCGGGCCGGCAGCCGGACCCGCGACACGGGCAGCAGCGCCTGGATCGCCTGCGACAGCTCGGCCGGCTTCACCGGCTTGTTGAGCTGCAGGCACCGCTGCGCCGCGATGGCGCCGAGCGCCCGGGTCGAGATGTCCCCGGTCAGCACGATCACCGGCAGCTCGGCCCCGAGCGTCATCCGCAGCGCGGCCGCGACCGCGAGGCCGTCCATGGAGTTGGGCAGCGTGTAGTCGGTTAGGAGCAGGTCCGGCAGCACGGCGCCGCGCTCGACCATCGCCATCGCGGCCGGGCCATCGGGCACGATGGCCGCACGGTGGCCTCCATCGGACAGGATCAGCGCCAACAGCTCGCGCACGTCCGCGTCGTCCTCCACGACCAGCACCGTTCCGGTCCGGCGGGCTGCGGCGCCCTCGGCCGGAGCGCCCTCCACCGCCGCGGAACAATGCGGCGGCGGCAGGCCGCGCCGGATCAGCGGCACCTCCACGCTGAACACCGAACCCTTCCCAGGGCGGGAGCGGACGGCGACGCGGTGGCCGAGCAGCGTGCCCAGCCGGCTCACGATCGACAGGCCGAGCCCCAAGCCCCGGCTGCGCTCCCGCGCCGCGTTGTCGAGCTGGCGATACTCCTCGAAGATGTTCGCAAGCTCGGTGTCCGGGATGCCGATCCCGGTGTCCCACACCTCGATCCGCGCCAGCTCCCCACTCCGGCGGCAGCCGAGCAGCACCTTGCCGGCCTTGGTGAATTTGAGCGCGTTCGACACCAGGTTGCGCAGCATCTGCTCCAACAGGCTTGGGTCGGTGTGGACCACGAGGCCCGACGGCACGACCCGCAGCTCGAGCCCCTGCGCCTGGGCCTGGTAGGCGAACGCCCCCTTCAGGTCCCGCAGGACGTCGTCGATGGCGAAGTCCACCCGCTCCACGCTCACCACCCCGGTGTCGATCTGGTTGATGTCGAGCAGCGTGTTCAGCATGCCGGACATGGCCCCCACGGTGTCCTCGAGCCGCGCGACCAGCTTCTGCGCTACCGTGCCCTCGACGCGGTTGGCCAGCAGCCCCAGGAGCAGCGCCAGCGTCTGCAGCGGCTGGCGCAGGTCGTGGCTGGCGGCGGCCAGGAAGTGCGACTTGGCCGCGTTCGCCTGCTCGGCCTCGCGCCGGGCCACGTCCAGCGCCTCGGCCGCCAGCTTGCGCCCCGTGATGTCGGTGAAGGTGATGACCACGCCCTCCACCGTGCCGTCATGAGTCTTGTAGGGCAGGATGCGGCGGCACCACACGCCGGCGGGCGTCTCGATCTCGTGCTCCACCGGCGCCGCCGTCTCCAGCACGGCGCGCGCATCCGCCGCCAGCGCGGTGTCGGCAGCGAGCGAGTGCAGGTCGGCCAGCGGCCGCCCGATATCGGTCTTGATGACGTTGAACAGCGCCTTGGTGGCTGGCGTGAAGAAGCGGATGCACAGCTCCGCATCCAGGAACAGCGTCGCCACGTCGGTGCTGTAGAGCACGTTCTGCAGGTCGTTGGACGTCGTGCGCTGCTGCTCCAGGGTTTCCTGCAGCTGGCTGTTCAGCGCCGTCAGCTCCTCGTTCAGCGATTGCAGCTCCTCCTTCGAGGTCAGCAGCTCTTCGTTGGTCGACTGGAACTCCTCGTTGATCGAGAGCGCGTTCTCGTTGATCGATTTCTGCTCCTCGCTCGATAGCTCGAGGCTTTGCACGGCGCCCTGCAGCTCGTCCTGCGTGTTCTTCAGCTCGCGCTCGAGCTCCGCCACGCGGCTGCGCTCGGGCGCCCCCTGCCCGGCCGTGTCCGGCTCCATGGCAGGCCTGTCGATGAAGTGGATGAGCAGCAGGTCCTCGCCGTCATGGCGCACCGGATGGACCTCGAGCGTGAGCGTGGACACGGCGCCTTTCGTGCCGGCGCCACCGCTGACCACGACGGGCGCGTTCTCCTGCGTTGCACGCAGGATCGCCGCGCGCAGGCGGGTCCGCACGTCGTCGGCCACCATCGACAGCACGTCGGTGGTCACGTGGCCAGGCGCGACGCGGAGGTGCCGCTCCGTCGGGCCCAGCGAGAAGAGGTATTCGCGCTCCCGCGTGACGAGCACCGTGGCGGGCGCATGCGTCAGCAGCGTCTGACGCTGGCACAGCGCGGCCAGCGCCGCCTGGCGCGAGGGCGGGAGGAGGCGCGCCGCGGGCCCCGCCTTGCGCAGGGCCTCGCCCGCGTGCTTCGCGAAATCCACGTCGCCGGGGCGGTTGCGGCCGATATGCCGATAGAGCCGGTTAGCCTTCGAGACGACCTCGAACCGGCTGGCCGCGTCCCCCACGCTCTCGGCATTGCCCAGCAAGAGGATGCCGCCCCGCCGGAGCGCGAAGTGGAACAGCGCGATCACCTTCCGCTGCGCCTCGGCGCCCAGGTAGATCATGACGTTCCGGCACGACACGATGTCCAGGCGCGAAAACGGCGGGTCCGCCAGCAGGTCCTGGACCGTGAAAACCACCATCGCCCGCAGCTCGGGCAGGACGCGGTAGCCCTGGTCCTCCTTGACGAAGAAGGCGGCCAGGCGCGCCGGCGTCACGTCGGCCTCGATGCCGGCCGGGTAGAACCCGTCCCGCGCGGCGGCGACGGCCTCGGCATCCGCATCCGAGGCGAAGACCTGCAGCTTGGCCGCGCTGCCGGTGCGGCCGATCTGCTCGTGGAACAGCATCGCGAGCGAATACGCCTCCTCGCCCCTGCTGCACCCTGCCACCCAGATGCGGATGGGCTGGTCGCCTTCATGGTTGCCGACGATCTCCGGAACGATCGTGTCGGCCAGCTGCTCGAACACGGGCAGGTCGCGGAAGAAGCTCGTCACGTGGATCAGCAGGTCCTTGGCCAGGCGCTCGAGCTCCGCCGGGTCGTTCCGCAGCAGCTCGGCATAACCGTCCATCGCATCGATGCCTGCCATCGCCATCCGGCGCTCCGCCCGGCGCTTCAGCGTCCCGGGCTTGTAGAGCGTGAAGTCGTGGCTGGTCCGGGTGCGCAGCAACTCGATGATCTCGGGCAGGTCGTCCCGCAGCTCGGCCGCAAGGGCCGTCGGCGAGTCGCTTGGCGAAGCGGGCGGCGAACCGGTCGGCGAAGCGGGCGGCGAGGCGGGCGGCGGGCTGGCCGGCCGGGCTGCATGGGGCGGCCGCTCCGCCAGCGCGGCCGGCATCGCGGCCACGGGCAGGACGGCGTCCACCTCCCCGGTCGCGATGGCGCTCCGCGGCATCCCGTCGTGCCCGGCCTCGCTCGGCTCCTGCACAAGCACGAAGCCACCCTGCCGCTTGATCGCGAGCAGGCCCGCACTGCCGTCGGCACCGGTGCCGGATAGCACGATGCACGTCGCGTTCGGGCCATGGGAGGCCGCCATCGACAACAACAGGGCGTCGAACGGAAGCCGCGCGCCATGCCGGGCAGGCGCGCGGCTCAGGTGCAGCAACCCGCCGCCCACCGTGAGGATCATCGCGGGCGGGATCACGTAGAGATGGTCGCGCGCGATCGCCATGCCGTCGGTGGCCTGCAGCACCGGCATGGTGGTGTGCGTGGACAATAGCTCGACCAGGAGGCTCGCATGCGTCGGGTCGAGGTGCTGGACGAGGATGAAGGCCATCCCCGTCGTAGCTGGCAAGGCGTCCAGCAAGGCCTTGCACGCCTCGAGCCCGCCTGCGGATGCGCCGACGGCAACGAGCTGGATGGACGTAGCATGCGCTTCGTCGCCCGCGGGGCGAACCAGTCCACGATCGACGGCCCGATCCTTGCCGGCACGGCGGCCCGCGGCACGGCCAGCCTTGGCCGGTATCGCTTGACTGTCCGGCATGGTTCGATCCCTAGACAGTTTGCGTCATGAAACAGTGAAAGACCCTATCAGGTTCGGTTCGCAGGCAGGGAAAAAACGGCGACCACACGGCCGGCATGCGCCTCGTGCGACGCATAGGTGTTTCCCGAGCCTTTCGCCCGCCCAGCACGCGCGATATTGCAACGATCATGGACGGCTCGGTCGATGGCAGAGAAGAAGGTCGAGCAGTCCCGGCCCGCCTCGGCTTCGGTGAGCCGACTGAACCAGTAGGGGGCGACCCGGCACCGTGACCAGCTTGCGCATATTGCTCGTGGACGACGACGCGTCGGTCGGCGCCCTCCTGGCCGAGATGCTCGAGGGCATGGGCCACATCGTATGCGGGATCGAGACGACCGAGGCGGGGGCGGTGCGGGCGGCCCTCGACACGGCGCCCGACCAGCGGCCCGACCTGATGATCGTCGACGCCAACCTGCGCGAAGGCAACGGCTTGGCGGCGGTCGCGACCATCGCACTCACGGCCTCCATCCCTTCCATCCTGATGAGCGGCCAGCGGATCCCGGACGCGAACGGCAAAGCCATCTTGCAGAAGCCTTTCATGTATCGAGACCTGGTGGCCGCCATCGAACGCGCCGTCGCGGCGGCGGCCGTCCGCACCGCCTGAGGCTGCCGGCCGCAGGGCGTCGCGCCCCGCGTCGGTTCAAGCCTCTCCGAGCCGGGACAAATGCTCGGCGAGCGCCGCCCGGTGCGGCTCAGGCACGGTATGGCCGATTGCCGCGGCGAGCTCCCGTACCCCTCGGCGCAAATCGTGCAGCTGGTCCAGCAGAAGCAGCACGACCGGCAGCGTGTCCTCCCCGATCGCCAGCTCGTCCCGCAACTCGAGGATTAGCCGCACCCGGGCAACATCCACGTCGACGAACAGGAACGCCTCGCCCTGGCGCACGGGCCGCACCCAGTCGTTGCCGATCCACCGCTCCAGGTCAGCCCGCTGCAGCCCGGGCAGCGTCGCCACCACCACCTCGATGCCGATCATGCGCCCTCCGTCTGCATCGCCGCGCGCGGCTCGGCCGCGTGCACCGGCGTCCAGCCCTGCAGGAACGCGACCAGCGCCGGGTCGGGCGGGCCCACGACCACCTGTAGCGTCGCGTAGAGGTCACCGGCCGCCGCCCCTGCATGCGCCGGCACCCCGCGGCCCCGCAGGCGCAGCTCCGTGCCGCCGTCCGACCCGGCCGGGATGCGCATCCGGACCGGGCCGCCCGGCGTCGGCACCTCCACCGCCCCGCCCAGCACGGCCTCGGGCAGCGACACGGGCAGCACGATCCGGATGTCCGCGCCCTCCCGGCGGTAGAACGCGTGCGGCAGCACATGCACCTCGATGAGCGCGTCGCCGTCACCGCCTCCCGCGCGTGCCCCTGCCCCATCGCGCCCCGGTCCACCCTGCCCCCGCAGGCGCAGCGTGTGCCCGTCCGAGGTGCCGGGCGGGATCTTCACCTCGAGCGTCCGGCCGTCGGGAAGGCCCAGGCGCCGCGTCGCCCCGTTCACCGCATCCAGGAAGTCGGCCTCCAACGTGTAATGCTGGTCGGCGCCGCGGACCGGGCCGGCCGGGCGCCGGGCATTGCCGAACATCGTGCCGAACAGGTCTCCGAACTCGGCAGCGCTCCACCCGTCCGGCGGCGAGGCCCCGCCCGCATAGCGTCGCCCCTCCTCGCCCTCGGCATAGTGCTCATACGGCGGCGGACGCGCCCGCTCCTGGCCGGCGGAGTCGATCTCGCCCCGGTCGAAGCGCGACCTCTTCCCGGCGTCCGACAGCAGCTCGTTTGCCGCCGCGATCACCTTGAAGCGCGCCTCCGCACCCGCGTTGCCGGGGTTCAGGTCCGGGTGCCAGCGCTTGGCCAGCTTGCGATAGGCACGGCTGATCGTCGCGGCGCTCGCATCCGTCGCCACGCCCAGCGTCGTATAGGGATCGGGGGCGGCGTCAGGCACTCATGCGCCCACCACCACGCGCCCGCTCGAGGCCATCGGGGCCGGCGCGTGCAGCTCCAGCTGCGTCGGCCCGGCCCCATCCAGGATCTCGTGGGCGTGGCGCACCGCGTCACCCTCGCCATGCGCCATCACGAGGAACCCGTCCGCCGCGATCGCCGTCTCGTAGTCGATCACGCTGTCCTTCGGCACCCCGATGCTGGCAATGGCCGCACCGAGTGCGCCCAACCCGCCAGCGACGATCGCGCCCTCCAGCGCGGACACCAGGGAGGCCGTGAGGTAGCCGAGCACGACGACCGGCCCGACCAGCGGCGTCGTCAGCACCACGCCGCCGAAGAACAGGCCCCACAGCCCGCCCCAGAACGCGCCGCGCTGGCCCCAGAAACGCACCCGGTCACCCGTGTTGTAGAAGCCCATCACGTGCTCCTCGGTGTGGTAGCCCTTGCCCACGATGCTGAGGCTCTTCATGGCCAGCCCGCCTGCGGTCAGCTTCCTCACGGCCGCCTCCGCCGACTGGTGGTCCGGAAACACTGCGATGACCGTGTCGTGGGTGCTCATGTGTGTGCCTTCGCTCAAGCGGGGGAGAATGGCGCGCGGGACGCGAGCGCACGCCGGCCGACGTCCAGCAGCTGCGGCGCCGTCAGGTGGGAAAGATCGGCCACGACCTCCCGCACGATCGCGCGGGCCGTCGCGGGATGATGCTGCTGCAGGTATTCGACCAGGTGATGCGCCGCGTTGGCGTGGCCCTCCCCATGCCCGATCAGCACGATCGAGCCGACGGAGGCGCCGGTCGACGCGCCGGTCGACGCGCCGGTCGACCCGCCGGCCTGGGGCGCGATGGCCTGGGCGATGCGCTCGTAGAACGCCGGGTCCTCGGGCGACCTCTGGCCGGACTTGCGTGCATGCCCGTCGTGCTGGACGGAATGTGGCTCGTGCGGACGGATCACGTGGTCCGCGACGGAGCTAGAGCCGACGTCGAGGTGGTAGAGCCTGGCCTCGTGGTGGTCCATCACGACCAGCAGGTCGGTCGAGGCCTGGCCGGCAGCGCCATCATGCGCACGCTCCGAAGCCCCACGCGGCGCCCATCCGGCGCGGGACAGCATGTGGCGGAATTGCATGACCTCCGCGCCAGCAAGCTCCTTGCCGTGCGGCTTGCGCATCCGGTGGTGCTCGCCGCCCAGCCCGAACGCGAGCTCGTCGTTGGGCTTGTGGTCGACCGTCCCCAGCGCCTCGAACAGCGCCACAACGCTCGACCAGCCGAGGTTGTGCGCAAGCGGGTGGCGATAGATGGCCTCCAGCGTGGCACGGCTGGCCTTCGACAGCGTCGCCCAGTCTCCCGGGGCGGCGCCGAATGTCGCTTCGACGATTGCTTCTCGCAAGATGACCTCGTGCTGTGGTGGGCGCTGCGGCTGGAGCCGCCGTGGCGCATGGCTCGGTCGGCAGTCGAGCCTTTGCGCAACGCCCCCGGTAGGGTCGGAAACTACCCATGCGGACGCCAGCGGACGCGTGCCGGCAGGATGGGTGGCGTCCGGGGCGGCCGGCGGCTTCCCCCGGCCGCGTTTCCGATCGCTGAAGGCGAGGTCGGATCAGGTCGGCAGAGACCCTCTAGTGGGAGACGAGCGTGGTCCGCACCGGGTGGCGCAGCAACGTCCGCGTGACGCCGCCCAGCGCCCACTCGCGCACCCGGCTATGCCCATACGCGCCCGCCACGACGATGTCCGCATCCCGCTCGGCCGCCATGCTGTCGAACCAGTTGGAATCGTCTCCGTCCTCCGCCCGCGCATGCGTCTCGGCCGAAACGCCGTGCCGCCCGAGCCATCCGGCCACGTCCTCCAGCCGCTCCCGCGCCGCCTGCAGCTCGTCGGCGGGCGCCACCTCCACCAGGTCCACGTGGGTCGCCTTGCGCAACATCGGCAGCGCATCGGCGACGGCACGCCTCGCCTCGCGCGTGCTTTTCCAGCCGATCACGAAGCGCCCCATACGGAACGGCACCGAGGGCGGCGCCACCATCAGCACGGGCCGCCCGGCCTGCATGATGAGCCCGCCCGGGCTCACCTGCCGCGACGGGTTGAACGCCCCGGTCGTGGCCGCATGCATCAGCACCAGGTCGGCCCGGCTCGCCTCCGCGGCCAGATGGTCCGACAACGACGTGACCAGCACGGCCGAGCGCCAGTCCATGAACCGGTTCCGATGGGCGAACGCATGCCGAAACTCAGTCTCGGCCGCCTGGGTCTGCTCCTCGATCTCACGGTTGTCCTGGTCGAGGATCTCGCCGAAGGCATAGCCGTCGCCGTAGCTCATCTGGATCGGGGCGCAGGCGGTGGCGCCTATTACGCCGGCCTGGAAGCGCTCGGACACCTCCATCGCCACGTTCAGCAGGTGCGCGTTCGAGCGCCCGGCCTCGAGGTTCACCAGTATCGTCGAGTAGGTCATGATCGCTCTCCCAGCGCTCGAACGGCGGAGGACCCGAGTTCTTCAGGCTACGGTGATGTCGTTCTCGACCATGGTCGCACCCGGGGCCGCCCACGCCGTCTCGGCCGCCAACTGGCGCTCGTAGAACGAGCGTGTGGTGAACAGGCTTAGAGCCGGGACGGGGCCGGGCGAAGGGTCGGAAACTACGCATTGCGGCCTCACCCCGCCGCCGCACTCCGGCGGAAGCGCAGCACGGCCAGCACGAACGACGGCGCGCCCAGCCCGGCCGTGGCCAGGTGGTCCCGCGCGACCACGCCGGCTCCAGGGGGCGGCCTGGGTGATCCGGAACGCTCGGACACTACCTAGGCAGCGGGCCAGGGAGCGGGCCAGGGAGCGGGCCGTCCGCTGCGTCCTCTGCCCGGCGCGCCGCCTCCAGGATCGCGCCGCGGATCGGCGCGAGCCGGTCCGCCACGTCCGCCGCATCCTGCACCAGCGCCACCATCAGCTCCGCGATCTCCCCCCGCAGAGCCGCCTCGTCGATGGTCGTGATCCGCCCGTTCCGCCGCACCACGCGCCCGTCCACGATCACGGTCCGCACGCCCCGCCCGGCCTCGCCATACACCACCTGGCGCGCCACGCTGTTCAGCGGCACGAAACAGGGGTCGGACAGGTCCAGCAACAGCATGTCGGCCAGGAAGCCGGGCCGCAGCGCGCCCAGCTCCCCACCGAGCCCGGCCGCCTCCGCCCCGCGCACGGAGGCCCTGAGCGCATCCACGGCCGAGGGCGGCCCCGGCATCGGGTGCCGCACCGCGGCCAGCCCGCACACCATCTTCATGGCCTGGAACATGTTCTGCGCGTCCGAACAGCTGCAATTGTCACAGCCCAGCGCCACCGGCACCCCGGCCCCCAACAGGTCCCGCACCCGCGCGACGCCGGAGCGGGTCTTCAGGTTGCTGACCGGGCACAACGCCGCCGTGGCGCCCGAGGCCGCGATGATCCCGATCTCCTCGTCCGTCAGCCACACGGAATGCGCCAGGCTCGTGCGCCGGCCCAGCGCCCCGCACGCCTGCAGCAGCCGCACGTGCGAGCCGCCAAACGCCGCCGGCCCCGTCACCACCGCCGACCGGCTCTCGTTCAGGTGGATGTAGAACCCGAGATCCTCTCGCCGGCACAGATCGGCCATCGCCTCGAGCGTACCGAACCCCAATCGCTCCGGCGAGGACGGGCCCACGCCGAACGTGATCCGCGGCCACCGCCCCCGCCGCGGCCGGATGAACGTCTCGAGCGCACCCACGATGTCCGTGCCTGGCGGGAACAGCGGCCCGGCCGGGCCCGACAGCCGCCAGCGCTCGCCCTCGGGGATCGTGTCGCGCCAGAACGCCGTCGTCTCCAGCGGCGACCGCTCCGTGACGTGCGGCGCGAACACGCACCGTATGCCCACCTCGTCGTAGGCCGCGAGCACCACGTCGATGTCGCGCTCGTCGAACGGATGCACGCGGTCCATGTCCTGCACCGTCGTGATGCCCCCATGCAGGCACTCCACGGCGCCGATGAGGGTGCGCGCCCGAAGCTCCCGCCGGGTGCGGCGCGGATAGGAGGGCGGCAGCGCCAGCGCGCTCCACAGCTCGACCGGGAGCGTCTCGAAGAACCCTTTCAGCAGCGTGTCGTGCGAGTGGTAATGCGCGTTGAAGAAGCCGGGCAGCACCAGGTGGTCCCGTGCGTCGATCGTCTCCACGCCCTCCAGCCGCCGCGCCGCCCGCAGCCCCGGCCCCACGGCGACGATCCGGCTGCCCTCGATGAGGATGTCGGCCTGCGCCGGATGGTCCGTGTCCCCCGCCGCGTCGTAGACGAGCCCGCCCTCGACCAGCAGCATCAGCGGCGCCCGGTGATGGCGCGGGTCGTCTGCTCCGCGTGGCGCAGCTGCGGGGGCGCCATGCGCTGGATGCGGTGCACCGATTGCCCCCACCCGGCCGTGCCCTCCACCAGCGCGCGGTCCCGCATCACGAAGCGCCCCCGCACCAGCGTGTGCACCGGCACGCCCGTCACCTGCATGCCCTCGAACGGCGTGATCTTCCCCCGCGAATGCGGCCCGGCGGCCGTGATGGTCTCCGTCCGCGCCAGGTCCACCACCGCGAGGTCCGCATCCGAGCCCGGCAGCAACGCGCCCTTCGCCGGATACAGCCCGAACGCCCGCGCCGGCGCCACGGCACTCAGCCGCACGTAGTCCATCAGCGTCAGCCGCCCCGCCGCCACCTGGGTCAGCATCAGCGCCATCTGCGTCTCCACGCCCGGGAAGCCGCAATCGGCCGTCCAGATGTCGTCACGCACCTTCTCCGCCGGGTCGTGTGGCGCGTGGTCGGTCGCGATCATGTCGATCGTGCCGTCCTCGAGCCCGGCCCACAGCCCCGCCTGGTGGTGCCGCTCCCGCACCGGCGGGTTCACGCGGATGACGGAGCCGAGCGTCTCGTACGCCCGCTCGTCGAACAGCAGGTAATGCGGGCAGGTCTCGCCCGTGACATCCACGCCGCGCGCCTTCGCCTCCCGCAGCGGCCGCAGCTCGTCGGCGCTCGAGATGTGCAGGATGTGGATCCGGGCCCCGGTCCACTCCGCAAGGATCGCCGCGCGGGCTACCGCCTCCGTCGCCACCACCGCCGGGCGGGAGGCGAGATGCGCCAGCGGATCGTGCCGCCCGGCCTCCATCAACGCCCGCTGCCGCCACGCCATGATGCTGGCCGTCTCGGCGTGCAGCGAGATGCGCAACCCATGCGGCGCAATGATCTCGAACCCCTCGAGCATCGCCCCGGTGGAGGGCGAGGGCAGGTTGCCGAACGTATTGCCCATGAAGCACTTGAACGCCGCGACCCCGCCCGCGATGAGCGCCTCGAGCTCGCCCAGATTGTCCTCGGCCAGCAGCCCGTACAGCCCGAAATCCACCCGCGCCTTCCGCGCCGCCGCCTGCTTCAGCGCGAGCGCGGCCGCCGTGCCGGTGGGCGGGTTCACGTTGGGCATCTCGAACACCGTGGTCACGCCGCCCATGGCAGCCGCGGCCGTGCCGGTGTCCCAGTCCTCCTTGTGCGTGTAGCCCGGCTCCCGGAAGTGCACGTGCACGTCGATCGCACCCGGCAGCACGTGCAGCCCGGTGGCGTCCAGCACCTCCCGAGCCTCCGGCATGGCGCCGCCGATGGCGAGGATCTGCCCGTCCCGCACCGCCAGGTCCGCCCGCAGCATCGCCGTGTCCGTGACGAGCGTGCCGCCCCGGATGACCAGGTCCGCTATCCCCCCATCTGGGATCCCCCTATCTGGCATCATAGCAACGCCCACCCGCCATCGACGGGAAGGTCCACACCCGTGATCTGTCGCGACACGTCGGACGCCAGGAACAGGCAGGCATGCGCCACGTCCTCGTCCTGCGTGATCCGCCGCAGCGCGTAATCCGCCGCGTGCCGCTCGGCCGCCGCCTCCTCCGGGATGCCGAGCCGCCGCGCCATCTCCGGCACCACCTTCGTGCGGAACCGCGGCCCGTCCACCATCCCGGGCGCCACGATGTTCGCATTGACGTTGAACGGCCCGGCCTCGAGCGCGATGGATTTGGTGATGCCGCGCAGCCCCCATTTGGAGGCCGAATACGCCGCCCGCCCGGCTCGCCCGCGCATCCCGAACGTGCCCCCCACGTTCACGATCTTGCCGTAGCGCCGCGCCACCATGCCGGGCAGGACGGCGCGCATCATGTTGAAGCAGCCCGTGACGTTGAGCGTCATGATCTCCTCGAACTCCTCGGGAGTCGTCTCCCACGCCGTCTTGCCGATCGGGCCCGAGCCGCCCGCCACGTGCACCAGCGCGTCCACCGCGCCATAGGCCGCCTGCGTGGCCTCGGCCGCCGCAGCGCAGGCCGCTGGGTCCACCAGGTCACAGGCCAGCACCAGCGCCTCGCCGCCCAGCGCCCGCACTGCGTCCGCCACCGGACCGATGGCCGCAACGTCCCGCCCGGCCAGCGCCAGCCGCGCCCCCTCGCGCGCGAAGGCCAGCGTGATCGCGGCCCCCATCCCCTTCGCCGGCCCCGTGACCAGCACCGGACGCCCCCGCAACCCAAGCTCCATCACACCCTCCAAGCCAGCACGGCCCGCTCGCCCGCCGACGTCGCCCAGAATACGCCGAGCGCCATCCCCACCGTCAGGATCACCGCGGCCCACAACGTCTCGATCTCCCGCATGTCGCCCGATTGCAGGATGGTCATGCCCAGGCCCGGCGCCCCCGTCAGCCACTCCGACAGCATCGCCCCCAGGATCGCGCTGCCGCCCGCCACCCGCAGCCCGGTGAACAGATACGGCATCGCATAAGGGATCCGCACGTAGCGCAAAACCTGCCACCGCGAGGCGCCCGTCACGCGCATCAGCTCCATGGCGCTCCGGTCGGGTGCCGCCAGGCCGCGCATCAGGTTCACGTAAAGCGGAAAGAAGCTCACGATGACCACCACGACGATGCTCGTCCCGATGCCGCGCCCCACGGCCAGCATGACCAGCGGCGCCACCGCCACCACGGGTGCCGAGCGGAACGCGACCACGAGCGGCATCGTGGCCCGCGCGAGCACCCGGCTGTTGGTGAACGCGACCGAAAGCGCACAGGCGAAGCCGAGGCTGATCAGCAGCCCCAGCGCCGCCGACCCCAACGTGAACCCGGCCCGCGCCCCAAGCAGCCGTGCATGCTGCCCGAAGGCAGCCGCCACGCTACCGGGCGCCGGCACGAGGTAGGGCGGGATCTCCCACGCAACGATCGCGCCCTGCCACAACGCCACCAGCGCGGCCGCCACCAGCGCCCGCAGCAGCACGCGCCGCATTATGGGGCGCTTCACGGGGCGAGCTCCGCAGGCCGGTCCCACACCACCACCAGGCGCTCCACCGCGGCCCACAGCGCGTAGCCGCCCCCCGCCAGCACGCAGGCCGAGAGCACCGCAAGCCACACCTGCGGCGGGTCGAACGCGAACAGCGCGTTCAGCATCATGGCCCCCACGCCACGCTCCGCCCCGGCCCACTCCGCCGTGATGGTGCCCAGCACCGCCGAGGGCGCGGCCACCTTGAACCCCTGGAACACATACGGCAGCGACGCCGGCACGATCAGCAGGCGCAACCGCTGCCAGGGCGGCGCCGCGAGCGTGTGGAACAGCTCCATCTGCCGCGCATCCACCGCCCGGAACCCCTGCATGGCCCCGGCCAGCATCGGGAACTGCGCCGCCAGCACCGCGATCACCACCTGGGTCGACGGCCCCGTGCCCAGCCAAACCGCCAGCAGCGGCGTGAGCGCGATCACCGGGATGGCCTGCAAGGTGGCGCCCAGCGTGTAGATGGGCCCGAACAGCGCCGCCACCGCCGTGGCCAGCCCCGCCGCGCCCAGCGCCAACCCGGCCGCAATGGCGAACCCGGCAGCCGCCCGCCCCAGCGTCGGCCCAATGTGCGCCGCCAGCACCCGCGGGTCCGCGGCCGCCCAAAGCTCGGATGGCGCCGGCAGGAACACCGGCAGCCGCCCCAGCGCATGCAGCGCCTGCACGCCGCCCACCAGCACCACCACCACCAGCAGCGGCAGCGCCCGCGTCAATACGCCTCCACCGGGTCCGCCAGCGGCTCCTGCTCGGTGCCGAACAGCGCATCCCGCACCTGGTTGACCGCCTCGAAGAACGGCGCCGTCCGCATCATCCCCAGCGTCCGCGGCCGCTCGAGCCCGATCGGCACCAGCCGCGTGATCCGCCCCGGCCGCGCCGACATCACCGCCACCTCGTCGGCCATGAACACCGCCTCCGCGATGGAATGCGTCACCAGCAGCGCCGTCGTCCGGCTCTCCTGCCAGATGCGCAGCAGCTCGAGGTTCATCCGCTGCCGGGTGATCTCGTCCAGCGCGCCGAACGGCTCGTCCAGCAGCAGCACCTCCGGCTGCAGCACGAGCGCCCGTGCGATGGCCGCCCGCTGCTGCATCCCGCCCGACAGCTCGTGCGGCAGCGCCCGCGCGAAGCCCTCGAGACCCACCAGCGTCAACAGCGCCTCCGGGCTCCGCCCCGACCGGCGCGCGCCCCGCCCCACCACGTCCAGCGGCAGCGCCACGTTCTGCAGCACGCTCCGCCACGGCAGCAGCGTCGCCTGCTGGAACACGAACCCGATGGCATGCGCCCGCCGTGCCTCCCCGGGCGGCGCACCCCCGACCAGGATCCGACCCGCGCTCGGCTGCAGGATGTCCGCCACCAGCCGCAGCAGGGTCGATTTCCCGCACCCGCTCGGCCCGATCAGCGCCGTGAACCTTCCCTCGCCCACCGCCAGCGACACGTCCTGCAGCGCCACCACCCCATCGCCCCGGCGTCCGGCCCTGGGATGGAACACCATGGAGGCATGCTCGATGAGGACCTCACGGGACATGGGTCAGACAGTCCCCAAACGGCGGCACGAGGCCGCACGAGACGACGCCCGTAGCCCCTCGCCCCGGCCCTTACCCAGGGGAAAAGGGTGCGGCCAGCCTTCAACCACGATGCAGCCCCGCACCGTAAAAACTCTTCATCCGCGCATGGAAACCGGCACTCACCGCCTGCCACGAGGCATATGCCCCCGCCCCATGCCGCACCTGCGCATCGAGCTCGCGCTCCACGCCCGCCAGGTCGAGCCCGAGCACCGCGCCGTCCCGCACCACCTCGCGCCCGGCCACCACCAGGCGCTTGATGTGCCGCGCCCCGGCCCGGTGCGCCAGCAGCGCCGCCTCGTCCACATCCACCACGCAATCCGCGCCATAGGCCCGGTCCAGCTCCAGCAGGTCCGCCGGCGCACCGGGCACCAACGGGCCGCCCACGAGCCCGCTCACCGCCTCCCGCCCCGTCTGACAGGCCGCCTGCAGCAGCGCCCCCAGCTCCAGGCCCCCGGCGCGATGCAGCATGTAGGCCAGCCGCAGCTCCCGCAGCGCGTCGTCGTCGTCGTCGATCGTGAACCCGTCGAGCCCCGTCGCCAGCCGCACGCCGCGCCGGGCCATCTCGGCCATGGGCGCCACGCCGTTGCGCAGGATCATGTTCGAGCTGCTGTTCACGCTGACGATCACACCGCGCTCGGCGAGCAACTCCATCTCGCCCGGCCGAAGCTGCGTCGCGTGCGCCACCGAAAGCCGCGGGCTCAGCAGCCCGATCTCGTCCATGTAGCGAACCGGGCCCTGCGGGAACGCATGGTCCAGATACTCCCGCTGCACCGGCGATTCCAGCAGGTGCATGTGCACCCGGCGCCCCGTCTCGGCCGAGCGCGCGGCCACCAGGCGCAGCATGGCGTCCGAGCACCATTCGAGCCCGTACGGGCCGTACTGCACCGTCACCAACGGGTCCTCGATCGAGGCCGCAAGGTCGTCCACCAGCGCCACCTGGTCCGCGAACGGCACCGGGGCCTTGAGCAGCCGGGCCTCCACCTGCGCCCGCTCGGCCGGCTGCAGCCCTGCCAGCAGCGTCTCGTCCGGCGCGTAGCCCAGCGCGTTCCGGTCCCGCAGCGCAACGGCGATCGCCACCCGCACGCCCACGTCGCGCGCCGCCCGAGCCACCACGCGCAGCTCGTCGTCGAGTGGCCCCGGCCCCTGCGGCCGCGTGTAGTGCACCATGATGGAGCCCATCCCGCCCCGCGCCTGGCGCCCCAGCGCAGCCGCCGCAACCAGGTAGGGATCGACGGGCGGCAGCCCCGCCATCCGCAGCAGCCACAGCTCCAACGGCAGGTCGAACGCCCCGAGCGAGATGGGCCGAACGCCCCGCACATGATCATGGGCGTTCGCGACCGGGGGCATCACAAGTCTGTCGCCGACCGGCGACGGGGCAAGTCTGTCGCCGACCGGCGACGGGGCAAGTCTGTCGCCAACCGGCGACGGGGCGGATCTGTCGCCAACCGGCGACGGGGCGGATCTGTCGCCAACCGGCGACGGGGCGGATCTGTCGCCAACCGGCGACGGGGCAAGCCAACTCCCCGGCGCGCCCTCAGCCGCGATGAGCGGCCCGTCCACCGCCACCGCGCCCAGCCGCACCTCGCACCCGCCGCAGCAATCCAGCAGCCTTCCGCCCAGCCAGTTCACGCAGCATGCGCCTCGTCGATGAACGACGTGTCGCAGAACTCCTTCACGCCCCAGTCGCCCTTGATCATGTCCACCCGCCGATACGTGTCGATCATGCTCGCGAACAGCTCCATGTCGATCGAGAGCAGCCCCTTCGTCGCACCCAGCCCGGCCTCGATGTAGGGCTTGCTCGCCACGATCTCGGTCAGCTGCGCCTTCGCGTTCAGCCCCGGCGCGCCATACTTCTCCACCATCAGCTTCGTCGTCCCCTCAGGGTTCGCCAACGCCTGCTTCCAGCCCTGGATCGCGCCCTTCAGCGTGGCCACCACCAGCGCCCGGTTGGCGTCCAGCACGTCCGCCCGCCCATAGATCACCCCCGTCGCGTCCGGCAGCCCGTTATCCTGCGCGTTGAACACGTGGATCTCGACGCCCCTCGTTTGCAGCATCACCCCCTGGTTGGTCGAGTAGCCCACATACCCATCGATCTGCCCGGCCACGAGCCCGGCCGGGTCCGGCGAGGCCGGCACCAGGTTCACGCTGTTCGGGTCGATCCCGGCCCCCTGGATCAGCCCCACGATCAGCGCCCGCCCGGAGGTCGGCGTCGCGATCGTCTTGCCCACCATGTCCTTCACGCTCGCAATCGGGGACTTCGCCAGGCTCAGCACGGAATACGGGCTCTTCTGGAACGTGACGCCGATGACCTTGATCGGCACCCCCTTGTCGCGCGCCACCAGCAGCGCGCCCGAAGGCCGGTCCCCGATCATGGATTGCCGGGCGGCCACGTTGGACACCGGGTCCAGGTTCGGGCCGCCTGCCACGAAGGTCGGGTCCACGCCGAACTGCCTGAACGCCCCGGAATCGAGCCCGGCGAACAGGCCGCCATACTGGATGCTCTTGATCCAGCTCAACTGCCACGAGATCGGCCGGATCGCTTGGCCCCGGGCGGCCCCGCCCAGAAGGCTGGCGCCGGCCGCGGCTTGGATCAGGGTGCGTCGGCTGAGTGCGGCCATGCTCGGTCTCCTTCGGGTGGGTGCGCGTGAGGAATCGATCTGTGCAATCAATATGCCAGCCGCCGCCGGTCGAACCCGAGTTCGTGGCTTTCGGCCGCCTGGCGCATGGCGGACATCGCTGCCTGCATCGGGCCCTGACGCTGCCGCATCGCCTCGAGCTCCTCCGCCATCCCGTCCCGCGCCGCCTCGGCCGCCTGGGCCAGCGCCGGGCCGGCTGCGACGAGCCGCCCTTCCACGAGCACATGCCGCAGATTCTGCCCCGTCTCGCCATACACGAGCTGTCGCACGGCGGAGTTGAGCGGCCTCCAACACGGCCCATCGAGGTCGAACAGCGCGAGGTCCGCCCGGAACCCGGGGGCCACGCGGCCCACCTCGAGACCCAGCGCCCGCGCCCCCCCCACCGTCGCCGCCCGGAACGCGAGCGCGGCGGCCTCCACGCCCCCAGACTTCGAGCCCCCGGAATTCACGCCCCCGGACTCCCCGCCCCCGGACCTCACGCCCCCGGACCTCACGCCATGAAAAAGCGCCATCGCCTTCATCGCCTGCAGCATGCTCTGCCCGTCGGACGCGCTGCTGTTGTCGCACCCCAGCGCCAGCCCGGCCCCCGCATCCGCATACGCCCCGATCGGCGCCACCCCGTTCAGCAGCTTCAGGTTCGCCAGCGGGTTCAGCGCCACATGCGCTCCCGCCGCCCCCAGCGCCCGAACCTCGGCCGCGTCCATCCACACGCCATGCGCCACGACCAGGCGCCCATCGAGCAGCCCCAGCCGAGCCAGATGCCGCACCAGCGACCCCCCATCGGCGCCATAGGCCAGCCGCGCCTGCACCGCCTGCATCCGCGTCTCGTACACATGCGTGAACACGCGCAGCTTGCGCTCCGCCGAGAGCCGCGACGCCCAGGCCAGCATCGCCTCCGAGCAGCGCTGCGGCGCCGAAGGCCCCAACCCCCAGCTGACGAGCGGCCCGCCCTGCTCCAGCAGCGCCTCCACGAACCCCTGCATGGCAGCCGGGTCCGCGGCGCCGAGCACGGGAAGGCCGTCGAGCAGCGCCGGATACGGCACCGTCTCCCGCAGCGCACGGTCTGCGAACTGCACCGCCAGCACCGCCCGGATGCCGGACGCGGCATACGCGTCCAGGATGGCATCGGCATGCGCCCGGTCCGGCCCGACCACGCTCACCATGTCCATGACCGTCGTGATGCCGTTGGCCAGGCACTCCGCCGCATGCAGCGCCGTCCGCGTGGCGATCTCCGCCTCGCTCCGCCGGGCCCAGGCCGCCGGAAACGACGTCAACCCCCACTCGTCGAGCGGCAGCCCCTCGAACAGCCCGCGCAGCAGCGTGTCGTGCGAGTGCGAGTGCGCGTTCACGAACCCCGGCACCACGAGGCACCCCGCCGCATCCAGCCGCTCGGCATCCACCTCGATGCCGGGCGCTACGGCCACGATCCGCCCGTCCTCCACCAGCACGTCCTGCACCGCCGGCCGGTGCAACTCCCCCAACGGGTCCAGCACCCGCCCGCCCTGGACCAGCAGCCTCACGCGCGCAGCCTCGAGGCGGCCGTCTCCACCGCGTCGATGATCGCGTGATAGCCCGTGCAGCGGCACAGGTTGCCCGAGAGTGCCTCCCGGATGGCCTCCCGCGACGGCGCCGGGTCCGCCTCCAGGAGCTCCGCCGCCTGCAGGATCATCCCCGGCGTGCAGAAGCCGCATTGCAGCGCCGCCCGCTCGAAGAACGCGTCCTGCAACGCCGCCCCGATCGGGCTCGCCCCCGCGTGCTCGATCGTGCCTACCACCGCGCCATCCGCCTGCACCGCGAGCACCAGGCAGCCCCGCACCACCCGCCCGTCCAGCACCACGTGGCAGGCCCCGCACGCGCCATGCGCGCAGCCCACATGCGTGCCGGTCAGCCCCAGCCCGTCCCGCAGCCAGTCCACCAGGCTCTGCCGCACCGGCACGAGCGACCGCACCGCCCGGCCGTTCACCGTGCTGGCGATCCGCAGCGTGGCTTCCTCATCCATGCGCCAGCCCCCGCCGCAACAACACGCGGGCCAGGTGGCGGCGATACTCCGGGGGCGCATCGTCGCTTGCCATCGGCTCCAACCCGTCCAACGCCTCCGCCGAGCGCAACAACCGCGGCGCCGGCTCCACGCCGCAGAAAGCCGCCCGCATCTCCGCCCCGCGCACCGCAAGCGCCAGCCCCACGATGGCGTAGTCCCCATGCCGTCGCGCCACCTCGAGGAACACCTGCCGCCAGCCCGGCATCCCCGGCACCTCCACCCGCACCACGAGCTCGTCCGCCCGCCGCGCCGTCGCATACAGCCCGTGGAAGAAATCCCCGGCCTCGTGCACCCGCTTCCCCGCGAGCGACCGCGTGACGATCCGCGCCCCCAGGCACACCATGCAGGCCGGCAGCTCGGACGCCGGGTCGGCGAGCGCAAGGCTGCCGCCCAGCGTCCCGCGGTTCCGGATCGCCGCATGCGCCACGTGCCCCAGCGCCTGCACCAGAAGCGGCGCCCGCGCGGCCACCAGCGGATGGGCCATCACGTCCGTGTGGCGCGCCATCGCCCCGATCACCAGCCCGTCACCCTCGGCCCCGATCCCGTCCAGCCCGGCCATGCGGTTGATGTCCACCAGCAGCCCTGGCGCTGCCATGCGCAGGTTCAGCAGCGGCATCAGGCTCTGCCCGCCTGCCAGCACCGCAGCCGCGTCCCCGTGCTCGGCCAGGAGCTCCAAGGCCACCTCCACCGTCGAGGGCCGGGCGTAGTCGAACCGCGGCGCCTTCAAACCCGCCCCAACGCCCGCAGCACCGCCAGCGGCGTGATGGGCAGCGCCGTCATCACCACCCCGTCCTCCGCCAGCGCATCGTTCACCGCGTTCAATGCCGCCGCCGGGGCCGCGCACGCCCCGGCCTCGCCCGCCCCCTTCGCGCCCACCACGGAGCCCTCGTAGGGCGTCTCGACCAGCGCCACAGCGATGTCCGGCATCTCGGCCGACATCGGCACGCGATAATCGGCGAGGGTGCCGCTCACGAACTGCCCGGCCGCATCGTACTCGCAGGCCTCCCACAGCGCCTCGCCGAGGCCCATCACCACGCCGCCCCGCACCTGCTCCTCCACCAGCAGCGGATTCAGCGCCCGGCCGCAATCGAACACCACCCAGTGCCGCAGCACCCGCACCATCCCGGTGTCCCGGTCCACCTCCACGAGGCAGGCCTGGATGCCGTTGTTGGGCAGGTTCGCATCCTGCTCGCGCCGATACGCGGCCGTCACGCTCAGCTGCGGCTGCACCCCGTCCGGCAGCTCGTAGCCCCGAAGCGTCACGATGCGCGCGATCTCGTCGAGCCCCATCCGGTCCTGCCCCGCTTCGTCGAGCACCCGCCCGGCCTCGACCCGCAGCCGCTCCGGCACCGTCTGCAGCAGCGCCGCCGCCGCCCGTAGCACCACGGCCTTGAGCGCCACCCCCGCGCGCCACGCCGCCTCGCCGCCGATCGCGGCCCCGCGTGAGGCCCAGGCCCCGCCCCCATGCGGCACCGCCTGCGTGTCCCCGGACGTCACGTGCACCCGGCCGGCATCCACCCCCATCGCGTCCGCCATCACCTGCGCCAGCCCCTGCCGGATCCCTTGCCCCAGCTCGCTGACCGACGCCCGCACCGTCACCTCGCCCGACATCTCGAGCGTGGCCGCCACGCTGTCCATCGCCGCCACCGGCGCCCCCGACGCCCCGTAGGACCGTGCCCCCGGCGCCGTGAACTCCACCAGCGCCGCGACGCCGAGCCCCAGGCACCGCCCCGCCGCCCGCCCCGCCGCGACCTCCGCGTCCACCCCTGCCAGCATCGCCTCCAGCCGCTCGAGGCACGCATGGTGGCTCAGCCCGAACAGCCGCGCGCCGGAGGGGCTCGTCCAAGGCTGGTCCGCACCCGCAAGCAGGTTGCGCCGCCGGAACGCAAGCGGCGCCTCCCCACGCGCCCGCGCCGCCGCCTCCACCAGCGCCTCCGTGATGGCACACCCGATCGGGTGGCCCACGGCCCGCAGCTGCCCCGTCGGCACCTTGTTCTGCAGCGCGCACCGCAGCCGCGCCCGGTAGTGCCCGAACTTGTAGGGCGCCCCCACCGCATGCAGCGCGCTCAGCGCCTCCCGCGTGCTGGAGCGCGGGTAGATCGAATACGCCCCCAGCCCCTGCAGATCGTCGACGTCGAACCCGAGGATCCGCCCCGCCGCGTCCACCGCCATCCGCCCGCGCACGATGTGCTCGCGGGCATGGATGTCCGCCATCAGGCTCTCCATCCGGTCCGCGATGAACCGCACCGGCCGCCCAAGCAGCTTGGACGCGGCGCAGGCCGCCATCTCGTCCTGATAGACGTGCATCTTCAGCCCGAACCCGCCGCCCACGTCCTCGCAGATCACCCGCACCCGCGCCTGGTCCACGCCCAGCAGCTCGGCCAGGTGAAGCTGCAGCTGGTGCGGCATCTGGTGGCTGATCCGAAGCTCGAGCGCCCCGACCGAAGGGTCCCACCGCGCCACCAGGCCACGCGGCTCGAGCGTGACACCCGTGACCCGCGCGAAGCCGATCTCCGCCTCGACCACCAGCGCCGCGGCCGCGAACACCGCGTCCAGGTCCGTGCCCAGCTGCGTGCTCCAGCCGAGGTTGCTGGCCAGCCCCGGATGCACCGAAGCCGCCCCGGGCTCGAGCGCCGAGGCCAGCTCCGTGCAGGCCGGCAGCCCCTCCCACTCCACCGCGATGCGCTCCACCGCGTCCTCCGCCTCCGCCCGCGTGCTCGCCAGCACGAGGGCCACCGGCTCTCCCTGGTAGGCCGCCCGGCCCGGCGCCAGCGGGTGCTGCTCGGGGCTGACAAGGCCGGGATACACCAGGTCCGGACAAGTCCAACCGCGGCAGACGCCCACCAGGTCCTCCGCCGTAAGCACCGCATCCACGCCCGGCATGGCGCGCGCGGCCTCGAGGTCCGTGAAGTGGAACTCGGCATGCGGATACGGGCTGCGCAGGAACGCCGCGTGCGACTCACCGCCGCCTCCACGGGCTGCCGCCTGGTCGTCCACATAGCGGCCCCGCCCCGCCACCAGCCGCCGCGTCTCGGCCCGCGGCAGGCGCCGCCCGATCCAGGCCGTCATGCCGCCGCCCGCAGCGCTGTGTGCATCGCATCGATCCCGTGCATCAGGTCATCCAGCTCCATCGCCTCCTGCGGGTTGTGCGAGCCGTGGCGGTTGCGCACGAACACCATGGCGCCGGGCACGCCGCGCCGCATGAACTCCGCCGCATCGTGCCCGGCCCCGGAGTTCAGCACGATCCCGGGGAGCGCCGCCTCCAGCCGCGCCACCGCCGCCCGGTCCAGCGACACCGGCGCCGTCCGCACCAACGGCCCGAGCGCGAACCGCACCCCCCGCCGCGCCCCGATGCCCTGGCAGGCCCGCTCCACCGCTGCCTCCATCGCAAGCAGCGTCTCGTGCTGGCTGCTCCTGACGTCCAGGCTGAACGCAACCCTGTCCGGGATGCGCGTGGGCGAGGCACTCTCCGCCGCGATGCTCAACATGCCGGTCGTCACCACCAGGTCCGCCCCTTCCTGCATGCTCCGGGCCCAGAGCTGGTCCAGCTCCACCAGCAGCTCCGCCACCGCCATCGCCGGGTCCCGCCGGAGGTGGCGCGGCACGGTGCCGGAGTGCCCGGCCTCCCCCACGCAGGCCGCGCGGGACCAGCGGATGTGCCCGCGCACGGACCCCACGGCGCAGGCGGCGAGCCCCCGCTCCACCAGCTCCGGCCCCTGCTCGATGTGCAGCTCGTGCAGCGCCGTGGTGGCAAGCACCTCGGGCAACGGCCGCCCTCCGGAGGCCAACGCCGGGTCCGCGTCCACATCCGCCATGTGCTCGGCCAGCGTCCGCCCGGTGTCCCGCCGCGACGTGGCGAGCTCGGCGGCCGTGATCGCGCCGAACGCCGCCCGCGCCCCCAGATGCGGCTGCCCGAACCACGGCGACTCCTCGCCCCGCAGCACCAGCGCCCGCAACGGCCACCCCTCCCGCGCCGCCCGCAGCGCGCACACCAGGCCCGCCACCACCCCGGCCGCCCCGTCGAAATTGCCCCCGCGCGGCACGCTGTCGATGTGGGAGCCACAGGCCGGCGCAGCACCGTCGAGCCCGGGTGGCGCCAGCCACGCATTGCCGACGGCATCCCGATGCGCCACGAGCCCCCGTGCCCGCCCGGCCTCCTCCACCAGCTCGAGGCACGCCGTCTCCACCGCCGAATAGGCCGGGCGCGTGAACCCCTCCACGTCAGCCGAGATGCGTGCGAACCCGTCCAGCAGCCGCGACGCCAGCGCCGCCTCGCTCTCCTGCGCCAGCGCGTTCATTCCGCCGCCGCCCGCAGCTCGGCTTGCGGCAGCGCGAGTCCCGTCAGCTGGCCCACCCGGGAAAACCCCCGCCGCACGCAGAAGGCCTCGAGCCCGGCGATCACGTCCAGCATGCAGGCCGGGTGGATGAACGTGGCCGTCCCCACCTGCACCGCCGCTGCGCCCGCCATCATGAACTCCACCGCGTCCTCCGCCGTCGCGATCCCGCCGCAGCCGACGATCGGGATCCGCACCGCCTGCGCGCATTGCCAAACGAGCCGCAGCGCCACGGGCTTGAAGCCCGGTCCCGAATACCCGCCCATGCCGGCCCCCAGCCGCGGCCGCGCCGCCTCGATGTCGATCGCAAGGCCCAGGATGGTGTTGGCCACCACCAGTGCATCCGCCCCGGCCTCCTCGACCGCCCGCGCCACGGCCGCGATGTCCCCGGTGTTGGGGCTCAGCTTGGCCCAGAGCGGCAGCCGCGTCCGCGCCCGCATGGCCGCGATGGCCGCCGCCGCCGGGCCGGGGCTTGCGGCGAAGGCGTGCCCGTCCTGCTCGAGGTTCGGGCAGGAGATGTTGGCCTCGATCGCATCCACCCCCGCCGCCTCGAGCGTCGCACAGGCCTCCGCGAACGCTGCAGCGGTCGGCGCCGACACGCTCACCACCAGCGCGGCACCCCCCGCGGCCCGGCGCCACTCGGGCAGCGCACCGGCGATGAAGGCCGGTAGGCCCTTGCCCGGGATGCCGATCGAGTTCAGCACGCCCCCGCTCGTCTCGCACAGCCGCGGCAAAGGGTTCCCGCCCCGCGCCTCCGGCGTGACACTCTTCGTCACCAATGCCCCGAGCCGCGCGAGGGGGAAAACCTGGCCCAGCTCGAGCCCGAACGTGCCCGAGGCCGGCATGACCGGGTTGGCCAGGCGCAGCCGCCCGACACCGACCCGCATGTCTACCAACTGAGCGCCGCCTGCAGGTCGAACACCGGCCCCTCGGTGCACACCCGCTCGTCGTGAACCCCATCCGCATGCCGGATCGGCCGCACGCAGCAGAAGCACATGCCCAACGCGCAGCCCATCTGCTGCTCGAGCGCGACCTCGCCCGGGATGCCGAACTCACCGGCCAGGCGCTGCAGCAACAGCATCAGCCGGTTCGAGCCACAGGTGAAAACCGCATCGGGCCGCAATTGTGAGAAGCGCGCCCGAAGCAGCGCCTCGACCCTTTCGGGCGCCGAGCTGCCATCCTCGTCGAACACCGCATGCACCACGGCGCCGGACCCGCCCACGAACTCCGCCGCCATCAGGTCCCCGGGTGCCCGCGCCGACAGCACCGCCTCCACCGCGATGTTCCGCAGCGCCGCCGCCGCCGCCAGCGGGGCCAAGGTCGCCAGCCCGACGCCGCGCGCCAGCACCAGGATGCGCCGCCATCCGGCCCCGAGCGCGAACCCCCGCCCGAGCGGCCCCACCGCCGACAACGTGCCCCCCGCCCGCATCCGCGCCAGCGCCGCCGTGCCCCGCCCCGTGACGTTGAACAGGAACCCGAGCCGTCCGCCCTCCGCCCGCCAGATGCTCATCGGGCGCCGCAGGTAAGGTCCGGCCTCGCCGCCCCCGGCCTCCCTGCACAGCAGATGGAAGAACTGCCCCGGCTGCACCCGCCCCGCGATGCCGGGCGCGTCGACGATCAGCCTATGGTAGCGCCGCCCCACCGCCGCGCTTTGGAGGATTGGCAGCGCATGCTCCGCCACGGGGAACGTCGTCCGTCCGAGCTCCGCGTGCAATCCGTCCATCGGTGGGCATCCATGGTCGCGAAGCCATGCACCTTCGGGACCTCGCTCCCCGCGTGTCAAGGGGAGCCGATCGCCTCGGTCTCGGCCTTTCGAATATCGCACCAGAGCCGTCGACGCTCACCGGAAAAGAAACGGCGACCGTCATCGCGAGCGAAGCGCGGCGATCCACGGGGCCCAATAAAAGGGTTGGGCGGCCCCCGGGTAGGCACCCCAGCGGCGGGCGGCGGCGCACCATTGCCAGCAGTTAAA
>JBBROS010000041.1:0-37928 GCA_038229135.1 Acetobacterales bacterium
CCCCTACCGCACCAGGTTGTGGGGCTCCCGCCCGGCCAGCACTGCCTCGATCCCGTCCAGCACCAGGTGCCCCATCGCGTCCCGCGTCTCCACGGTTGCGCTGCCCAGGTGCGGCAGCAGCACCACGTTCTCGAGTGCGACCAGCCGGGCGTCCACGCGGGGCTCCCCGGCATAAACGTCGAGCCCCGCCGCCGCGACCTGACCCGACTGCAGCGCGGCCACAAGCGCCGCGTCGTCGATCAGCGTGCCCCGCGCTGCGTTCGCCACGATCGCGCCCCGCGGCAATTGGGCGATCCGTGCCGCATCCAGCCAGTGCCGCGTCCCCTCGCCCCCAGGCGCGTGCAGGCTCAGCACGTCGCACACCGGCAGGAACGTGTCGTCGCTGCCGTGGAAGGTCGCGCCCTGCTCCAGTTCCGGCGGCAGCCGCACCTGGTCGCGGTAGTGCACCGCCATGCCGAAGGCCCGCGCCATCCGCGCCAGCTCCCGTCCGATCCGGCCCATGCCGAAGATGCCCAGGCGCCGCCCGCTCACCTGCGTGCCCAGCAGCTGCGTCGGCGCCCAGCCGCCCCACGCGCCGGCCCGCACCATCCGCTCCCCCTCGCCCGCGCGACGTGCTGCGGCCAGGATCAGCAGCATCGCGCACTCCGCCGTCGCCACGCTCAGCACGTCCGGCGTGTTCACCACCGCTATGCCCCGCGCCCGCGCCGCCGCGACGTCCACATGGTCGTAGCCCACGCTGAAGGTGCCGATCACGCGCACGGTCGCCGGCAGCCGGCCGATCAGCGCCGCATCCAGCTTCTCCGCCGGGCAACAGAGCACTGCCGCCGCATCCGCCGCCCCCGCCAGGATTGTCTCCGGCGTCACCGCCCGCTCCTCGGTGTTCAGCCGCGCCTCGAACGCCGCCGCCGCCCGCGCCTCCACGGCGGGGGGCAGGCAGCGCGTCACGTGCAGGATGGGTTTCATCGCCTCAGCTCCACAGCGGATCGACGGCCGGGCGCCCAGCCAGCACGGCCTCGATGTTGTCCAGCGCCCTGTTCCCCATCGCCACCCGCGTCTCGGCGGTAGCGGACCCCATATGCGGCGTCAGGAACACGTTGGGCAGCGCCGCCAGCCGCGTGTCGAATTTCGGCTCGCTCCGGAACACGTCGAGCCCGGCCGCGAACAGCTGGCCGGACTGCAGCGCTTCCAGCAAAGCATCCTCGTCCACAAGGCTGCCGCGTGCCGCGTTCACGAGCACCGCGCCGCGCTTCATCAGCCCGAACGTCTCGGCGTTCATCATCTTGTCCGTCGCCTGGCCACCGGGCGCGTGCAGGCTGACGATGTCGCACTGGGGCAGCAGCTCCCGCAGGCTCGGCGCGAACACCGCACCCTGCGCGAGCTCCGGCGAGGCCTCGGCCATGTCCGTATAGACGATCCGCATCCCGAACCCCCGCCCACGCTGCGCCACGGCCCGCCCGATGCGCCCGAAGCCCACGATACCCAGCGTCTTGCCGCTCGCCCGCACGCCCAGCATCTCCTTCATGCCGAAGCTCCGCCCCCAGCCCTCCCGCATGATCCCGCTGTATTCCCAGGCCCGGCGGCACGCGCACAGCAGCAGCATGAACGCGAGGTCCGCCGTGCAATCCGTCAGCACCTCGGGCGTGTTCGTCACCACCAGGCCGCGCGCCTTGGCCGCGGCCACGTCGATGTGGTCGAACCCCACGCTGCACGTGGCTGCCACCCGCACGCTGGCCGGCAGCCGCCCGATCACCTCCGGGGTCAGCTTCAGGTTGCTGCTCAGGAACAGGGCGTCCGCCCGGTGCTCCGCGCACGCCGCAATCACCTCGTCCGGCGTCGCGTCCTTCTGCGTGAAGGCCAGCGTCTCGAACACCGACTCCGCCCGCGCCACCACCGCATCCGGCACCGGACGCGCTACCACCAACCGCGCCTTGGACATGCGCTTGCCTCCCCGTTCGTTGTCCGCATGATGGCCGGGGTTGCCGCCGCACGGAAGGGGCGGCACGCTCGCGCCCATGGACCAGGCCCGCTTGGCCGTCGACATCGGCGGCACCTTCACCGACCTGGCGCTCGAGCGCGGCGCCGTGCGCCACACGCTCAAGGTGCTGACCACCCCCGAGGCGCCCGAGCGCGGCGTGCTGGAAGGCACCGCCCGCATCCTGGAGCAGGCCGGCCTCGTGCCCCACGACGTGGCGCTGCTGCTGCACGGCACCACGCTCGCAACGAACGCCATCATCGAGCGCAAGGGCGCCCCCACGGCGCTGATCACCACCGAAGGCTTCCGCGACGTGCTCGCGATGGGCAACGAGAGCCGCTACGACCAGTACGATCTCAACATCACGCTCCCCACCCCGCTCGTCCCGCGCCACCTCCGCCTGCCGGTCCCGGAGCGCCTCGACCGCCGGGGCCGCGTGCTGCTGCCCCTGGACGAGCAGGCCGTCCGCGCCCTCGTGCCCACCCTCCGCGCCGAAGGGGTCGAGGCCATCGCCGTCGGCTACCTCCACAGCTTCACCAACCCGGCCCACGAACGCCGCACCCGCGACATCCTGGCCGAGCTCACCAACCTGCCCATCAGCATAAGCTCGGAGGTCAGCCCCGAGATGCGGGAGTGGGAGCGGTTCAGCACCACCGCCGCCAACGCCTACGTGCAGCCGCTCATCGCAGGCTATCTCGGCCGGCTCGAGCAGGGGCTCCGGGCAATGGGCCTCGGCGGCCCGGTGCTCATGATGCTCTCCGGCGGCGGCCTCACCACGCTCGATACGGCGCGGCGCTTCCCCATCCGCCTCGTGGAAAGCGGCCCGGCCGGAGGCGCCATCTTCGCCGCCGACGTCGCGCGTGCGGCTGGTGCCGACCAGGTGCTGAGCTTCGACATGGGCGGCACCACGGCCAAGGTCTGCCTCATCGACGGCTTCCGTCCGCAAACCTCCCGCACCTTCGAGGTCGCCCGCGTCGGCCGCTTCCAGCGCGGCTCCGGCCTGCCGCTCCGCATCCCCGTCATCGAGATGGTCGAGATCGGCGCGGGTGGCGGCAGCCTCGCCCACGTGGACCCGCTCGGCCGCATCGCAGTCGGCCCCGAGAGTGCCGGGGCCCTGCCCGGCCCAGCCTGCTACGGCCGCGGCGGCACCCGCCCGGCCGTGACGGACGCGAACCTCGTGCTCGGCCGCTACGAGCCCGCCCGCTTCGCCGGCGGCACGATGGCGCTGGACGAAGCCGCCGCCCGCACCGCGCTCGAGGCCCATGTCGGCGGGCCGCTGGGCGTGGACGCCGGGCTGGCCGCGTTGGGCGTGGTGGACATGGTGGATGAGGCGATGGCCAACGCCGCCCGGGTCCACGCGGTCGAAAGCGGCAAGACCTATGAGGGCCGCGCCATGATCGCCTTCGGCGGTGGCGGCCCGGTGCACGCCGTGCGCGTGGCCGAGAAGATCGGCATCCGGCGCATCATCGTCCCGCCTGGTGCGGGCGTCGGCTCCGCCATCGGCTTCCTGCGCGCGCCCGTGGCCTTCGAGGTGGTCCGCAGCCTCTATCAGGTGCTCTCCGCCTTCGACGCGGCCGCGGTGAACGCGCACCTCGCCGGCATGGCCCGCGAGGCCGGCGCCACCGTCTGCCTCGGCGCGTTCGGCGCGCCCACCACGGAGCGCCGCCTGGCCTTCATGCGCTACGTGGGCCAGGGCCACGAAATCCCGGTCGAGCTGCCAGCGCGGGACCTGGCTGCTGCCGACACCGCCGGCCTGCGCGCCCTGTTCGACGCCGCCTATGCCCGCTTCTACGACCGCCCCGTGCCGGGCTCGGACGTGGAGGTCATGGGCTGGGCCGTGACGGTCGCCACCGCCCCCATCCCCTGGGCCGCACCGCCGCACGCGGTCCTCGCCGCATCCCCCGCCGGCGCCCGCCTGGTGCAGGACACCGCGACCGGCCACCAGGCGCACTGGGCCGTCCACGACCGCGCCGCGCTGGAAACCGACATCCCCGTCCACGGCCCGGCCATCATCGCCGAGGACGAGACCAGCACCCTCGTCGGCCCCGGCTGGGCCGCCGTCCAGCGCGCCGACGGCCTCCTCATCCTGGAGCGACGCCCATGACCGCTCACGCTCTCCCGCTCGCCGCCATCCGCAACCAGGTCATGTGGAACCGCCTGCTGGCCGTGGTGGAGGAGCAGGCGCAGACCATGATCCGAACCGCCTTCAGCACCACCGTGCGCGAAGCAGGCGACCTCAGCGCCGGCATCTTCGACCTGGAGGGCCGCATGCTCGCCCAGGCCGTGACGGGCACGCCGGGCCACGTGAACTCCATGATGGAGAGCGTGCTCCACTTCCTCGCCAAGTTCCCGGCCGCCACGCTCCAGCGCGGCGACCACCTCATCACCAACGACCCCTGGCTCGGCACCGGGCATCTGCACGACCTCACCGTCGTCACTCCCGCCTTCCACCGCGGCCGGCTCGTGGCGCTGTTCGCCAACACGGCGCACGTCATCGACGTGGGCGGCCTCGGCATGGGCCCGGACGCACGCTCGGTCCACGAGGAGGGGATCTACATCCCCATCGTGAAGTGCTTCGAGGCCGGGCGCGCCAACAGCACGTTCTTCGACATCCTGCGCATGAACACCCGCCTGCCGGTCGAGCTCGAGGGCGACGTGTATTCCCTCTGCGCCTGCAACGACGCCGGGGCCAGGCGCCTGACGGAGATGCTGGACGAGTTCGCACTGGAGGGCATCGAGAACCTGGCGGCGTTCATCCTGGACAGCAGCCGCCGCGCCACCCTGGCCGAGATCGCGAAGCTCCCCCGCGGCACCTACGCCTCCGAAATCTGGTCGGACGGCTACGAGGCCCCGATCCGCCTGGCCGCCTCCATGACGATCGGCGCCGACCACATCACCGTCGACTACGCCGGCACCTCGCCCACCTCCGGCCGAGGCATCAACGTGCCGGCCGCCTACACTCGTGCCTACGCGTGCTTCGGCATCAAATGCGTCGTGGCCCCCGGCATCCCGAACAACACGGCGAGCCTCGAGCCTTTCCGCATGGTCATCCCCGAGGGCTGCATCCTGAACGCCCCCCGCCCCCGGCCTGTGGCGGTCCGGCACGTGGTCGGCCAGCTGCTGCCGGACCTGATGATGGGCTGCCTGCACCAGGCCGTGCCAGATCGGGTGACGGCCGAGGGCAGCTCCTGCCTGTGGAACCCGCCGCTTCGGGGCGGCCCGGGCGTCTCCGGCGCCGCAGCCGTGCTGCCCGATTTCGAGGTGATCACCTTCAACTCCGGCGGCACCGGCGCCCGGCCCGGGGCCGATGGGCTCGACGGCACGGCCTTCCCCAGCGGTGTGCGCACCATGCCGGTGGAAGCAACCGAGACGGTGGCCCCGGTGGTGTTCTGGCGGAAGGAGCTTCGCCCCGGCAGCGGCGGCGCCGGGCGCACGCGGGGCGGCATGGGCCAGGTCATGGAAATCGCCGCCGAGGATGGCGCCGAGTTCGCCGTCAACGCCATCTTCGACCGCGTGGCCAACGCCCCGAAGGGCCGCGACGGCGGCGAGGACGGGGCACCGGGCCGCGTTTACCCCAAGAGCGGCGCCGTCCTCCGCACCAAGGGATACCAGGTAATCCCGGCCGGCGACCGCCTTATCCTCGAGCTGCCCGGCGGCGGCGGGATGGGCCCCGCCGCGGAGCGCGACGCTGCTGCGTTGGACGCTGACATCAAGAACGGCCTCATGGAGCGGGAAAAGAATGCGCTGTGACCTGATCATCCGCGACGCCACCCTCATCGACGGGACCGGCGCCCCTCGCACTCGGGGGGACCTCGCCGTGCGCGGCGACCGCATCGAGGCCATCGGCGACCTCGGCGCCCATAGCGCCGACCGCGAGGTGCAGGCGAACGGCCTGGTGCTGGCGCCGGGCTTCATCGACGCGCACACGCATGACGACCGCGCCGTGCTCTGCGGCCCCGAATGCATGCTGTGCAAGATGAGCCAGGGCGCCACGACCGTCGTCGTCGGCAATTGCGGCATCAGCCTCAGCCCGGTCCGGATGCGCACCCGCCCGATCCCGCCGCTCGATCTGCTGGGCGACGAGAGCTGGTGGACTTTCGACAGCTTTGCCGAATATGCCGAGCGCCTGGCCACCGACCCGTCACCGGTG
This sequence comes from Acetobacterales bacterium, assembly GCA_038229135.1. GTDB lineage: Bacteria > Pseudomonadota > Alphaproteobacteria > Acetobacterales > Acetobacteraceae > JBBROS01. The sequence continues at coordinate 6,123 of JBBROS010000041.1, forward strand.
AACACCTACGCGCTGATCGGCCACATGTCGCTGCGGGTCGAGGCCTTGCAGGGTGACGTGGACCGGGCCGCCACGGACCGCGAGGCCGAAGCGATGCGCGCCCGCCTCGCCCAGGCCCTCGCAGAGGGCGCCTCCGGCTTCTCGACCGGCCTGTATTACGGCCCGAACGCCATGGCGCCCACGGAGGAGGTGATCGCGGTCGCCGAAGCCCTCCGCGCCGCCGGCGGCATCTACGTCACGCACATGCGGGATGAAGGCGAGAACGTGCTGCAGAGCATCGAGGAGACGCTGCGCATCGGCCGCGAGACGGGCAGCCCGGTCGTCATCAGCCACCACAAATGCGCCATGCCGGAAAACTACGGCCGCTCGACCGAGACCCTCCCGGCCATCGAGACCGCCGCCCGGCACCAGCGCGTCGATTTCGACATGTATCCCTACGCTGCAGGCTCCACCGTGCTGATGCCGCACCGCGTGCGCGACGACGTCCGCGTGCAGGTGACGTGGTCCATCCCGCACCCCGAGATGGCCGGGCGCGTGCTGTCCGAGATCGCGGCCGGGTGGGGCCTGACCATCCAGCAAGCCGCCCAGCAGCTACTGCCGGCAGGCGCCATCTACTTTCAGATGCGGGAGGACGACGTGCAGCGCATCATGGCGCACCCGCTCAGCATGATCGGCAGCGACGGCCTGCCGCACGACAGCCGGCCGCATCCGCGCCTGTGGGGCACCTTCCCCCGCGTGCTCGGCCATTACAGCCGGGACCTCGGCCTGTTCAGCCTCGAGACGGCCGTGCACAAGATGACGGGCCGCACCGCCGCCGTGTTCGGCATGGAGGGCCGCGGCGTGCTCCGCGCCGGCGCCTACGCCGACCTCGTCCTGTTCGACCCGGCGACCGTGCGAGACTCGGCCGATTTCGACGAACCCACCCGCCCGAGCGACGGCATCCTCGAGACCTGGGTGAACGGCCATTCGGCCTACATACACGGCCAGGGTGCCACCGAAGCTCGCGCCGGACGGTTGGTGTCGCGCAGAAAGCCGTGACGTTTAGGCTACACTGGTAAGATTACTGTGACTTTATTGCACGATCCGTTGCGCTCTTACCGGCAGGAGAGCAGGAATGGTCGGGCCGGGGCAATCGAGCCCTGTCATACAACCATCGAGAGCACGCCATGACCCGCTTCCTCCTCTCCGCCATTGCCGCCCTCGCCCTGCTCGCCCCGGTGGCTGCCTCGGCCGCCACCGCCAGGGCCAAGCCGATGGCGCACAAGACCGCCATGGATAAGTCCATGGGCAAGAAGGGCGCCACCATGGCGTCGGCCCGCTCGCGCGATGGCGGCTCGTCCGCCGTCGACGCCCTCAATGAGCAGAGCCTGGCCCGCGCCCGCGGCGGCCAGTAACACCCCACACCCCGGCAGCGTCGCTCCGACGCTGCCGGGCCTTGCCCGGACCGGTCCGGCGCGCGAGGGTGTGGTCCCCCGCCGCAGGTGACGCATGATCTTCGACTTCGCGACCCTCACCCCGCACAACCGCTACAAGCTGCTCGTTGCCACCGTCGTGCCGCGTCCCATCGCCTGGGTGGTCACGCAATCGCCCGAGGGCCAGAACAACGCGGCCCCCTACTCCTTCTTCAACGTGCTGAGCGGGGATCCGCCGCTCGTCGCCATCGGCATCGGCGGCCGCAAGCCCGGTGACGCGAAGGACACCGGCCACAACATCCGCACCACAGGCCAGTTCGTGGTCAACCTCGTCGCCTACGACCAGGCGGCCGCCATGAACGTGACCGCCATAGACTTCCCGCCCGACGTGGACGAGATCGCCGAGGCCGGGCTGACGACGCTGCCGAGCCTCCACGTGAAACCCCCCCGCATCGCCGAAAGCCCTGTTGCCTTCGAGTGCGAGCGCATGACGACGCTCGAGGTCAACAACGACCGAGCGATCGTCCTCGGCCGCGTGGTCGCCGCCCACATCGCGGACGAAGCCGTGCTGGATGCCGCGCGCTGCTACATCGACACGAACGCCCTCGACCTCATTGGCCGCATGGGCGGCGCCGGCGGCTACGTCCGCTGCACGGACCGCCTGGAAGTCCCGCGGATCCGGACCGAGGACTGGGTGCGGAAGGCTGCGGAGTAGGCTCTGCGCCGGCCGCGCGCGCTTTCAGCGACAGTTCAAGCGATCAACCGTATCAGCGTCTCCAGCCGGTCCGCCTCCGCCGCGGGCTTGTCGAAACGTAGCCGGCTCACCCGCGGAAACCGCAGCGCCACCCCCGATTTGTGCCGCTGGCTATGCTGTGCCGCGTCGAACGCGATCTCGAGCACCAGGCCGTGTTCCACCTCCCGCACCGGCCCGAACCGCTGCGTCGTGTGGTTTCGCACCCAGCGGTCGAGCTGCACCAGCTCGGAATCCGTGAAACCGCTATACGCCTTGCCGACCGGCACCAGCTCGCCATCCTCCCGCCACAGCCCGAAGGTGTAGTCGCTGTAGAACGAGCTGCGCTTCCCGTGGCCGCGTTGGGCGTACATCATCACCGCATCGATCGTCAGCGGGTCCCGCTTCCATTTCCACCACTGCCCCTTCGGCCGCCCCGGGACGTAGGCGCTGTCCCCGCGCTTGAGCATCAGCCCCTCGATGCTCGCCGCCCGCGTGCCGGCGCGGATCGCAGCCAGCTCCTCCATGGTTCCGAACGGGATCAGCGGCGACAGGTCCATCCGCTCGGGCCGCGCCCCCTCGAACCAGGCCTCCAACCGCACCCGCCGCGCATCGAACGGCAGGGGACGCAGATCCTCCTCGCCATCGAACAGCAGGTCGTAGAGCCGCACGGCCACTGGGAAGTCCCGCGTCATCTTCGGCCCGGGCGCCTTGCGGTTCAGCCGCTGTTGCAGCTCGGAGAACGGCGCCACCTCCCCATCCCGGACCACAAGCAGCTCGCCATCGAGCACGGCGTGGAACTCCATGGCCGCCACGATCTCGGGGAATGCGCCCGAGATGTCCTCCGAGCCTCGGCTATAGACCCGCTTGCCTCGCGGGGTGGACACGAGCTGCACGCGGATGCCGTCCCACTTCCACTCGGCCCGATGCTCGGCCGCGACGAGCTGCGCGATGTCCGGCGCTTCGAGAGGATGCGCCAGCATGGGCGGGCGGAAGATGGGCGCACCCGCCGGGTCGGGCCGCTCGCCCCGTCCCTCCAGCCATGCGAACAGCGGCGCATAGGGCGGCACCAGGCCGTGCCACAGCTCCTCCACCTCATCGGCCTGCACCCTGCCGCCCGCCAGCTCCGCCAGGGCCACCTTGGCCAACCGCGCCGACGCGCCCACGCGAAGGCTGCCCGTGATCAGCTTCAGCAGCGCATACCGCTCGCTGACCCCGGCTGCATCGAGCCAGCCCGCAACGACCTCGGGCAACTCACTCTTGGGCGTGCTCAGCAGTGTCTGCACCACGTCCGTCAGCGTGGGCGAAGGCTGGTTCGTGGGCCGCGCAGGCCACACGAGGGCCACCGTCTCGGCCAGGTCTCCCACGTAATCGTAGGACCAGTCGAGCAGCACCGGGTCCGTCCTCTCGGCCGCCAAGCCACGGATCAGCGCGGGCTTTGCCGCCTGGAACGCCAGCTCCCCCGTGAGTGCGGCAAGCCCGAAGCCGCGGTCCGGGTCCGGCTGCGTCTCGAAGTAGCGCCGCAGCAGCGCCACCTTGGCCAGCCGCCCGGGGGTGAACACCAGCCGCTCCAGCAGCTCCGCAAAAGCGATCACGCGGCAACGGTCACGGGCTCGGCCACGCTATCCTCTTCCTCCTCGCCATAGCCCACCAGGCGCAGCGCCCGGCCGCGCACGCCGCGCTTGGCCACCTCGTGGATCAGCGCCTCCTCGCGGCCATGCGTCACCCAGATCTCGGGAGCGCCGACCTCATCCACGGTGGCCAGCAGCTCGTCCCAGTCGGCATGGTCGCTTACGATCAGCGGCAGCTCCACGCCCTTGCTTCGAGCCCGTTGCCGCACCCGCATCCAGCCGCTCGCCATGCAGGCCACCGGCTCCGCAAGGCGGCGCGCCCACCGGTCCGCGATGGCACTCGGGGGCGCAATCACCACCTGGCCGGCAAGCGAGGCCTTGTCGGCCACCGTCGCCGGGCGCAGTTCGCCCAACGATATCCCCATCCGCTCGTAGGCGGCGCACAACGGCACCATGGCGCCGTGCAGGTAGATCGGCCGGTCCCACCCGGCCTCCCGCAGCAGCGCAATCATCCGCTGCGCCTTGCCCAGCGCATAGGCACCGACCACGTGCGTCCGCGTCGGGAACAGCGTGAGGCTCGCCAGCAGCTTGGCGACCTCGGCACTCGCCTTCGGATGACGGAACACCGGGAGCGCAAAGGTCGCTTCCGTCACGAACACGTCGCATGGGATGGGCTCGAATGGCCGGCAGGTCGGGTCCGGCGCCCGCTTGTAATCGCCGCTCACCACCGCCCGGCTGCCGCGCCACTCCATGGCCACCTGCGCCGCCCCGAGCACGTGCCCGGCGGGTTGGAGCCATACTCGAACGTCGTTCACGCTGAGCACCTGGCCGTATTCGAGAACCTGCTGCGAGGCCCCTGCCCGACCCACGCCCATGCGCACGTCCATGAGTGCCATCGTCTCGGGGCTCGCAAGCACCGCGGCGTGGCCGGGGCGCGCGTGGTCTGCGTGGGCATGAGTTATCACGGCGCGGTCCACGGGCCGGACGGGATCGATATAGAACCCACCCGGCTCGCAGAACAACCCATCCGGCAATACCCGCAACCAGGTCTCCGGATGCGGGGCGCTCACCCCGGCTTGCGCGTCTGGTCGACGGTCAGCGGCACCGGGATCCAACGCAGACCCTCACCGCTCTGCACCAGCATCAGCACCGTCTTGCGGTTCTGCTTCCGGTAACGGTCCATCAACTCCACCACGTTCGCAGGCGTCGTCACGGGCTGCTGCTGCACCTCCACGATCACGTCGCCAGCCTTGATCCCGCGCGAGGCGAGCGGGCCGTCATTCGAAACGTCCGTGACCACCACGCCCTTCTGCTCGGCTCCGAGCTTGAACTGTTGCCGCAGATCGTCGCTCAGCGGAGACAGCCGCGCCCCGAGCCCGGCGATCTCCGCCGTCGGCCGCGGCTTGGCCGGGGTCGGCGTCGGCCCGGCGCTCGCCTGCACGATCTCGTCCGGCAGCTCGCCCACGGCGGCCTGCACGGTCACTTCCTTGCCGTCCCGCCACAGCAATACCGGTACGCCCCGGCCCACGCCTGTCTCGGCCACGATGCGGGGCAGCGTCCGCATCTCCTTCACGTCCTGGTTGTTGAACTTCAGGATCACGTCGCCTCCGCGGATGCCCGCCTTGTCGGCCGGCCCATCCTCGTTCACCCGGCCCACCAAAGCGCCCGAGGCGTTCGGCAGCCCGATGCTCTCGGCGATCTCTGGCGTGACTTGCTGGATGCTGACACCCAGCCATCCGCGCCGCGCCCGCCCATACTCGCGCAACTGCGCCACCACGGCCTTGGCCATGTTGGACGGCACCGAGAACCCGATGCCGACCGAACCGCCGGACGGCGAGTAGATGGCGGTGTTGATGCCGATCACCTGGCCGTCCATGTTGAACAGCGGCCCGCCGGAGTTGCCGCGGTTGATCGCTGCGTCGGTCTGGATGAAGTCGTCGTACGGACCCTGCCGGATATCCCGCCCGCGCGCGCTCACGATCCCGGCAGTCACGCTGCCGCCAAGCCCGAACGGATTGCCGATGGCCAGCACCCAATCGCCCACCCGGCTCGCGTCGCTGTCGCCGAACGGCACGGCCTTGAGCGGCTTGTCGCTCTCGACCTTCAGCAACGCCGGGTCCACCCGCTCGTCCTTGCCGATTAGCTTGGCCTTCAAGGTCGTGTTGTCCGTCAGGGTCACGGTGATCTCGTCGGCACCGTCGATGACGTGGTTGTTCGTCACGATGTAGCCGGTCGGGTCGATGATGAAGCCGCTGCCGAGGCTGACCGAGCGGCCGCTGCCGGGGCCTTGCCCAGGGCCTTGCTCCGGCCCTTGCTGCGGGCCCGGGCGGCGATTGTTGTCGCCGCGCTGCTCGCCACGCCGGTTCCGCTCGAGGAAGTCACGGAAGAACTGCTCGAACGGCGAGCCCGGTGGGAATTGCGGGATCTCGGGCCCCACGCCAGGGCCACCACGGTCGGCCCGCTTCTCGGCCGCCTGGGAGCTGCTGATGTTCACCACCGCCGGAAGCAGGGCGGCCGAAAGATCGGCAAAGCTTTCGGGGGCCCCACGCGCGAACGCGGGCGGTGGCAGGAGGGTCGGCATGGCCAGTGCCGAGGCTAGGGCGGCGGCTCGCAGAACGCTGAGGCGCATAAAACTCTCCAACTATGTGGCACGGCGTGAATGCTTCATCGCCGTATCTGGGTGCGAATAACGTTCACGGGAAGCACAACCCACGCTCGCGAGTGCGTGAGCTTGGGGCGCGAGTGCGTGAGCTTAGGGCGACGGTGCCTCCCGCAGCAATCGAAGGAAGGCCACGTCGGGCGTCAGCACCAGGCGCGACCCGGCCGAGCTGCCGTTTCCGAACGCCTCGCGATAGGCTTGCAGCGTCCGATAGGTCTCGTAGAAGGCCGGGTCCCGATTGAACGCATCGGCGTAGGTCTTGATGGAAAGGTTCTCCCCCTCGCCGCGCAGCCGGTCGGCAGCCGCGCGGGCCTCCGCGAGAAGCACCGTCCGGTCCCGGTCCGCATCCGCACGGATCCGCAGGCTCGCCTCCGCACCCTCGGCCCGCGCCTGGCTCGCCACGCGCTCACGCTCGGACTTCATGCGGCTCAGGATCGCCTGCGTGTTCTCCTCCGGCAGGTCCGCACGACGCAGGCGCACGTCCTCGATGACCACACCGAAGCCCTTCATCTCGTCGCTGACCTGGTCCTTGATCCGCCCCATGATCCGCGCCCGCTCGTTGCTCAGCACGTTCAACAGCGTCTCGTTGCCCAGCACACGGCGCAGGCTCGAGGTCACCACCGAATTCAGCCGCGCCCGGATGCCATTCTCGACCGGGCCCACGGCCTGGAAGTAGCGCAGCGGATCGGCGATGCGGAAGCGCGTGAAGCTGTCCACGATCAGGCGCCGCTGGTCGGCCAGGATCACCTCCTCGCCCGAACTCTCGAAGTCCAGCAGACGGCGGTCGAAGCTGATCACCGTCTGGACGAACGGCACCCTCGCATGCAGGCCGGGCTCGGTGATCACGCGGATCGGCTCGCCGAACTGCGTGATGAGCACCTGCTCCGTCTGCTTGACGGTGAAAACGCTGGCACTGACCAGCAACACGACGAGGACGACGGCGCCGAGCGCCGCATAGGCCGAGCGGATCATCGTGGCGCCCCCGTGCGGACCTGGGGCGGCGGAGGTGGCGCACCGCCGGCCCGTGCCGCGTCGAGCGGGAGGTAGGGCACGATGCCCTGAAGCTTGTCGTCCACCACGATGCTGGGGGTGCGTGTCAGCAGCTCCTGCATGGTTTCGATGTACAGGCGCTTCAACGTCACGTCCTTCGCTGCCGAATAAGCTTGATACACGCTCAGGAACCGCTGCGCCTGGCCGGATGCCTCGGCCACCAGGGCCTGCTTCGAACCCTCCGCTTCGGCCGTCAGCCGCGCCGCATCTCCTCGGGCGCGGGGAATGATGTCGTTGCGGTAGCTCTCGGCCTCGTTGCGCACGCGCTCGGCGTCCGTGTTGGCACGCTGCACGTCGCGGAAGCTGTCGATCACGGCGGCGGGCGGGTCCACCCGCTGCAGCTGCACCTGCGTCACCTCCACCCCGGCGCCATACTGGTCCAGGATCGCCTGCGTCCCTGTCGTCACGTCCTGCTCGATCCGGGCACGCGCCTCCGTCAGAGCCGGCTGGATCCGCGTGCGGCCGATCACCTGGCGCATCATGCTCTCGGCGGCAGACTTCACCGTTTCTTCCGGGTTGCGCGTGTTGAACAGGTAGGCCCCGGCGTCCCGGATGCGCCAGAACACGCTGAAGTTGATGTCGATGATGTTCTCGTCGCCCGTCAGCATCAGCGCCTCTTCCGGCACCTCGCGGGCCACGCCTCCCGAGTCCCGGCTGCTGCCGCGCAGCACGATCGGCCGCTCGCCACCGCCGGCGCGGAAGCCGACCTCCACGCGGTTGATGCGCGTCACTGCCGGGGTCACCGCCTGCTCCACGGGCCATGGGATATGATAGTTAAGCCCCGGCAAGGTGGTGCGTTGGAAGGCGCCGAACCGCAGCACGATTCCTTGCTGGTCCGGCTGCACGCGGTAGAAGCCGCTGCCGAGCCAGACTGCGAGAAGCACGAGGGCGCCGAGCCCCCAGAGCCGCCCGTTGTTACGCCGCCCACCGAAGCCGCCCGGCCCGCCGGGCACGAAGCGGCGCGCCGTGTCCTGCATGCGCGCGATCAGCTCGTCGAGGTCCGGCAGGTTGCCCGGAGTGGCGCCCTGGCGCGGACCGTTGCCCCAAGGGCCTCGATCGGGCTCACGGTCCGGCACCCGCGGAGGCGGGTTGTTGCCGGGTGTGCCGCCGTTGCCGCCGCCGCCGGGGTTGCCCCAAGGGTTCGGGCCGCGGCCGGGTCCGCCGCCATTGTTCCAAGACATGAAGGTGGACGCTCCTGTAGGCGGGCGGGTACGCGGGCCTGTGGGCAGGCCTGTCGCCGGGCCTGTTGCCGGGCGCCGTCGCGGGGGCCATATGCCTCGCTCTCCGGCTGGGCGGCATATTGCCCGCACCCCGGTTCTTTACAAGCGACGGCCCATGCGGCTGGTCGCGAATTGGTGAGCTGGTATCCGATGGCATCCGAGATCGACGCCGCCCGCGTGCGGGACCTGCTGCGTGACGTCCGCCTTCCCTCGGGGCAAAGCGTGGTCGAGGCCGGGCTCGTCGACGGCCTCGAGGTCGAGGGCGGGCGCGTGCACCTGGCCCTCCGCACGGACCGCGCGCATGCCGCCGTAATGGAGGGCGTCCGCAACGAGGCCGAGGCCGCGCTCCGGCGCTCCGGGGTGCAGAACGCCTCTGTCGTGCTGACCTCCCACCGCCCGGCCCCGGCTCCGGCGGCAGCACCCTCCCCGTCGGATCGCCCGAAGCTCCTGGCGGACGTGAAGCGCGTCATCGCAGTCGCATCCGGCAAGGGCGGCGTCGGCAAGAGCACCACCGCCGTGAACCTGGCCGTCGCCTTCGCGCGCCAGGGCCTGGCCGTCGGCCTGCTCGACGCGGATGTCCACGGCCCCAGCCTGCCCCGCATGCTGGGCATCGACCGCAAGCCCGAGCTCCGCGACAAGCGCATGGTCCCGCTCGAGGCCTGGGGCGTGCGTGTGCTCTCCATCGGATTCCTGGTGGACCAGGACCAGGCGATGATCTGGCGCGGCCCCATGGTGATGGGCGCGCTCGAGCAGCTGATGGGCCAGGCGGAGTGGGGCGCGCTGGACGTGATGGTGGTCGACATGCCGCCGGGCACGGGGGACGCACAGCTCACCCTGGCGCAACGCGTCAGCCTCGCCGGCGCGGTGATCGTGAGCACGCCGCAGGACATCGCACTCATCGACGCGCGCCGCGGCGTCCGCATGTTCGAGAAGACGCTCGTGCCCGTGCTAGGCCTGATCGAGAACATGAGCACCTTCCACTGCCCGGCCTGCGGCCACGAGACGGCGCTGTTCGGCCACGGCGGCGCCCGGCTGGAGGCGGAGTCGCTCGGCGTCCCGTTCCTGGGCGAGGTGCCGCTGCTGCTGGACATCCGCACCACGGCCGACGCCGGCACACCCATCGTGGCCTCGGCACCGGACAGCCCGGCAGCCCGCGCCTACACGGCCATCGCGGCGCGGATCAGCGGGGCTTTGGGGCTCTGACGTCGATGGACTCGGCCGCAATCATGCGAGGCGTCAGCGCGAGCGGAGCGTGGCGATCCAAGGGCGGTCGGGACCAGGCTTGTGACCCTGGATGGTCATGACGGGGATGGATGATCCTTCCTATCCGTAGCGAGCCTCCACCGTCCCGCAGCGAGAAAACACCATCGCCACGTGCGCCCCCAGCCCCACGCTGTCCTTGCCCGTCCAGGATCCGGTCGTGACCACTTGGCCCGCCTTCAGCCCGCCAGCCCACAGCGCGCCCTCGTTGGCCATCCACACCACCAGCGGCAGCATCGCGCCAGCCGGGTTGCCGGTCGCGCGCTTCACCTCGAGGCCGTCCACCATCACCCGCACGGTCTCGGCAGCGAGGTCGATGTCCTGCCAGCCTGCGATCGCCGGCCCGACGACCAGCCCGTAATGGCTGAGGCTGTCGGCCAGCAGGCTGGCCTTGTCCATGGCGTCCACGTCCGCATACCGGCTCTGTAGCAGCTCGATCGCCGGGTGCGCGGAGGCGATGGCCGCCAGCACCTGCGCCTCGGTGTAGGGCGCACCCGAGGCAGGCAGGTCGGCGCCCATCAGCACCGCGATCTCCGCCTCCACCGCGCGGTCCGGGCACTCGGCCTGCACCACGTGCGCCGGGCTGGTCACGACGTGGCTCTCGGGCAGCGGCGCGCAGGTGAACACGCCGGTCTGCGGCGCGAACCCCACCTTCCAGCCACCGATCCGCCCCAGCCCCGCCATCACGGCGCGCTGCACCGCATAGGCGTCGGCCTCCCCAGCCAGCGCCTCGGGCAACCGCGCCGGCCGCGCATGGGGCGTCGCGCGGGCGGCGAGAAGGACGTCGACGTTCATTCTTGTTGCTCCAGGCAGAGCCTTGCTTTTCGCATCCGTCCGGTACTCTGTCCAACCCTCCCAACCGCGGCAGGACACGAGCATGGACGGCTACGCCTTCGAGGACCTCACCGTCGGCATGACGGCGCGCGTGGCGAAAACCATCACCGAGGCCGACATCCTCATGTTCTCCGCCGTCAGCATGGACACGAACCCGGTCCATCTCGACGCCCACGCCGGCGCCGCCTCGCCCTTCGGCAGCCGCGTGGCCCACGGGATGCTCTCGGCCGGGTTGATAAGCGCCGTGCTCGGCACCAGGCTGCCCGGCTCCGGCACAATCTACCTCTCGCAGACCCTCCGCTTCCGCGCCCCCGTCCGCATCGGGGACACGGTCACGGCCGAGGTGGAGGTCACGGTCCTCGACCCGGCCCGGCGCCGCGCGACCCTCAAGACCACCTGCCTGGTGGACGGCAAGCCCGTGATCGAGGGGGAGGCGACCGTCATACCTCGCGCCCGTGTGGCAGACGCCGCCTGATGCAGGTGCTGCACGGTTACGACGGCCTCGAGGACGCCCTGCGTGGCGCCACGGTGGCCCTCGGCAATTTCGACGGCGTGCACCAGGGCCACGCGCACCTCCTCCGCGCCGCCCACGCCGCGCGGCCCGGCGCCAAGCTCGCCGTCCTCAGCTTCGAGCCGCACCCGCGCGAGTTCTTCCGCCCCGAGGACCCGCCCTTTCGCCTGACCCTCAGCGCCGAGCGCGCCGCAGCCCTCGAGGGGCTCGGCGTGCAGCTGCTCTATGAGCTTTCCTTCGACGCCGCCCTCGCCGGGCTGCCGGCACATGACTTCATCGACCGCGTGCTGCACCAGGGCGTCGGAGCCGCGCACCTGGCGTGTGGCGCGGACTTCGCCTTCGGGCACCGCCGCGGCGGCGACGTGTCGCTGCTCGCAATCGAGGCCGAGCGCCTCGGCATCGGCCTCACCATCGTCCCCAAGCTCTCCGACGCGCAGGGGCCCATCAGCTCCACCCGCATCCGCCGCCTGCTGCAGGACGGCTACCCCGAGCGCGCCGCCATCGAGCTCGGCCGCCCCTGGGCCGTCCGTGGCCCGGTCACGCATGGCGACAAGCGCGGCCGCACCATCGGCTTCCCCACCGCCAACGTGCCCCTCGGCCGCCACCTGGAGCCCGCGCGCGGCGTCTATGCCGTGGTCGCCACCCTGCCCGACGGCCGCACCGTTCCCGGTGTCGCCAACATCGGCCGCCGCCCGACCGTGAACGAAGGCCCCGAAAGCCGGCTCGAGGCCCACCTGTTCGACTTCGAGGGCGACCTGTACGGCCAGGAGATCGCCGTCGCCCTGCACGGCTTCCTCCGCAGCGAGCGCCGGTTCGACAGCTTCGACGCGCTCAAGCTCCAGATCGTGGCCGACGCCGAACGCGCCCGGGCCATGCTCGAGGGCATGGACGAGGACGACGACGACTAATACGCGATCGGAGACCCGTCGAACGCGATGAAGCCGCCCGCCTGCTCGGGCCCGAGGCCGTCGATCACGCGGATCATGCCCTCCACGCTCTCATGCGGCTCGAGCGTGGCGGCCGGGCCGCCGAGGTCGGTCTTGACCCAGCCGGGGCACACGGTCGCGCATACCGCGCCGCGGGACACCAGGTCCTTGCCCAGCGTCGCGAAGGCGACGTGCGCCGCCGCCTTGCTCATCCGGTAGCCGTAATAGTCGCCGAACGTCTCCCGAGCGCACCCTATGGTGGAGCCCATCACCACCGACCGGCCCCGGCCGGACATCGCGAGCGAGGGCAGCAGCGCCAGCGTCATCACCAGCGGCGCGAGGGCGTTCACCTCGAACAGATTGCGGCACAGGGCCAGGTCGAGCGTGTCGACGTTCTGCCCCGGCTCGCCCTTGTGCGTCTCCGGCCCGATCTGCCCGGCGTTGTTCACCAACACGGACACGGCGAACTCCGCCATCTCCGCCCCGAACCGCCGCACCCCGGCCTCGTCCGTCACGTCCAACGCGCGCGTGTGGAACCGGTCTGGCCAGATCGTCTTCAGCGTCTCCAGCTCCGTCACCTCCTCGCGCCGGACGACGGCGATCACCGCGTAGCCCGCACGCAAATACTGGCGGCAGAACTCGAGGCCCAGCCCCCGGCTGGCGCCCGTCACGACCACACGCTCCATGGCGTCAGCCCGCCACGGGCAACGCGCTCGGGACCATCGTGCTCATGGCGTTGGCCGGCGCCTTCTGCTCCTTGAACGACCAATAATGCGCCCCGCGCGCGCCATACCGACGGATGTCCGTCCCGATGTCGGACCGGACGGTCGTGCCGCTGAAGTGGCTGATCATCGACGGCCGCTCGAGCAACGGGTCGTTCGGCGCCGAGCCCCGATGCACGAGTTTGCCGTGCCAGATCAGAACGTCGCCACGCCGCCCCAGGAACTGCGAGATCGGCAGTCCGCGCTTCTCGATCTCCTGGATGTAGGCCTCGTTGGTGAAGGTCTCGGCGAACTCCGCCCAATGCCCCTTGCCGCCCGCCTCGCTCTCCGTCACCGCCGCATATTCGTCGCGCAGGTAACCTTGCACCAGGTGGCGCCGCACGCACGGCCAGCGATGGGAGCCTGCGATGAACTCGAACGGGCCGGCATCCGCGTCGATGTCGCCCAGCGAAATCCAGGCGGCGCAATAGTTGGAGAACACGTAGTCCGGGTTCAGGTAATCGTCCTGGTGCCACCCGCGCTCGGTGCTGTGATACGCGGTCAGCGTGAAGTGCAGGCCCATGTCCTGGCCCATGATCTGCTGCAGCACGCTCTCCATCTCGGGGCTGAGCGTGATCTTGCGGATGACGTCATAGTCGTCGTACGGCGTGAACGAGTTGAAGTGCGCCTTGCCCAGCGAGAGCGAGGCCCGCAGCGCCTCGTATTCCCGGATCAGGTGCTCTTGCACCATGCCGGGGATCACCACGTAGCCGTGCTCGCGCCAATGGCGCTGCAGCGCGTTCAGCTTGGCCTCGTCCACCACCTCGCGGTCCAGGAACGGCACGCGCTCGTCGGGGAACTGCTCGGCCAGGTCGTCGAAGGTGATCGCCCGGTCGGTGAAGTTGGTCGGGTTCTTCTCGAGCGCGGCCTTGAAGATGCTGCCCTGGCGGCGGATGTCGGAGAAACTCTCAACGATCGTCGACATGCTGGAACCTCGAGAGACAGGTGACGGACGTGTAGCCCGCCCGCCATCGCCGACAAACCCCCATTCGCGGCGTTGCGGCACCTGCCCGGCCCGTGGACAAGGCCTGGGGCGTGCATTACAGCCCGGCGCCATGGACGGAGAGTTGGCGATGGATGGCACGGGTCAGTTCGAAGACCGGCTCGCGTTCTTTCGTGGGCGCGAGCACGGCCGATACTGGTGGTTCGCGGCAACGGGCTACAAATACCTCCCCTTCGTGTTCCAAACGCTCGACGAAGCCGAGTGGGCGGTCCTGAAGGACTGGTATCTCGCCTCCGAAGCCGCGTACTCCTACGGCACCGGCGAGTGCAACGTGCCCTCGATCTCCTTCCTCATCTCCCTCTTGAGCGGCAACGACATCAGGCGCGTCGTGCAATGCGGCCATTTCATCGGCTACTCGTCTTTGCTCATGGGCTTCGCACTGCGGCGGATGCGGGCGCAGCACGCGCTGTTCTCGATCGACATCAACGAGGACGTGACCCGTTTCAGCCAGTCCTGGCTCGAGCGTGCCGGGCTGACGGACCAGGTGCATCTGGAACTGAGCGACAGCGCAGCGCCGGCGATGGCCAGCAAGGCCGAGGCCTATCTGGGCGGGAAGCCGCAAATCGTGTTCATCGACAGCTCGCACGAATACGCCCACACGCTCCAGGAGCTGGACCTCTGGTATACGGCCCTCCAGCCCGGCGGATTCATCGTGCTGCACGACGTGAGCCGCCTCGCCTCGGACTACAATGCTCTCGGCCAGGGCGGCGTCCGCGCGGCCGCCATGGAGTGGACGGCGCGCAACCACGCGCCCTGCTTGCTGATCAACTCCGACTCCGGCAACATGCATTATGGGGATCGCGTGACCTACATGGACGCGTGCGGCCTCGGCCTGATCCAGAAGCCGGACCCGGACCCGGTGCCCCAAGCCGCTTGACGCGGCCGGCCGGCTTTCGCCATACCCATCCCATGCAGCCCGTCCGCAGCGCCCCGCGAATTCCCACCTCGGCCCGCTAACCCGGGTCGGCCTCGCTCGCGCACCGCATTCAACGGACGAACCCCCATGACCGCCCAAGCTGCCAAGTATCCCGTATTCCTGCCGACCACGCCCTTCCCGATGCGCGGCGACCTGCCCAAGCGCGAGCCGGACCTGCTGGCCCGCTGGGAGCGGATCGGCCTGTGGCGCCGCCTGCGGGAGCAGGGCCAGGGCCGCCCCCCATTCGTGCTGCATGACGGGCCCATCTACTCCAACGGCCACCTTCACATCGGCCACGCGCTGAACCGCATCCTGAAAGACGTGGTGATGCGCGCCCACCGCATGGCCGGGCAGGACGTGGACTACGTGCCGGGCTGGGACACGCACGGGCTGCCCATCGAGTGGAAGGTCGAAGAAGAATACCGCAAGACCGGCCGCGACAAGGACGCCGTGCCGGTGCTGGACTTCCGCGACGAGTGCCGCCGCTACAGCGCGCACTGGATGGCGGTCCAGGCCGACGAGTTCCGACGCCTTGGAGTGATGGGCGACTGGGACGGCCGCTACGCCACCATGGATTTCGGCAGCGAGGCCGCCATCGCAGGCGAGATCGGCCGCTTCCTCCTCAACGGCGCGCTCTACCGCGGCCTGCGCCCGGTCATGTGGTCGCCCGTCGAGAAGACGGCGCTGGCCGAGGCCGAGATCGAATACCACGACCGCACCAGCGACACGGTGTTCGTGCGCTTCAAGCTCCTGGGGGGCGGCCTCGAGGGCGCCTCGGTGGTCATCTGGACCACGACCCCCTGGACCATGCCGGCCAACCGCGCCCTCGCCTTCGGCCCGGCCATCGAATACGCGCTGATCCATGTCGGCAGCGTCGCCGAAGGCAGCCTCGCCGTGCCCGGGGAGCGCCTGCTGGTGGCGCTCGCCCTCGTGCCGCAGGTCATGCAAGCGGCTGGCATCACCGCGCACCACGTCGACCGCGTGCTGCTCGGCGCCGAGCTCGAGGGCACGGTCGCCGCCCACCCGCTCCGCGGCCAGGGCTACGACCACGACGCCCCCCTGCTCGCCGCCGACTACGTGACGACGGACCAGGGTACCGGCTTCGTCCACATCGCGCCCAGCCATGGCGAGGAGGATTTCGCCCTCGCCCGGCAGCACGGCATCGCGGTGCCGGAGCTGGTGCAGGACGACGGGACCTACGTGCCCACGCTGCCGCTCTTCGCCGGGCTGCATGTGTTCAAGGCGGCCAAGCCCGTGTCGGACGCCATGGAGGCCGCCGGTGGCCTGCTCGCGCGCGGGCAGCTCACCCACTCCTACCCGCATTCCTGGCGCAGCAAGGCGCCCGTCATCTACCGGGCCACGCCGCAATGGTTCATCCGCATGGATGGGCCGGAGCACCTGCGGGAGCGCGCGCTGGCCGAGATCGACCGCACCGACTTCATCCCCGCCGCGGGCCGCACGCGCCTCGCGAGCATGGTCGCCGGTCGCCCCGACTGGTGCATCAGCCGCCAGCGCGCCTGGGGCGTGCCCATCCCGGTCTTCGTGGACCGCACCACCGGCGAGCCCCTCCGCGACCCGGCTGTGATGGAACGCATCACCACCGCCTTCGCCGCCGAGGGCGCGGACGCTTGGTACTCGAGCCCCCCCGCCCGTTTCCTCGGCAACTACGACCCGGCGCAGTTCGACCAGGTCATGGACATCGTCGACGTCTGGTTCGAGAGCGGCAGCACCCACGCCTTCGCACTCGAGGCGCGCGGCGGCCCATGGCCCGCCGACCTCTACCTCGAGGGTAGCGACCAGCACCGCGGCTGGTTCCAGTCCTCCCTGCTGGAAGCCGTCGGCACCCGCGGCCAGGCGCCGTTCAAGGCCGTCCTGACCCATGGCTTCGTGCTCGACGAGCAGGGCCGAAAGATGAGCAAGTCGCTCGGCAACACCACGGCGCCGCAGCAGGTGACGGAAAGCCTCGGCGCCGACATCCTCCGCCTGTGGGTGGTGAACTCCGACGTGTCGGAGGACCTCCGCATCGGCCCCGAGATCCTCAAGCAGCAGGCGGAGCTGTATCGCCGCCTGCGCAACACGCTGCGCTGGCTGCTGGGCAGCCTGGATGGCTGGGACGAACGGGAGCGGCTGCGGCACGAGGCCCTGCCGGAGCTGGAGCGCTGGGTGCTGCACCGCGTGGCCGAGCTGGACACGCGCATCCGGGCGGCGCTCGAGACCCATGACTGGACCGGCGTTTATCCGGAGCTGCACGCCTTCTGCTCGGCGGACCTTTCGGCCTTCTACTTCGACGTGCGGAAGGACGCGCTCTATTGCGACGCGCCCGACAGCGAGCGTCGCCGGGCGGCGCGCACGGTGCTCGACACGCTGCACCGCTGCCTGACCGCCTGGCTCGCCCCGGTGCTGTGCTTCACCGCCGAGGAGGCGTGGCTCGCCCGGTTCCCCTCGGAGGAGGGCAGCGTCCACCTGCAGCCGTTCCCCGAGGTCCCGGCCGCCTGGCACGACGCCGCGCTCGCCGCCCGGTGGGCCCGCCTGCGGGAGGAGCGTGGCACGATGACGACGGCGCTCGAGGCGGCCCGCGCGGCCAAGCTCATCGGCGCCTCGCTGCAGGCGGAGTTGGTCGTCCCGCACGAGGCGACGTCGCTGCTCGATCCGGAGGGGTGGGCCGAGCTCGCCATCGTCAGCCACGTCCGCGGCGGCCCGGCGCTGGCCGTGGAGCGCGCGAGCGGGGAAAAATGTGCCCGGTGCTGGCGCGTGCTGCCGGAGGTCGCCGGGCAGGACCTCTGCCGCCGCTGCACCGCCGTGGTGCCGCGCCCGGCCGCCGCCGCATGACGCCCGCCCGGCTCGGCATCGTTGCCGCCGCGCTCGTGCTGGCGGCGGACCAGGCCAGCAAGTATTGGGTGCTCGAGGTGCTGCGCCTGCCGGAAATCGGTTCGGTGGCCGTGCTGCCGGTGCTGAACCTGACGATGGTTTGGAACCAGGGCGTGACATTCGGCCTGTTCCACCAGGACGGCGCGCTCGGCCCCTGGATCCTGGCCGGGGTTGCGCTCGCCGTGGTCGTGGCGCTCGCCATGTGGCTCCGGCGGGCCGAGACGGCCTGGGTCGCGGGGGCACTTGGAGCCATCGCGGGCGGCGCCGTCGGCAACGTGATCGACCGGGTGCGCTTCGGGGCCGTGGTGGACTTCCTGCACGCACACGCCTTCGGCTGGTCCTGGTATGTGTTCAACGTCGCCGATGCCGCCATCGTCTGCGGCGTCGGCGTCCTCCTGCTCGACGGGCTTCGACCCCGCTCTCCGAAGGACGGGGCCCGCTTGCAGGAGGGTGGCGCCGGGCGGTAAAGAGCGAGCATGAACACACGGCTTCTCGCACTTCTCGCCCCGCTGCTGCTTGCCGCCTGCGGTGGTGACGACCTCACACGCACCTTCGGCCTGACCCGGGACGCTCCGGACGAGTTCCAGGTGACGACGCGCGCCCCGCTCAGCATGCCGCCCGACTTCACGCTGCGCCCGCCCCGCCCCGGCGCCACCCGCCCGCAGGAGCTGACGCAGCAGCAGCAGGCCCAGGCGGCGCTCGCGCCCGACACGGTGCTGAACGCGAACGCCGCCCCCGTTACGCGCGGGCAGCAGGCGCTGGTTTCGGCGGCCGGCCGTCCCGCCCCGGCCGACATCCGCTCTCGCATCGACAGCGAGGCCGCGCTCGACACGCCGAGCCGCAGCTTCACCGACCGCCTGCTGTTCTGGCAGGCCCCGCCGCCGCCCGGCACCGCCGTGGACCCGACGCGGGAATCCGCCCGCCTGCGGCAGAACGCGGCGCTTGGCCAAAGCGTCGAGTCGGGCGACACGCCCATCATCCAGCGCAAGCGCCAGGGCCTGTTCATGGGGCTATTCTAGCTCTCAACCCGTGAAGGCGACGCTCCTCGCCGAGCCCTACGCCGGGCTGCAGGCGCAGGCGCTGGGGCTGGCCGAAGCCGCCGGGCTCGAGGCGTCGCTCGTGCCCCTCGAACCCCGCGCGCCCTGGCGCTGGGTCACGGCCCGGCTCTGGCCCGACCCTCTCCGCGCCGTGCGCCTGCCGCCCATCGAGGGCCCGATCCTGGCCGCTGGCGGCATGGCCGCCGCGGTTGCCGCGCGGCTCCGAAGCAAGGCGCACCCGGTTGTCCAGATCCAGCACCCCCGGATGAACCCGGCGCGCTTCGACGTCGTGCTGGTCAACCGTCATGACGGCCTGACCGGCCCCAACGTAATCGTAACCCGCACCGCCCTGCACCGCGTGACGCAGGCCCGCCTGGCCGAGGCCGCCGCCCTGTGGGCCCCCCGCCTGGCCCACCTGCCGCGTCCCCTCGTGGCGGTGCTGGTGGGCGGCAGCAACGGCCGCTTCCGCCTGGATAACGCGGTGGCCCAAGCCCTCGGCGCCCAGCTCGCGACCATGATGCGCATGGACTGCGTGGGCGTTGCCCTCACCCCCTCCCGCCGAACCGCCCCGGACGCCCAGGCCGCCCTGGCCGCAGCGGTGCATCCCGAGGGCGGCTGGGTGTGGTCGGGCGTCGGCGAAAACCCCTATTTCGGCCTGCTCGCGCTCGCCGACGCCATCGTGGTGACGGAGGACAGCGTCTCGATGGTTTCGGAAGCCGTAGCGTCGAGCGCGCCGGTGCTGCTCGCATCCCTCCCCGGCCGCTCGCGCCGCATCCGGCTGTTCAATGGTTACCTGCAGGAGGATGGCCGCATCCGGCCCTTCACGGGGCGGCTCGAGCTGTGGCCCGTGACGCCTCTGGACGACACGGCCGCTGCAGGGGCGGAGGTGCGGAGGCGGCTTGGGTTGTAGGCTGTCAGCTCAGTCGCAGGGCCTCCGCAGCAACGAAGATGATCGTCACGGCAAGGTTTCCTGCTTCGACTCCGCACCAGGGGCAGGGCGGCTCGCGCGGTCCCGCCCACAGCTCCGCATTGCCGCCAGCATATGCTCAGGCACCGGCGCCGTGGCCTCCAGCGGTGGCGACAGCGGCAGCGCGATGGACCGCGCCAGCAAGTGCAGCCGTCCCTCACCGCCGCCATAGACCGGGTCGCCCAGCACCGGGCACCCCAGAGTCGCACAGTGCACGCGCACCTGGTGCGTGCGGCCCGTGGCCGGGCGCAGCTCGAGCCAGGCCAGGCCCCCCGCGCGGCCCATCACCCGCCACGCCGTGCGCGCCAGCTGGCCAGCCGGATCGACCACCATGCGCCAGCCGCCCGGGCCCGAGCGCTTGAGCAGCGGCGCATCCACCACGCCGCTCTCGCCCGCCGGGCCGCCGCGCACCACGGCCCAGTACACTTTCATGGCCCTCCCCGCCGCGAACGCCGCCTGCGCCTCCAGCAGCGCGGCCCGGCGCAGCGCCACCACCAGGCACCCGGCCGTGTCCGCATCCAGCCGGTGCGCCAGCCACGGCCCGGTCCGCCGCCGCGACAAAGCGCCGAACCAATCCTCCACCGACGCCCCCCCGCGCGGCCCGGCGTGCACCGGCAGCCCCGCCGGCTTGTCCAGCACCACGAACCGCTCGTCCTGGAACAGAATGGGGATCATCCGCCCGTGGTTGACACGAACCGCCCCAGGCCGGAAGGGAGGGCGATGCCCGATGACCGGATCTGCGGCCTCAACGCCGTCCAAGCCTTGTTCGCCCGCCGGCCCGATGCCGTGAACCGCCTCTACTACACCGATGCCGTGAAGGAGCAGGCCGGCCCCCTCTGCGCCGTGCTCGCCGCCGCCCGCCGCCCGTATCGCCTGCTCCCGGAAGACGAGATGGAACGCGCGGCCGGCACCGTGCACCATGGCGGCATCTGCGCCCTCTCCGTGCCGCGGGAGGTGCCCATGATGGACTGGCAGGCCATCCCCCGCCACAAGCTGCTGCTCGTGCTGGACGGCGTGGGCAACCCGCACAACCTCGGCGCCATCGCCCGCAGCGCGGCCTTCTTCGGCGCCGGTGCCCTGCTGCTGCACGACGTGCCCTGGCAGGCCATGCCGTCCGACGCCGCCTACCGCGTGGCCGAAGGCGCCCTCGAGCACCTGGAGCTGTGGCGCACCAAGAACCTCCGCAACGCCCTGCTTGCGCTCGACCCGCTCTACCGCACCGTGGCCGCCACCCTCGCCGACGACGCCGTGCCCGTGCAACGCGTGCCCCGCGACCGCCCGGTGGCGCTCGTGCTGGGCAACGAGGAGCGCGGCATCAGCCACGAGGCCGCCGCGCATTGCCGCCGCCACGTGCGCATCGCGGGCTCCGGCAGCGTGCAGTCCCTGAACGTGGCGCAGGCCGCCGCCGTCCTCCTCTTCGCCCTAAGCTAGAAAGCCCGCCCCATGCGCATCCACCTGCAAAGCCAGGCCAGCACGCACAATTTTCCCCTGAGCCGAGAAGACTGGCAGGCCGCCTGCACCCGCGCGCCGGATGTGTCGGCCGGCCACGAGGTGACCTTCGGGGACACGCGCGAGGCGTTCGAGGCGGCGATGCGCACGGCCGAGGCGCTGGTCTCGCAGACCCAGGCGCTGGCCGACCTGCTGCCCTTCGAGGCGCCGCACCTTCGCATGATCTACTGCACCTCCGCCGGGCTCGATCGCCTGGCCCCCTGGGAGCGCCTGCCCCAGGGCGTACCGGTCCTGAACAACCGCGGCACCCACGCGGTCAAGGCGGGCGAATACGGCATCATGGCGCTGCTGATGCTCGCAAGCCGCATCCCCGCCTGCACCACCGCGCAACGGGAGCAGCATTGGGGCGGGCTGCACGGCACGTCCATAGGCGGCCGGCGGGCCACCATCGTGGGCCTGGGTGCCCTCGGCGGCTCCATCGCCATCCACGCCAGGCATTTCGGCGTGCACGTGACGGGCGTGCGCCGCACCCCGGGCGAGCACCCGGGCTGCGATCGCGTGGTGACCTCGATCGACGACGCGCTGGACCGCGCCGACTACCTCGTGCTCGCCGCGCCGCTCACCCAGGCCACTCGCGGCCTGCTCTCCCGCGAGCGCATCAGGCGCCTGCCGCAGGGCGCCGGGGTGGTCAACATCGGCCGCGGCGGCCTCGTCGATCAGGACGCGCTGCTGGACGCGCTGGACGATGGCCACCTGGGCGGCGCCGTGCTGGACGTGTTCGAGCCGGAGCCCGTGCCCCCCGGCCACCGCCTGTGGACCACGCCCAACCTGGTCATGACCCCCCACACCTCGGCCGACGACAAGGCCACCTACAACGCCCGCTCGCTCGACATCTTCTTCGACAACCTCCGCGCCCTACAGGCCGGCCAGCCCCTCCCCAACCTGTTCGACCCGGCTCGGGGGTATTAGGGCGCTTGCCGGAGCGCTCGACCGAGTTCGTCATCGCGAGCCGAAGGCGTGGCGATCCAGGGGCCGACAGCACTGCTCCGTGCGGCTCCTGGACTGCAACGCTTCGCTCGCGATGACGGAGCAGCGGCGATGACGGAAGCGCGCTTCCAGCTCCTGACCTGCCTCGCCGCCGGCGCCGTCATCTCGGTCCTGCTCGGCCAGGACGCGAACTGGGACCTCCGGAACTACCACCTCTACAATCCCTACGCCCTGCTGCACGGCCGCATCGGGTTCGACCTGCTGCCCGCCGGCATCCAGTCCACCTTCAACCCGACGCTCGACATCCCGTATTACTGGCTCGCCACCGGGCCGCTGTCGCATGCCCCGCGCGTATTGGCCGCCCTGGCCGGGCTGCCGTTCGGGCTATTGGTCTACCTCGAGCTGCGGCTGGCCACCTGGGCGCTCGGCAAGCCCGCCGGCTTGGGCCGCGTGCTCCCCTGGCTTGCGGCCATCATGGGCGGCAGCGCAGCCGCGACGGCCTCAGAGATCGGGACGACGTTCAACGACATACCCCTCGCGGCACTTCTCCTGGGCGGGCTGTTGATGGCCCTCCCCGGGCCAGGCCTGCCCTCTCGCCGGGCGCTGCTCGGGGCCGGGGCGCTGCTGGGGGCGGCGGTGGCGCTCAAGCCCACTGCCGCGATCTTCACACCCGGGCTCGCGGCGGCGCTGCTGCTGATGTGGCCGCGCCGCGCCGCGCCGTTCGCCACCCTCTGCGCCGGCGCCCTCGCCGCGTTCGTGCTGCTCGCCGGCCCCTGGGCCTTCACCCTCTACCGCCTCTACGACAACCCCGTGTTCCCGCTCATGAACGCCCTGTTCCGCTCCGAGTGGTATCCGCCCATCGACCTCGTGGACGCTCGCTTCCGCCCCGGCACCCTGGCCCGCGCCCTCGCGCACCCGTTCCGCTGGGCCAGCACGAACGCCATGCTGGCCACCGAGCCGCCGTTCCGCGACGCCCGCATCGCCGTCGCCCTGTGCGCCATCGCGCCGCTGGCCCTCGCCGCCTGGTACAGCCGCCTCGCCGAGCCTCGCCGCATCCTCGCCGTCCTCGCCGCCTTCTCCATCGGCCTCGCGCTCTGGCTGCCCACCCTCTCCATCCTCCGCTACGCCCTCGTGCTCGAGGCGTTCGCCGCCATCCTCATCGTCGCCGCGCTCCGCACCCTGGCCTTGTGGGCACTTCGCCTCCCCGGCGCCGGGGAGGCGGCCGTCGCTCTCGCGCTCGGGCTTCTGCTCTGGCA
This sequence comes from Acetobacterales bacterium, assembly GCA_038229135.1. Taxonomy (GTDB): domain Bacteria; phylum Pseudomonadota; class Alphaproteobacteria; order Acetobacterales; family Acetobacteraceae; genus JBBROS01. The sequence goes on from JBBROS010000041.1 coordinate 29,540, forward strand.
CACACGGGCGCCCGACTGGTGGCGGGTGCCCTACCGCCGCACCGTGTTCGACGTGGAACCAATCCACCTGCCCCCCGGCGCACTCATCGTCGCCATCAACGCTCCCGTCGCCATGGTGCTGCCCTTCCTCGACGCGCCCGGCCACCGCGCCATCGGCCTCACCGCCGACACCCTCGCCGCCCGGCGCTTCCGCCTGTTCATCGAGCTCGAGCGCACAATCCGCACCCACACCGGGCCCATGTTCGCCCTGACGGACGAGACCGCCCGCGCCATGGAGATTGCCCCCGGGTTCGGGATGGTGGTCGACGCCGCCGCGTGCCATTCCATCCGCAACAACATCACGCTCAACGGCCTCATCATGCTCTGCCCCATGCAGCGCAAGCCCGGCGGGTGAAAGGGGAGAACATGGTGGACGCACATCCAGTCGCCGTCGTCACGGGCGGCGCCCGCGGCATAGGCCTTGCCATCGGCCAGTGGTTCCTCGCCCACGGCCACCACGTGGCCCTGCTCGACATCGACCAGGCAACACTCGCCACCACCGCCGCGTCCCACCCGGAGGCCCTTGCGCTGCCCTGCGACGTCTCGGACCCGGCGCAGGTCGAGGCCGCCGCCGCCGCCGTGCTCGCCCGCTGGGGCCGTGTCGACGCGCTGGTGAACAACGCCGGCGTCGCCGTGTTCAAGCCCGCCTTGGAGACGACGTTCGCCGAATGGCGCCACGTACTGGGCACCAACCTCGACGGCGCCTTCCTCTGCACCCAGGCCTTCGGCGCCATCATGGCCCGGCAACGCCGCGGCGCCATCGTCAACATCGCCAGCATCTCGGGCCTGCGCGCCAGCACGCTGCGCGTCGCCTACGGCACCAGCAAGGCCGCAATCATCGCGCTCACCAAGCAATACGCCGTCGAGCTCGGCAATTACGGCGTCCGCGTCAACGCGGTCTGCCCCGGCCCGGTCGAGACCGAGATGGCCAAGCTCGTCCACAGCGTGGCGATCCGCACCGACTACTACGACACGGTGCCGCTCGGCCGCTACGGCACCACCGAGGAGATGGCCAACGTCGTCGGCTTCCTGTGCAGCAAGGAGGCCAGCTACATCAACGGCCAGGCGCTCGCCAACGACGGCGGGTTCGACGCGGCCGGGGTCGGGCTGCCGACATTCCGCCGGAACGCCGGGTTGAACGCCGTGGGGGGCGAGGCGGACCACTGAGCGCCGCTGCGCGAAACACTTGACCAAAGACCGTTGCGATCCCGCATACTATCTCGCTGCCCGGCCGGCAGCAGGGGGGCAGGCGATGGCTGATCCAATGACGATCGGGACGCTCGTTGCCGCGGCACTCAGCCTGGGGGCGGAGGCGCTCGTGAAAGGCGCCGTCGGCGAGGCGGTGAAGGATGGCTACAAGGCGTTGAAGGACGTCGTGGCCCATTGGGCCGCGGGCGACGTGGCCGAACTGGAGAAGGCGCCCGGCTCCCGCCCCCGCCAGGCGGTGCTGGCCGAAGCCATCGACGCCCGGACGGAGAGCGAGCAGTCCGCGTTGCGGGACATGGCAGAGGCGCTCGTCGCCACGCTGAAGGCGGAGGCGCCCGCGATCGGCCTCGATATCGGCCGCATCACTGCTTTGCGCGTCCAGCTCGGCGCCATCTCGGTCGCGAGCGGCATCGGCGCGCGCATCCAGGAGGCGCAGATCGACACTCTCGTCACCGGCGACATCACCGTGGGGCAAGCAGGGGGAAACGCGCCTCGGTAGCGGGGCACGCCCCACCCGCTACCGCACCGATCGGGGTTTTCACGACGCATTCCAATGTCGGCGGCATCTTCACGGGCCCGAACGTCTTCCTGGCCGACGCCGGGATGATGCAGGGCCGCGCGCCCCCGGCCGACCCGGCCCGCCTCGAGGCGGGCCTCTGCGCCTCGGCCGCCGCCGCCGCCGCGCGTGTCATCCGGGAACGCAACCAGGCCCCGAAGGCGGAGGCCCACCGGGCGGCCATCCGACGCAACGTCGAGCGCCCGGAGTATCAGCGCTCCAGCGTGTTCTGGGAGGCAGTCGACATTGAGATCGCGCATCACTGGCTCCCGCTCATCGCGGCGGTGATCCGTGCCGAGACCGACGCCCGTGTCGGCCACCGCACGGCCTTCCCGGACAGCCGCCTCGCTGCCCTGCGCACGCAACTCCGCACCCTCGTCCTGGAAGGCCGCACGGACCTGGCCTGGAACGCCTACCGCGACGCCACCGAGCACGTGGTCCGCCAGGTCGGCATGAGCTTCGACTACATCGAGGAGGAGCTGGCCCGGACCCGTGACAAGTTGGCCCGGACGACGCCGGAGGGGCTTTTCGCCCGCATCGACGAGATTCTGCAGGCCGCCGCGGCCGAGGCTTTGATCGCGGCGGCCTGACGACCCTACTCCACCCTGAACCGCGCGACCGCCCGGGCCAGCACCGGGATGTCCTCCATCCTCAGCTCCTGCGACGCCTCGTTCATCGCAGCGCCATACCCGATCCGGGTGCCCGTCTTATACCCGGTCAGCGCCGCCACCAGATATTCCTCGCGCTGCCCGGCGATGTGCGGGATGCCGTTCTGCCCCGCCAGGGTTGCGCCGTGGCACGAGTTGCAGTGGTAGCGGTTGATCAGCGTCAGGCCCCGGTCCCGCTCCGCGGCCTCCAGGGGCTCACCGGGCTTCATGGGCGGCAGCTTCGACACGCGCTCGCTCAGGCTGCGCAGATCGTCGTCCGACAGCCCGGCCGCCATCGTCGTCATCGGCTCCGACCGCCGCCGCCCCTCCCGGAACAAATAGAGCTGGATCAGAACGTAATCAGCCGGCATGCCCCCCAGCGAGGGAACGTTCTCGGCGCCCGACGTACCGCCCGCCCCGTGGCAGCCCGCGCAGAGCGGCCACCGCGCGTCCGCCTGCTGCGCCGCGGCACCAGCCGCCAGCAGGGCGCCCACGGCGACCGCCGCGAGCGCCACCCCGATGCTACGGCGCAGCGGCACTGACCCGCCACACCGCACCGTTCCAGTCATCGGACACCAGCAAGGACCCATCCGGCATCGGCTGCACGTCCACCGGGCGGCCCACGTAGTTGTTGTTCTGCAGGAACCCGGTCATGAACGGCTGCATCGACTTCACCGACCCGTCCGCGTTCAGTGTCACCGCGACCACGTCGCCACCCAGCTTCACCGTCCGGTTCCACGAGCCGTGGCGGGCCACGAAGATCGTGTTGCGATAAGGCGCGGGGAAGGCCGTACCGGTGTAGAAGCGCATGCCCAGCACCGCCACATGCGGCCCCATCAGCGCCGCCGGTTGGGCGAAGCTCGCGCAATCCTTGCCCCAGCCGAACTCGGGGTCGGAGAAGTCGCCCTGGTGGCAATACGGGTAGCCGAAGTTCGGCGGCTCCCGCGTCCCGGCCTTCACCAGTTGCAGCGTGTCGTTGGGGATGTCCTCCGACAGCCAATCGCGTCCGTTGTTGGTGAAGTAGAAGTCACCATTGGCCGGGTTCCAGTCGAACCCCACCGAGTTCCGCACCCCCGTCGCCACCATCTCCACGTTCTTGCCGTCCAGGTCCATCCGCCGGATCTGCGCGTGCGCCGCCGACGGCATCACGATGTTGCCCGGCGCCCCGATCGGCACGTACAGCTTGTTGTCCGGCCCGATGCCGATGAACTTCCAGCCATGCGCCTCGTCCTTCGGCAGGTCCTCATAGATCAGGACCGGCTTGGGCGGGCTGTCGAGGTTCGCCTCGATGTTGTCGTAGCGCCAGACCTTGTTCAGCTCCGCCACGTACAAGGACCCGTTCTTGAACGCGAGCCCGTTCGGACGGTGCAGGCCGCTCGCGATGACTTTCACCACACGCTGCCCGTTCACGTCCGTCACGGCATAGACCTTGTCCAGCACGCGGTTGCTGACGAACAGCGTGCCCTTGTCGCCGAGCCGGAGGGAGCGTGCGTCAGGCATCCCGCTCGCATAGACCTCGATCTTGAACCCCTCGGGCACACGAAGCTGCGCGATGGGCAACCGGTCCCGCGGCGTCGGCAAGGGCGGGCTGTCCACCGGCGCCAGTTTGGCGGCCGCCGGGTTGGAGGGCCGCCCGATCAGCGGGTCCCCGGGGTCGCCGGGCGGCTGCGCGAACGCGCCGACACTCCACAGCGCCACACCTGCCGACAGCATCGCCGCCCTGATGGAAACATTGCCCTTGGACATCGTTCGCTCCCCCCTTTTGTTTGTTGACCGGAAGGGATCGTGGCTGCTGTGGCGCGCGTAAGTCCAGCTATAACGGTGTTAACTCTCGCTACTATCGCGCGAGTGCCGTGGGAAGCCCGGCCAGTTCGTTCACGTTCACCGCCAGCTTGAGCCCCACCACCAGCGCATCCCGCGGCGCGCGCGTGGCACTCGTGCGGCTGATGGTGTCCGGGTTGACCAGATATTGCAGCCCACCCGCCATGAACACGCCCTCGAGCAGCCTGTAGTTGTAATTCAGCTCGAAGATCCCCTGATTCCGGCTCTCCAGCGACGTGCTCCGCGCCCGGCGCAAGAGATCGTTCAGTTAGCCGTTCTCGCGGTTCGAGATGCGGATATAGGTCCCCATCAGCCCGATCTGGTCGTTCGGGCGGGACCGGACGGCGCCCGTCCAGATGGCCCCCGCCGTGAGCCGCGCCGCGAAGATCCCCCTGCCGTCGAACGGCGCCCCACCCGTGGCGAACACCGCGACGCTGCCCGGCCCCTCGGCCTCCCGCCACACCACCGAGTCCGCCAGCGCATAGGCCCCGCCCCGCCCCCCGCCGCGCGGCATGGGCCGCCCGCCGAACAGCCCCCGCGGCCGCCCGGCACTGTTCAGCGTCGGGTCCGTATAGGGCGCAGTGTTGTACCACAGCCCGGCCTTCGCATGGCGGGACCACGGCCCCTCCTGCGCATACCCAACCTCCGCCGGCAGCACGAAGCCCGTGGACTTGTTCAGCCCCCAGTCGAAGCCGGAGTTGGTGTTCCGCACCGAGTTCGTCTCGAACGCCCCGGCCTTCACGGACCAGCCCGGCGCCACCTCCACCCGCACATGCCCGCCCCAGTTCACATACGGGAACCCCGGGAAGCCCCCCACCGCCTGCGTCAGCTCGAACGGGCAGTCCGCCACGTTCTGGAACCGGCACCCGTAGGTGGAAGCGTGAGCGGGCGCCATGTCGAAGTGAACGCGATCCGTCCCTGCCAGCGCCGACTGCGGCTTCCACGCGGCCGGGGTGGGCATGCCGGCGTTTCGCCAGACGGCCGGGCCGAACCAGGTGGGCGACGCAACGGGCTGAAGCCCGGACCGCCGCGCGGCCCACCACGCAGGTGTCCGGCCCGGCTACAAGGGCTGGGCAAACCCCGCACCGAGCCCATCTCCGCCGGGCACGGCAGCGCAGCCGTCGCCAGAAGGGATTGGGGAACATTTCGTGGAGTTGTTGGTGCTCGTCGTGCTGCTCTGGGTCGTCATGCCAGGGCTGATCTACCTCCTGGGCTGGGCCGTGAAGCGTTACTCGGAAAAGCCGCCGTCCTGGCTGGGCTTCCGGGCCGCCCCGAAGCGGCCGCCGGCCGAGCCCAGCGGCAAGGCCGGCAGCAAGGCAGCGGCGCGGAACCCGGCGTGACCGCTCCCTAGCTCGGCCCGCCACCCTCTTCGCGCTCACGCTCGGCGACGGCGACCGGTTCCTCCCGAGCGGCGCCTTGCCCGCGCCGTGCGCCGTCCGCTCTGCCGTGATCCTCCGGCTGCCGCTCGCCGGCCGGCTGCCGTGCGTGTGACGCTGCCGGCGCCGGCCATTGCGAACGGATTGCGCAGCTTGGCCGTTACCCAGGTGCCTCTGCACCGTGCGCGGACTGCTGCTTGCGTCCATGCCCCGCCGATCATACCGTTCGCGAAAGGGCGCGCCACGACGCCCTTGCGGAGGGAAACGCCCATGGGCACGCCAGCCTCGTCACGCGCGTACCAGCAGACCACGGGCTGGGTTGCCGCCGGGCTTGCGGCACCCCTGCGCCGGGCCATGACAGCCCTGGCACTTTCGGGTGTCATGGGCGCATTGCCGGCGGCCGCCCAGACGCCCCCGGTCCAGACGTCCCCCGTCCAGACGTCCCCCGTCCAGACGTCTCCCGCCCAGACGTCCTCCGTCCAGACCTGCCAGCTCGGCGACCTCCGGCTCGAGGGCGGCGCGGTCATCCCGAACACCCGGATGACCTACATCACCCATGGCACGCCGAACGCCGATCGCAGCAACGCCATCCTCTCCATCCACGGCCTGCGCGGCAACCGCGACGCGCAGAGCTTCCTGGCCGGGCCAGGGCGCGCGCTGGACACGGACCGCTACTTCGTCATCCAGCCCGACACGCTCGGCGTGGCGTCCACGGACCCGGTCTCCACCACCTCGCCCACCCGGTCCGGCATGAACATGGGCTTCCCCCGGTTCACCCTGCGGGACATGGTGAACGCCGAGCACCGCCTCCTCACGGAGTGCCTGAACATCCGCCACCTCGTCGCCGTGACCGGGATCTCCATGGGCGGCAACGGCTCGTTGCAGTGGGCGGTCAGCTTTCCGGACTTCATGGACGCCGTCATCCCCGTCGTGCCGATGGCCTACGCCAGCCGGCAGGACGCGTTCATCTGGGAGCTCGCGCGCCAGGCCATCATGCTGGACCCGAAGTGGAAGGACGGCGCCTACCCGGCCGACGACCCGCCGCGCCGGGGCGTGGGCGTGGGCATCAACATCCAGAACGCGTTCGGCTTCTCCGCCGAGAGCTTCGACGCGATGTTCAAGGATCGCGCCGCCGTCGACCGCTTCGTCGCGACCACCTCCGAACAGCTCGGCGCCAGCACGGACGCGCGGGACTGGGTCTATCGCACCTGGGCCATCGTGGACCACGACATCGCCGCCGCCCCGCCCTTCAACGGAGACCTCCGCGCCGCCGCCCGCTCCATCCGCGCCCGGCTGCTGCTTATCCCCAACTGCTTCGACCAGCTCCACTCACCCGGCGCCGGCGGCGTCATGGAACTCGCTGCCAACGCCCCCAACGCCAAGATCGCCGACATCGACGACATCCACGGCCACAGCGGCAACAGCTCCCCACGCGGCGTGACCGTCGTCACGGCAGAGGTGCGGGACCTGCTGCAGCGCATCGCGGACGGGCGGCCGGGGTTCAGCGGACCGCGGTTCCCTCGGCATTGGGCGCGGGCGGATCGGTGTCCAGCAAGATATGCGCTGGTCTGGCGGAGCGATACGACAACGGGAATGCATCAGGCCATTTGGCCAGGAGCTTACTCTCGAGAGATGGCTATCAGTTTGCAAAGCATCATCTCGCATCGTTGTTGAGAATTCTCAGATCAACCCTTCAATTCTGAGAGCGTCGTCTGGATCACTGCCCGACACAACAGCCTCGAAGATAACACCCCTACGCAACCGATTAATCCGGTCATTAGATGCCTGCAGAGAAGCTTTACTGTAAATGGCGGCTGCCTCAGACCGCGGCGCTTGATCCTCTCTGTCAACTTGATCGAAAAATTCATCAACGCGCCGAACAGCATCGATTGGATCCGATATCAGTCGATGGCAGATAGCAAGATCCACTTGAACCAGAGCCGTAAAAATGTCTGAGCGCTTCCATATTCTCGATTTTGGAGAGAAGCCACACTCATCAAGATACTCGAAGGCTTTCTCCAAACGCTCTTTTATTGCGTCGCCTTCGAAGAATCTCTCGTTGTATTCAGCAAGCTTGCGCTCCAAAAGGTCATCACGATTAAAGTATCCCTCCATCATCGTTATGATTACAAGGAGGACAAACTTGACATCGCCCATACGTTTGATGTCGCTCGGCCGGAATATCCTATGATTTTCGAAGAATTCGTGGATCGAAAGCGTTGAGGCTAGTCGCATTAACGCACCAGCGAACACGGCGTTGTTCACCTCAATCTCGTTCAATGCGTAATTGGTCGAGTTCATACGCTTAAATACTTCGATAACCTCCGCTTCGCTCACAGAGCCCAAGTCTCTGACCGCTACGTCATAGTTCAGGAATTCCTCTTTCTCACCTTTTTCCAATTCGGCGTATGGCGTTAAATCAGTCCCGAACGTCGATGGGTCACCGTTGAAGTAAGCGGCAAGAGTAGTAACTCGTTGTTGGCCATCCACTAATAACTGTTGACCTTCTCCGGTGTCGACGTTCACCGGACCGTTTGCAACGTAGATCTCAGGAAACGGGTAACCTCTCAAAACTGTGTCCACAAAACGTATCTTATCTGCGGAGGTCCACACGAGTCGCCGCTGAAAATGTGGCCGCGGCACAAGTTGTGTCTCTTTTAGCTGAGTGATGATTTGTCGAATCTTGATACTCGTAGGAGAAGTTTTCATTGCTCCAGCTCCGCCCGTTGTGCAGCTAATACGCC
>JBBROS010000042.1:0-37542 GCA_038229135.1 Acetobacterales bacterium
GAAGAAAGCATCGCCATCTGGAAGGGCCGCAAGGGAGCCTTCGGGGCGGTGGGGCGGATCAGCCCGGACTACCTCTGCATGGACGGCACCATCCCAACCGGGCAACTGCCGCTGGTGCTGCGGCGGATCGGCGAGATGAGCGATGCGTATGGGCTGAAAGTGGCCAACATCTTCCACGCGGGCGACGGCAACCTGCACCCGCTGATCATGTTCGACGCGAACGAGGAGGGCTCGTTCCACAAGGCCGAGGCGTTCGGGGCCGACATCCTGCGTTTGTGTGTCGAAGTGGGCGGCTGCCTCACAGGAGAGCACGGTGTGGGCGTCGAGAAACGGGACCTGATGCCGGTGCAGTTCACGGCGGTCGAGCTGGATCAGCAGCGGCGGATCAAGTCGGCATTCGACCCGGATTGGTTGCTGAACCCGAGCAAGGTGTTTCCGCTGATCGACGAACCGCTCGAGGCACCCCTTGCCGCTTGAGGCGGTGACGCTCGAGCGGTTGGGGTCATCGCCGCTGAACGAGGCGGGGGTGGTCTTGGCGGTGCAGGCGGCCATTTCAGCTCGCGAGCCGGTCCGGGTCGAAGGGCGGGGCACGAAGATGGGGATGCTGCGGCCGGTGCAGGCCGGGCGGACGATCTCGGTGCGTGAGCTGCAGGGCGTGACGCTGCATGCGCCGCAGGAGCTGATCGTTTCGGCGCGGGCCGGGACCACGATCGACTCGCTCGAGGCGACGTTGGCCGGCGGTGGCCAGGGGATCGTGTCGGAGCCGCCAGACCTCTCGGCGTTGCTAGGCTCGGTCGGACCACAAACAATCGGCGGCGTGGTTGCGACCAACCTCTCGGGGCCGCGGCGTGTGGCGTGGGGGGCGACGCGGGACCATGTGATGGGGCTGCGCGCGGTGAACGGCGCCGGCGAGCTTATCCGCGCTGGGGGGCGCGTGCTGAAGAACGTGACGGGGCTTGACCTGTGCAAGCTGCTTTCGGGCAGCCACGGGACGCTGGCCGTCATCACGGAGGTCACACTCAAGGTGCTGCCGATCGCGGAGCGCACGGGTACGCTCGTGCTGCGGGGGCTGGCGCCAGGCGCGGCGGTGGCGGCGCTGTCCGCGGCGCTCGGGTCGCCCTACGGCGTGTCGGGCGCTGCGTGGCTGCCGGCCGAGGCGGCGGCGCGGGTGCCGGAGCTGGCGGGCGGTGGCAGTGCGACGCTGGTGCGGATAGAGGATTTCGCGCCCAGCGTGGCCTATCGTCTCGGGCGGCTGCTGGTGCTGCTCGAATCGCATGGGCGGGGCGCCCTGCTCGAGCATGGGCCAAGCCTCGCGCTGTGGCAGGCGGTCCGGGACGCGCGGCCGCTCGAGGTGGCGCCACAGGACGCGGTCTGGCGGGTGTCGGTGCGGCCATCGGCCGGGCCTGGCGTTTATGCGGCGCTCGAAGCGGCCGGCGCGCGCATGTTCCTCGACTGGGGCGGCGGGCTCGTGTGGGTGGCCGGCCCGGCCTCGCTGCACGACCAGGTCATGCACGCCGCAACGGCCGCGCGTGGGGTGTGGACGGTGCTGCGCGGGCCGGAGCCGATGCGGGCGGCCATAGACGTGGTGCCGCGCGAGGCTGAGGCGCTCGCCCGCATCACGCGCCGGGTGAAGGCGGCGCTCGACCCGTACGGCCTGCTCAACCCTGGCCGCATCACCGCAGGATCCTAGCCGCAATGCAGACCGTGTTCACACCGACCCAGCTTGCCGACCCGGACACGGCCAGCAGCAACCAGGTGCTGCGAACCTGCGTGCATTGCGGCATGTGCACCGCAACGTGCCCCACCTTCGTGCTGCTGGGCGACGAGCTGGATAGCCCGCGCGGCCGCATCTACCTCATCAAAGACATGCTGGAGAGTGGGCGGCCGGCAACCGAGGAGGTGGTGCGGCATGTCGATCGCTGCCTATCCTGCCTGAGCTGCATGACGACGTGCCCCTCGGGCGTGAACTACATGCACCTGGTCGATCATGCCCGGCGCCGCATCGAGGAGACGTACGAGCGGCCCTGGGCGGAGCGGATGTTGCGCCGGGTGCTGGCGTTGGTGCTGCCGCGGCCCGGGCTGTTCCGGGTGGCGCTTTGGGGGGCAAGGCTAGGGCGGCCGTTCCGAAACCTGGTTCCGGGGCAGGGGATGATGAGCAGGCGGGTGCGGGCCATGCTCGACCTGGCGCCGACCACGCTGCCCCCGGCCGGCACGAGCGGTCGCCCGCAGGTGCATGCGGCCGATGTGTCGAACTCGGGGGGCCAAAGGCGCGGCCGTGTGGCCTTGTTGGTGGGATGCGCGCAAACCGTGCTCGATCCGGCCATCAATGAATCCACCATCCGGCTGCTCACGCGACACGGGGTGGAGGTCGTTGTGCCGCCGGGCGTGGGCTGCTGTGGGGCGCTGACGCATCACATGGGCATGCACGACCCGGCCATGGCGAGCGCGCGGGCCGCCATCGGGGGTTGGACGCGGGAGATGGATGGCGCCGGGCTCGACGCGATCCTGGTCAACACCTCGGGCTGCGGCACCACGGTGAAGGATTACGGCTTCATGTTCCGCGCCGAGCCGGAGCCATGGCGGAGCCGGGCGGAGCGGGTGTCGGCGCTGGCGCGGGACGTGTCCGAGTATCTCGCCACGATGGACCTCGCGCCGACCCGGCCCAACCCGGGGCTGCGCGTGACCTATCATGCCGCGTGCAGCCTGCAGCATGGGCAGGGGGTGAAGGATGCACCGAAGGCGCTGCTCCGGCAGGCCGGGTTTACTGTTTCGGAGCCTGCCGAAGGGCATCTCTGCTGCGGCTCGGCAGGGGTCTACAACCTGATGCAGCCCGAGATCGCCGGGCGGCTGCGGGAGCGGAAGCTGGAGACGATCGGGGCGACGCGGCCGGACGTGATCGCGGCGGGGAACATCGGCTGCATCACCCAGCTCTCGGGCGGCGTGCCGGTGGTGCATACGGTGCAGCTGCTGGACTGGATGACGGGCGGGCCCGTGCCCGACGCCTTGGCCGGGGCTGTTCCGGCGCCGGTGCAGGTGCCGTGAGATGGCGCGCCGCGGCCCTGGTGTTGGCGCTGGCCTTCCCGGCGGTTGCGCAGCCTGTGACGACGGCCCCGTCGCGGAACCTCGTGGATGGGCTGCTCAACGCGCTGCGCCAGGCGCCGACCGAGGACGCGGCTGCGGCCCTCGAGGCGCAGATCCGGGCGCAGTTCCTCGAGGCGGCCAGCCCGGCCGTGCGGCTGCTGCTGTCGCGGGGCGCGCGGGAGCTGTCCGAAGGGGCGCCGGGGGATGCGTTCGACAGCTTCGAGGCGGCGCTGGACCTGGAGCCGGAGCTGCTGGAGGCGTGGCGGGGCCGGGCGCGAAGCCGGGCGGAGCTGGGGGACACGCCTGGTGCCGTGCGGGACCTGCAGGAGGTGCTGCGGCGGGAACCACGGCACTTTGGCGCGTGGCAGGACCTGTCGCGCGTGGCGGAGGGTCGGGGCGACTGGAAAGGCGCGCTGGCCGCATGGCAAAAGCTGCTCGAGGTGGACCCACGCTCCCCAGGAGCGCAGACGCGGCTGCGGGACCTGCGGCGTCGAGCGCTGGGTGAGGACACCTGACGGGCCGTCAGGGTCGCACTGGTCCCTCTAACTCTCTTCCGTTCGAAGTGGACCGGAAGAACGCCCTCGAGTGTTTTGAACAAAATCCCAATCAGACGAAGTGGGCGCGTCGGGCACCGCTCTAGCGCCCCAGATAGGCTCGCGCGCGGGCGATCTCCGGGCGGTCGGTGGTGGAACCGTCCGTCAGCGCAAGCAGCCGGCCATAGAGCATGGTCGCCTGGTCTCGCTCGCCGGCCGCCTCGGCAGCGCGGGCGGCGCCGGCGTAGCCGCGAAACCGGTTCGGCTCGCGGGCCCGGGACGCCTCGTATTCCCGGAGCGCAGCCGCGGGCTGCCGTGCTTCGAGCAGCATGTCGCCGAGCAGTTCGCGGGCGGGCAGCACTCGCCCGGGGGTCACGATATGCTTCTCGTTCGCATCCTCGAGGTCTGCCGCGCGGCGCATGAGGTCGAGTGCCTCGGCCGGCCGCCCCTCGGCGAAGACGGTCCATGCCGTCGCCGCGCGCTGCTGCACATCGACCTCCCTGGCCCAGTAGTGGTTGCCCTCCGCCGCGAGGGCCGCCTGCCTGGTGGCCAACTCCGCCGTCGCTGCGCGGGCCGCGTCGACATCCCCGGTGCGGGCGGCACCGAGCGCGCGGGCGAACCAGGTGATGGCGGCGGTGAAGGCCGGGCCGGCGGTCGGTGGCGCGAGGGCTGCGGCGCCGCGCCAGTCCCCACGCTCCAGGGCGTAGCGGGCCGGCATGGCGGCGGAGGAGTAGGCGATCGGCTGGGTTGGCACGCCCGCCGCTTTCACGCGGAAGGCGTTGGCCATGTCGCTCGCGGCCTCGGCGTCGTGTGCCATCTGCAGGTCGGCGTACACGGCATAGTCGCTGGCATGGTAGGCTTCGCCGGGCTCGCCGCCTTGGATGGCCGCCTGGTAAGCCCGGCGGTTGGTCGCGACCGACTCCGGCCACGCGCCGACCCGGGTGAAGATGTGCGAGGGCATGTGCAGCGCGTGCGGCGCGTCCGGCGCGATGGCCGCGTAGCGCCGCGCGGCCGTCTGACCCTCGGCAGCGAGCGGCGGCGCGTCGTAGGAGTGGATGAGGTAGTGCGCGACGCCCGGGTGGTCGGGGTAGCGGGCGAACATGGGCTCGAGCACCGACGCGGCCTTGCGATAGGCGGCGAAGGTCTGCTCGGCCTGGGACTGCGTGCCGGCGAGGTAGAGTGCTGCGAAAATCTGCGCCTCGTCGTCGTCCGGGTAGCGCGCGGCCAGTGCAGCGAAGGCCTCGGCCCGGCGAAGCTGCCGCGCAGCCTCCGGTTGGGTCGTGAAGTCCCGGTAGTAAGCGCCCACCGCCTCGATGTAGTCGCGCTCCCGCGGGGTTGCCGCGCCAATGCGGCGGCCCTGCTCGAGTGCCGCCTGGGCCCGTTCGGCCTCGCGCGGCCCGGCGCCTGCGCCGGCCAGCGGGTTGTTCATCAGGATTGCTGCGATGCCCCAGGTGGCGACCGCGCAGGCCGGGTCCTTCGCGAGCACGTCCCGGAAGGCCGGCTCGGCGGCGCTGTACCAGAATGAATGCAGCATCGCGACGGCGCGCGTGAAATCCTCCTGCACGGCGCCGCTGCATGAATTGGCGAAGGCGACTTTGCCGAGGTGGTCGTGCCCGGCGTTGCCCACCGGCAGATCATGCGCCGTTGCAGGGATCGTGCATGCGAGCGACAGGCAAACGGCGAGCATGCGCAGCGGCATTGGCCTTCCTCCAGCAGTCATGGCGACAACCCGAGCACCGGCTGCACACGATAGCGGAACGACCGCAGGAATGCGACGGGAAAGCGCATTTCCAGCAGCGGCCCGAGGGCGGCCCTAGTCGAGGCCGCCGAACTTCTTCGTGATGCTCTTGCCGGTCCAGGGCGGCACGGGCGGGGGCGGCTCCTTGGCGACGGTCGGGATCGTGTCGGCCTTGCTGCCGGACTTTGCCCGGGTTGGCGTGAGCGCCGGCGCAGGGGGGCTTGCTGCAGCGCTTGCTGCGCCCGAGGGGCCCGCCTGGCCCTGGCCTGCGACCACGCGCGCATCGGTGCAGGCATCGACTGCATGGTCCTCGGTGCGGCCACTCTCGTAGCCGAGGCGCACCGTGGCCGTGCAAGCGCCGCTGCCATAGCCGATGCGGGCTTGCGCGCCGGGCGGCAGGGTGGAGCGGAGGCGGTTCTCGCCGCCGCCCGTGGGGCCGATCTGGATGGAGCGGATGGTCTCGCCACCGGCATTCAGCACCGTCACGCCGCGAGACTGCGCGTAGGCCGGGGCCGCGCCGGCAAGTGCGGCTGCGAGGGCGAGCGCCGAAGGACTGAACGGTCGAAGCATGATGGAGCCTATGGGCTGGGGATGGACATTCCGTCATGCGTAAAATCGCGAGCAGGCCGCATTCCGGCGCATGACGTTTTCGCGACCGCGTGTTATAGCGCCGCCAACCCGTTCAGGGCCCATGCGCGCCAATGCGCAGAAATCGAGGGAGCGTTCCGAATGCGTCTGACCCGGCGTTACACCATGCTTGCGGCTGCGGCTTGCGTCGCACTCGTCCCCGCAACGTTCTCCGGCGCCCGCGCGCAGAGCGGCGAGCCGATCAAGATCGGCGTCGCCGGGCCGTTCACGGGCGGTTCGTCGTCCATGGGCGTGTCGATGCGCGACGGCGTGAAGCTCGCCATCACCGAAATCAACAAGGCCGGCGGCGTGCTGGGCCGCCCGCTTGTAGGCATCGAGCGTGACGACGAGGCGCGCAACGAGCTCGGCGTGCAGATTGCCCAGGAGTTGATCAACAAGGAGAAGGTGGTCGCCACCGTCGGCTACATCAACACGGGTGTGGCGCTGGCCAGCCAACGCTTCTACCAGGAAGCCGAGATCCCGGTGATCAACAACGTCGCCACGGGCTCGATCATCACGAAGCAGTTCGAGAAGGAGCGCGCCAACTACGTGTTCCGGAATGCGGCGCCCGACAACATCCAGGCGCCGATGATCGTGGACGAGGCGGTGGGCCGCCGCGGCTTCAAGAAGCCGGCGATCCTGGCGGACAGCACGAACTACGGCCAGCTCGGGCGTGACGACCTCGAGAAGGCGCTGGCTGCCAAGAACGTGAAGGCCGTCGCGACCGAGAAGTTCAACATCGGCGACACGGACATGACGGCGCAGCTGCTGCGCGCGAAGGAGGCCGGGGCCGACGTGATCCTGACCTACGGGATCGGGCCGGAGCTGGCGCAGATCGCGAACGCGCAGGCGAAGCTCGGGTGGAAGGTGCCGTTGATCGGCAGCTGGACGTTGAGCATGGCGAGCTTCATCGACACGGCGGGCGCGAACGGCTCGGGGGCGATGATGCCGCAGACCTTCGTCCAGCTTCCGAACACGCCGAAGCGGGCGACGTTCATCAAGGCGTATCAGGAGGCCTACAAGGTGGACCGCATGCCGAGCCCGGTTTCGGCAGCCCAGGGCTATGACAGCGTGTATCTGCTGGCCGCGGCCATCAAGCAGGCAGGCAGCACCGAAGGGCGCAAGATCAAGGATGCGCTCGAAAGCCTGAACACGAAGGTCGAGGGCGTGGTGACGGTATACGACAAGCCGTTCAGCAAGACCGACCACGAGGCGATCACGAGCAACATCCCAGTGTTCGGCGAAGTGAAGGATGGCCGCGTGCAGCCGGCCGTGGCTGCCGACATCGAGGGCGACAAGGCCGTGCGGGTCAAGACGCGCAGCTGAAGCCTTGCTTCGACCAAGCCCCTCCTGCCGTTCGGCAGGAGGGGTTTTTCTTACCAGGGACACTCGATGCAGATCCTACTCCAGCTCATCGTGAGCGGCATCGCCGTCGGCATGATCTATGGCGTCATCGCCTTCGGCTATCAGCTCACGTTCGCGACCTCCAAGACGCTCAATTTCGGGCAGGGGGAGGCGCTGATGCTGGGCTCGCTCGTGGGCCTGACCGTGACCTACTTCATCGGCTACTGGGCGATGCTTCCCGTGGTTCTCGCATTCGGGTTGATGCAGGGCGCGGTGGTGGAGCGGCTCGGCGTGCGCCAGGCGATCAAGACGAAGTCCGAGGCCGGGTGGATCATGGCGACCATCGCGCTCGGGATCATCTTCAAGAACCTTGCCGAGAACATCTGGGGGCGTGACGACCTGAAGTTCCCGTCGCCGCTGCCCGAGCAGGCGCTCGACGTGGGCGGCGTGCGGATCCAGCCAATGGAGATTGCGATCGTGGTCGGCGCGCTGGCGCTGATGTTGGCGGTCGAGCTGTTCAATCGGCGGAGCATCTTCGGCAAGGCGGTCGTGGCGACGGCTAACGACCGGGACGCCGCCGGGCTGATGGGCATCGACACCGGCAAGGTGATCACGTTCAGCTACGCGCTGAGTAGCATGACGGCGGCGTTCGCGGGCGTGCTGATCGCGCCGATCACGCTGACGGGACCGCGGCTGGGGGCGGTGCTGGGCCTCAAGGCGTTCGCGGTGGCCATCATCGGGGGGCTCAACAGCGGGCTCGGGGTGATCGTGGGCGGGTTGATCCTGGGGGTTACGGAGACGCTGACGGGGTTCTACCTGTCGACGGGCTACAAGGACGTGCCGGGGCTGATCCTGCTGTTGCTGGTGTTGTCGTTCAAGCCGTCGGGCTTGTTCGGCAAGAAGACGATCAAGAAGGTTTAGGGCAGTGCCGAGCATCCTCAAATACGGACTCTTTGTCGCCGCGCTGCTGGCCACACCGTTCTTCATCACCAACGCCTACTACCTGCACCTGGTGGTGGTGATCCTGATCTACTCCATTCTGCTGCTTGGGCTCGACATCGTGTTCGGCTACACGGGCGAGGTGTCTCTCGGGCATGCGGCTTTGCTCGGCATCGGGGCGTACACGGCGGCCATCCTGGGGTGGAAGCTGGGCCTCGGCGTGATCCCGGCCATCCCGATCGCGATCGTGGTGACCGCCGGGTTCGGGCTGCTGCTGGCGTTGCCGGCGCTGCAGGTGACGGGGCCCTACCTCGCCATGGTGACGCTGGCGTTCGGCACGATCGTCTACACGCTCATCAACGAGATGGACTTCCTCACCAACGGGCCCATGGGCATCACGCTGCAGAAGCCGCTGTGGTGGGATTTGCGGGAGTATGCGGACCAGTTGCCGTTCTTCGACATGTCGACGGCGAAGCTGAAGGAGTTCGAGTTCTACTTCCTCGTCGCCTTCTGCCTCGTGGTGAGCCTGGTGGCCATCAACCGGCTGATCGCGAGCCGCTACGGCCGCGCGTTCGAGGCGCTGCGGGATGCGCCGATCGCGTCGGACTGCATGGGCGTTTCGGTCTACAAGCACAAGGTGATCGCGTTCGCGTTCAGCGCCGGCATGGCCGGGCTCGCGGGCGCGCTGTTCGCCTATTCCGAGCAGTATGTGGCGCCGAATAACTTTGGCATCGAGCTTGCCATCCAGTTCCTGCTGGCGGTCACGCTGGGCGGCCGCAAATCCCGCGTGGGGCCGATGCTGGGGGCCATCATCATCGTGGTGCTGCCGAATCTGCTGGCTGACATCGCGCTGTTCCGCATCATCGCGGGCATCGTGGCGGCGGTGGCCGTGGTGGCGGCCGTGACGGGTTGGCGCCGGGCTGAGGACAAGACGCGGCTGATGATCCCGGTGGTGCTCTGCGTCTTCTTCTTCGCGTTCTCGCTGGCGCTGGAGAAGATCACGGATTTCCGGCTTTCGATCTTTGGCGCGATGATCCTGTTCGTCGTGTACTACCTGCCCGATGGCATCTGGGGCTTCGTCCGCGGCGCCATCGCGCGGCTTCGGCCGGGCATGATGCAGGCGCATGCGATGATCGAAGCGCAGGGCGACGATGCACACGCGTGGAGCGCCAACGAGCCGGTGGTGGATTCGGGCAAGCCGCTGCTGGAAGCCCGGGCCGTGCTGATGCAGTTCGGCGGGCTGAAGGCGCTCAACGAGGTGAACCTGGCCATCATGCCGCGCACGATCCATGGGCTGATCGGGCCCAACGGCTCGGGCAAGAGCACCATGATGAACGTGCTGACGGGAATCTACGTGCCGACGGCCGGCGACATCCTGCTCGAGGGGCGCAGCATCGTGGGCAAGAAGTCGCCCGAGATCGCGGCGGCCGGCATCGCGCGAACGTTCCAGAACGTGCAGCTCTTCGGGGAGCTGACCCTGATCGAGAACGTCATGGTCGGGCTGCACCACACCTACCAGGGCAGCCTTGCCGAGGTGGCGCTCGCCACGCCGCGCGCCCGGCGCGAGGAGGCCGACGCCCAGGTGCGGGCGGCGAGCATCCTGCGCCTGGTCGGGCTCGACCACCTGGCCAACGAGGAGGCGCGGAACCTGCCCTATGGCAAGCAACGCCTGCTCGAAATCGGGCGGGCGCTGGCACTGGACCCGAAGCTGCTGCTGCTGGACGAGCCGGCGGCCGGGCTGACGGCGCCCGACATCAAGGAGCTGATCGAGATCATCCGCAAGATACGCGACCACGGTGTGACGCTCATCCTGATCGAGCACCACATGGATGTGGTGATGAGCCTGTGCGACACGGTCACGGTGCTGGATTTCGGCCAGAAGATCGCCGAGGGCGCGCCGGCGCAGGTGCAGGCGGACGAGCGGGTGATCGCGGCGTATCTCGGCGGCGCCGTGCAGGAGGCTGCGTAGATGTTGCAGGTCCAGAACCTGGTGGCCGGGTATGGCAAGGTGCGGGTGCTGCACGGGCTCAACCTGACCGTGGAGCGCGGGCAGCTGGTGACGCTGATCGGCAGCAACGGGGCGGGCAAGACGACCACCTTGCGGGCCCTGTCCGGCATGATTGCGCCGGAGAGCGGGCGGATCACGCTGGGTGGGCAGGAAATCGCCGGGCTGCCGGCGCATGCCATCACGCGGCGGGGGCTCGCGCACTCGCCCGAGGGGCGGCGGGTCTTCGGCACGCTGTCGGTGAACGACAACATGCTGATGGGGGCCTTCCCGCGCCTTACCGGCAGCCGGCCGAAGGGCGACGTGAGCGCGGACATCGACCGGATGTATGCGATCTTCCCGCGCCTGGCGGAGCGCCGGCTGCAGCTTGCCGGGACGCTCTCGGGCGGCGAGCAGCAGATGCTGGCCATGGCCCGGGCGCTCATGCTGAACCCGGACGTGCTGCTGCTGGACGAGCCGAGCATGGGCCTGGCGCCGCGCCTGGTGGCGGACGTATTCGCGACCATCGCCCGGCTGAAGGAGGCCAAGACGACGATGCTGCTGGTGGAGCAGTTCGCGGCTGCGGCGCTCGACGTGGCGGATTACGGGTATGTGATGGAGAACGGACGGCTGAGTGCCGAAGGCCCGGCGAGGAAACTGAAGACGGACCCCGCGGTGCGGGCAGCGTATCTGGGAGCGGCGCATTAGGACACGATCGCGTATACTGGCGCGTATACTGGCCCTCATCGTGAGCCAAGCGTAGCGATCCAGGGAGGACAGGTCGGCTCTGGGCGGCTCCTGGATCGCCACCCCGTCGGCTCGCGATGACGAGTTCCGGGGGTTACGCGTAGCCCGCTTGCGTCATTTGCCCATGTGCGCATCGAAGAACGCCGCAATCTCGTCGAAGGCCTCCTTCGTCTCGGGCACACGATCGTCGCGGTAGTAATGCGCGTGGGATTGGGCTTCGAACACCTGCAGCGTCGCCACCACACCCGCCTGACGGAGGGCCCGGTGCATGCGGACGGTGTTGCTCAGCAACAGGTCCCGCGTGCCTGAGGTGAGGATCGTGGGCGGGAAGCCGCGCACGTCTCCGTAGACCGGGGAGAGCATCGGGTCCTTCAGGTCCACGCCGTTGGCGTAGAACCGGGTTGCGGCGTCGCAGAACCCGTCCTTCGAGACGAGCACGTTGTCCACCATCGCGTTCGTCTCAAAGCTGTCGCCCTGCTTCGTCGCGTCCGACATCGGCGTGCCCGGGGCGATGGCGCCCGGCATGGGCAGGCCGTCGCGCTTGGCCCGGAGCATCATCTCGAGCGTGAGGGCTCCGCCGGCGGAGCTGCCGAACACGGCCACGTTGCGCGGCGGTGTGGTGCGGAGCACGGCCTTGTAGACCGTCATGGAGTCGTCCAGTGCCGCCGGGTAGTAGGCCTCGGGCGGCATGCGGTAGTCGACGGCGACAACCTTCATGCGCGCGAACCCGGCCAGGAACATCGCCTCGGGCAGCGCCGCCTCCCGCGGGTTCAGAACGTAGCAGCCGCCATGGACGTGCACGGCTACGCGATTGCGGTTTGCCTCCGGGATGTCCGTGGGCGTGATGGTGTAGATGCGCACGCCGTCCAGCGTGGAGGGCGCGATGCTCACGCGCAGGCGCTCGGCCATGGGTGCGATGTTCGGCGCGACCGTCTTGGCGATGCTGTCCTGCAGCTCCCGCCAGCCCTCGGGCGTGGTGGGCGGCTTGTCCCAATTGGTCCGCAGCGGCTGGGCGATGATGGCCTGCATCTGCGGGCTGACGGTGCTGGGCACCGGCAGGGCCTTGGCCGGGGCCTCGCGGGGGGCGAGCGGCTGCGCGAAGGCGGGTGTGGCGAGCAAGGCGGCGGCCAGCGTGGCGCGGCTTAGAGTGTTCATGGGCGTCTCCCGGCGCATTTTGTGGGAAGAGTGGGCGCGCTCGGCCCGGCCGTCCAGCGGCGTCTTGAACCAGCAAAGCTTCGGGGCCACGTCGAGACCATGAACAGTCGTCCGCCCGTAATCGACATGCGCCCCGACGGGAGTTTCGTGCCGCCGCCCAGGCGTGCCGTGCTGCCGTTCTCGACCAAGCTCATGATCGGCGCGGCCATTGTAGCAGTGGCTGGCATCATGGTGGTGGTCGCAGCCGTGGCCGTCTGGGTAGTGTCGGTCGTGCTGCCCGTGGCGATCATCGCCGCAGCGGTGGCTTGGGTGGCCTACAAGCTTCGCCGGGGCGGCTTCCTGGGCACAGGGCGGGACGTCCGGCCCCGTTGATCGAAACGGCGCGGCTGCTGCTCCGGCCGGTTCGCGTGAGCGATGCGGAGGCCGTGTTTTCATACGGGGTGATGCGGTGGCGATGCGCTACACGCACCACCATGCGACGTTGCGCGAGTGTTGGCGCCGCCTCGCCGGGTTCGAGTGGCAGCGGCGGCGGCGCGGGTTTGCAGCCTGGGCGGTGCTGGACCGGGCGGACCAGCGACTGATCGGATGGGGCGGGGTGTAGTCGACCCGTTCGCTGACGCGTGGGGGCCCGAACTCGGATATGCGTTCCATCCCGCGATGTGGGGCCGCGGTCTTGCGACTGAGCTTGCAACGGCAACCGTTACTCATGCGGACGGGGTGCTCGGCCTGGCGGTGGTCAGCGCGTTCGTGCATTCGGAGAACCTCGCGTCGCGGCGGGTGTTGGAGAAGGCAGGCTTCGGCCTGGTGCGCGCGGTGCCCGAGATGCGGCGGTTGCTGTTCAGGCGGGTGGCCCCGGGCTGAGAGGGCTGGCTGAAGACCGGTCGTGCGGGACAGGGTTTACAGAATCGAGGGTGCCGGGTTGAGTTGCGGGGCGTCCTCGGAGCCCAGATGATACAAAACAGCCTGCGGGCGGCCCTCATGCTCGTGCTCGCGGGGTGTGCCAAGACGATCGCACCCTCGTCGAACGCCCAGCTCGAGGCCTTTCTGGCCCGGCCGGACCAAGTCCGCATCGTCGAGGCGTCGGCGCGCCAGCAGATGCGCAGGGTGCAGCTCGACTGCGCGCAAGGGCGCTACGAGGTCGTTCCGACCGTGCGAGTGACGGAGAAAGTGTTCGAGTTCGGACCCGACGGTGTGCCGACGAACGGGAACTGGATCCAGGACGTGAACTTCAGCGGGTGCGGGCGAGAGATCGCACAGCACTTCTATGCCGTCTCGAGCCAGGGGAAGGTGCTGGCGGTCATGGGGCCGCCCGGGGACACGGCTTTGCCGTTCGGGCCGGCGCTGGACCAGGTGCGCGCCTTGCAGAGCCCTGGCCTTGTCCCGCGCGACCCTGCGTGTCGCTCGGTGCAGGTAGCCAACGTGCGGGGCGGCCCGATGCCGGGGACGTTGGCGAGTTACCGGAGGGAGCTCTGGTATCTGGATGCGTGCGGAAAGCGGGTAACGGCGGCTGTGTCGTGGACGGTGGAGCGCGGCACCATCAAGCGGACCACGGAGATACTACGGCCCTGATAGGAACTTCCTACTCGGCGGCGAGGCTTTGCCCATGGGCGCTCGCGTTGGCTACGGCCTGCATCAGCAGCGTGTAGCTGCGGCGACGGGCTTCGGGGTCGTGGAGGGTGGTGAGGACGACGACCTCGGTTACGTCCAGGGCGGCGGCGTCGGCCTGGAGGCGGGCTGCCACCTGGTCCGGTAGGCCGGCGTAGGCGCGGGCGCGCATGGCCTCTGAGCGCGCCCGCTCGGCCGGGGAGTAGGGATAGGCGGCGGCTTGTTCGGGGCTGGGGAGGGCTTCATAGACGCCGCGGTCGCGGCCTAGGCGCCAGAGGGCTCGGCTGCTGAAATGGTGCTTCACCTCGGCCTCGGTCTCGGCGGTCATGGCCCATACGGCGAGGGCGGCCAGCGGGCGGGGGAAGGCCGGGCTGGGGCGGTAGGTGGTGCGATAGACCTCGAGGGCTTCGGCGGCGCCGCGGCCGTCCGTGATGAAGGCGGCAAAGCAGTAGGGCACGCCGAAATAAGCGGCGACCTGCGCGCCGTAGTCGCTGCTGCCGAGGATCCAGGGCTCGGGCGCCGTGGGCCCGGCGGGCTGCGCGCTGATGGCGGCAAAGGGGTGGCCTTCGGGAAGGGACTCGCCGCGCACCCAGGCCAGCAGATCCCGCACCTGGCTCGGGAAATGGTCGGCGGCGCTGGCTGCGGCCGGGTTGAGGGCGTGGGCGGTCAGGCCGTCCGAGCCCGGCGCGCGGCCCAGGCCCATGTCGATCCGGCCCGGGGCTATGGCCTCCAGCACGCGGAACTGCTCGGCGACCTTCAGGCTCGAATAGTGCGGCAGCATGACCCCGGCGCTGCCCACGCGGATGCGGCGCGTGGTGGCAGCCACGGCGGCCATGAGCACCTCGGGCGCGGTGCCGGCCTGGCTTGCGCTGTTGTGGTGCTCGGCGAGCCAGTAGCGCCCGTAGCCCAGCCCCTCGCAGTGCCGCGCGAGGGCGAGCGTCTCCTGGATGCTGGCGGCTGGCTCGCGGCCACTGACGACGGTGGACTGGTCCAGGACGGATAAGCGCATGGGGCTGAGGTCTCCAGAGCGGGCCAGCTGGCGCAGCATCTCAGCCGGGACGGCCGAGTTGGCGAAGCGTTTCGGCAGTTGGCTGCGTGGGCGCGCGATTACGATACACAACATGGAGGCCGCCGCGGCGCGCCTCCTGAGAACGGAGACTGACCTGCTCCAGTTTCTCGAACCGCGGGCCGGTCACCAAGGCCTCGAGCCGCGCCATCGAGGGCTGGTCGGTCCAGAAGCCCGGTTGCAACACGACCAAGGACACGCCAGCGCGATCAACGAGCGCGGCCACGTCGGTTTCGGACATGTTGCGGTCGCGGATGCCCCAGGCGCGAGTCAGCGCGTAATCGACAACCAGCTTCTCGGCCCGAAGCACGTAGAGCTTCGGCTCTGGCGTGCGCAGGCGAAGCGAGAAGACGAAGCTCTTCGAATCGTAGGCTTGATAGAGCAGGACGTCGCCTGGCTCCGCGTGGCGCAGCACGGCTTCCGCCACAGCGGCTTGCCCCTGCTCGTAAGGCAATGGCGTGGCTAGGCCGAGGCCGAATATCGCGGCACCGCCGGCAAGGGAGGCTATGTCGCGCGATGCAAGCCCCTGGGACAACCGATAGACGAACAGGACGGCCAAGAACGCGACCGGGATGGTCAGGAAAATGCCATAACGCCACTCGTAATGGCCAACGAAGCTCAGGCTCGCATATGCAGCGACGAACCAGCAGAGCATCAGAGCGGCAATGCGCCGCTCGGCAGCATCGGCCCATCCGCGGACGGCAACCAACGGCATATAGAGCAGCGCCAGCACGAGCGGTCCCCAGCCTGCGATTATCGGCAGGTCGAGCGCGCCGCGCGCGATGGAGGCGAGGGCATATCGGGGTAGTTCATTGGCATACTGGCCGCCAACTCCGACGTCGATCAGCTGCGGGGCATAAAGGATCGTGAACGCGATGAGCGGAAGGATGGCGATCGTGCCTGCCACGGCTGCGATCCACACGGCCCCCCGACGCAACACGGCCCAGCCGGACTCGAGCAGCAGGAAGGCGACGAAGGCGGGTGCGATGAAGATCGCGGTCTGCTTCGTGTAGGTGGCCGCCACGAGCATCAACACGGCGATGTAGAGGTGCCACACCCTGGCGCCAGCCTGGTAGCGTAGCAGGGCAGCGGCGCCCAGGCAGAGAAAGGCCATGGTCGGCGCCTCCATCATCACTTGGCGCGACCAGACCATCATCGCCCCCGTCCCAAGCAGCATGAGGACTGCGGCCGTCGACGGGAGTGGCGGAAGCGCTGTCCGCGCGATGGCGTATGCGCCCCAAGCGGCCAAGGCAACGAACAGCGAGACGGTGGCCTGCGCTGCCATGTGCGAGAAGCCAAACAGCGCGAACATGGCTGCCTCGGCCACGGGGAAGACGGGCGGGTAGAGGCTGATGGTGAGCGCCGGGTAGCGGAGGAACCACTCGTTGGCAAAGGCGACCGGCGAGCGGCCGAGGCCGTGGGCGACGTAGTCGTGCACGAGGTCGCCGTTCAGCGCGAAGCTGGGCGCATCGCCCCACATGAAGCCCTCGTCCATGGGCGACGTGTAGAACATGGCGAGGGTGGCGAGGGTCAGGATCGCGGCCGGAAGCAACGTGTCACGCAACCCCATCGCTGCCCCCACCCAAGACTGCAGCGGCACTACCGGAATAGGGGCATGCCGACAATGGCAGGCAGTGCCGGCTCAAGCCGCCGTCCACCCACCATCCACGGGCAGCACCACGCCCGTGGTGAACCCGGCCGTGTCGGCGGCCAGGTAGAGTGCCGCGTGCGCCACTTCGTGGGCCTGGCCGAGGCGGCCCATGGCATGGCGGGCCTCGCTGGAGGCGCGAGCGGCGGCGGGGTCCTCTCGCCGGGCGAAGCTGCGGGCGAGGAGGGGGGTCTCGATGGCGCCGGGGGCCAGGCAGTTCACGCGGATGAAGCGGGGTGCCACTTCGACCGCGACGGAGCGGCTGAGGCTGATGATGGCGCCCTTGCTCGCGATGTAGGCGGCGTTGCCCCGGCCGCCTGCGATGGCGAGTTGGCTCGAGACGGTCACGATGGCCGAACCCCGCCCCATGTGCGGCAGCACGGCGCGCATCCAGAGCCACGTGCCGGTGACGTTGACCCTGAACACCTGCTCCCACTCGTCCGGCGTGCAGTCCACGGCGGAGAGGCCGTTGCTGATGCCCGACGAGGTCATGAGCACGTCGACCGGGCCGAACGCGTCGCGGACGGCCTCGTGCGCTTCCTCCACGGCGTCGGGGTGGCCCACGTCGGCCTCGATGGCCATGAGGCCGGCCGTGTGCGACAGGGCGGAGAGGGCTGCCGCGTCCGTGTCCACCACCGCGACACGGGCGCCGCGGTCGAGGAAGAGGTGGGCCGTCGCGAGGCCGATTCCGGACGCGCCGCCCGTGATGACCGCCACCTTACCGTCGAGCCGCATGGGGTGCTCCTGCTGGTATCCGGTTGACTTATGGGCACGCCGCCCGTAGGAGGCCCGGGTCCTTGACGTCGCTCCGCGAGTGTTCGCGCAGCGGCGCCTTATGCGTTTTGACGCCGCCCTCTGGCGGATTGGGGTCCATCCTGATGTTCGACACGCTGTCGGGCAAGCTTTCTGGAGTGTTCGACCGCCTGCGCGCGCGCGGGCGGCTGAGCGAGGCCGACGTGGCGGACGCGCTGCGCGAGGTGCGTCTGGCACTGCTCGAGGCCGACGTGGCGCTGCCGGTGGTGCGGGACTTCATCGAGGCCGTACGCGCCAAGGCCGTTGGTGCCGATGTGCTCGAGAGCGTGAGCCCAGGCCAGCAGGTCATCAAGGTCGTCAGCGACCAACTGGTCGAGGCGCTGGGTGGCGCGGGTGTTGTGCCGATCAACCTCGAGGCGACGGCGCCGGTGCCGATCCTGATGGTGGGGCTCCAGGGGTCTGGCAAGACGACCACGTCGGGCAAGCTCGCGCTCCGGCTGTTCAAGCGGGACCGCAAGAAGGTGCTGCTGGCCAGCCTCGACACGCAGCGTCCTGCCGCCCAGCTTCAGCTCCAGGTGCTGGCGCAGCAGGCAGGCGTCGCCAGCCTGCCCATCGTACCCGGCCAGTCCCCCGTGCAGATTGCGCAGCGCGCCATGGAGACGGGGCGGCGCGAGGTGTTCGACGTGGTGATCCTCGACACGGCCGGGCGGCTCTCGATCGATGCCGAGCTGATGGCCGAGGTGCAGCAGATCCGCTTCGTGACGCATCCGGCCGAGACGCTGCTGGTGGTGGACGCCATGACAGGCCAGGACGCGGTCCAGACGGCACGCGCGTTCAACGAGGCCCTGGGCATCACTGGCATCGTGATGACCCGGATGGACGGCGACGCCCGCGGTGGTGCGGCGCTGAGCATGCGCCAGGTGACCGGTGCGCCGATCAAGCTGGTCGGCCAAGGGGAGAAGCTGGACGCGCTGGACGAGTTCCACCCGGAGCGTGTTGCGTCGCGCATCCTCGGCATGGGCGACATCGTCGGCTTGGTCGAGCGGGCGACGGAGACGATCGACGAGGCGGAAGCCGAGAAGATGGCCAAGCGCATGATGCGCGGCCAGTTCGACCTCGACGACTATGCCAACCAGCTGAAGCAGATTACGAAAATGGGCAGCATCAGCGGCATCCTCGGCATGCTGCCGGGCGTGGGCAAGATGAAGGCGCAGATCGAGGACGCGAAGATCGACCAGACGGTGCTGAAGCGCCAGGCGGCGATCATCGGGTCCATGACGAAGCGGGAGAAGAAGACGCCGGACGTGATCAAGGCGAGCCGCAAGAAGCGGATCGCCGCCGGGTCCGGGACGAGCGTGCAGGACGTGAACAAGCTGCTGAAGCAGTTTGACGACATGAGCACGATGATGAAGCGCATGAGCAAGCTGGGGCAGAAGGGCCTGATGCGGCAGGGCATGAGCGCCCTGATGCCGAAGTCGATGCAGCCCCGGCGACCTTTCTAACAGTTACTAAGGAAACAGAATGTCCCTGAAGATCCGCCTCGCCCGCGCCGGCGCCAAGAAGCGCCCCTACTACCACATCGTGGTCGCCGACAGCCGCAATGCGCGGGACGGCCGGTTCCTGGAGCGCGTGGGCAGCTACAACCCCATGTTGCCGGCCGAGCATGCCGAGCGCATTCGCCTGCAGGGCGAGCGCATCACGCATTGGCTGAGCCAGGGCGCGCAGCCCACGGAGCGTGTGGCGAAGTTCCTGGGCCATGCCGGGCTGGCACCGATGCCGGTGTTCCGCGAGCAGCCGATCCAGTCTGCGCCGAAGAAGAAGGCGCAGGAGCGCGCGGCGAAGGCCGCCGGCTAGCTTGCCCGATCGATCCGACATAGCGGGCTGCATCCTGTTGGGCGTGGTCGGCCGGCCGCACGGCGTGCGGGGGCTGGTGCACGTGCATGCCTACGCCGCCGACCCGGCGTCGCTCGCCGAGTATGGGCTGCTGCGCGACGACCGGGGCGGCACCTGGACGCTGGCCTGGCGCGGCGAGGGTGTGGCGCAGCTGCGGGATGCGGCGGGCAAGCCCTTGGCCGACCGGGATGCGGCGGCGCGTCTGACGAACCTCAAGCTCTACGTCGAGCGGGACCGCCTGCCGCCGCCGGGCGCGGAGGAGTTCTACCTCTCCGACCTCGTCGGGCTCGCGGCGGTGCGGCCGGATGGGGCGGCGCTGGGGCGGGTCACAGTCGTGCATGATTACGGCGCCGGGCCGAGCCTCGAGATCGTCGCTGACGGCAAGCCGCTGCTGGTGCCGTTCACGCGGGCCTGCGTGCCGACCGTCGACGTGGCCGCGGGGCAGCTCGTGGTGGTACCGCCGGCCGAGATCGAGGCGCAGCCGCAATGAGCGCCGCTTCGCAGAGTTGGACCGCGACGGTGCTGACCCTGTTCCCGGACATGTTTCCCGGGCCGCTCGGGCAGTCGTTGGCCGGCCGGGCGCTGGAGCGGGGCGTTTGGTCGCTCGCCGTGCGGGATATCCGGGCCGCCGCGACCGACAGGCACCGCACCGTGGACGACACCCCGTTCGGTGGCGGGGCTGGCATGGTGATGCGGGCGGACGTGCTCGATGCCGCCATCGGTGCGGATGACGATCGGCCGCTGATCTATCTGAGCCCGCGCGGGGCCCGGCTGGACCAGGCGCGGGTGCGGGCGCTCGCCGCTGGGCCGGGGGTGCGGCTGGTGTGCGGGCGATACGAGGGCGTGGACGAGCGGGTGCTCGAGGCGCGGCGCATCGAGGAGCTGAGCGTGGGCGACTACGTGCTCTCGGGTGGGGAGCTGGCCGTACTCGTGCTGATCGATGCCTGCGTGCGGCTGCTGCCGGGTGTGATGGGGGCGGCGGCGAGCGCCGAGGAAGAGAGCTTCAGCGCCGGGCTGCTGGAGTATCCGCAGTACACGCGCCCGGCCGAGTGGCAGGGGCGGGCGGTGCCGGAGGTGCTGCTCTCGGGCCATCACGGCGCCATCGCCGCGTGGCGGCGGGAGCAGTCGATCAGGATCACGCAGGCGCGCAGGCCGGACCTGTGGCGCCGGCATATGGAAACCGCGGCCGCAGCGCCGTAGAACGAACTTCGGAAAGGACACTGCCATGAACATCATCCAGACGCTCGAGGCCGAGCAGATTGCCAAGCTCACCGCCGCCCGTGCCGTGCCCAGCTTCCGGGCCGGGGACACGCTGAAGGTGATGGTGCGCGTGGTCGAGGGCGAGCGCACCCGCATCCAGGCCTATGAGGGCGTGTGCATCGCGCGCTCGAACAAGGGCATCAACAGCAACTTCACCGTGCGCAAGATCAGCTATGGCGAGGGCGTCGAGCGCGTGTTCCCGTTGTATGCGCCGACCATCGCCGAGATCGTGGTGATGCGGCGCGGCGACGTGCGTCGAGCCAAGCTCTATTACCTGCGCGGCCGCAGCGGCAAGTCGGCCCGCATCGCCGAGCGCGCGCGGGACGTGGCGCCGGTCGCGAAGGTGGCCGAGGCTGCGCCCGCACCCGCCGAAACCGTCTCGGAGTAGCCCATGGCCCGCACGCTCTTCGACAAGGTCTGGGACAGCCACGTTGTGGACCGGCTCGAGGATGGCACGTGCGTGCTGTATATCGACCGGCACCTGGTGCACGAGGTGACGAGCCCGCAGGCCTTCGAGGGGCTTCGCCTGTCCGGGCGCGGCGTGCGCCGGCCAGAGGCGACCATCGCGGTCGTGGACCACAACGTGCCAACGAGCGACCGCCGCGAGGGGATCGTTGAGGAAGAGAGCCGCATCCAGGTGGAGACGCTCGAGCGCAACGTGGGGGCGTTCGGCGTGCCCTACTTCCCGCTGCTCGATGCGCGACAGGGGATCGTGCACATCATCGGGCCGGAGCAGGGCATCAGCCTGCCGGGGTTCACGATCGTTTGCGGGGACAGCCATACGTCCACGCACGGGGCCATGGGCGCGCTGGCGTTCGGCATCGGCACGAGCGAGGTGGAGCACGTGCTCGCCACGCAGACTTTGCTGCAGAAGTCGGCCAAGAACATGCTGGTGCGGGTGGATGGCGTGCTCGCGCCGGGGGTCACGCCCAAGGACGTCGTGCTCGCCATCATCGGGCGCATCGGCACGGCGGGCGGCACGGGCCATGTGATCGAGTATGCCGGCGAGGCGATCCGGGCGATGGACATGGCGGGCCGCATGACGGTCTGCAACATGAGCATCGAGGCGGGCGCGCGGGCTGGGATGATCGCGCCGGACGACACGACGTTCGACTATGTGCGCGGCCGCCCGATGGCGCCGAAGGGTGCGGCGCTGGCGCGGGCCATCGAGTATTGGCGCACACTGCCGAGCGATGCGGGAGCCCACTACGATACGATCGTGGAGCTGGACGCGGCCGGCATCGAGCCGATGGTGACCTGGGGCACCAACCCGGAGGCGGTGATGCCGATCAACGGCACCGTGCCGGACCCGGCGGACGAGCCGGACGAGGCGGCGCGGGTGCAGAAGCAGCGCATGCTCGACTACATGGACCTCAAGCCAGGCCAGCGGCTGACGGACGTGCCGGTCGACGTGGTGTTCATCGGCAGTTGCACGAACGGGCGCATCGAGGACCTGCGGGCCGCGGCCACCGTGGCGCGGGGCCGCACCGTGGCCGCCGGCGTTCGCGCCATGGTCGTGCCCGGCAGCGGCATGGTGAAGCTGCAGGCCGAGGCCGAGGGTCTGGACCGCGTGTTCCTGGACGCAGGATTCGAGTGGCGGGAGGCCGGGTGCAGCATGTGCCTGGGCATGAACCCGGATAAACTGACGGCCGGGCAGCGCTGCGCCAGCACGAGCAATCGGAATTTCGAGGGCCGCCAGGGCCCGGGCGGGCGCACGCACCTGCTGAGCCCGGCGATGGCCGCCGCCGCCGCCGTAATCGGCCGCCTGGCGGACGTGAGGAGCCTCTGATGCAACCCTTCACCACGCTCACGGGCACGGCAGCCCCGCTGCCGCTGGCCAATGTCGACACGGACAAGATCATCCCGGCGCGGTTCCTGAAGACGATCAAGCGCACCGGGCTCGGCGTGCACCTGTTCGACACGCTGCGCTACGGCGCGGACGGGGCGGAGCGGCCGGAGTTCGTGCTGAACCAGCCGGCCTACCGGGGGGCCGAAGTGCTGATCGCGCACGAGAATTTCGGCTGCGGATCGTCCCGTGAGCATGCGCCCTGGGCCTTGCTCGATTTCGGCATACGCTGCGTGATAGCGCCGAGCTTCGCCGACATCTTCCACACCAACTGCTTCAAGAACGGGATCCTACCGATCCAGCTACCGCGCGAAGTATGCGACGCGCTGATGGAAGACGCTGCCATGGGGGGCAACGCGCGGCTCACGGTGGACCTCGAACGCCAGGTCGTCGTGCGGCCGAGCGGCGAGGAGGTCCCGTTCGAGGTCGACGCGTTCCGCCGGCACCTGTTGCTCAACGGGCTCGACGACATCGGGCAGACGATGCAGCGTGCGAACAAGATCGACGCCTTCGAGGGCAGCCGCCCCGACTGGACGCCGGCTATCGCGGTTTAGGGGAACGTCATGGCTGCCAACAAGAAGCTGCTCGTCCTGCCCGGTGATGGGGTGGGTCCCGAAGTCATGCGCGAGGTGCGGCGCATCATCGACTGGCTGGACCGCAAGCGCCGGGTGACGTTCGACATCAGCGAGGACTTGGTGGGCGGCGCCAGCATCGATGCGCGCGGCACGCCCATCTCGGACGAGGTGATCGCGAACGCGAAGCAGGCCGATGCGGTGCTGTTCGGCAGCGTAGGTGGCCCCAAGTGGGACACGCTCGGCTTCCACATGCGCCCCGAGCTCGCGATCCTGCGGCTGCGCAAGGAGCTCGACCTGTTCGCCAACCTCCGCCCGGCCCTCGTGCTGGAGCCGCTGGTGGATGCGAGCACGCTGAAGCCGGAGGTGATCCGCGGGCTCGACCTGATGATCGTGCGGGAGAGCACGGGCGGCATCTATTTCGGTGAGCCGCGAGGCGTCGAGACGCTGCCGGACGGGCAGGAGCGGGGCTTCGACACCGAGAGCTACACGACACATGAGATCCAGCGGGTGGCGCGGGTGGGGTTCGAGCTGGCGCGCAAGCGGCAGGGCCGGGTCACGTCGGTCGAGAAGGCCAACGTGATGCAGAGCGGGCTGTTCTGGCGCCGGGTGGTGACGGAGCTGCATGCGCGGGAGTTCGCGGACCTGCAGCTGAGCCACATGTATGCCGACAACTGCGCGATGCAGCTGGTGCGCAACCCGAAGCAATTCGACGTGATCGTGACGAGCAACATCTTTGGGGATTTGCTGAGCGATCTCGCCAGCATGCTCACGGGCAGCCTGGGCATGTTGCCGAGTGCGACGCTTGGTGCGCCGGATGCGACCGGGCGGCGGCACGCGTTGTATGAGCCGATCCATGGCAGCGCGCCGGACATCGCGGGCAAGGGGATTGCGAACCCCATGGCGCAGATGCTGAGCTTCGCCATGCTGCTGCGCTGGTCGTTCGGCCTCGAGGAGGATGCGGCGCTGATCGAGCAGGCCTGCACCAACGTGCTGGCGAGCGGTATCCGCACGGCGGACGTGATGGGCGCCGGGACAGCGAAGGTCGGCACCTCCGTCATGGGCGACAGCGTGGTGCGGGAGCTGGACAAGCTGGCCGCTTGACGACCCTCTACATCGATGCGGACGCCTGCCCGGTGCGCGAGGAGTGCTACCGGGTGGCCGGGCGGCTCGGCCTGAACGTGGTCGTGGTGAGCAACGGCTCGCGCCCCATCCGGCCGCCGGGCCTATCGTTCGTGCGCATGGTGGTAGTGGGCGACAAGCCGGACGAGGCGGACGACTGGATCGCCGAGCGTGCCGCGGCCGGGGACGTAGCCGTTACGGCGGACATCCCGCTCGCCTCCCGATGCCTGGGCGCCGGGGCCCGGGCGCTGAGCTGGACGGGGCATGTCTGGACCGGAGACAATATCGGCAGCGCGCTCGCCGGGCGCGAGGTGGCGCGGCACCTCCGGGAGATCGGGGCCGGGGGCGGCGGCGCGGCCCCGATGACGAAGGCGGACCGGTCCCGGTTCCTGTCCGCGCTCGACACCGTGGCGCAGGCGGCGATGCGGCGGTAGGCGGGCGGCGTCCCGTGTCGGTCTCGAACGGCAGTATGGTAGTGTCTGCTCTTGGGATAGCGGGCGACCGAAGGAGTTTTCCAGCTTTCTAGAACAACCCCGTCACCGCGAGCCGAAGGCGTGGCGATCCAGGGGCCGCAAGCGCAATCGACTGGCGTCCGATGGACGTCGCCTGCCCTCTACACCTCATTGGACTGCCTCGCCGGCCCCTGGATCGCCACGCTTCGCTCACGATGACGGGGGGCGAGTCACGCCGCCCCGTGCTGCATCTGGCCGAGTGAGAAGCTGAACAGCCGGGCCTGGCCCAGCAGGAAGGCTCGGCCGCCGCGTGGGAAAAGGCGGGCTATGGCGTGGCTGGCGACGTCCAGGCCGCCCGTGTAGGCGCCCAGCGCGGGCAGCATGAGGCGGCGCTGGTCCGCCACGAAGCAGGCGCGGGTGACACGGCCGGCGCGGGTCTCGACGCTGGCCTTCGGGTGGTGGTGGCCGCAGAGCTCGCCGGGTGCGGCGCCTTGCTGGGCCTGGTGGCGGAACACGAGGCCGTGCTGCTCCCAGGTGTCCACGGCGAGGCCCGGGAGCCCTGCGGGGGGTGTGGGGTCGTGGTTGCCGAGCACCCAGACGAATCGGTGCGCCTCGGCCATGGTGCGAAGGCGGAGCGCGTCCGTGGCGGCCATGCGGCCGGGGCCGTGCACGTCGTGGAACGAGTCGCCGAGGGCCACGACCGTGCCGGGGTGATACCGTCGGAGCAGGAGCGTGAGGCGGTCGAGCGTGGCCTGCGTGTCCCAGGGGGGCACGAGCTGGCCGCGGCGGGCGGCGGCGGTGCCCTTCTCGAAATGCAGGTCCGCCACGATCAGCGTGTCGGCCTCGGGCCACCAGGCACCGCCCAGCGGGTCGAGCAGGAGCTTGTGGCCGGCCAAATGGAGGGGTGCTGCCGTCATGAACTTGCCCGGGCCGGGGCGCGGTTGCGTGGCTTGCGCTGCAGGATGGCGAGGTTGGAGCGGTGCACCGGGTGTACTCGCATGGGCGCCTCGGAGGTGGGCAGCGTGCCCGCGGCCTCCGCCACCAGCGCCTCGGTCTCGGCCAGCATCGCGTCCATCCCCTCCTCCGTCCGCACCGATTCCTTGCCGATGTCCAGCAGCACCGGGACTGCCAGCGGCGACACCCGGTCCAGCCGCACCGCCCGCACGCGGCCCGCCACGCGCCCCAGCAGGCCGCCCACGCGGCCGAGGTCGGTCAGGCCGCCCGATGCGTCCGCCCGGGTCGCGCGGAGCAGCACGTGGTCCGGCTGATGGCGGCGCAGCACGTCGTAGATCAGGTCCGTGTTCACCGTGACCTGGCGGCGGCTGCGCTCCTGGCCGGGCTGGTTGCGATCCACGAGGCCACTGATGACGGCGACGTTGCGGAAGGTGCGGCGAAGCATGGAGCTCTCGGCCATCCAGGCCTCGAGGTCGTCGCCCAGCATGTCCTCCTCGAACAGCCCGGCGACGTCGGTCGGCTCGCTCGCGGACCAGACGGCGATGACGTAGTCGGTGGCGACGAAACCCAGCGGGCCGTAGCCGAAGCGCTCCATGCGGCGTGTCAGCAGCATGCCGAGCGTCTGGTGCGCGTTGCGGCCCTCGAAGCAGTAGGCGACGAGGAACCAGCGGCCGTTGCGCGGGAACACCTCCACCAGCAGGTCGTCTTCGCCCGGCAGCTCGCTGCGGTCCCGCTGCATCTCGAGCCACTCGCGCACTGGCTCGGGGTAGTGGGTCCAGGTGGTCGGGTCGTGCAGCATCGCGCGGACGCGGGCGGCGAGGTTCGTGGTGAGCGGCTGGCGGGAGCCGGCATAAGCCGGGACCATGGGTTCGCCGGTGCCGCCGTCCGTCACCTCGAGCGTGGTTTCACGGATGCGCTGGTAGCTGAGCAGGCGGCCGGCGAACATGAAGGTGTCGCCGGGCGACATCATGGTGACGAAGCTCTCCTCGATCTCGCCCAGGGAGCCGCCGCGGCCGCCATAGCGCACCTTGAGCAGCGGCGCCTCCACGATGGTGCCGATGTTCATGCGCGCCTGCCGAGCGGTGCGGGCGCCGCGGATCTGCACCTGGCCCTCGGCATCGCGGAAGAGCTTGCTGTAGCGGTCGTAGGCGGCCAGCGCGTAGCCGCCGTCCTCCACGAAGCGGAGCACGTCGTCGAAGTCTGGCCGGGTCAGCCCGGCGTAGGGTGCGGCCCGCACGACCTCCGCGAACATGGCGTCAGGGTGGAACGGCGCGGCGGCGGCCGTCAGCAGGAGGTGCTGTGCGAGCACGTCCAGCCCGCCGGGAGGGGGAGGTGCCCCATCCTGCTCGCCGGCGGCCACGCCCTCGATGGCGGCCTCGCACTCCAGCAGCTCGAAGCGGTTCGCCGGCACCAGCAGCGCGGTGCTCGCCTCGTCCATGCGGTGGTTCGCCCGGCCCACGCGTTGCACCAGGCGGCTCACGCCCTTGGGCGCGCCCACCTGGATCACCTGGTCCACGCCGCCCCAGTCGATCCCGAGGTCGAGGCTGCTGGTGGCCACCACCGCCCGCAGCTTGCCCGCCGCCATCGCTGCCTCCACCCGGCGGCGCTGGGCTATGTCGAGGCTGCCGTGGTGGATGGCGATGGGGAGCGTGTCGGCGTTGATCTTCCACAACGCCTGGAACATCAGCTCGCCTTGCGCGCGAGTGTTGACGAACACGATCGTCATCTGGTGCGCCGCAATCCGCTCGAGGATGCGGGAGGCCGCGGTAAGGCCCATGTGGCCGGACCAGGGCAACCGCTCGGCGGGGAGCAGGATGGAGAGGACAGGCGGTGCGCCCTCGGCCTGCTCGATGAGCCGCGGGGGAGTGCCGGCGCCGACGTAGTCGAGCAGCGCCTGCGTGTGCGCCACCGTGGCCGACAGCCCGGCCCGGCGGGCGCGCGGTGCGATGGTGCCAAGGCGCGCGAGGCAGAGGGCGAGCTGGTCCCCGCGCTTGGTGCCGGCCAGCGCGTGCACCTCGTCGACGACCACGGCGCGCAGGCTCGCGAACAGGGTGGGCGCATCCTCCTGGCTCAGCAGCAGCGCGAGGCTCTCGGGAGTGGTCAGCAATATGTGTGGCGGCGCCTCCTTCAGGCGCTTGCGGCGGTTCACGGGCGTGTCGCCGCTCCGCGTCTCGATGGTGACGGGGAGCGCCATTTCCTCGACCGGGGTGGAGAGGTTGCGCGCGACGTCCGTCCCGAGGGCCTTGAGCGGACTGACATAGAGCGTGTGGAGGCCGGGCGCCGGGTTGGCGGCGAGGTCGATCAGGCTCGCGAGGAAGCCGGCGAGCGTCTTGCCGCCGCCCGTGGGCGCGACCAGGAGCGCGCTCTCCCCGGCGGCCGCAGCGTCGACCATGGCCAGCTGGAACGGCCGTGGGGCCCAGCCCCGGCGTTCGAACCACCCTGCAAACGGTTCTGGTAATGTTCCCACGGATGAGAGATAACGCACTCGCATCCCGTGTCAAACGGAGGGGTTTGCATGATCGCCTACGTGACCATCGGCACGAACGACCTGAAGCGGGCCGTGGCGTTCTACGACGCGATCTGCGCCGAACTGCAGACGCCGCGGATGATGGAAATGGAGCGCGCGGTGGCCTGGGCCATCCCGGGCGGACCGCCGGGGATCGGCGTGACGCTGCCGTTCGACGGAAAGCCGGCCACGGTGGGCAACGGTATGATGGTGGCGCTGGCGGCCAAGGACAGGGCGCAGGTGGACCGCCTGCACGCGCTGGCGCTGACCCTGGGCGGCACGGACGAGGGCGCACCGGGGGAGCGCGGCATGTTCTACGGCGCTTACTTCCGCGACCTGGACGGCAACAAGCTGAGCGCGTTCGTGATAGGGTGACGCCCGCCTGGCGACCCGATCGGCTGGCGGACCGGATGCCGTTCCTGCGGCGCCGAGCTCTGGTGCAGCAGGCCACGCGGGCCTTCTTCGCGGCGCGGGGCTATACGGAGGTGGAGACGCCTTACGCCGTGCGCACGCCTGGCGAGGAGGTGCACCTGGCCGCTCTGCGGACGGAGGCGGGAGATGCCGAGGGTAACCGGCAGGCGCTGTGGCTGCACACGAGCCCGGAGTTCGCGATGAAGAAGCTGCTCGCGGGCGGTGCCGGGCCGATCGTGCAATGGGCGCGGGTGTGGCGCGACAACGAGGGCAGCACCCGCCACCGCGTCGAGTTCACGATGCTCGAGTGGTATCGCCCGGAGCTGTCGATGGCTGGCTTGATGGACGAGACGGAGGCGTTGCTGCGGGCCGTGCTGCCGCCCGTGTTGCGGAGCGGGGGGGTGGAAACCTCGCTCGGGCGGTTCGAGCGGATCACGGTTGCCGAGGCCTTTGCCAAGTGGGCTGGGGCGGATGTGCTCGGCACGGCAGGCGACGCGGCGGCTCTGGCGGGCTCGGCCGGCACCAGGTCGCGTCCGGGGGAGACGTGGGAGGACCTGTTCTTCCGCCTGCTGCTGGAGCGGGTCGAGCCGCACCTCGGCCAGGCGCACCCCACGTTCCTCACGCACTGGCCTGCGGCCCAGGCCGCCCTCGCCCGGCGAGACCCGGCGGACCCGCGGGTGGCGCTGCGGTTCGAGCTGTTCGTGTGCGGCATGGAACTGGCCAACGCCTTCGAGGAGCTGACGGACGCCGACGAGCAGGCGGCGCGCTTCACGCAGGACCGCGCCCGCCGCCACGCCTTTGGAGGAGGCAACTGGCCGCTCGACACGGAGCTGCTGCAGGCGCTGCGCCTCATGCCGCCCAGCTCCGGCATCGCGATGGGCTTCGACCGGCTCGCGATGCTGGCGAGCGGAGCGGACCGTATCGACCAGGTGATGTGGTTGTGAAGCCGCTTGCACCGCTCCCGTGCTGCACCAACATCGGAGCCATGATGCGTAAGCTGTTGCTTGTCCTACCCGCCCTGTTCCTCGTGTCCTGTGCTCCGGGCGTCGACCGTCGGGCCTACCTCGCAACGCTCGTAGGCCAGCCCGAGGCGGAGATCGTTCGCCAGTTGGGCGTGCCGACGCGGACGTTCGAGAGCGGCGGGCGGCGCTTCCTGGCCTACGTGGAGCAGCGCGGGGCCACGGCGATTTCGGGCGGCCCGTTCCTGTTCGGCGGCTACGGCTACGGCTCCGGCTACGGCTCCGGGTTTGGCCCTGGGTTTGGCCCGCGCTTCGGCTACGGGTATGGTGGGGCCTTCCCGACCTACGTGACGGAGCGCACATGCGAGACGACCTTCGAGGTGGCGGGAGACCGCGTGGTGAGCTGGGCGTTGCGCGGCAATTCCTGCGGCTAGGGCGCGTGGCGCTGGCAGGGCTCGTGCTGGCCCTGCCGCTCACCTGCTCCCGGCGCGTCCCGACGGATGGCACTTATAGCGGCGGCGTGGAACCGAGCCCGGCCGGGCGCGTCAACCCTTTCGAGGGTCGGATCCCGAATTCCGGCACCGATCGATAGGAGAAACCATGCCTAGCGCTATCCTACTCACGCTTCTCGCCCTGGCGGCCTGTGGCGGACCCACCAACATCGCGCCCTCCGGTCCTCCGGGGCAGGCCAGCCAGGTCAATCCGGAGACGGGTCAGCGGCCGGGTGGCGGCGCCGGCTCCTCGAGGTAGGGCAGGCGGGGCGGGGCGGCGGCGATTGCGGCGTTCATCGCCCGCACGCCCGCCGCCGCCCCCTCCGGGTGCGCCCACACCGCGCCGACCACGGCCAGGAAGTCCGCGCCGGCAGTGACCAGCGGCGCACAATTTGCTGGCGTGATGCCGCCAATCGCCACGCAAGGCAGCTCCATGAGGGTGGCCCACCACTCGACCAGTTCCGGCTCGGCCCGGGTTGGTGCCTCCTTGGTCGTGGTTGGAAAGAAGGCGCCAAACGCAACGTAGTCCGCGCCGTCCTCACCGGCCTGCATGGCAAGGTCGCGGCTGTCGTGACATGTCACCCCCAGCGTGAGCCCGGGCCCGATCAGGCGGCGAACATCCGACGCCGGGGTGTCCGTCTGGCCCAGATGGGCGCCGTCGGCGCCATGGGCCGCCACCAGGTCTGCACGGTCGTTCAGCAGGAATGCCACGCCGCGGGACTGCACCACGGGGCCGAACGCCTCGATGCAGCGGCGCCAATGCTCGTCGCTCGCGTCCTTCAGCCGCAACTGCACCGCCGCCACGTCGCCCGCGTCCAGCGCGCGTGCGAGCGTGTCGGCGAACTCGGGCCCGGCGGTGCTCGGGGTTACGAGGTAGAGCCGGCAGTCCGCCCCTGCCATCAGGCCTCGTTCGCGTGGGTGGACGTGAGCGACATACGGCGGCCTCGGACGGGTTTGTCGCCGGTGAGTTAGCTGATGCGGGTCGCGCTGTCACCTCTGAGCCAGGCACCGAGCAGGCGTGCGGCGCCGGGCTCGGCGAGGTCGAGGGCGGGGGGCCGCGCCTCGAGCACCAGCGCGGCGCCGGCGCGGGCCTGCACCTCCGCGCTGGCGGGGCAGGGGGGAAGCACGATGATGCGGCATCCGTTGGCCAGAGCCTCGAGGGCGCGACCGGGCTGGCCTTCGCAATCGAGGGCGTCGTATGGCGCACCCTGGCCGTCGATCAAGCAACGCCACCACAGCACGCCGGCATAGCCTGCAGCGCCCGGTGCGCTGATCAGCAGCGCCGGCTGGCCGGCCGCAAGGGCGAGCCGGACATGCGCCGCGCCATGCACGACTACGGCAGGCGGCAGCTTCATGCTTGACCTTGCGGGGCCTGCGCGCTTTCTGGCGGCACAGGCGTGGAGGGCGCAATGGCGCAGGAAGACGAGTCGCTCGATCGGCTGGAGGCGGCGCTGGAGCGCATCGCCGCCCGCGTGGAG
Source organism: Acetobacterales bacterium (assembly GCA_038229135.1). Lineage (GTDB taxonomy): Bacteria > Pseudomonadota > Alphaproteobacteria > Acetobacterales > Acetobacteraceae > JBBROS01. The sequence goes on from JBBROS010000042.1 coordinate 31,165, forward strand.
CAGGCGGACCCGGTGGCCATCGAGGTGGCGGGCCGGCTGGACGATGTGATCGCACGGCTGCGGGCCGGGCTTGCACATACCAGGACAGGAGGCTGAGGCATGGCGCAGGTCACGATCAAGATCAACGGCTACGCCTACAACGTCGGCTGCCAGGATGGCGAGGAGGCGCATCTGTTCGCGATGGCCGAGCAGATCGAGGAGCGGGTGACGCGGGCCAAGGCGCTCGGCAGCCAGTCGGGCGAGGCGAAGCTGCTGGTGATGGCCGCGCTGTTCATGGCCGACGAGCTGCACGATCTGCGGCTCGAGGCGAAGGGGGCGGCGCGCGGCAAGACCCCGGCTGCGGTCAAGACCGCCGAGGAGCGCACGAAGAAGCTCGCCGCACGGGCCGAGGCGATTGCAGGGACCCTCGAGCAGCACTAGGTAGAGGGGGCGGTGCTGCCCGGTGCGTCAGGCAATTCATGCCCGAGGCCGATAAGCACTCCCTCGGGGACTGGCGCTGTCACGGCCGTGGTCGTGGTATCTGGTTCCCACCTGTCGCAAGCAGGCTTCGGGAGGCATGAGACGCCAACGGCCATGGCGGCACCGCACTTCAGCTTCGTCTTGCCCCGCACGGCGGTAAGCGGCTGCCGCCTCGAGACGGCATAGGGTGGAGGAAACCCGCCAGACACATGCGCTCAAGGCTTCGATGCGGGCCGAGGCGTTGCGACGCCGCCGGGGCGCGCCCGATGTGGGGGCGGCGCTGGCGGCCAACGTCATCGCCTCGGGCCTCGTTGCTGCCGGCCAGGCCGTAGGCGGGTTCTGGCCCCTCCCGGGCGAGATCGACCTCGTGCCGTTGCTGCATGCCCTGCACGCGGCGGGCCATGCCGTGCTGCTGCCAGAAACGCCGCCGCGGGGCCATCCCCTCCAGTTCCGGCGCTGGTCGCCCGGCGCCGCCATGGTCCCCGAGCGGTTCGGCACGCAACGCCCGGATGGCCCGCTCGCCGTGCCGGACGCGCTGCTCGTGCCGCTGCTGGCGTTCGATGCACGCTGCAATCGGCTCGGCTACGGCGGCGGCTTCTACGACCGGACCATCGCGTCGCTGCCCGGCATCCTCACCATCGGCTGCGCCTTCGCCCTGCAACAGGTGGACGAAGTGCCCGTGCTGCCGCATGACGTGGCGCTGGATGCGGTGGTGACGGAGCAGGGCGTGGTGCGGAGGCGAGTTTGAGGATCCTGTTCCTGGGCGACGTGGTCGGCCGGTCGGGGCGGGATGCGGTTGGGGCGGCGCTGCCGAGCTTGCGCGCCGGGCTGCGGGCGGACCTCGTGGTGGTCAACGGCGAGAACGCGAGCCACGGCTTCGGGCTGGGGCCGGACATGGCGGACGCGCTCTTCGCGGCCGGGTGCGACGTGATCACGCTGGGCAACCATGCTTGGGACCGGCGCGAGCTGATCCCCTACATCGCGCAACAGCCGCGGGTGGTGCGGCCGCTCAACTTCCCGGCGAACACGCCGGGGGCGGGCGCCTACCTCGCCACGCTGCGCGACGGGCGGCGCGCGCTCGTGGTGAACGCCATGGGCCGTCTGTTCATGGAGGCGTTGGACTGTCCGTTCCGCACCTCGGCCGAGTTGCTCGCGCGCTACAAGCTGGGCGCCTCCGTGGACGCCATCGTGTGCGACTTCCACGCCGAAGCCACGAGCGAGAAGCTGGCCTTCGCGCACTCGTTCGACGGCCAGGTGAGCCTTGTCGTGGGCACGCACACGCATGTGCCGACCGCCGACCACACCATCCTGCCGGGCGGCACAGCCTACCAGTCCGACGCCGGCATGTGCGGCGACTACGACAGCGTGATCGGCATGAACAAGGGGGCGGCCGCCCGGTTCTGGACCAAGATGCCCGGGGAGCGCCTGGCGCCGGCAGATGGGGAGGCGACGGTCTGCGGGCTGTTGGTGGTGACGGACGACGCGACCGGGCTCGCGACGGCCGTGCAGCCGCTGCGCCAGGGCGGGCGGCTGTCGCAGGTGATGCCGGACTGCTAAACCAGGGTGCTCCCGACTCGAACAACAGCGGACCCTTCGATGGCCGGCCATAGCCAGTTCAAGAACATCATGCATCGGAAGGGCGCGCAGGACGCCAAGCGCGCCCGGCACTTCGCCAAGCTCATCCGCGAGATCACGGTCAGTGCGCGCCAGGGCCTGCCGGACCCGGCGTTCAACCCGCGACTCCGCGCCGCCATGGCGGCGGCGCGCGAGGCGAACATGCCGCGGGACACGATCGAACGTGCCGTGAAGAAGGCGACGGGGGCCGGGGGTGGGGAGGACTATGCCGAGGTCCGCTACGAGGGCTACGGCCCAGCCGGCGTGGCGGTGATCGTCGAAGCGTTGACGGACAACCGTAACCGCACGGCGAGCGACGTGCGGAGCGCCTTCAGCAAGCACGGAGGCGCGTTGGGCGAGACGAACTCCGTCAGTTTCATGTTCACGCGGCAGGGCGTGATCCAGTATGCGCCCGAGGCGGCGAGTGCCGACGCCATGCTGGAGGCCGCGATCGAGGGCGGGGCGGAGGACGCGGCCACCACGCCGGAGGGGCACGAGGTGACGTGCGCGATCGAGGATTTCTTTGCCGTGCGGGATGCGCTCGAGGCCCGGTTCGGGGCGCCCGCCTCGGCCCGGCTCGAGTGGCGGCCATCGACGACGGTGACGCTGGACGACGACACCGCGTCGGCGCTGCTGAAGCTGGTGGATGCCCTCGAGGACAATGACGACGTGCAGAACGTGTATGCGAACTTCGACGTGCCGGATGCGGTCATGGCGCGGTTGGGGGCATGACCGCATGACCCCGTCCCTCCGTCATCGCGAGCGGAGCGTGGCGATCGAGGGGCCGCACGGTGCAGGCTCCTCCGCCCCTGGATCGCAACGCCTTCGGCTCGCGATGACGGGCGTTCGTGCGGGGATGGTCGGCCCATGGCGCGGCTGATCGGGATCGACCCGGGCCTGCGTTTCACGGGGTGGGGGATCATCGACGTTTCCGGGAACCGCCTGATGCATGTGGCGGACGGGGTGATCGCGACCGATTCGGACGAGAGTGTTCCCAAGCGGCTCAAGGCGTTGCATGATGCTCTTGTGATGCTGTTCGAACTGCACAGGCCCGACGAGGCCGCCGTGGAAGAGACCTATGTGAACCGTAACGGCTCGGCGACGCTGAAGCTGGGCTATGCGCGTGGTGTCGCGCTGCTGTCGCCAGCGCTGGTCGGCATCCCCGTCAGCGAGTATGGCGCCATGCAGGTCAAGCAGAGCGTGGTCGGCACCGGGGCGGCGGCGAAGGATCAGGTGGCAATGATGGTGCGGCGGCTGCTGCCTGGTGCCACGCTGAAACGGGCCGATGCGGCGGATGCGCTGGCGGTGGCCATCTGCCACGCGCATCACCGTTCCACGCGGCTCCGCGTCCAGGGCGGCACGGTGATGGCGTGAGCCGGGGCATGGCATGATCGCGCTCCTCCGCGGCCCGGTTGCGGCGCTCGAGGAGGATCGGGCGATCATCGACGTGCAGGGCGTCGGCTACCTGGTGTTCGCCAGCACCCGGACGCTGGCTGCGCTGCCCACGCCGCCCACGCCCGCGCGCGTGCTGGTGGAGACGCAGGTGCGGGAGGACGCGATCATGCTGTATGGCTTCGCCGAGCCCTCCGAGCGGGACTGGTTCCGGCTGCTGCTGACCGTTCAAGGTGTCGGGGCCAAGGTGGCGCTGAACCTGCTGAGCGCGCTGAGCCCGGCGGACCTCGTACGCGCCATCGCCGCCGGAGACCGGGCGAGCCTCACGCGGGCGGCCGGGGTGGGCGCGAAGCTTGCGGTGCGGCTGCTGAGCGAGCTCCGGGAGAAGGCGGGGGCGATGCCGGCCGGGCCCGGGCTGCCGCCGCCGGCCATGGCGACCGGGCCGGAGGCGGACGTGCTCTCGGCGCTGGCCAACCTCGGCTACCGTCGCGTGGAGGCTGCCCCCGTGGTGGCGCGCGTGCTGGAGCGGCTGGGCGAGGCGCCCGATTTGGGCCAGGCGATCCGTGAGAGCCTGCAGGAGCTGGCCAAGTGAGTGACCGCACCCTGTCCTCGCCCGCGCGGGCAGACGAGGATGCGGCAGAGGCATCGCTGCGGCCGCAGACGCTGGCCGAGTTCACGGGCCAGAAAGCCAGCCGCGAGAACCTGTCCATCTTCATCCAGGCGGCGCGTGCCCGAGGCGAAGCGCTGGACCATGTGCTGCTGCATGGGCCGCCCGGCCTCGGCAAGACGACGCTGGCCCAAATCGTCGCCCGCGAGCTGGGTGTCGGGTTCCGCGCCACCTCGGGCCCCGTGATCCAGCGCGCGGGGGACCTGGCGGCCATCCTCACCAACCTGCAGCCGCGCGACGTGCTGTTCATCGACGAGATCCATCGCCTGCAGCCCGCCATCGAGGAGGTGCTTTATCCGGCGATGGAGGATTTCCAGCTCGACCTCATCATCGGCGAGGGCCCGGCGGCGCGTAGCGTGCGGATCGACCTGGCGCCGTTCACCCTCGTCGGCGCCACCACGCGCGCCGGGCTGCTGGCGACGCCGCTGCGGGACCGGTTCGGCATCCCGCTGCGGCTGGTGCTGTATACGCCGGAGGAGCTGCGGCGGATCGTGGCACGCGGGGCGCAGAAGCTGGGGTTCGACCTGGCCGATGGCGGCGCGTGGGAGATTGCCAAGCGGTCGCGCGGCACCCCGCGGATCGCGGGCCGGCTGCTGCGGCGGGTGCGGGACTTCGCGGCTGTGGCGGGGCATGCGCCCGTGGACCAGGCCATCGCGGATGCGGCGCTGACCCGGCTCGAGGTGGACCAGTTGGGCCTCGACGCGATGGACCGGCGCTACCTGCGGCGGATCGCCGAGCATCACCATGGCGGCCCGGTGGGCGTGGAGACGCTAGCGGCGGCGCTGGCGGAGGCGCGGGATACGCTGGAGGACGTGGTGGAGCCCTACCTGATCCAGGAGGGGCTGGTGTTGCGCACGAGTCGCGGGCGGATGCTGGGTGCGCCGGGGTGGAAGCACCTGGGCCTGCTGCCACCGCGGGATGCTGTGCAGCCGGACCTGCTGGCGCAGGAGCCGGAGTGAATGCTCCCCGTTTCGCCCCATCGGCTCGAGGTTCGGGTCTATTACGAGGATACGGATGCGGGCGGCATCGTCTACCACGCGCGCTACCTCGCCTTCGCCGAGCGGGCCCGCACCGAGGCCATGCGGGCGCAGGGGGCCTCTCATGACGCACTTGCGAAGGAGCACGGCCTGTTCTTCGTGGTGCGGCGCGTCGAAATGGACTATCTGCGGCCCGCCCGGCTGGACGAGCTGCTTGTGATCGAGACGAGCGCGGTGGGGCTGGGCGGCGCGTCCGTGGTGGTGCGGCAGGCCTTTTCCGTGGGCTACCGCGAGGTGGCCGTATTGCGGGTGAAGCTTGCGTGCATCGGCCAGGCGAGCGGGCGGCCGGCGGCCATCCCGGCGCGCTGGGCGGCGATGTGGCAGGCGGAGCTCGCGCACATGAAGGAGACGAAGGTTGGATCGGGCGGTTGACGCGGCGGCGCTGGCGGCGCCGGGGACGGACATGTCGATACTCGGCCTGTTCCTGCAGGCGGATTGGGTGGTCAAGCTCGTGATCCTGGCGCTGCTGGCAGCAAGCGTGTGGGTGTGGGCGATCGTGTTCGAGAAGGTGAGCAGCCTGCGCCGGGCGAACCGTGCGGCGGCGCTGTTCGAGGACCGGTTCTGGTCCGGCGGCAGCCTCGACTCCTTGTATGACGCGGAGGGTGCGACGCCCACGCACCCGATGGCGGCCGTGTTCGGCGCGGCCATGGGCGAGTGGCGGCGGAGCGCCCAGGTGAGTGGTGCGGACATGAGCCGCGGCAGCGTGCGGGAGCGGATCGACCGCGCGGTGAGCGTGACGGTGGCGCGCGAGATGGAGCGGATGGAGCGCTGGATGGTGTTCCTGGCGAGCGTGGGGTCGACGGCCACCTTCGTGGGGTTGTTCGGCACCGTATGGGGCATCATGCGGAGCTTCACGGCCATCGCGGTGAGCAAGAACACGAATTTGAGCGTGGTGGCGCCGGGGATCGCGGAGGCGCTGTTCGCGACGGCCATCGGGCTCGTGGCCGCCATTCCCGCCGTGCTGGCCTACAACACGCTGAGCACCAACCTGGCGCGGTTCGCAGGGCGGCTCGAGACGTTCGGGACGGAGTTCGGCGCGATCCTGAGCCGGCAGGGCGAGCAGGCGCAGCCGCAGCCGCAGCACGAGCTGGTTCGGGAGCCCGCCTGATGGCGATGGGTCCGACAGGCGGGCGCGGCCGGCGCGGGCGTTACACGCCGCTGTCCGAGATCAACGTGACGCCGCTGGTCGACGTCATGCTCGTGCTGCTC
>JBBROS010000043.1:0-37515 GCA_038229135.1 Acetobacterales bacterium
TATGCCGGGTTGAAGGCCCGGGCGGCGGCGTTCGGACGCAACCCAAACCGGCTTTCGGTGCTGCCGGGGGTCATGCCCGTGCTGGGCGGCACCCAGGCGGAGGCGCGGCGGAACCTCGAGGCGCTGCAGGCCTTCGTGTCGCCCACCAACGCCATCAAGATGCTCTCGACCCGGCTCGGGCAGGACATGTCGCGCTTCCCGATGGATGCGCCTGTCCCCGACCTCCCGCTGCCGGACACGTCGCACGGCTTTGCGCGGACCATGCTGGCCAAGGCGCGGCGCGAGGCGATGACGCTGCGCGACCTCTACAACCTGACCGGGGCCGCACGGGGCCACTGGGTGCTGTGCGGAACGCCGGAAAGTGTGGCGGACACGCTCGAGGAGTGGTTCGTGGGCCGGGCCGCGGACGGTTTCAACATCCTGCCGGCCACCTTCCCGCACGCCTTCGACGCGTTCGTGGACGAGGTGGTGCCGATCTTGCAACGGCGCGGGCTGTTCCGGCGCGACTACGAAGGCACGACGCTGCGGGACCATCTGGGCCTGCCCCGCCCGGACCGCGGCGCATTGCCGGACCTCACGCCATCGCTCGAAGGAGATGCGGCATGACACGCTTTTCATCGTCGACCAGGGCGCTGATCCTGGCGCTCGCCCTCATGGCGCCCGCCCTCACGATGCCCGCGGTTGCGGCCGCGCAGGAGCTGCGGGTGGCCATGAAGGGCACGGTGGACGGCGCCGATCCGCATCAGAGCTTCTCGCCCAACCGCAACGTGCAGCTGCACGTGTACGAGCCGCTGGTGTTCCAGGACGAGCAGCTGCGGGCCCGGCCGGGGCTTGCCGAATCCTGGCGTGCCGTGGACCCCACGACATGGGAGTTCACGCTGCGGCCGGACGTGCTGTTCCATGACGGCTCGAGGCTGACGCCGGCCGACGTCGCGTTCTCGATCATGCGGGCGAAGAACGCGACCGGGATCCGCACCTACTCGGCTGCAGTGCGGAACGTGGTGGCGGTGGAGCCCACGGGGCCGCGGACGCTGCTGCTGCGCACCAGCGTGCCGACGCCGATGCAGCCGGCCTATCTGGGCTCGGTCGTCATCGTGTCGGCCAAGGCCGCGGCGGACGCGGCCGGGCCAGACTGGAATGGTGGGCGCGCGGCGGTGGGTACCGGGCCCTACAAATGGGTGCTGTGGCGGCCGAGCCAGGATGTGCAACTGGTGCGCAACGATGCCTACTGGGGCGCCAAGGAGCCGTGGGAGCGCGTGGCCTTCCGCTTCATCCCGAACGACAGCGCGCGGGTGGCGGCGCTGCTGGCCGGCGATGTGGACATCGCGGACACGCTGCCGGCGGAGCTGTATGACCGGCTGCAGGGCTCGGACAAGGTGCGCCTGGTGACGGTCGATTCCATCTTCACCAACTACCTCTATCTGGACAGCGTGGCCGCAACCACGCCGAACGCCGTGGCGAACGACGGCAAGCCCTTGCCCCGCAATCCGCTGCAGGATGTGCGGGTGCGGAGGGCGATCGACCACGCCCTGAACCGCACAGCGCTGGCCGAGCGGGCCATGCAAGGCGGCGCCACCGCGGCAGGGCAGATTGCCGCCCCCGGGCTGATCGGGCACGTGCCCGGGCTGGAACCGGCACGCTACGATCCGGCACTGGCCCGGCGGCTGCTCGCCGAAGCCGGGTTTCCGCAGGGCTTCACGCTCACCGTGACATGCACGAGCGACCGCTTCGCCGGGGACTCGCGCACCTGCCAGGCGGTGGGGCAGATGCTCAAGGTGGTGGGGATCACCCCCGTGGTGGATGCCATGCCGATTGCGATCTACGCGCGCCGCTGGGCCAATATCGGCCCGAGCGGGTCCTCCGAGTTCTCGGCCACCATCTCGATGTTCGGCTCGACCAGCGGGCTTGCGAGCGAGGGCATGAACACGATCCTGCACACGTCGGACCCGGAGCGTGGTCTGGGCGTCAGCAACCGGCGGTTCGTGTCCGACCCGGCGCTCGATGCCCGGCTCGAGGCCATCGACCGGAGTTTCGAAGACACCGCGCGGGAGCGGCTGACGCAGGATGCGGTCCGGTACGTGATGGAGCAGCGGCTGATCGTGCCGCTGTTCTTCGTCAAGGCATCGTGGGGCGTGCGGCGGGACCTGTCGCTGACTGCGCGGGCGGACCAATACACCATGGCCACGACGGTGCGGAGGGCGAAGTAACGTGGCCGCTCCCCAGGCATCGCCCGGCACGATGAAGCTGACGGCGTTCTGCCACCCGCCCGGGCACTGGCGCATGCCGGGCGCTACGCCGACGGACATGGATTTCGACGAGGTGGCCCACCTCGCGCGCACCGCCGAGCGGGGCAAGCTCGACATGCTCTTCTTCCAGGACAGCGCGGCGGTGGCGCCAGCGTTCTACCTGCCGGGCGGCGGTGCAGCGGCGCTCGCCGAGGCGGGCCGCTGCGTGCGGCTGGAGCCGCTGACGATGCTCGCGGCGCTGGCCACCGTCACGAGCCGGATCGGCCTCGTGGCGACCGCGACCACCACCTACAACGACCCGTTCAGCCTGGCGCGCAAGTTCGCGACCATCGACCACATCAGCCGCGGCCGCGCCGGCTGGAACCTGGTGACCTCGCAGAACGTCGACGAGGCGCAGAACTTCTCCCGCGACGCGCATCTGGAGCACGGGCTGCGCTACGAGCGAGCCGAGGAGTTCTACGACGTCGTGGCGGGCCTGTGGGACAGCTGGGACGACGACGCGATCATCCGCGACCGGGCCAGCGGCCGCTACATCGAGCCGAGCGGCCTGCACGTGCTGGACCACAAGGGCAAGCACTTCGAGGTGCGCGGGCCGCTGAACGTGGCGCGCCCGCCTCAGGGCCATCCGATCGTGGCGCAGGCGGGCTCGTCCGACCCGGGCCGCGAGCTCGCGGCCCGCACCGCCGACGTGGTGTTCACCGCGCAGGTGGAGCTCGAGGAGGCGCGCGCCTTCTACGTGGACGTGAAGGCCAGGGCCGTCAGGCATGGCCGCAACCCGGACCACTTGAAGATCATGCCGGGAATCCGCTTCGTGCTCGGGTCCACCGAGACCGAGGCGCGGGGGCGCTACGAGACGATGCTCGCGGATGCGTCCGACAAGGCTGCGCTGGCCAGCATCCAGCGCCTGGCCGGGGACCTCGACTTGCGGCAGTTCCCGCTCGACGGGCCGTTGCCCGAGCTGCCCCCCACCAACGCGGCGCGCGCCAGGCAGGCGATGCTGGTGGAGCTCGCACGGAAGGAGAACCTGTCCATCCGGGACCTCGCGCGGCGGTTTACGTTCAGCCTGGGCCACATGGTGTATGTCGGTACGGCGAAGGGCCTCGCCGACCACATGGAACACTGGTTCCGCGCGGGCGTCGCGGATGGGTTCACCATGCTCTCGCCCTACTTTCCGCAGCCGATCGAGGAGTTCGTGGACACGGTGGTGCCCGAGTTGCAGCGGCGCGGCCTGTTTCGCACGGAGTACGAGGGCATGACCCTGCGCGAAAACCTGGGCATCCCGTTCCGCCAGAGCCGGCATGCGACCGGCTCCGCTGTTGCTGGTTGAGACCGGATGTAAAGGCTCGGTGCACATGGCGGTGGCCGGGCGGGCGTAACCTTGAGCCGGGATGGCGCGAAGTGTGCTGGACCTTGGAGGCCGCCATGCGCCGCAGATACCTCACGATCCTAGCCGCCCTACTGCCGTTCGCTGCGGTCGCGGAGCCGGCGCGCCCGCTGGTGGTGGTGGAGCTGTTCACCTCGCAGGGCTGCTCGTCCTGCCCCCCGGCGGATGCGGTGCTGCTCGAGCTGTCGCGGACGCGGGCGGACGTGCTGCCGCTGGCGTTCCATGTGACCTATTGGGATCGGCTGGGCTGGCGCGACCCGTTCTCGCTCGAGGCGGCGACGGTGCGGCAGCGGGCCTATGGGCGGAGCATGGGGCTGGAGACGATCTACACGCCGCAGGCGGTGGTGGCCGGGCATGTGGACGTGGTCGGGTCCGACCGGGGCGCGCTGCTGGCGGCCATCGCCCGGGCGGCTGCGGCTCCGCCCGTGACGCTCACCGTGCTGCGCGAGGCCGGGTCGGCGCGGGTGGAGGGCAGCGGACCGGCCGCAGGGGCCACGGTGTGGCTCGTGGGCTACGACGCGCTCCACAGGACCGCGGTGGGGCGCGGCGAGAACGGCGGGCGGACGTTGCTGGAGGCCAACGTGGTGCGGTCCGTGCAGTCCCTGGGCGCATGGTCGGGCGAGGGCGTGCGGCTCGAGCGGCCGGTGCCGGCGGGGGAGCGGCTGGCCGTGCTGGTGCAGGCGGCGGATGGGCGGATCGTGGCGGCGGCCCGGGAGTAGTCTTGCCCCGGCGTGCGCGGGTGGTAACGTTCACGCCATGATCGATCGCCGCACGCTGCTCGCCGCCTCTGCAACCCTGGCCATGCCAAGCCTCGCCCGAGGGCAGGGGAGCCGGGTGTTGCGGTTCATCCCGCATGCGGATCTGTCGACGCTCGATCCGCATTGGAACACGGCCTACGTGACCCGCAACCACGGGTTCATGGTGTTCGACACGCTGTATGGGATGGACAGCGCCTACCGCGCCACGCCGCAGATGGTGGCCGGGCACGTCGTGGAGGCGGACGGGCTACGCTGGACGTTGACCCTGCGGGACGGCCTGCGGTGGCACGACGGCGCGCCGGTGCTCGCGCGCGATTGCGTGGCGAGCCTGAAGCGCTGGGGCTCTCGGGACACGTTCGGCCAGGCGCTGCTGAGTGCGACGGACGAGCTTTCGGCGCCGGACGACAAGCGCATCGTGTTCCGCCTGAAGCGCCCGTTCCCGCTGCTGCCGGACGCGCTCGCCAAGCCCGGCGTGTTCATGCCGGCCATGATGCCGGAGCGGCTGGCGGCCACGGATGCCATGACGCAGGTGACGGAGATGGTGGGCTCCGGGCCGTTCCGCTTCCTCGCGGCCGAGCGGGTGCCGGGGGCGAGGGCCGCGTACGAGAGGTTCGACGGCTACGTGCCGCGCAACGATGGCGTGCCGGACCGGACGTCGGGGCCGAAGCGCGTGTTCCTGGACCGGGTGGAGTGGACCACCGTGCCCGATCCGGCGACGGCCGCGGCTGCGCTGCAGCGGGGCGAGACGGATTGGTGGGATTATGCGAGTGCCGACCTGGTGCCGCTGCTGCGGCGCAACGCCAGCATCAAAGTGGATGTGCCGGACCCCGCCGGGCAGATTGCGCTGCTGCGGATGAACCACCTGCAACCGCCGTTCGATAATCCGGCCGTGCGGCGCGTGGTGCTGGCGGCGGTGGTGCAGGAGGATTTCCTGCGCGCCATCATGGGTGACGACACGGCGCTGTGGCGGACGGGCGCGGGCATGTTCACACCGGGCACGCCGCTCTCGAGCGACGCCGGGATGGAGGTGTTGACCGGGCCGCGCGACATGGGGCGGCTGCGCCAGGCGCTGGTGGAGGCGGGCTACAGGAACGAGCGTGTGGCGCTGGTCGTGCCGACCGATTTCCCGAACCTCAAGGCGCTCGCGGATGTCGGCGCGGACCTGCTCCGACGGCTGGGCATGAACGTGGACTACCAGGCGACCGACTGGGGCACGCTGCTGTCGCGGCGGGCGAAGAAGGAGCCGGTGGAGCAGGGCGGGTGGAGCCTGTTCTTCACTTTTGGCGCCGGGCTGGACCAGGCGACCCCGGCGGCGAACCTGATGCTGCGGAGCAACGGGGCGAGTGCGTGGTTCGGCTGGCCCGACGACCCGGCGATCGAGCGGTTGCGGGACGCATGGTTTGCCGCCCCCGACCTCGCGGCGCAGCAGCGGATTGCGCGCGAGCTGCAGGTTCGGGCGTTCGAGACGGTGCCTTACGTGCCGCTTGGGCAGTATTTCCAGCCGACGGCCTATCGGACGTCGCTGAGCGGGGTGCTGGGCGGGTTCTCGACTTTCTGGAACGTGCGAAAGGCGTAGCGCATGGGCGTCGAGGTTTGCTCCATGCGGTCACCCCTCCCCCGGCCTCTCCCGCAAGGGGAAGGGGTCAAGTGCGGCTCCCTGTTTCCTTGCGGGTGGGGATGCGGGCGAGGGGTGGCGGGGAGAACCGGCGATTGAGGCGCTGGGAGTCCTTCTGCGCCCGCTTCGGCCTGCAGGTGCCGATCCTGTTGGCACCCATGGCGGGGGCGTGCCCGCCGGCGCTGTCCATCGCGGTGTCGCGCGCAGGCGGGCTCGGGGCCTGCGGGGCGCTGCTGCTGGAGCCGGACGAGATACGGAACTGGGCGCGGACGGTGCGGGCGGGGAGCAACGGGGCCTTCCAGATGAACCTGTGGGTGCCTGACCCGGCACCGGCGCGCGATGCGGCACACGAGGCCGAGGTGCGGAGCTTCCTGGGCCAGTGGGGCCCGGAGGTGGCCGAAAATGCCGGGGATGTGGCGCCGGTCGATTTCCGGGCGCAGTGCGAGGCGCTGCTGGAGGTGGCGCCGCCGGTCGTCTCGTCCATCATGGGGGTGTATCCGCCGGCGGTGGCGGCGGGCTTCAAGCAGCGCGGCATGGTCTGGTTCGCGACGGTGACGACGGTGGCCGAGGCGCGGGAGGCCGAGGCGGCGGGGGCGGACGTGGTCGTGGCGCAGGGGGCCGAGGCCGGGGGGCACCGGGGCGCCTTCGAGGCCGGGCGCGCGGAGGCGGGCCAGGTGGGCCTGTTCGCGCTGCTGCCGGCGGTGGTGGATGCGGTGCGGGTTCCGGTGGTGGCCACGGGGGGCGTGGGCGACGGCCGGGGGGTGGCGGCGGCGCTGGCGCTCGGGGCCAGTGCGGCGCAGGTGGGCACGGGGTTCCTGCGGACGCCGGAGGCCGGGACGCACCCGGCCTGGGCGGAGGCGCTCGGACGGGCCTGGCCGGAGGATACGGCGGTGACGCGGGCGTTCAGCGGCCGGGCCGGGCGGAGCTTGGCCACCACCTATGCCCGTGCGGCGGCGGACGGGCCTTCGCCGGCGCCCTACCCGGTGCAGCGCGGCTTCAGCGCCGGCATGCGGGCGGCCGCCGTGCGGGAGGGCGACGTGGGGCGCATGCAGGCCTGGGCTGGGCAATCGGCCAGGCTGGCTCGGGCGGAGCCGGCGGGAGACGTGGTGCGGCGGCTTTGGGCGGAGGCGCAGACGCTGCTTGGATAGACAGGTCGACCGGGAACGCGGGCATGGATGAACCGAACAAGCGCACCGATGGACGGCAGCCCGTGCTGAAGGCTGCGAAGGTGCGGTTCAACCAATCCGTGGTGGACTGCCTGGTGCTGGACCTTTCGCCTGGAGGAATGCGGGTCAGCACGGAGGGGTTCGTGGCCTTCCCCGAGACGGTCCAGGTGGAGTTGCGGACGGGCGGGCTTTGGAGGGCGGAGCGCCGGTGGCAGCGGGGGCTCGAGACGGGGTTCGCGCTGGTGGCGTTCGCCGGGCTGAGCGGGGAGGCAGCGGCGGCGGCCTCCCGCCTCTACGACGCGGTGCGCAATGACGGCTTGCGGGAGGTGACGGCGCGGCTTGCGGCAGAGCGGTACTACGATCATCCGGACCTGCCGCGGCTATGCCAGGCGGCTACGGCGGCGGTGCACGCATTGGAGGAGGCGCTGCGGGTGGCGTCGGGCCGGAGCTAAGCGTTGCGCTAGTATTGGCCGATGTGGAGCGCGCTGGACCAGCCGGCCGGGGCCATGAACATCATGCTCTCGTCGAGCCGGTCGTAGAAGTCGAGGATGTCCGGCAAGGCCCGCTCGGGGTAGCCGATGAGGTAGCCCTGCACCTCGTCGCAGCCATAGGCCTGCAGGATGGCGAGCTGGTCGGCGCGCTCCACGCCTTCGGCGCAGATGGACATGCCGAGCCCGGCGCCGAGCTGCAGCACGGCACGGACGATGGCCTCCGTGCGGCGGCACTCGCCGAGGCGGCGGACGAAGCTCTGGTCCAGCTTCAGCTTGTCGAACGGCATCTCCTGCAGGTAGCCGAGCGACGCGTAGCCGGTGCCGAAATCGTCGAGGCTGATGCGGACGCCGAGGGTCTTGATGCGGGCGAGCTCCGTGGCAGCGACCGATTTGGACTGGATGACGACGGCTTCGGACACTTCGAGCTCGAGCCGGGCCGGGTCGATCTCGCTCTCCTCGAGGGCGGCGGCGACGGTGGCGGTGAGGCCGGAGCCGTCGAACCAGCAGGCGCTGACGTTGATGGCGGCGCGCAGGTGCGTGGGCCAGGCGGCAGCGGCGGCGCAGGCGCGGCGGAGCACCCAGGTGTCGAGCTTGCGAAACAGGCCGAGGCGCTCGATGACGGGGACGAACACGCCGGGCGAGACGGGGCCGTGACCCGGACGGTCCCACCGGATCAGGGCTTCGAAGCCGCGCAGCTCGCCCGAGGTGCAGGATACGATCGGCTGCCAATGGATGCGGAACAGCCCGGCGTCCAACGCCACGCGTACGTCGTGCTCGAGGTCGCTCTCCCGGGTCTCCAAGATGTCGTCGCTTCGATCCAACGGCATGATCACCCTCGTCCATCGCCGCTGCGGGATACGCAACGCGTTCAGGCACGGCTCAATCCACCACGTCCGCGGGGCGCCGTGGTGTCATCTTATGATCGAATTGGTTAAAGCCACGTGGCGGTTTACGCTAGCGTTTTCGTGATCGCCCAACGTTAATAGAGTGGGAAACCGCGGACTTCGAGCGATTGACGCAATGTTTCGCGGCCGGACAGACCCGAGAGCGGGCCCAGGCGGCGGCGGATGAGGTCGGACCATGGCTGCCGTGCCATGCCCTGCTCGGCCTGGAAGGTGGTGAGCGCGCCGTCGTAGGCTGGCAGGTGCTCGGCTTCGAGCTCGGCGCTGTAGCGCTCGCGATGCAGCACGACGGATTGCGGAAGCCGGGGCTTCACCGCGGCCGGCGGGGCAGCCGGGTCGATATGGCCGACGCAGAGGCCGAAAACCGCGAAGGCACCTTGCGGGAGGCCAAGGGCGGCAGCCACCGCCTCGGGATGGTTCCGCATGCCGCCGATATAGACGATGCCGAGTCCGAGGGATTGTGCCGCAAGCGAGGCGTTCTGTGCGGCAAGGGCGGCGTCGACGACGGCGACGAGGAACGCCTCGGTGTAGCCGAGCGTCTCCATGGCCACGCCGCCTGCCTCACCCAGGCGTGCGGCGCGGGCGAGGTCGGCGATGAACACGAGGAAGAGGGGGGCGGTGGCGATGTGGCGCTGGCGTCCGGCGAGTTCCGCGAGGTGGTCGCGGGCGGCCTGGTCCTCGACGGCGACCACGCTCCAGGCCTGGAGGTTGCTCGAGGTAGGGGCGGATTGCGCGGCGGCGACGATGGCCTCGAGCGTACCCGTTGGCAGAGCGTCCGGAAGGTAGGCGCGGACCGACCGGTGCTGGAGCATGAGGTCGATCGCGGCTGACCACGGGCCTGGGGTGGGCAGGGGGGTGCGGTAACGGTCGTGAATGCGGTCGGCGACGCTACCCGCGCCCCCTCCGACGGCCCCTCCCGCAAGGGGAGGGGGGAAGATCTCGTTCATGCTGCCTGGAGGGCTTGCCAGACGCGCTCCGAAGTGGCCGGCATGTCGATCGCCTTGCCATTCAGGGCGTCGACAAGGGCGTTGATGATGGCTGGCGGGCTGCCGACGGCGCCGGCCTCCCCCGCACCCTTCACGCCCAGCGGGTTGCTGGTGCAGGGCACCTCGATGAGGTCCACCTCAATGTCCGGCAGGTCGCTGGCGCGGGGCAGCGCGTAGTCCATGAAGCTGCCCGACAGGAGCTGGCCGGATGCCGGATCGTATGCGGTGTGCTCCATCACGGCTTGGCCCATGCCCTGGGCCACGCCGCCATGCACCTGGCCGCGCACGATCATGGGGTTCACGGCCTTGCCCACGTCGTCGCACACGATGTAGCGCTTGACGGCGATGGAGCCGGTATCCGGGTCCACCTCGACTTCGGCCATGTGGCAGCCGTTGGGGAAGGTGTGGACCGCGATCTTGGCGACCTCGGCCGCGTCGAGCTGGGTGGCGCCGGGGCGGGCGCGCTGGTGGGCGGCCAGGGCAAGGATGTCCATGCCGCGGTCGGTGCCGGCAACGCTGAAGCGCCCGGCCTCGAACACGATGTCGGCGACCGCGGCCTCGAGCGCCTCGGAGGCGGCCTGCTTGCCCTTCTCGATGACGCTCGCCGCCGTGACCAGGATGGCCTGGCCCTCGGAGTAGAGGGAGCGCGCGCCGCCCGTGCCGCCGCCGGTGGGGATGGTGTCCGTGTCGCCCTGGCGGATGCGGATCTTGTCGCCATCGATGCCGAGCTGGTCGACGGTGAGCTGCACGTAGGCCGTCTCGTGACCCTGGCCGGTGCTCTGCGTGCCGACGTACACGTCGACGAAGCCGTCCTCGGCAAAACGGATCTCGGCCCGCTCGGAGTCCGCACCGCCCGTGGCCTCGAGGTAGTAGGCCATGCCGATGCCGCGGCGGCGGCCGTGGCGCGCGCTCTCGGCGCGGCGGGCCTCGAAGCCGGCCCAGTCGATTTTCTCGAGTGCCGCGTCCATCACGCGCTGGAAGTCGCCGCTGTCGTAGGTCTGGTTCATGGCGGTGCGGTACGGCATGGCGCTGGGGGGCACCATGTTCTTGCGGCGGATCTCGATGCGGTCCATGCCGATCTCGTGCGCCGCGGCGTCGATCAGGCGCTCGACCACGTAATTGCTCTCGGGGCGCCCGGCACCGCGATAGGCGTCGACCGGGACGGTGTTGGTGAACACCCCGATGACGTGGGCGTGGATGGCCTGGAAACCGTAGACGCTGGCGAGCACCTTGGTGCCGGCGCCGGTGGGGATGAACGGCGCGTAGTTGCTGAGGTAGGCGCCCATGTTGGCGACGTTGCGGGTGCGCAGCGCCAGGAACGTGCCGTCGGCGGCCAGCGCGATCTCACCCTTGGTGATGTTGTCGCGGCCATGCGTGTCGGACAGGAAGGCTTCCGAGCGCTCCGACGCCCACTTGACCGGGCGGCCGAGCTTCCGGGCGGCGTAGCATACGAGCACGTGCTCCGCGTAGAGGAACAGCTTCATGCCGAACCCGCCGCCCACGTCGGGCGTGATGACGCGGAAGCGGTCGGGCTCCACGTTGAAGATCTGCTTGGCGAGCATGGTCTTGATGCCCCAGCCGCCCTGCGTGTTGGTGGTGAGCGTCCAGCGGCCGGTGCCGGCATCGAAGCTGGCCAGGGCCGCGCGGGCCTCCATGGAGCTGACGACGATCCGGTTGTTGACGACGGTCAGGCGCGTGACGTGCGCGGCCTCGGCGAACAGCGCCTCGGTGCGGGCCTGGTCGCCGGCCTCCCAGTCGAACACGACGTTGCCGGGCGCCTGGTCCCACACGGCGGGCTGGCCCTCGTCCATGGCAACGGCGAGGTCCGTGACAGACGCTTCGGTGTCGTATTCGACCATCACGGCCTCGGCGCCGTCGCGCGCGGCCTGGCTGGTCTCGGCGACGATCAGGGCGACCGGGTCACCGACGTGGCGGACGCGGCCGATGGCGAGCGCCGGGTGCGGCACGTCGGCGCGGGGGGTGCCGTCGCGGTTCTTGAGCGGGATGGCGCAAGGGACGCCGCCGATGCCGTCCGCCTCGAGGTCGGCGCCGGTGTAGACGGCCAGCACGCCCGGCACTGCGCGGGCGGCGGCCGCATCGATGCCCACGATGCGGGCGGCGGCATGCGGGGAGCGGAGCACGGCGGCGTGGGTCTCGCCCGCCGGGTGCACGTCATCGGTGTATTGGCCCTCGCCGAGGAGCAGGCGGGGGTCTTCGACGCGGCGGACGGGCTGGGCAAGACCGAACTTCGTCATGAGGCGGCTCCTCGGAAGGTTATGGTGCGGAAGATGTGCGGGCGGGGCGGCGAACGTCAATGCATCGCCGGCTCACGCGGGGTATCCGCCTTGCTGCCGAAGCGGGCCTTCACGCGCTCCCGCGCCGTCTGGAACACGACGTAGAGCATGGGGATGAGGAAGATGCCGAGCGTGCTGGCCGCTATCATGCCGGCGAACACCGGGGTTCCCACCGCCCGGCGGCTGACCTGGGCGGCTCCGCTGGCCGTCACCAGGGGCACGAGGCCGAGGATGAAGGCGATGGACGTCATCATTACCGCTCGGAACCGCGTTTGTGCGCCGAGGCGCGCGGCCTCCACGATGGATTTGCCCTGCTCGCGCTGGTCCTTGGCGAACTCCACGATCAAGATTCCGTTCTTGGCCGCCAGCGCGATGAGCACGACGAGTCCGATCTGCGCGTAGAGGTCGAGGGCCAGTCCGGTGACGAACAGCCCGATGAACGAGCCGAGGATCCCGACGCTGACGCTGAGCAGGACGGGCACCGGGATGACCCAGCTTTCGTAGAGCGCCACCAGGAACAGGTATGCGAACAGGATGGCAAGCGCGAGCACGATCCCGGTCTGCCCGGCCGCCTGGCGCTCCTGATAGGCGGTCCCGGTCCAGTCGAAGCTGTAGCCCGGCGGCAGCGTGTTCTTGCTGATGGCCTCCATCGTCAGCAGCGCGTCGCCCGAGGACACTCCAGGCTTGGGCGTGCCGTTGACGGTGATGGAGCGGTAGTTGTTGTAGCGGCTGATGGTTTGTGGCCCGAGCACGATGCGGGCGTCCGCGATGGAGCGGAGCGGCACCATCGTGCCCTGGCGGTTGCGGACGTAGATGCGCCAGATGGCCGGGATGTCGGTGCGGTCGGCGGCCTCGCCCTGGATGTTCACCTGCCAGGTACGTCCGAACAGGTTGAAATCGTTGATATAGATGCCGCCTAGCGTGGCCTGCAGCGCGCTGAACACGTCGCTCACCGCGAGGCCGAGGGCCTGGGCCTTGTCGCGGTCGATGTCGAGGTAGATCGAGGGCGTGCTGGCGCTGAAGGTGCTGAACACGCGGGAGAGCTTGGCGTCCTGGTTGGCTTGCGCGAGCAGGCCGTTCAGCACGCCGCCCATCTCGGCCGGATCCCGCCCCTCGAGGTTCTGCAGCTGGTACTCGAAGCCGCCGCCGGTGCTGAGGCCGATGATGGGCGGCAGGTTGAACGGGAAGATGGTGGCCGAGCGGATCTGCTGCACGCCGCCGAAGACGCGGCCGATGAGGGCCTGGGCCTTGTCCCCGGCCTCCTTGCGGTCCGCAAAGGGCTTGAGGCGCAGCACCATGAAGGCGGCGTTGGACTGGTTGCCGGAGTCGAGCAGCGAGAAGCCGACGATGCTGAGCACGTTCTGGACCTGCGGGATGGTCTTGATGAGGCCCTCCACGCGCTCCACCACGGCCCGGGTGCGCGTGACGCTGGCGCCCTCAGGCAGCTGGACGGCAACGAAGAAGGCGCCCTGGTCCTCCTCGGGCAGGAAGCCCGTGGGCGTGCGGAGGCTGAGGCCATAGATGCCTGCGCCGGCCGCGGCGACCAGCACGAGGGCGAGCACGCCCACGCGGATGAGCCGCGCGACGAAGCTGGCGTAGCCGTCCCGCACCCAGTCGATGCCGCGCATGATGCGGCCCATGATGCCGCGGCGTTCGCCAGTGTGGCGCAGGAACACGCCGCACAGGGCCGGGCTGAGCGTGAGCGCGTTGACGGCCGAGATCATCATGGCGACCGAGATCGTGACGGCGAACTGCTTGAAGAGCGTGCCGGAGATGCCGGGGATGAAGCCGATGGGGACGAAGACGGACAGCAGCACGAGGGTGATGGCGACGATGGGCGCCGTGATCTGCTGCATGGCCTTCTTCGTCGCGTCCTTGGGCGACAGGTCCGGCTCCTCCTCCAGCACGCGCTCCACGTTCTCCACCACCACGATGGCGTCGTCGACCACGATGCCGATGGCGAGCACCATGGCGAGCAGGCTGACGGTATTGAGCGAATAGCCCACCGCGAGCAGGACCGCGAAGGTGGCGATGAGGCTGACGGGCACGGCGATGAGGGGGATCAGGGTGGCGCGCAGGCTGCCGAGGAAGAGGAACACTACAATGGCCACGAGGATGAACGCCTCGACCAACGTGCGGATGACCTCGTCGATCGTGTCGCTGACGAAGGTGGAGGAGTTGTAGAACACGTTGGCCTTGAGGCCTTCGGGGAAGCGCGTGGAGAGCTCGTCGAGCGCGGCCTGGACGGCCTTCGACGTGTTGACCGCGTTGGCGCCGGGGGCGAGGTACACGCCGAGGGTGACCGCCGGGTTGCCATTGAGGCGGCTCTCGCTGTCCTGGCTGGCGGCGCCGAGCTCGATGCGGGCGACGTCCTTCACGCGCAGCACCGAGCCGTCCTGGTTCGCGCGGACCACGATCTTGCCGAAATCCTCGGCGCTGGTGAGGCGGCCCTTGGTCTGGATATTGAGCTGGAACTGGGTCTCGTCGGCGGTCGGGCGGGCGCCGATGCGGCCGACCGGGGCCTGCACGTTCTGTTGCTGGATGGCCTGGACCACATCGGAGGGAGCGACGTTGAGGCTGATGAGCCGGTTGGTGTCGAACCAGATGCGCATCGAGTAGTCGAGCGGGCCGAAGAGCGAGGCCTGGCCCACGCCCGGCACGCGGGCGAGACGGTCGAGCACGTAGATGGTCACGTAGTTGCTGATGAAGAGCGGGTCCTGCTTGGCGCCTTCCGAGCTGAAGGCCAGGAACTCGAGGATGGCGGAGGATCGCTTGGACACCGTCACGCCGTTGCGCTGCACCTCGGCCGGCAGGCGGGAGAGGGCGGCCTGGACGCGGTTGTTGACGTTGACGGTGTTGATGTCCGGGTTGGTGCCGAGCTCGAACGACACGGTCAGGCCATAGCTGCCGTCGTTGCCGGCGTTGGACTTCATGTAGATCATGCGGTCCGCGCCGTTCACCTGCGCCTCGATGGGCTGGGCGACGGTGGCCTCGACCACGGCGGCGGACGCGCCCGGGTAGCGGGTGGTGACCTGGACCTGCGGCGGCACGATGTCCGGGAACTGGGCGACGGGGATCTTGAGCAGGGCGAGGGCGCCGGCGATGGTCATGACGATCGCGATGACGATGGCGAGCCGGGGACGGTCGACGAAGACGCCGGAGATCATGGCGGCGCCTCCCTCACAGCCGAGGCCCTTGCGCGGGCATGGCGGGGGGCGCGTTCGCCGGCGCCGGGTTGACGACGACACCTTGGCGGACGCGCTGGACGCCGTCGACGACCACCGTCTCGTTCTCCTTCAGGCCGTCGGCCACCACGGCGGTGTCGGGCGTGCTCTGGCCGAGCGTCACCCGGCGCTGCTCGGCCTTGTTGCCCTCGGCCACGACCCACACGTAGTTGCCCTGCTGGTCCGACAGGATGGCGGCGCGGGGGATGGCGAGGGCCTGCACGGGCTGGACGCCCTGCACGAAAACCGTGGCGAACTCGCCATCCGCGAGCTCGCGGCTGCCTGGGTCGTTGCTGCGGGCGCCGGGGCGGACGGGGTTCGGGATGCGGGCGCGGAAGATCTGCGTGTCGGTGTTTCCGGCGATCGTCGGGTCGATGTAGTCGAGCTGGCCGTCCTTGTCGTACTCGCGGCCGTTGGGCAGGCGGACCTTGATGCGGAAGGCGGTGATGCCGCCCTTGTCGGCGTAGCGGTCCCGCAGCTCGAGCGCCGCGCGGACGCTGACGGGGAAGACGACATACATCGGATCCTGGCTGACGATGGTGGCCAGGGTGCCGGTGTTGGGGCTGACGACGTTGCCTTCCGTCACGGCGGTGCGGCTGATCTTGCCGTCGATGGGGGCGCGGATCTCGGTGTAGTCGAGGTTGGTCTGTGCGAGGCGGAGCTGGGCCTGCGCATTGGCGAGCCCGGCGGCCTGGCTGCGGGACGTGGCCTGCGCATCCTCCACCCGGCTGCGCTGGCCGGCGGGCGTGTTGAGGAGCTGCTCGGCGCGCCCGAGGTTCAGGTTGCTCCCCTGGAGAGTGGCTTCGGCGGAGGCCACCTGGGCGGCGGCGGAGGCGACCTGAGCCTCGAAGGGCGCACGCTCAAGGCGATACAGGACGTCCCCGGCGCGGACCTCGGCCCCCTCGGTGAAGCTGCGGCTGACCATGAACGCGGTGACGCGGGCGACGAGGTCGACCCGGTTGATGGCCTGGATGCGGCCCACGAACTCGCTCGTTTCCGTAATCGGGCGGCGCACGGCCTGGACGACGCCGACCGCCGGCGGGCCGCCTGGACCGGGCTGGGCGCAGGCGGGATGAGCGAGAAGGGGCAGGAGAGCTGCCATGACGGCGAGCGGCAGAGGCCGTGTCATCGATGTGCCTTGGATAGTTCCAACCAAGATACGCGATCGGGGCCGGGCGGGAACGCAAGCTGGCGTGATCGTGAGCGGACCGGTCAAGTGGCCGGTGCGGCTCGGCCGACCCGGGCGAAGGGGCGCGACAGGCCCATCATGGCCCGGCTTGCGCGCAAGCCGGGCTGGACGCACGCTGGCTTCCTGGGGAGACGTGATGATGAGCGAACGGGTCGTGGTGTGCGAGGTGGGCCCGCGGGACGGTCTGCAGATGGCGCGGAGCCGGATGGACACGGCGGTGAAGGTGCGCTGGATCGAGGCGCTGGCGGCCGCCGGGGTCCCGGAGATCGAGGTGGGGAGCTTCGTGCCGGCGCGCATCATCCCGCAGATGGCGGACACGGCGGAGGTGGTGCGCGCGGTTCGGCATCTCCGGCACGCAGGCAAGCCGGTGCGGATCGTCGCGTTGGCGCCGAACCTGAAGGGGGCGCAGCTGGCCGCCGAGGCCGGGGCGGCGCGGATCAGCGTGCCGGTGAGCGTGAGCGAGGGGCATAGCCGGGCCAACACGAACCGCAGCACGGACGAGGCGGTCGCCGAGGTCGCGCGGATCGTGGCCTGGGTGCGGGAGAGTGGGACCACGCTGGAGGTGGAGGGGGCCATGAGCACGGCGTTCGGCTGCTCCATCGACGGCGTAGTGCCGGAGCGGCGGGTGGTCGAGGTGGCCGAGGGGCTCGTGCGGGCCGGGGCGGACCTGGTGGCGATGGCCGACACGGTGGGCTATGCGCACCCGGCGCAGATCAAGAGCGTGGTGCGGGCGGTTCGGGCGGCGATCGGCGACAAGGTCGAAGGGCTGCATCTGCACGACACCATGGGGTTGGGCCTCGCCAATGCGCTGGCCGGGCTCGAGGAGGGGATCCGCTCGTTCGACAGCAGCCTGGCCGGGCTCGGAGGGTGCCCCTATGCGCCGGGGGCAAGCGGGAACATCGTGACGGAAGACCTCGTGTTCATGCTGGAGAGCATGGGCTTCCGCACCGGCATCAGCCTCGAGGGGCTGCTGGAGGCACGGGCGATCCTGGCGGCGGGCCTGCCGGACGAGGCGCGCCATGGTGGGCTCGCGCGCGCGGGCATCCCGAAGACGTTCCGCGCAGAGTTCGGCTTGGCCGCCGCATGAGCGATTGGGCCCAGCCCCTCGCGGGACTGCGGGTGGTCGAGTTCACGCACATGGTCATGGGCCCCACGGCCGGGCTCGCGCTGGCCGATCTCGGGGCCGACGTGATCAAGGTGGAGCCGGCGGCGGAGGGCGACAAGCCGGCCGGGGACAACACGCGGCGGCTGCAGGGGGCGGGGGTGGGGTTCTTTGCCATGCTCGGGCGCAACAAGCGCAGCGTGGTGCTGGACCTGAAGAGCGAGGCCGGTCAGCGGGCGGCGCAGGGGCTGGTGGCGGAGGCCGACATCCTGGTGGAGAATTTCCGGCCCGGCGCGCTCGACAAGCTCGGGCTCGGGTGGGAGGCGCTGCGGGCGGTGAACCCGCGGCTGATCTATTGCAGCTGCAAGGGCTTCCTCCCCGGCCCGTACGAGCACCGGGTGGCGCTTGACGAGGTGGTGCAGATGATGGGCGGGCTGGCCTACATGACCGGGCTGCCGGGCAAGCCGATGCGGGCGGGCTCGAGCGTGAACGACATATTGGGCGGCACGTTCGCCGCGTTGGGCATATTGGCCGCCGTGATCGAACGGGCGCGGACCGGGGTGGGGCGGCACGTGCAGGCCGGGCTGTTCGAGACGAACATGGTGCTGGTGGCGCAGCACATGGCCCAGGCGGCGCTGACGGGGGTGGAGCCGCCGCCGATGGGCGTGCGGCGCCCGGCCTGGCCGATCTACGACATCTTCGACACCGGCGACGGCAGCCAGGTGTTCGTCGGCGTGGTGACGGACACGCAGTGGCGGCTGTTCTGCGACGCGTTTGGACTCGCCGAGCTCGCCGCCGACCCGGCGCTCGTCACGCAGCAGCAGCGGGTATTGGCGCGGGAGCGGGTGCTGCCCGTGGTGGCGGCCGCCATGCGGGGGTTCGACGCCGCCGGGCTGATGGCGCGGTGCGAGGAGCTCGGGTTGCCCTTCGCGCCGATCGCACGGCCGTGGGACCTGTTCGACGACCCGCATCTGGCGGCCTCGGGCGGGCTCGTGCCGCTCACGATGCCGGATGGGCGGACGGTGCGGCTACCGGCGCTGCCGCTTTCGTTCGACGGGCGTCGGCTGGCGCAGCGGCATGGCCTGCCGGGCGTGGGGGAACACACGGACGAGGTGCTGACAGGAACGAAGTGAGTCCGCTTTGCGGCGGAACTCGGGCGCGCTGGCGGCGCTGAAGCGTCGTGAGCGGGCGGCGGGGCGGGCCCGCGGCGCACGGGAGCTTGGGATGCCGAACAACGAACTTCTCGAGGCGATCCGCATGCGGGCCTACCTACTATGGGAGGAGGCGGGGCGGCCCGAGGGTGGTGATCTCGCCTTCTGGGACCAGGCCCGGCGCGAGGTGGAGGCGGCATGGAGTGCGGAGCCGGCCCGCGAGGCCCAGGGCTGACGGCTCAGCCTGCCACCATTCCGGCGCTGGTGTCGGCCCAGTTCGATCCGGCCCAGTCGGCCTCGGTCTCGAGTAGGCTGTAGAGCAGGGCGGCGACCGGGTTGGGGCCGTCCGGCGCCAGGGGAGCAAAGGACTTGTCGAGACCGAGGGCGGCGAGTTGGCCGAGCGCGGCCTTCCCGCAATAGCCCATGGACCATTCGCCGAACCGGCGCTCCATCGTCATCTCGGTCTCGAGTATCGTCACGCCGGCGTGGCGCGGGTCGAGCTCGATCCGTTCGAACGTTGCTTCCACCTCGTTGGGCGGGCCCTCGAGCGCCTGAACGAAGGCGGACTCCGTGAACAGGAGTGCGCCCGTGACGCCGGCGGCCCGATTGTTGCGGCGGGAGAGGGCGAGGATGGACCGGACTTCGTCCACCAGGCAGACGCCGGGGCGGGCGGCAGCGATGGTGTTGCGGCTGCAATGGACGAGTCGGAGGATTGGGCTGGGCAGGATCATGGCAGGTCCGGCTTGAGGGTTGAAGGGTCGAGAAGGCGCATGAACTCGGGCAGCGCGTCGGCCGGTATGGGGCGGCTGACGAGGTAGCCCTGCATGTCGGTGCAGCCGCCGGCCTCCACGAAGCTCGCCTGGCTGCTGGTTTCCACCCCCTCGGCGGTGATGTTCATGCCGAGGCTGCGGCCGAGGGCGGCGATGGCGCGGACCACGCCGGCGGCTTCGGAGCTTTCCGTTACGTCCCGCACGAAGGAGCGGTCGATCTTGATCTTGTCGAACGGGAAGCTGCGAAGCTGGCTGAGCGAGGAGTAGCCGGTGCCGAAATCGTCCATCGAGACGCGGACCCCGAGCTCCCTCAGGGCGGCGAGCACGTCGCGGGTCTGCACCTGGTGGCGGATGAGCGCGCTTTCCGTGATCTCGACCTCCAAACGGGCCGGGGCCAGCCCGGCCTGTTGCAAGGCAGCCCGCACTGCGGCGACCAAACGGGCCGGCTCCCGCAGCTGGATGGGCGAGACGTTCACGGCGACACCCACCGGCTCTGGCCACAGAGCGGCCTGGCGGCAGGCGGCCCGCAGCACCCACTCCCCGATGGGCACGATGAGCCCGGTGTCCTCGGCGATGCCCACGAACTGGTCGGGCGGAACCAGGCCGATGGTGGGGTGCTGCCAGCGGAGCAGCGCCTCGAAGCCGGTCAGCTGCCGGGTGCGCAGGTTGACCTGTGCCTGGTAGTGCAGGACCAGTTGGCGCATCGCCAGGGCGCGGCGCAGGTCCTGCTCGAGCATGCGGCGGCGTTTCGTGTGCTCCGCCAGGGCTGGGCGGAAGCGGCGGATGGTTTGTCGACCCTCCTGCTTGGCCAGGTTCAGCGCGAGGTCGGCTGCATGGAGCAGGTCCATGGCGGTGGTCGCGTCGGCCGGGGCCACGGCGCAGCCAACGCTCGCCGTGACGTTGCAGGCCTTCCGATCGACCAGGTAGGGGCGGCTCAGCAACTCGACCAGGCGGGCGCCCATCGCCTCCGGGTCGTCGGGCTCGGGGCAGAGGATGGCGAACTCGTCCCCACCCAGGCTGAAGAGCTGGTCCTGCGTGCGGATGGACTTGGCAAGGCGCGCGGCGGCCAGCGACAGCACCATGTCCCCGGCACGATGGCCGAGCGCGTCGTTGACATACTTGAAGTGGTCGAGGTCGATCAGCAGGAGGGCGGGGCCGGGCAGCATGCGGCCGCCAGGGGGCAGCAGGGTGGACAGGGCTGCATCCAGAGCGCCCCGGCCGGATAGCGCTGCGCTGGCCTGCTTCGGGTCGAAAGCCGGGCGGGTGCCGGGGCCGTGTGGAAGGGTGTCGATGTCGGACATGGCCGCAGTGTGTGGCCGCGGGTTTGCCAATGAGTTAAGCAGCCGTCCAATCTCACCGTGATCGGCCGGCCAACGGGTCGGCATTCGGTTATTCGGGCGAAACGTGATTGACATAGCGCGAGCGACGTCCCGATGCTTGCTGGACCATGGCGGTGGGCGTGAACGAGCATCGAGCAACAGTGAAGGTTACGAGACCGTTGCCCGGCCGAACCCTGTCCGGGCCGTACGCGTTGATTGGACGTCGTGCGGCTGCCAGCAGCCATGGGGGATCACTTGGGGCGATGGATCGCAGTGGCGTTGGGGTTGGCGGCCTCGGGATGCGTGGCGCCGCCGCGCCCCGTGATGGTGCTGCGGCCGAACCGGGGCTACACGGCGCCGGCATTCCAACGCTCGGCAGCGGGCCATGCGTTTCGGGCGAACGCGTCCGGAGTGGAGCGGGCCAACCTGTCGGCCGCGGAAAAGGAGCGGCTGTTCCGCGCCTTCGAGCAGCAGGAGGCGGAGGTGAAATAGAGTCGTGCTCGACGTCGTGACGCCCGAGGCGGCGCTCGGCGTCGGCGAGCGGTTCGTGCATGTCGTCGAGCCCGATGCCGAGGCGCGGGCGGTGGCGCTGCAGGCCATGCTGACCACGTTGGAGGACGGCCAGACGCGGGTGGTGCGGGCCGGCAACCCGCTCCGCGCGAAGCTGACGACGGAGCGGCTGCTCCTGCAGGTTTCGGGGGCGGTGACCGACGCGCTGAGCGAGGCGGACATGCGCGAGGCTGCTCGGGCGCTGTTGCAGCGGGAAGGGGCGGAGCGCCGGGTGGTGCTCGTCATCGAGCAGGCGGAGACGCTGGCGGGTGGGGCGATGCGGTCGCTCGAGATGCTCGTCTCGGCGTCACGCGCGCATGCCGGCGGGCCGATGCTGCAGGTGGTTCTGTTGGGCGCCGAGCGCGCCGGGGTGCACAGCGGCGAGCACGACGAAGTCGAGTCCAGCACGCTGCCGGAGATGCGCCCGGCGGAGGCTGCCGCGGCAGATCCGGTGCCGCTGCCGCCGCCCGTTTTCGCGCGGAAGCGGGCCGCGGAGGCGATTGCGGCCGCCCCCGAGATGCGGGCCGGGGTGGCGGTTGCGGCCGTCCCCGAGGCTCCGGTGGTCGCGGTCCGGCTGCCGCCTCCGAAAGCCGTCTCGCCCGTGGATGCGGTTCGGGCGACGTTGGTGCGGGAGGACACGCGTCGCCGCCGGATGCGGTTCGGTGCGGCGGCGTTCGTGGGGTCGGGGCTGGCCATCGCTGTCGGGGTGGTGCTTTGGGCGACGCCGTGGGCAGGTGAATTGCGGCCGGCGCCTGGTCCGGCAGCACGTCCGGTGCCGTCGTCCACGGCTGCCGACCGGGGCGTGGCCAGCGCGCGGACGGGCCGGGACGCGCCGGGGACGCCGCCGGCCGCTGCGGCTGCCCCGTCGGCTGCCACCCCACAGTCGCCAACTGCAAGTGCCGCGGCTCCTGCGCCGGGCGGCGAGCCGCCTGCAGCGTCTGCCGCCGCGTCCACGGTGGACGGGCGCAAGCCGGACCTGCCGGCGCCAGCCGAGGCCGAGATGGCGCGGCTGCGGCGGGAGTTCGACCAGTTCCTCATCAACTCCGGGCGGTCGACCGCGCGGCTGACCCCGGCGCAGCGGGAGAGATTATTCGAGGAGTTCCTGGGCTGGCGTGCGCGGCGGCCCGGGCCGGACCGGGGCGCCCGGCCTTGAGCGGGGCCGTCGTGGCTGCGATCGTGCGGCGGGCGCACGACCGGGATAGCGGGGCCGTTGCCGGGATAGCCGGGCTCTGCTAGGCCGCGGGGATGAGTGGTCCTCCGCTGGTGTCCGTGCTGAACGGGCCGAACATGAACATGCTGGGGCTGCGGCAGCCGGCGCTCTATGGGCACACGACGCTGGACGACGTGGAGGCGCTGTGTGCCGAGGCGGCCGAGCAACTCGGCCTCGCGATCGACTTCCGGCAGACCAACTCCGAGGGGGAGCTGATTGGCTGGGTACAGGAGTGCCGCGGCCGAGCCCGGGCCATCATCATCAACCCGGCGGGCTACACGACGACCTCGATCGCGCTGATGGACGCGCTGCTCGCCGTGGGGCTACCGGTGGTGGAGGTGCATGTGACGAACATCCATCGCCGGGAGGAGTTCCGGCAGCACTCCTACGTGTCCAAGGCGGCCACGGGGGTGATCGCCGGGCTGGGCGTGCACGGGTATGCGCTGGCGCTGCAGGCGGTGGCGGCGCTGCTCGAGGATAAAGAGTTGAACCGGGCATGAGCAAGAGTGGCTTCGACCCGGAGACGGTGCGGCTGCTCGCGGCCGTGCTGACGGAGGCCGGGCTGACGGAGCTCGAACTGCAGGAGGGCGAGAGCCGGCTGCGGCTGGTGCGCCAGGTGACGGTGGCGTACGCGGCCCCGCAGCCAACCGCGGCGCCCGTGGCGGCGCCTGCTGTGGCGGCTGCTCCAGCGGCCGAGGCGCCGCCCCCGGTCGGGGCCGTGACGAGCCCGATGGTGGGCATCGCCTACCTCGCTGCCGAGCCCGGCGCCACGCCCTACATCGCGCTTGGCCAGGTGGTGAGCGCCGGACAGACGGTGCTGCTGATCGAGGCGATGAAGACCTTCAACCCGATCAAGGCGCCGCACGCCGGCACCGTGACGCAGATCCTGGTGCAGTCGGGCGCACCCGTCGAATACGGCCAGCCGCTCCTGGTGATCGCCTGAGCTTGTTTCACAAAATCCTGATCGCGAACCGTGGCGAGATCGCGGTGCGGGTGATCCGTGCCTGCCGGGAGCTCGGGATCGCGACCGTGGCGGTGCATTCCACGGCCGACACGGACGCGATGCACGTGCGGCTGGCCGACGAGAGCGTGTGTATCGGGCCACCCTCGGCGCGGGAGAGCTATTTGCACGTGCCCTCGATCATCTCGGCGGCGACCGTGACTGGGGCGGATGCGATCCACCCGGGCTACGGGTTCCTGAGCGAGAACGCCGATTTCGCCGAGACGGTGGAGGCCCACGGGATCACGTTCATCGGGCCGAGCCCCGCGCATATCCGGATGATGGGCGACAAGATCTCGGCCAAGACGGCCATGGCCAGCATCGGGGTGCCGCTGGTGCCGGGCTCGGCGGGGGCGCTCGAGACGGTGGACGAGGCACGGGCCGTGGCGGCGGAGGTCGGCTACCCGGTGCTGATCAAGGCAGCGGCGGGCGGCGGCGGGCGTGGGATGAAGGTGGCGCACGGGCCGGACGAGCTGGAGGAGGCGTGGCGCGTGGCGCGGACCGAGGCGCGGACCGCGTTCGGCGACGACAGCGTCTACCTGGAGAAATACCTGGATCGCCCGCGGCACATCGAGCTGCAGGTGCTGGCCGACCACCATGGCAGCGTGGTGCATTTCGGGGAGCGCGACTGCAGCCTGCAGCGGCGGCACCAGAAGCTGCTCGAGGAGGCTGGCTCCCCGGCGTTGACGGCGGCCGAGCGGGAGCGGTTGGGCCGCGTGGTGACGGATGGGCTCAGGCGGCTCGGGTATCGGAACGCGGGCACGCTCGAGTTCCTGTATCAGGACGGGCAGTTCGCCTTCATCGAGATGAACACGCGGCTGCAGGTGGAGCACCCGGTGACGGAGATGGTGTGCGGGGTGGACCTCGTGCGGGAGCAGATCCGCGTGGCCTCCGGGGCCGCGCTCGGCTACGCGCAGGCGGACGTGCGGTTCGACGGGCACGCGATCGAGTGCCGGATCACGGCCGAGGACCCGGAGACGTTCATGCCGACGCCGGGGCTGGTGAGCCTGTTCCATGCGCCGGGCGGGCTCGGGGTGCGGGTGGATAGCGCGCTCTACGCGGGGTATGTGGTGCCGCCGCACTATGACAGCCTGGTTGCCAAGCTGATCGTGCACGCGCCGGACCGGCCGCAGGCAATCGCGCGCATGCGTCGGGCGTTGGGCGAGTTCGCGATCCAGGGTATCCGGACCACGCTGCCGCTGCACCGGCGGATCGTGGACGACGCGCAGTTCCAGGCCGGCGACTATACGATCCATTGGCTCGAACGGTTTGTGACCGGGCAAACGGCGAAGGATTGATGCGGCGCGGCACGGTTGCTGATACGGTCAGCCGGTAACAAGCCTGAGGCCGAAGGCGTGTCGAAGAGGCGGGTCCATGTCGCGCCGCACGATTGAGGTCACGCCGGAGCTGATGCTGCGGGCGTACCGGGTCGGGCTGTTTCCGATGGCGGAGACAAGGCGAGGGCAGCGGCTGTATTGGCTGGACCCGGAGCAGCGCGGCGTGTTGCCGCTCGACCGGTTCCATTTGCCACGGCGGCTGCTGCGGACGGTGCTGTCCGGCCCATATAAGGTGACGGCGAACAGGGCCTTCGCGCAGGTGATCGCGGGATGCGCGGCGGCGGCGCCAGGACGGGAGGACACGTGGATCAACACGGACATCGAGCGGCTGTTCCAGGACCTGCACCGGCAGGGGCACGCGCACTCGGTGGAGGTATGGGCGGCGCCGGATGGCGGGAATGGCGGGCCGGGGGTGCTGGTGGGTGGACTGTATGGAGTGTCGCTCGGTGGCGTGTTCTTCGGCGAGAGCATGTTCAGCCGGGCGAGGGATGCATCGAAGGTGGCGCTGGTGCATCTGGTGGCCCGGATGCGGCTTGGTGCGTATCGGCTGCGCG
The DNA here is from genome assembly GCA_038229135.1 of Acetobacterales bacterium. Classification (GTDB taxonomy): domain Bacteria; phylum Pseudomonadota; class Alphaproteobacteria; order Acetobacterales; family Acetobacteraceae; genus JBBROS01. The sequence goes on from JBBROS010000043.1 coordinate 25,248, forward strand.
ACACCCAGTTCGTGACGAGCCACCTGGCGCAGTTCGGCGCGGTGGAGATCCCGCGGGACGCCTACAAGACGATGTTGGCGGAGGCGGTGCAGGGGCAGGCGCAGTGGCTGAGCGCGCCGCCGGCCGAGCAGCTCGAGGCGGAGTTCAAGGCCATCCATGCCGGAGGCGGGGCTTGAAGGCCTGGTTGGTGGCGCTCGCGCTGGGGCTGTCGGGCGGGGCATGGGCCCAGCCGACGCCTGGCGAGAGGCCGCCGGTGGTGCCGGGGCGGGATGCGCTGGTGGCCTACCATCTGTCGCCGGCCACGGGGGAGGCGATCGACGTGCTGGTGAGCTTCCGGGCCGGTGGCTCGGCGCTGCGGCTCGACCTACCCGATGCGAGCTGGATCGTGGCGAGCCCGCCGACGAAGGGCGTGCTGCTGATGGTGCCGCAGGATCTGACGGCGACGGAGCTGCCTTGGGCGGAAGGGCCGCAGCCGCTGTTCATCTTGGATGAGCGTGGGCGGTTCACGAAGCGGGCGGAAGCGACGCTCGCCGGGCAGCGCTGCACGGTGTGGGAAAGCGTGAACGACCCGAGCAAGCGGACGCTCTGCATCACGAAGGAGGGGGTGATCCTGCGGCACCAGTTCCAGGACGGTCAGGGGCGGCGAAACCTGGTCGAGGCGTTTGCGGTCCGGTTCGAGGCGGTGCCGGACGCGGCCTTCGCAGTGCCGGCGGGGTATGACCGGCTCTCGGCGATGCAGGCGGCGCCCCAGGGCCTGTCCCGGTGAGACGTCTGGGTCTCCTCGTGGCAGGGCTCGCCCTGTGCGCGGCCGGTGAGGCGCCGCTGACCCGGCCTTCGCGGGATGTGGTCGTGACCTATGCCGTGGAGGGGCCGGCGACGCAGCTGGTCCCGGGCGGACTGTCGGGGCCGGTGCGGCTGAGCTGGGCTTCGGGCGCGCAACGGGTGCGGGCGGAGGCGGAGGGGCACAACCAGGTCGCGCTGCTGGACCTGCGCGCGAATGGCGGGCAGGTCATCGACACCGGGCTGCGCGTGTCGATGCCGCTTCGGGTCAAGGCGGCGGACCTCATCCTGCTGTCGCTCGAGGGAGCGCGGCTCGTTCCCAAGGATGGCGGGGCCGCGGAGGCGACGGTGGCGGGGCTGCGGTGCCGGGAGCACCGGTTCACTGCGGACGGGCACGAGGGCGCGGTGTGCCTGACGCGGGACGGGGTGGTGCTGCGGGGCGAGGCGATGGTGCAGGGCCGGCAAGGACGGATCCGGGCGCTGTCGGTGCAGTATGGAGCGCTGCCGGCCGAGCGGTTCGAGGTGCCGCCCGGGTATATCGCGCTGCCGTCGTTGCAGGGCGGGGGCGCGGGCGGCGGTTCGGGCGGCCAGCCGGCGAAGATGTTGAAGGACCTATTCGGGGGGCTGCGGTGAGGCGGCGGGTGGCGGCGGCCATGCTCGGGGCGCTGACTTGGCCGCTGGCGGCGCCGGCGCAGGAGCGGCCGCCCCCGCTGCCGACGCGGGACGTGGATGTGGTGTACCGGGCCGGCAGCGGGGCGCAGGCCGTGGAGCAGCGCTGGCGCTTCCAGGCCTTGACGCAGCGGGCGCGGCTGGACCCGCCGACACCGGGGTTCTACGCGATCGTCGATCATCGGGCCCACACGATGGTGATGGTGAGCGACGCGACGCGGGAGGCGCTGCAGGTTGCAGCACCCGCCGGGCTGCCGGGGGGCGGGGGGGAGCCCGGCACGCGGCGGGGCTCGGCCACGGTGGCCGGGCTGGGCTGCTTGGATTGGGAGGCGGCCATGCCCGGCGGTGGCGCGCTGTCCACCTGCCTGACCCCGGACGGGGTGACGCTGCGGATGAAGGCCGGGCCGCAGGTCGTGGCCGAGGCACTGCGCGTGACCTACGGTCCGCTCGACCCGGCCTTGTTCAGCGCGCCACCGGGCTACGCGAGGGAGGCTGGGCGTGGCCGTTGAGAGCGTGGCCGCCCCGACGCTGCTGAGCCGGCTGCGCGGGGCGCGGCTGGCGCCGACGCGGACGGAGCTGGTGCCCTGGACCGACCGGAAGGGCCGGTTCGACACGCTCCGGGCCACGGTGCTCGCGCTGCTGCTGGTGCCTGGCTTGTATCTCGCAGTGCGGTGGGCGTTCGGGTTGACCGGGCCGCGGGGGGTGAACGCGGCCATCCACAGCACCGGTTCGTATGCGGCGTGGATGTTGCTGGCTTCGCTTGCCATCTCGCCGTTGCGGGCGCTGTCGGGGCGGCCGCAGGTGGCGGTGGTGCGGCGCATGGTGGGCAATGCGGCGCTGGCCTATGTCGCGCTGCACCTGGTGTTGTATTGCACGGACCAGAACTGGCGGTTGTGGACGATCGGGGCAGAGATCGTGAAGCGGTTCTACCTCACGATCGGTTTCGTGGCGGTGCTGGGCCTGGTCGCGCTCGGGTTCACGAGTACCGACGGGTGGATGCGGGCGCTCGGTGGCGCGTGGAAGCGGCTGCACCGGATCGTGTATGGGGTCGCGGTGCTGGGGCTCGTGCACTACGTGCTGCAGTCGAAGCTCGACGTGTCCCAGGCGTTGCTGGCGGCAGGCGTGTTCTACTGGCTGATGCTGTGGCGGATGCTGCCGGCGGGGGCCGATCGGCAGGTTTCGGCGTTGCTCGCCATCGGGTTCGGGGCGGCGGCGCTGACCCTGGTGTCGGAGTGGGCGTGGTATCGGTTCGGGACCAAGATCGACCCATGGCGGGTGTTCTGGAGCGAGTTCGACGTGTCGTTCGGGCTGCGGCCGGCGGGGCAGGTGTTGCTGCTGGGCGGGGTGGCGGCGGGGGCCGCCGAGTTGTGGCGGTTGGCCGGGACGGAAGCGGGGCAGCGGCCTTGGTTTGCGGTTTGCGTCTATGCGCTGGGTGCGCTCGCGGATGATGCGGCGGCGCTGTTCATGGGCTGGGTGTCGGACAGCGATGGGCGGCAGTTGGAGCTCGACGTGCTGTGGGCGGTGTCTCTGGGCGCGTTGGGGCTCGCCCGGTGGAAGCTGCGGGTGGCGTGGCAGCGTCGGCTGCTGGACGCGGTCTGGGCCTCGTGCCTGGTCTATCACGTGGCGCTCGCGGCGACGGACAGCCGGAGCGTGATGACGGTAGGCGCCGGGCTGGTGGCAATGGCGGGGGCGGTGCTGGGCGCGAAGGTTTGGCCGGTGTCGCGCGGGGCGGCGCTGATGCTGCTGCCGATGGGGGCGCTGCTGGCGTATGAGGTGCTGGGGAGCGGGTCTTGACGGAGGCGGCTGGAGCCGAGGCCGCTCAGAAAGCCAGGTTTAGCTCTATCAAGACCGTGTCGGAAGCGAAGTCGGCTTCGTGCCAGTCGCCGGCGGGGAGGTGCAGCGCAGTGCCGGGGGTGAGCGGGATGGTGCCGGCCTCGGAGCGGAGCGTGCCCTGTCCGGAGGCGACGAACAGGAACTGCTCGTGGTCGTGGTGGTGTCGAGCGGCCACGCGGCCTGCGGGGATAGCCACCTGGCGGAGGGTGGCGCCGCGGCCGGGGAGGCTGCCTTGCGTGAAAGCGTCCCAGGCCACGGCGGTAATCATGGTTAGATGACCGAGAGGCGCACGGGGACGTTGCCGCGCGTGGCGTTGCTGTAGGGGCAGACCTGGTGGGCCTTGTCGACCAGCGCCTCGGCAGCCGCGCGGTCGATGCCCGGGAGGTGCACCTTCAGCTCGATATCGAGCCCGAAGCCGCCTTCGGAGCGGGGGCCTATGCCGACGTCGGCATTCACCGTGGCGTCGCTCGGAACCTTGGCGCCATCCGCGTTCTGACTGGCCACGAACTTCATGGCCCCCAGGAAGCAGGCTGCGTAGCCGGCGGCGAAGAGCTGCTCCGGGTTATTGCCCTGGCCGTTGCCGCCCATCTCCTTCGGCACACCGAGCTTGACGGCGAGCGCGCCGTCATCGGTGCGGCTCTCGCCGTCGCGGCCGCCATGGGCCGTTGCGGTAGTCCGGTATTTCACGTCGACGGTCATCGATGGTCCTAACGGTTGTCGGAGCGCGAAAATGGCGGCCGGGGCGCCGGAGCGCAAGGTTCGGGCCGTTGAAGCCTACGTGCGCTGGGTGGCGAACCAGGTGTCCAGCAGGGCCACGTTCCGCAGGTTTGCCTTGAACGCCATGTCGAACAGGTCGCCGAGCACCGGGACGCTGCCGCCCACGACCTCGACGGCGATGTTGGCGAGCATGCGGCCGAGCAGCGGGGCAGGGACGCCCATGCGGCGTGCCTCGAGCACGAAGAACAGCGAGATGAGGCCCATCGCGGCGTCGCCCACGCCGGGTGCCAGGCCGATCAAACCGTTCAGGCCGAAGCGGAAGCGGGTGCCCGGCAGGCTGAACTGGGCATCGAGCAGCCAGGCGAGGGTGCGCAGGCGCGCCATGCGAGCGGTGGCGTTGGCAGGCCGGGCAAAGCTGCGGGCATGTTCGGCGAAGGTGGCGGTGGCCATGGTACGTCTCCCGAGGCGTCCCGATGGGGACGGGCGCGGATATCGGCGGGAGGGGGGTGGTTTACAAGCGGCTTACGCCAATCGTGGTTCGTGCCGGTGGCCCCCTCCCCCGGGCAACTCCCGCACAGGGAGGGTGGACGTGGATCAGCCTCTCTCTTCCAGGATGGCGCGGCGGCGGAGGTCTCGGAGAAGCTGGCGGGAGGCGAGCTCGATTCGCTCGCCAAGCAGGCGGTTGGTGGTCTCCTCCTTCGATGGTGCGGCGGCGGTCTTTTCGTCGCGGGAGCAGACCATGAGCACGGCGACGCCCTCGGGCGAGACCACGGGCTTGCTGGGCTGGCCGATCGGCATGCCGGCCAGGAGCTGGCGGAGCTGGGGCGAGCCCACGCCCTCCAGGCGGATCTCACCCGGGTCGGACGGGCGGGCCTTGCCGGCGCGGTCGTTGGCGGCGTCCACGTCGGGGCAGGATTTCACGCTTCGGCTGATCTGCTGCGCCTGCTCCACGGCACGCTTCTGCTGGTCGGTGGGCGCCTGCGGGTTGAGCGGTGCGGTGAAGGCGACGAAGGCCTGGCGGATGTTCACCACCGTGCTGCGCTCGCGGCCGATGTCGCGCTTGGCCCGGAGTGTCACGATCATGATCCCGCCCGGCACGCGGACGGGGTTGCTGACGGCGCTGGGGGGCATCTGGGACACGGTGGCGGCGACCTCGGGGTCGAGCGAGGTGAGCGCGACCCAACCGAGGTCTCCGCCCTGAAGCGCCGTCTGTGCCTGGCTGAACTGGGCGGCGACCACACCGAAGGGGGCGCCGCCCCGGAGCTGCCCGATGACGGCCTCGGCGAAACGCTGCTGGTCGGCCGCGCGCGCCGGATCATCGATGGGGATGAAGATCTCGCCGACGCGATACTCGGGCTGGCCGACCTGCGCCTTGAAGATGCGGTCCTGCTCGGCGATGTCGGCCTCGTTGATCTCGGCCTTCAGGCCCAGCTCCTGGCGGAGCACGCGGGTCCATCCGAGCTGCACGCGCACCTGGTCGATGAGGGTGCGCAACGCGACGCCCTGGCCCTGCAGGTTCGCTGCCAGCCGGCCGGGCGGCAGGTTGTTACGCTGCTCGATTTCGGCGATGGCCTCGGCGATCTCGCGGTCGCTGACGGCGATCTTGCGGCGCTGGGCCTCCTGCAGCCGCAGGCGCTCGTCGACGAGCTGCTTCTGCACCTGCGGGCGCAGGCGCTCGAGCACCTCCGGCGTGACGGGCAGGCCGGTGCTGAGCGCGAAGAGGCGACCGCGGTTGCTGACGTCGCCCGAGGTGACGACATCGCCATTGACGACGGCGATGATCTTGCCGGTGCTCGAGGAGGCGGCGTTCGAGGGAGCTTTGGCGGGTGCGCGACCGGGTTGCGCCGCGGCCGGAGGGGCGGATGCGACGATGCAGGCGAAGGTCAGGAGCAGGCGGGCGATCATGGCTGGGTCCTAGATAGGCGTCAGAGGGCCTTGTAGCCGAACTGGCCGACGGTCTTGAGGGTGACCTGGAAGAGCACGAGCGTGTTGCCGTTGTCGCCGAGCAGCGAGGTGTAGCGGCGGTTCAGGCTCGCTTCGAGGATGACGCATTCGTTCTCCCAGCTGACCTGCGCGCCGAGGCTCGTGGGCTTGCCGGTCGCGAGGTCTCGGCGGTGATAGCCGCTGAAGCCGTAGGCGCCGACGCGGCCGGAGGCGTTGACCGTGATCTCGTTGCGATGCTGGAAGTAGCTCGCCGGGATCGTGGGCTGGTCGTAGTAGTAGTAGGGGCTGACGGCCGAGTAGATGTAGCCGCCGCCGACGCGGAAGTTGGCCGTGCCGGTCGTGGCCTGCAGGTCGGCGAAGCGGGGGGTGAAGCGGTTGCGGTCGAGCCTGGTGCGGGCCGTCACGTCCAACCAGGTCGCAGGGGTGACGGTGGCGCGTGCGACGTAGTCGGACTTCCTGCCCTCGAGGCCGGAGCCTACGGGGAAGGTGTCGTCCTTTCGGGCGCGGAAGCTCTGGCCGACGAGGCCCTCGATGCCCAGGCCGCCGATGGTCCAGCTGCCGCGCAGGCCGAGGTTGGCGCGCAGGCCGCCCTCCACGCGGTCGATCCCGGGGAATTTGTTGAGCTGAAACAGGTTCTGGTCGGTGAATTCGAAGTCCAGGCTGTCCTCGTTCGGGATGCGCTGGTTGCGGTTGCCGCCGCCCTGCGGCCCGGCAATGACCTGCGCGATGGGCTCGATGATCTGCGTGCCCCAGGCACCCGCGTCGCGTGCCACGGGCCACCGGACCTCGAGGGCCACCTGCGGATGGATGCGGGCCACCTGCGTGCTGGTGCGCGTGTAGTAGTTCGGGTTCTGGTCGAGCGAGGACGCGGTGTAGCCGGCCGCGACGGTTTGCAGGGTGAGCTTGTAGCGCTCGCCGACGAGGCCGGTGAACGGCCGCTCCCAGGCCAGCGTGCCGCCGAGGCGCTGCGTGTTGGTGCCGACGGGGCGGACGATGTTGAAGTTGACCGTGTCGAACCGCAGGCGGCCACCCAGGGCGTCCGGCTCCCCGAAGAAGCTGTATTGGTAGCGGGGCAGCGCATAGGGAAGGCGGTTCTGCTTGATGGTCGTCGTCACGGCCTGCCGCGCGCTGACATCCACCCGGGTCCAGGCGCCCACGCCGAAGCCTTCCACGAAGGCGCTGCTGGTGAGCAGGTCCCCGCGCGAGTTGATGCGGTAGTCGCGGAGGAACTGCGCGGAGGTGGCGCGCTGGATGTCGAAGCCCCAGCGCCAGTTGTCGTCGTAGTTGAAGCGGCCGTTGGCGAACACGTCGCCCTCGAGTCCGCCGCGGTCGTAGCCGATGCCGACGTCGACCACGAGGCGGCCGTCGTTGAAGGCGCGGCGATACTGGCTGTTCATGCCGAAGTAGTTCTGGCTGTTGAACGTGGGCGAGAGCGTCGCGTCGGACTGCTCGTCGAGCACGATGTAGTAGGGTGTGGTGAGGAACACGCCGAGATGCTTGGACTGCCCGAACGACGGGATCAGGAAGCCGCTGGCGCGCTTGGCCGAGGGGTCGGCGTGGAAGAAGTAGGGGAACCCGGCGACGGGCACGCCAAAGACGTCGAGCACGGCGTCGCGGTATTCGATGCGCTTGTTCTCGGTGTCCTGCACGGCCGAGCGGGCGCGGATCTGCCAGAGCGGCGGCTTCTCGGGGTCGGCCGCGCAGAGGTTGCAGGTGGTGTAGACGGCGCGCGAGAGCTCGTTGATCTTGCCCTCGACCCGGCGGCCGCCATTGGCGACCAGGCGGCCGTTCTCGGCCAGGATGGCGCGCATGCCGCGGAGGATGCCTTCGCGGAAGCCTTCGGTGAGCTCGGCATAGTCGCTGAACAAGGTCTGGCCGTCCGGCTCGATGATGACGACGTTCCCCGAGGCGGCGGCGATGTTGGTGTTGCGGTCGAAGGTTATCTTATCCGCGCGGAGGATGTGGTCGTTCTGCCAGGCCTCGACGTTGCCGGTGGCGGTGACCAGCGCGTTGTCGCGATCGTATTGGACCTCGTCGGCGGTGAAGGCGACCGGGTCGGTGCGGTTGGCCGGGATGGGTGGGGTGGCCGGGCGGGCCTGGCGTCGTGCAGGTGCGAACTGCGCGTGTGCGTCGTTGGAGGGGGCGGCCATCGCGAGCCAGGCGAGCGCGCCGAGGGCGAGCAGGCGGGCCGCTGGAAGCAGGTGGGCCCGGGCCAAGGCCCCGGCGCCCGCAACCAGGCCGGCACGGCTGGCGGGGGCGGGGGCGGCCCGGGGCTGAGGGGGGCGGGCCCGCCGGAGTGCCCGTTTCTGGCGGCGGGCCTGGAGGCTGGGCCGCTGGCGTGAGCGCGACATGCCGTTCCTATACCGGGGGGTGCAAGGCAGGGCGAGTCCTGCCCCGGAACAGTCTCAACCGTCTTCCAGGTGCAGCAGCAGCGCCACCGCCAGCATCAGGCCGGCCCCGGCAGGCGCCCAGGCGGCGAGGCTGGTGGGGAGCGCCCCGGACTGGCCGAACTCCTCGGCCACCTTGCTGACCACGAACAGCGCAAACCCGGCCGCGACGCCGCTGCCGATCATCTGCGCCACCCCGCCGCGGCGCGTGGCCCGCATCGAGAACCCGGCCGAGACGAGCGCCATGGTACCAGCGAGCAGCGGCAAGGCGAGCAGCGCCTGGAAGTGGAGGCGATGCCGGATGGCCGAGAAGCCCGACCTTTCGAGCAGGTCGATGAAGTCGGGCAGCGCCCAGACGCTCAGCGTGTCCGGAGTGGCGAAGCTTTCCTGGACGCGTCGGACGGTGAGGTCGGTGGCGAGGGACGCGGTGCCGATGGGCTCGGGCAGACGGTCCGGCAGCATGCGGCGGGCGTCCGACAGGGCCCAGGCGCCGGGCTGGAGCACGGCGTCGCGGGACTCGATCCTGACGAGCAGGCGGTCGTTGCGGTCCAGGCGGAAGACGCTCACGTCCTGGGCCACGAGTCGTTCGCCGCGCATCTGGACGGTGCGGCCGTGCAGGATGGCGGTGCCCTCGGCATCGAGCTCGCGGTCGGACTGGCGGAGCCAGAGCTGGCCGCCGGCGAGCGCGCTGGGGCCGCCGCCGGTGCGGAGGTAGGCGTTGTCGAGCGCCTCGGCCCGGGCCAGCATGGCCGATGAGAGGGGCGAGACGGCGGCGGTGCCGATGAAGCCGAGGAGCACGGCACAGGCGAGCGGGGCGGCGAGGAACTGCCAGGCCGAGATGCCGGCGGCGCGGGCTACGATGAGCTCGGAGGACCGGGTGAGGCGCCAGAAGGCGAGGATGCCGCCGAGCAGGACGGCGAAGGGCAGGATCTGCATGGCGATGTAGGGCAGGCGGAGGGCCGCGATCTGGACGACGAGGCTGAACGTGGCATCGGCCTTCGTGGCGGAGCGGCGCAGCAACTCGATGAAGTCGAACAGCGCGACGAGCCCGGCGAGCGCTGCCAGCATTGAGAGCACGGCGGCGACGAAGGCGCGAGCGATGTAGAGGGAGAGGGTGACGGGCATCGGGCCGGTTGTAGGCCGATGGGCCGGTTGTTTCCAGGAGGCGAGTCGGATGGCGGAGGTTGGGTTCTATCACCTGACGCGGACGGGGCCGGATGTAGCGCTGCCTGCGCTGCTGGGGCGGACGCTTGCCGCCGGGCAGCGCGCGCTGGTGCTGTGCGGGTCGGCCGAGCGCGTGCAGGCGTTGGACCGGACGCTGTGGGAGGCGGCGCGGCCGGACTGGCTGCCGCACGGCTCGGCCCGCACGGGTCATGCGGCGCTGCAACCGATCTGGCTCGCCCCGGCCTCCGACGGCCCGGTGGCGGCCGGGGAGGCGCCGAACGGGGCGCGGTTCCTGTTTCTGATCGACGGAGTCGAGGCGGCGGCCGAGGGGTGGGACCGGGTGTTCGACCTGTTCGACGGCGGCGACGAGCCAGCGCTGGCGGCGGCCCGGCGCCGATGGGCGGCAGTCCGGGCGGCAGGACACGCGGCAACCTATTGGAAGCAGGGCGAGTCGGGATGGGTGAAGGGGTAGCAAGCTCGAATGTGTGACATTTTTCGCACTACGCTTTGGGCGTAAGCCTGGGGCAGCAAGCTGTGTTTGCATGCTGTGTTCACGTTCATGTTACCTTCTCTGCGACGCCACGCCGTTGCGTGTGCGAGGAGCATGTCACGATGGAGCAAGCCCTTCCGTTGCCCGGCTACCTGACCGAGGTGGAAGCGTCGCACCTGCTGACGCAGGCCATCCCCGGGGCGGTGATGCTGCACCTGAAGCGGGACATGGCGGCCGAGCCGGGGCGGCCGATGAAGCGGATGTTCATCGAGCTGAGCCTGGGTGAGGCGGTGGCGCATTGGCGCAACATGGGGGAGCTGATCCGGCGCGCGGGGGCGATGGAGGGCGTGGGGGTCAAGGCGGACGCGGCGCCGAACCTCTGACGGCGTCCGGGTCTGCGCTCGCACCCTGTGTTCAAGGGAGGGGTGAAGGGCGTAGGCGAGCTGTGTAGAGTGGCCGGCAGGAGGGCTGGCGATGGTTGCGGTTGCGCGGAGGGGGATGAGCCTCGCGGAGTTCCTGGCCTGGGAGGCCGAGCAGCCCGAGCGATGGGAGTTCGACGGGTTCGAGCCGGTCGCGATGACGGGTGGGTCTCGGGCGCACTCGCTGATCGCGGTCAATCTTCTCGCGGCGTTGGTCACCAGGTTGCGGGGCGGCCCGTGCCGCCCGTTCAACGGTGATCTGAAGATCCTGGCGAACGGACGCATCCGGTATCCCGACGCGTTCGTCGCGTGCGGGAATGGCGCCAACGCGGACCTGGTCGAGGAGGCTCCGGCTGTCGTGTTCGAGATCCTCCCGCCCAGCGCGGCGAGCACGGATGCGATACTGAAGATGCGGGAGTATCGCGCCACACCGTCGATCATGCGGTATGTCATGCTGTCCCAGACCGAGGTTGCGGCAAACGTCTTCGTGCGGCGGGGCGAGGATTGGGTTGCAGTGCCCGCCTCCGAGTTCGAGTCCGTGCTGGCCATGCCGGAGATCGGGGTCGAGCTGCCGCTGTCCGAAGTGTACGAGGGCGTGCTCGAGGCATGACCATGGGGCCGTGCGACGTGCTGGTTGTGGGGGGCGGCACGGCAGGGTGCATCATGGCCGCGCGGCTCTCGGAAGACCCGGCGCGGCGGGTGGTGCTGCTGGAGGCGGGTCCGGAGGACACGGACCCGTGGATCCACATCCCGGCCGGGTATGCCCGGCTGTTCGCGAGCGGGAAGTTCGACTGGAAGTATGGGACGGAGCCGGAGGAGGGCTTGGGCGGGCGCCGGATCGGGTGGCCGCGCGGACGGGTGCTGGGCGGGTCGGGCTCCATCAACGGCCTGGTGTTCCTGCGTGGGTCGCCGCACGACTACGACCGCTGGGCGCAGGCGGGCGCGCGGGGCTGGTCCTACGAGGACGTGCTGCCGGCATTCAAGCGGCTCGAGGATTGGGACGGGCCGCCGCACCCGGCGCGCGGCCAGGGCGGGCCGGTGCCGGTTGGGGAGCCGCGGGGGCTGTGCCAGGGGGCGTCCGCGTTCATCGAGGCGTGTGCCGAGGCGGGGTTCCCGCGCGTGGCGGACGTGAATGCCGGGCCGATCGAGGGCGTGGCGCCCATGCAGCTCAACGTGCGTCGGGGGCGGCGGGTAAGTTCGGCCAGGGCTTACCTGAAGCCGGCGCGCGGGCGGGCGAACCTCGCGGTGATCACGGGCGCCACGGTCCGGCGGCTGCTGGTGGAGCAGGGGCGCGTGGCGGGCTGCGTGATGCAGCGGGATGGCGGGCCACCGGAGACGCTGCGGGCGAGGGAGGTCGTGCTCTGCACGGGGGCCGTGGCCTCGCCGCAGCTGCTCATGCTGTCGGGCATCGGGGACGGGGCGGCGCTGCAGGCGCTCGGCATCGAGGTGGCGCTGCATCGCCCGGCCGTGGGGCAGAACCTGCAGGACCACTACATCGCCCGCATGGCCTACCGGACGCGCAAGGCCGGCACGATGAACGAGCGGGCCGGGACGCTGGCGGCGCGCGTGCTGATGGCGGCCGGGTATGCGCTGCACCGGCGTGGGCCGATGGCGGTGGGCGCCTGCGAGGCGACGCTGTTCGCGAAGGTGACCTCGGGGGCCGAGGAGGCGGAGGTGCAATACCAGTTCGTCAACTTCTCCCTCGCGCCCGACCGAGGCTACACCTTGGCCTCGCATCCCGGGTTCATGTTCAACTTCGGGCAGTGCCGGCCGGACAGCCGGGGCAGCATCATGCTGCGGAGTGCCGACCCGGCGGACAAGCCGGTGATCGTGCCGAACTACCTCTCGGCGCCGAACGACCGGCA